>JAJDCP010000024.1 GCA_029260765.1 Planctomycetota bacterium
TCCCCCGTCGCGCTGTTTCGGCGCCGCGGGGGGGGGGGTTAACCCCCGCCCCTACAGGAAGAACCAGCTAACACTCGGCAAGACTTGAGGGTTGATCAACAGACCCTAGTGGCGCGGCCCCGTTCAGAAACTCAAGATGAACACGGCCGCATTGCAGTAGATCTTTTCGCTTTCCCAGACCGCCGTCACCGAGACATCGTTGTCCGGGTCCCAAAGCGTCGAGCTGGAAACATGCATCCCCGCACCGCCTTGCTGGAGGAGGGTGACGTGCACGATGATCTTGGTGTTCTTGAGCTTGAAGGCCTGGACCTCGTCGACAACATCGGCGCGGATGCTCTTCGACCAGCTTCCAACCAGGCTGTCGTCGTAGTCACGGCCTTCGAGGTGGCGCTCGATGGCGTTCTGTATGGATGACTTCAGGGCAGTGGCGTCGATCTCGGGCATGATGGCCTCCTGTGGGGATGATGTCGGCAGTGTAGCGTCGCTGAGAGGGCATTGCCACTCCTCCTAGTGCCGGGCAACCCCGCCCCATTGACCGGAAATGCCGCTTCTGGTATGGTCGCCGGCCTGTCTGGGGTGGGCCTGCTTTTGGCTAAGACGCAAGCGAGCAACGTCGGCGCGGTAGTGTCACAGATCCTGTCGCGGTTCATGTTCTGGGCCCTGCTCTGGGGGGTCCTGCTCGGCATCATGTACGTGACGGCACGCTACGAGTACGAGAAGGTCGAACCGTACCTCAAGAACATGGAGCCTGAGCTCGAAGGTGGGAACCAGATCTTCTGCGACACCTTTGCCGACTATCAACCGGGCGATATCCTCTGGCTTGCGGGTGAGAAGAACCCCTTTCCCGCCCGCCTGCTCGCGGTCGCGGGGGACGACGTCTCGATCGAACAGGGGCGGATCTTCATCAACGGCGAGAAGATCCACGAGCTCTACAGCCCGACCATCGACGGCAATGATTCCCTGGCGACACTGCGTGTGCCTGATCTGCACGTGTTCGTTCTCGGTGACTCGCGGCGTTGGAAGCAAGGTCCCCTGTACGACTGCCGCCTGCTTGGACCTGTCCCGGTCGCCCGCATCATCGGCACAGTCCGCTAAGCCCCAGGTTAGGAGAAAACGATGCGCCTGACCGGCCGAGCCGCAGCGATGTACGCCGTCAGCGTGATCTGCGTGCTGGTCGGGGTGCTGGTGCTCAAAGAGACCTGGAGCGACTACGCCTATGCGGCGGGGCTGGCCGAGAGTCTGCAAGAATGGACCAAGGGCAAGAACCGCTACACGGCGGCCAGCTTCGAGCTGAGTCAGCTCAGTCAGTCCTTTCCCGACCAGCCCCTGCCGTTTGAGACGCGGGCCATGATTCTGGTGAGCCGTTCGGAGACCTGGCCCGAAGCGCGCGAGTTGCTGGGTTTGATCACCGAACGTTGGCCCGAGCGCGGATCCGCTTGGCTCAGTCTCGGCACGCTCGAGTTCCGGGAGGGCAACCTGAAGGCCGCGGGCGAGGCGTTTGAGAAGGCCGCGGAGCTACTGAGCGAGGCGGCTGAGCCCTTGCTGGGGCAAGCCGCCGTCGCCTGGAATGAGGCAGACCTGCCGCGCACGGCCGCGTTGCTCGACAAGGCCGAAGACCTGACCTGCGGCTACGAAGGGACGCTGGCGCGCGAGCTGCTGTCGATGCATGTCTCCCTTGCAGAAGACGATTGGGATGGTGCCGTCGAGCATTGCAAGCGGGCCTTCGCCGTCTCTCCGCAGCGACAAGAGCTGGGACCGGAGTTCTCGTCGTTGCTGATCCGTGGCCTGCTCGATTCCGGAGCGCGTGACGCGCTGCCTGATCGGATCGCGCTGGTTACGCGCCTGATCGACGAGACCGAGCCCGCCTTGAAGGGCAGCACCGGCAAGAACCGCTGGTTCCTGAGCGCTGAGCGTTGGCGCCTGTTGATGGCGATCGGCATGGCGTACACCACGCTTGAGAATTGGAAGGAGGCGGCCGACTACGTCGACCTGGCCGTGTCCGAGGTCGGCCGTGATGCACCGGCCGAGTTGTACTTGACCAAGGGTCTCTCCCTCAGCCGCGTCGTCGAGCTCTTGCCTGACGACGACAGCCGCAGCAAGCTGGCTCGCGAGGCTGCGCATGCTTTCTTCGAGGCGACCAAGAAGCTGCAGGAGCAGAGTCCGAAACCGGTCGAAAAGCTGATGTTGGCGTTTGGCAACGCGGCGATCATGCGCGTCAGGGCTGGTGATTATCCCAACGGGTTGAAGGTCTGCAAGGCGCTGAACAGTGCGCTCGATGAGACCGAGCTGGATACTTGGTTGTTTTTGGTCCAGGCGACCTGCAACGACCACCGCGGCGGGCGCTACCTCGAGACCGCGCAGGAGTACTACAAGCGCGCGCTCGACGCGCACATCGAAGACGACGACACCCGCCTGCGCGTGGTCGACCGCGTGCGCGCCATCGACCGGGAGGATTGATATGCAGTGTCCCCATTGCGGGTCGCCGGCATCGGTGAGCTCCCGTTTCTGCCAGACCTGCGGCGAGCTTGTGGACCTCGACTTCGACACCGTGCGCAGCTCGATGAAGAAGGACAAGGTCAAGGCCCAGATCCAGATGATGGAGCAGAAGGCGTTTCTGGTTCTTCAGGCGGCCGTGTTCATCCTGTTGATCACCCTCACCCTGCGTATCCTGGTCCCGCGTCCTCCAGAGATCGACACCCGCACCTGCCCGTTGATCGAAGGGGAGCTGGTTGCGGACGACGTCCTGCTGCTGCCAGAGCAGCGGCTGGAGGTGCCCTTCGTCGAGGCCGGTGATTGAGCTCGCCGCTGGGGGCGGAGACGGTGTTCGAAGACCAGCGCTTCGAAGCGCTTGACCTGCGCGATGGCCTGCTGAGCGGCCGTGATTTCGTGGGTTGCAGCTTCGTCGAATGCGTCTTTGCCGGCGCGAAGCTCGAGAGCTGTGGTTTTGAGGATTGCCATTTCGAGGGGGGCGAGCTGTCCATGCTGCAGCCCCACGGCACGCGCTTCCACGGTGTGCGCTTCGAAGGCTGTAAGCTCCTCGGCGTCGACTGGCGCCAGGCCAGCACTTTCCAGATCGATGTCAGGTTTGAGCGCTGCCAGCTGGCCTATGGAATCTTCTCGGGGCTCGATCTGCGGGGCATGAAGATGCACGCCTGCCAGGCCCGTGAAGTCGATTTCAGCGGAGCCCGTCTGAGCGCTGCCGATTTCTGCGGCAGTGATCTCGAGGGCGCGATGTTCGTGGGCGCGGACCTGACGCAGGCCGACCTCTCGGAGGCGCGCCACTCGTTGCTGCGGCCCAGCCAGACCAAGCTGCGCAAGACCCGCCTCTCATTGCAGGCGGGTCTGGAGATTCTCAGGGAGCTGGGGGTCCTGGTGCCCGGGATGTAGGCCTAGAAGTACTCGTCGATGGCATCGAGCAGCTTCTGCGCTTTCTCTTGCTCGACCCGCTGGTAGGGGATGATGTCAGGGTACACCGTCATGTCGCCTTCCAGCACGATGTTCAGGTGTTTGAGGTACAGCTCCCGGTCCTGCATCTTGGTCGCATAGTATTCAGAGATCAGGTTGTGGGTGGCAAAGTAGTGGGGAGCGGCCTCCAGGGAAGCCTGGAAATGCTCCCAGGCCAGCTCCATATCTCCCCCTGCGATCGAGGGCGCCGCGGAGTAGAAGGCTCCCAGATAGCGGTCTGCAGCGCCGTAGTACCAGGAGTTGTCGAGCTCACGCACGTGCTGGATCATCTCCCAACCACGGTTTTTGTTGAACAAGATGTACGAGAAGCCTTTCAGCCTGGACCATTTGCTCAGGCAGATGACCGTCCAATAGACGCCCTCGATGCCTTCTTTACCTATGGTCTTGGCGGCTTCCTCTTCGGCCATGCCTTCGTTGATCGCTTTGCGGAAGCTGTCGAAGCAGGCCATCGCGCGCTCTGTGTTGTTCAACCCCTTCTGGTACAGCTCGAGCTTGCGCTCGACCTCTTCAGAGTCGTCGGGAATATGTTCGGCCTGGATGTAGTAGGAGGTCCCCAACTTCCAGAAATTGTCGTAGAGCTCTTTATCGAACGGCAGTTGGGCAGCATCGCGGAGTGCGGTGCGCCGTGCCTCCGAGCGTGCTGTGAAGGTCACAAGGTCTTCGTCGGCCTTCATGTTGGGCGGACCGAAGCGCGCCTGCTCTTCGACGGCAAGACCCTCATACCACGCCTCGAGCTGGCTGTTGATGCGTGCCTGCGAAGCTGCCAGCAGCTGTTCGTACAGGCTGCAGAGCTGCTCGAGTTGGTCGACCTTCGTCCAACTGAGGCGAAGGCTTTCGGCTTCGACCTGCAGTGGCTTGAGGGCTTCGTAGCGGGCGTCGATCGCCTCGGGATCGGGAGGGTAGGGGTCGCCCCAGAGGTCGGTGGTCCAGCCAAAGTCGCGGCCGCTGCAGCCGCACAACAATATCAAGGAGGCAGCGAGTGCCAGATGCTTGTGCATGGGATTCCTACTATTGAGCCCGGAAAGGGATGTGCCTACAGGTTACGAGTCTGCACGCTTGTGCGCCAGGGATGCGTGCGCGCGGCCCTCGATCTGCGGGCCCGGGCGCAGATGTCGAATTGCGCGCGTCGCCCAGGTATGGTGTCTTGGGAATCCGTCGGAGGAATGCGCGTGCACTTTGCATTCATAGCCATCCTGCTCGGAGTGGGCAGTTTCTTCTTTGTCGCGGCGTTGTTTGCTCGGCTGATCTACCTGTACGCCAGCCTGGGCTTGCAGCGGTTTGGGGTGCGGGCCCGTCCAGTGCAGCTTGCAGGCGGTGCGGTCGGCTGCGGATTGGTCTTGAGCGTGCTGGCCATCTACAAAGCGGAGACAGCCACGCTAGCGACGGTTGATACCTACAACATGCTCTCGTTGCTGGGGGTGTTCGTGGTCTTGAGCTCGGTGGTCAGTCTGTTTCTGCTGCTGGGAGCGCCGGGGAAGCGCAAACGCCGCAAGAAAAAGCGGTCCGATCCCCGTGAGGTGCACGCCTTCCCCTGGCAACAGCAGCTGGCGTTGCTTGGCCTCATGCTCGCGGGAGCGAGCGTCAACGGCCTGGTCGCCTGGATTCTGCTGGCCGGATGAAGCCCACACAGAGCGGAGATCCCGCCGTAGCGGCGCTCCATGAGCGTCGCAGGGCCCACTAGTCCGGCAGCAGCTCGTGCTTGCGACGGCGTCGGAAGCGTTCGACCAGCCAGGCGACGATCACCAGCAAGCCCAGCAACCCGTACACCCCCAGCTCGTTGAGCTGATCCCAGAAGAACGAGTAGTTTTGGGCCTCGCCTTGCTCCCAACTCCGCTGCAGCCCTTGCAGCGGCTGCCCGCAGCTCTCCTGGACCGCGCTGTCGAAGTCGGCGCCGTTGCGCACGCTGGCGAGGATACCCTGCAAACCTTCCCCCTGGGTGTCCAGGTAGCGGCAAAAGGCCAGAGCTTGGAGGTAGGCGGTCTGGGCACGCTCGGCGTGGCTGGGAAAATCATCGCGCAAGACATGCCACTCGCGCAGCAATCCCTGCTCGGCCCAGCGTTGCAGCGAGCGTTGCTCAGCGTCACTAAGCATCCGCCGCGAGGCGATCTCTGCGAGGCCCTCATCGAACCAGCGCGGGACGGCCAGGCCGCCCAGCCCCAGGTGCACCAGCTCATGCGCCAGCACATCCAACATGCTGCGGCCATGGGTCTGATCGCTCGGATCGACCGACAGAATGATGCGGTTCTGTGCGGGCAGGGCCACCGCCCGGGACCACTCAGGCGGCGGCCTGCCCGAATACCGCTGCACCTGCTGGGAATAGATCCGGCGCGTGCCGGCCAGAATCAGCTGCGACGCGTCGAGCTCGAAGCCCCATTGCAGCGCAAGGCGCGTCCGGCATGCCTGCAGGCCACTCTCTCCGACCGCCTGCATCGAAGGGTCCGGAGGCACGCAGGTGACGGTCGCAAGGAGTAGCAGGCACGCGAGCATCGGGAGTCCACACATACAGACAGCGGGCTAGAGAGCCCGCTGTTCATGGCACGGATGCGTGCAGATCAGAGATCGGACATGGCGGCCACCAGGCAGCCCTTGGCGACACTCATCAAGGGATCTTCTGCTCGGCGCACGTGCTTGATGTCGATGGGGAACTGGATCTTCTCCAACTCGTCCCGCACCACCTCTTCAAAACCACCGATCATAGAAGTTCCGCCAGCGAAGACGATCTCGACCGGTTCGGGGAAGCTCGGCATGTGATCAGAGGACTCAAAGCGCTTCTTGATGTTGATCAAGGTGTACTTGATCAGCTCACGGTAGTAGATCTCGACGGCCTTCTCCTCGCGACCATGTGGATTGCGCAGGTCGACACCTTTTTCCTTGATGGCGGTTGCCTTCGAGGCCTTGATGCCCAGAGCGTTGGCGACATTGCGGTCGACCCAGTCGCCACCGCGGCTGGTCGAGAAGGTCAACGCTTTGACGGCCTTGTAGGCCACGCAGACGTTGTGCATACCACCGCCACAGGAGATGCCGATGCCCGAGAAGTCTTCGTCGGCAAGCTCAGCCAGCACGATCGCGAAACCTTCCTCAAGGCTCTTCGCGGTGTAGCCCAGCTTCGACAGCAAGCCTTCGAACACGCCCTTGTGGTAGATGACATTCATGTCGAAGTCGATCGGGTTCGCGGGAACCGAGAAGTAGCAGAGCTCACCCTCAACCTGAGGCGGACCGAGCAGCTTTTCGATCAACAGCTTCTCGATGCCCAGGGCGTCCACTTCCTTCGGAGAGATCATGCCGTCTTTCATCGGGCGGCGGGTCTCGCGGTTGAAGATGTTCGCCAGCTCGAAGGCCGGGTCACCGATCACGACCATGCGGCCGTTCAGCACGACGTACTGCACACCAAGCTTGGTCAGCATGTTGCGGGTGAAGTCGTCCTGTTCGATATCGATGAAGGCGTTGCGCTGACTCTTGATGGTCAGGTTGCCTTCTTTGTCCTGCACAGCGCTGACAAGGTTGGCAGTACCGACGTCCAGGCCCTTGCCCAATTCGAGCTCGGGTTGGCGGAAGGACGCACGGCTGCCCTGTGCCTGGATGGTGATGTCGGCCCTTTTTTCGGTCATTGAGTGTCTCCCTTGCGCAAGTTCCGGAGCTTCGCGAGCGTACCCTTGACTCCGACAGCCTTCCGAGTATTGACCTTGAGGTCTCTGATGTTTGTCTCTGAAACGCCCTGATCCTCGCCATCGAACAACGCAGCCAGGGATACCTCGGCCATGCGTTCAGCACTGACGACGTTGCCCGAGTCGTCTACCATGCGGGACGCCAGGGTGCGGGTGATCTTATCGGACATAGCATTGATGGCTTCGTGCAAGCCGGCGGACGAGTTCTCCTGGGGAGCTGCGGCACGAGACTGAATTTCGCTGGACAAGCGCGTGAAGAGCTCTTCGAAGCGCTGCTCTGTGCGCTTCTCTTTGGCTCGTATCGCCTGCAGCTCGCGCGTCATCTGGCGCAGCTCTGGGGACTCTTCGGCCCGCTTCTCGAGCTGGTGCTCGAGCGCCTCGATCTTGAGCTGGGACCGGCTCAGCTGGTGTTTGAGCTCTGCGGGATCTTGATCGCCGAGTGCGCGCAGCTTTGCCTCGAGCTCATCGACCTTATTCTGCAGATCGCGTTTCTGCTGGCGCAGCTCGCGTTGGGACTGCATCAGCTCCTCGATGCGGTCTTCGAGGCGAGGGATCTCGACCTTGCTGAGGACACGTTTCTCGCTCTCGAGCGACAAGACCTTTTCGCGCATCATCTGCGTCTGGGTCATCAGCTCGTTGACCTTCAGCGACGTGTTGTCATGAGCAGCAGAGATCTTCTCCTGCAGGCTGTTGACGTGGTTGCGCGTCGCCGAGAGCTCGTTTTCGACGCTGCGCTTGTCGTTGCCGACCTGACGCAACCGGGTCTGTGTTTCGTCAAGCTCTTCGCGCAACTTTCCGAGCTTGGCGCCCTCGGCTTCTTGCTCGGCGAGCTTGCGTTTCAGCGACTTCAGCTCGTGTTGGTCGACTTCCTGGGTGCCTTTTTTGTGCAGCCTTTCGACCAGTTCTTCGATGCGTTGCTCGTAGCGCTGGCTGACGTCTCGGTGGATGCGCTCTTTGTCGGCGAGGGTCTTCTCGAATCCGTTGAACTTCTGTTCATAGTGTGACTGCAGCTCAAGCTGGCGCTTGTTCTGCTTCATCATGCGGTCGAATTCTTCCCGCGACTTCTTGATGTAGGTTTCTTTTTCGGCGTCGGAGAGCTTCTCGCGGGAGAGCAGCACGGTCTCAACAGCTTGTCGGATCAGCTTGTTGATGTCGTTCGACTTGAGGACCTTGACCTTGCGGAAACCTCGTTTTTCGAGTTCCCGCAGGCTGACTTTGGAGGTCGATTTCTCGATGACTTTTCTGACGTCAAAGAGCCCATCACCTGCCATTTGTTGGAGCCTCAATAACGAGAGGGGGGTGCGACGGCGCGAGCGCCGAGAACAGATCAGGATTGTTGTACATGGAACCCCCGAACTTGTCAACGCCCCTCATCTAGGGGAAGCTCCTGCGCGCGTGCGCAGACGCTACCTGGGCGAGGTGGGACTCGAACCCACACGACCTTTCGGCCAGGGGATTTTAAGTCCCCTGTGTCTACCATTCCACCACTCGCCCCTGCCTTCAGACCGATCGTACCGGAGTGGGGCAGGCAAGGCGCCGCCCGGATTCGAACCGGGGAATGACGGATTTGCAATCCGTTGCCTTAGCCACTTGGCCACGGCGCCGCAGAAGCCCAATGTATTGAGTTGTCCGCCACAAGTCAACACGCATTCCAGGGCAGCTTGCGCGGGCCAACAGCGGACCGCAAGCCGCGCTTGCAAAGGGTGAACAGAAGTCTCTCGGGCAGTGTCAAGCGGGGGCTGTGAGGGGCCCTTTGTGTTGCTCCCAAATTTCAAGCATGCGAGGCAGGAGCTGTTGGAATGCCTCGAACAACTCGGGATCGAAGTGGCTGCCCACTTGTTTCTCGATCAGTTCGAGCGCCGTGGCGACGGGCATGGCAGCTTTGTAGCAGCGTCGCGACAAGAGCGCGTCGAACACATCGCATAGTGAGACGATGCGGGCGGACAAAGGGATCTGTTGCCCCTGCAGGCCTCGCGGATAGCCGTTTCCATCGAAGCGTTCGTGATGGCAGAGCGCGATCTCCCGCGCCATCTCCAGGAAGGGGACGCCCGCGAGGATCTCTGCGCCCCGTGTGGTGTGTTGGCGCATGACCTCCCACTCGGCGGGAGTCAGCTGGCCGTTCTTCTTCAAAATCAGATCAGGAATGCTCAGCTTACCTATGTCGTGCATCGGCGCCGAGTACTCGATCTGGCGGACGAACTCTTCGGGTTGCCCGAGCGCGCGGGCCAACTCGGTGCAATACAGGCTGACGCGGCGGATATGCTGGCCGGTGTCGGTGTCGTTGGCCTCAGCCACCTTGCAGAGGACGCAGATCGCCTCGAGGTGGATGCTGTTGAGGCGCGCGAAGGCCTCCCGCAACTGCTGTGTCCGCTCTTCGACCCTCCGCTCGAGGTTCTCCCGGTAGGCACGGTTCTGGGCCACCAGTCGTCGCTTCTCCAGGGCTCGACCCACACTGATGCCCAGGCTGGAGAGATCGAAGGGCTTGGTGACGTAGTCGTAGGCGCCCGCCCTGATGGCTGCCCTGGCCGTATCGATGTCCGCATAGGCCGTCATCAGGATTACGGGCAGGTCGGGGTCATGGGATTTGAGTGATCCCAGCAATGCCAGGCCGTCGACACCCGGCATGCAGATGTCCGTCACGACTGTCGCGATCGAGGCTTGGTCCTGCCGAAAGAGTTTGAGGCCCTGCTCGGCACTGCGGGCCGTTTGGACCTTGTGCCCGAGGCCTCGCAGGCTGCGTTTAAGCAGATCCAGAATCAGCTCTTCGTCGTCGACGACGAGCACTGTTGGAGGAGGGCTCAGCATTCATCAGTCGCGGCAGCAGAGGCTTCATGGGCTTCAAGCTCGGCGATCATGCCGACCCGCTTGGCATGCCGCCCGCCCTCGAAGTCGGCAGCGAACCAGGCCGCGGCGATCTGCGGCGCGGCTTCAGGAGTCACCCGCAAGCTGCCCATACACAGCACGTTGCAGTCATTGTGCTGGCGCGAGAGGCGTGCTTCTTCGGCGTCTTGGACCAGCGCGGCCCGCACTCCGCGAACCTTGTTGGCCACGATGCTGACGCCGATGCCGGAGCCGCAGCAGATGATCGCCCGGGAGCACTCTCCGTGGGCGACGGCCTGTGCCGCCTTGCCCGCCACCTCGGGGTACTCGACCCGTTCCCCGCTTCCTCCGTAGTCGACGCCCTCGAAGCCCTGTTCAGCCAACCACTTGAGGATTGCTGTCTTGAGCTCGTAGGCCCTGTGATCGCTCGCCACTGCGACCTTCATGGTGCTCCCTCCCACATACCGTCCCGCAGGACTTTTTCCAACAGCGGCTCCAGAGCCGCTTCGATCTGCGCCGCGCACGTCCGGTAGACGTCGAGCGAACCTCCGATGGGATCGGCCACGCCGTCGGGGTCCAGCAGCGCAATGCGCGCTTCCAGCTCGGGAAACGCCTCGACCAACCAGCGGTAGTGGCTGTGCCCCAGGGTGATGATCGCCGACGCCCCTTCGAGCAGCTGCACGTCGGCCTGCCGCGCACGATGTTTCTCCAGGTGCCGGGAGCCTCGTTCCCGCAGAAGCGTCACCGCGTGGCGCGCGGCTGGCGATCCCGCCATGGCGGCGATCCCGCAGGAACCCACCTTGAAGCCGCGTTTCTTGAGCTCGCCTTCGCGCAGGCCGAGCTTCTCCGCCGCCATCTGGAGCAGCAGCGCCTCGGCCATCGGGCTACGGCAGCTGTTCCCCGTGCAGACGAACAACACGTGGGTACGCAACCGTTTCTCCATCTCGCGCACGCTCAATACCCCTTCCCGGCGGACGTGCCAGCTGTGCTCGCCAAAGTGCACCACAGTCGAAGGCTCACCCAGCAAGGCCGGTCCGCTGTCGACCACTGCAGCCAGCCCGCTGCCGGACAGGCTCTCGATCTGGGGAGCTTCGACCGCATCGGGCTCGCCGCTCTTGTTCGCGCTGGTCAGCAGCAGGGGAGCCCCGACTGCCGCCGCGATCCGTCGCGTCGCCTCGCTGGCCGGCAACCGGTAGCCATGCGTGCTGCCCTGGGCATCATCGAGCAACACGGTCAGGGGTCCCGGCCAGAAGTGATGCACCGCCAAGCGCGCCAGTCGTGGCAGTGGCCGGGGCAGTTGTTCGACCGAATGCAGCAGATGGGCAAAGGGCTTGTTGGTGGGTCGGCCCTTCAGTGCAAACAGCCGCTCGATGGCCTGCGGATCGTCTGCCCTGACGGCGAGGCCATAGACCGTCTCGGTCGGCAGGGCCACGATCTGGCCCTTCCGCAGGCATGCCGCAGCTTGCTCGACGGCGTCGGGTCGCACGTTTCCACGTTCGACGACGATCCGGGTGGTCATGGGGGGCATCCTCTGGCGAGACACCACAGTTAAGGGTCTGCCGTCCGCTTTGTCAAGCAGCCTGGCGGGGAGCGACTCAGGGCTCTTCGATGTTTCCCCCGAGGCCCTGAATCAGATGCTTCAGCTGGCGTTCTTCTTCGTCGCTGCGCCAGCTGCGCGGGATCAGTCGGTAGGCCGACTGCAGGTGCTCACGGGCGCGAACATCGAGGTTCAGGGCCAGCAAGGCACGACCCATCAGCTGGTGGATGCGGCCATGCTGCGCCTTGAGTCCTTCCTTGACCTCGTCGGCGTTGCGCAACAGCGGGCCCTTGTCGAAGGATCCGAGAGACTCGTCGGCGATCAGGTTCAACGAGCTGCGCGAGAAATCCGACCGCCGCTCGATCATCGCATCCAGCGCGATGCTGAGCTCTTCGACTGCCTCGGCCAACAACAGCTTACGCGTCTCTTTGCTCAAACCCCTGCGGTGGATCGCCTCCTGCACGCGCAATTCTCCCATCGAGGTGCGGGCCTCGATGTCGTCGCGGTCATAGGCCATAGCGCTCCGCAGCAGGTCGTTGGCCATGTCCCAGTTCTTGCGGGCCATCGCGATCTGTGCCTGGTGGAAGAAGACCTGAGAGCGCTCGCGGGAATTGCTCTCGGGGGGCAGCGTCTTCAACAGGATGTTGAATTCACGCAAGGCCGCGGTGGTGTCTGCAGACACCACATAGTGGAAGATCGCAAACCCCAGCCTGGTCGCGATGTTTGTCGGGTCATTGATCAGTGATCGCTCGAAGAAGTACTCGGCCTTGTCGCTGCCGAATTGGCGGCCGGGGTCGTCTGGGGCCAGGCGTGAGAATTCCGTCCAGGCCTCATTGGCCAGCCGACTGAGCTCGAACGCCTTCTCGCGCTCGGCCTCGCGGACGCCGTCGTGTCCACGCACCATCTTCGCCGAGGTCTCGATGATCTCCTGGGCGTGCTCAGTCCACCAAGCCTCCCAGAGCTCGATACCTTGGGCCCTGCGCTCTGCGGTGTCATCGGGGAAGAAGTTGCGGAACTCGCCGGTCCATGCCTTCAGATTCGCGATGGCCGCCGCGCGCACATCGAGCTCTTCATGTTTGAGAGCCTCGATCAAGACCGGAATGCCCGCATAGATTCCGTTCGATCCCAGGCCGACTGCCACCGCCATGCGCATGCGCCCGTCGTTCGTCGCATCGAGCACTTCGAGCAGCTCCTGGTTGCGTCCCAGGCTGGCCAACTGGCTGATCGCAAAGGCCTTCACTCTCGGTTCGCGATCGAAACTCTTGACCGCCGCGCTCAGAAAGGGAGTCACACCCTCAGGGTCTTCCAGGCTGGCGCGGCGCAACACGGTGATCTGGATGTCCGGATCAGGGTCAAACCAGAACACCGGGAATTCGGGCATCACCGCCCTGAGCCGTGCGGAGATCAGGGGGTTCAGGAAGATGGCCGAGAGGCTGAAGTTGATCGCTTCTTTGCGCGCGCCCTCACTGTTCACCTGCAGGCTCTCGAGGTAGGGAACCGCGAAGCTGCCGAGGCGATAGAGCTCGCGCCGCGTCTGGGTGCGCTCTTCAGGAGCCGTTTCTACATAGAGCTCGAGCAGCTCGTCGAGGCCGGCATGCACCCTTGTGCGCTCATCGTCCGATCCCTGGCGTCCCCAGATGATCTGGGTGATCTGGTCCCGTGGGAATCCCAGACCGGTGCCCCTGTCGAGCTGGATGAACACATTGTTCCCGTTGTCCCGGATTGTGCACCGACCGAGGAACTCGCGGCCTCCGATCAGCTGCAGGACATCGAGGCTGTCGGATCGCATTTCCTCGGGATGCAGCTCGCTGTCGTACTCGATGCGTAGCACGTCATCTCTGCTGAAGCGCACCGAGCTGAGGTCTCGCAGGACCTCGACGAAGTCGCCCTTCTCATTCACACGGCCGGTCACCTTGCCGCCGTTCTTGAGGATCAAGACGTCCTCAGCAAACACGCAGCTGACGAGCAGCAGCAGACAACACACGCCTCGCATGGCTAGACTCCTGGGTTCGAACAACACCTTCAGGACACTAGTATAGAGGGGTCACGTCGTTGTCATAGATTTGAATTGAACCTGGCAGCCTGCGGGTACCGCGGCTGCCCTCAGGAGGAACCCGGAAGGAGCCTGCCGGCCGCTCGGTCGCTCAGTAGATGTTCGAGCTGCGCCGGGCGCCCGTGTAGTCGACGTAGACAGCCTTCTCACGGCTGAAGAACTCGAGCGCCTGCGGCCCCATCTCGCGCGGACCCACCCCGGTCGCCTTGCAGCCGCCAAATGGAAGCTGCGCCTCGCCGCCCATGGTCGGCGAGTTGACATGCACGATGCCGGTCTCGATGCCGTCGATGAAACGTTGGGCGAGTGCCAGGTCGCGGGTATACACGCTCGAAGACAGGCCAAAGCGCACGCCATTGGCGACCTGTAAGGCCTCGTCCAGGTCGCGCACCCGCTGCACGCACAGCACCGGTCCGAAGACCTCTTCCTGGCCGATGCGCGCGTTGGGTGAGACCCGATCGAAGACCGCAGGTTCGATGAAGAAGCCGTGCTCGCGCTCGGCGTCATTGAAGCGCTTTCCGCCAGCGACCAGCTGCGCCTCGCCTTTGCCCACCTCGATCATCTGCAGCACCCGCTCAAGCTGGCCCCCAGAGACCAGGGGCCCGGATTGGGAAGCGGGATCCATGCCGGGGCCTGGCCGGAACGCGCGAGCCCTCTCAGCCAACGACTCCACGAAGGCGTCGGCCAGGCTCTCGACCACGATCGCCCGGCTGGTCGCCGTGCACCGTTGGCCGGTCGCTCCGAAAGCGCCCTTGACTGTCGCATCGACGGCCAGCTCGAGGTCCGCATCGTCGAGCAGCAGGATCGGGTTCTTGCCACCCATCTCGCATTGCACGCGTTTGAGCTGTAGAGCTGCCGCGGCATACACCCGACTGCCCACCTCGGTCGAGCCTGTGAAGGAAATGGCTGGTACCTGGGGATGCCCCACCAGCCTCTCGCCCACCTCACGCCCGCCATGGACCAGGTTGACTACGCCCGCCGGCACCCCGGCCTGCTCAAAGATCCGGGCGATGCGGCAAGCCGTGTCGGGGGTCAGCTCCGACGGCTTCAGCACCGCCGTATTGCCTGCCACCAATGCTGGCACCAGTTTCCAGAAGGGGATGGCGATCGGAAAGTTCCAGGGCGTGATCAAGCCGACCACACCCAGGGGCTCACGAGCGGTGTAGGCGAAGGTACTGGAGAGCTCGGAGGGCGCCGTCCGCCCCCCGAAACGCCGGCCTTCGCCCGCGAGGTACTCGATCAGGATGGCCGTCTTGCGGCACTCGCCCTGCGACTCCGCGAAGATCTTGCCCTCTTCGGCCGTCAGGGCGCGGGCGAAGGCGTCGGCCTCGGCCTCGAACAGCTCGAGGACCTTGAACATCATCCGCCCGCGTTGCGGTGCGGGCACCTGGCGCCAGCTCTTGAAGGCCTTGGCGGCGGCTTCGACGGCGCGGTCGACATCGGAAGCGTCGGCGAACACCACCGAGCCCAGCTGGCGTCGAGTGTCGGCCGGGTCGATGTTCGGGACCTCCTGGCCGGAGGACCCATCGCACCACTGCCCGCCGATCAGATTCTGGTAGCGATCCATTACAGCTCGACCAGTTGCTCGTAGGTCTCCGGACGGCGGTCACGGAAGAACTGCCAGACGTTGCGCACCTCGCGGATTTTGTCGAGGTCGAGGTCGGCGACCACCACCTCTTCCTGTTCGCGGGAACCGACCACCAGCATCTCGCCACGGGGGTCGCAGAAGTAACTCTGGCCGTAGAACTGGCCGAATTTCCATGGTTTCTCGGTGCCGACCCGGTTGATCGCGCCGATGAAGTACCCGTTGGCGACGGCGTGGGCGGGTTGTTCGAGCTTCCACAGGTATTCCGACAGGCCCGCGACGGTGGCCGATGGGTTGAAGACCACCTCGGCACCGTTGAGCGCGAGAGCGCGCGCGCCTTCGGGGAAGTGACGGTCATAACAGATGTACACGCCTACCTGGCAGTAACGCGTCTGGAAGACCGGGTAGCCCAGGTTGCCGGGGCGGAAGTAGAACTTCTCGAAGAAGCCCGGGTTGCAGTGCGGAATGTGGTTCTTCCGGTACTTGCCCAGGTAGGTGCCATCGGCATCGATCACGGCGGCCGTGTTGTAGTAGACGCCCTTCTGCTCTTCCTCGTACAGCGGGACTACGATGACCATCGAGTGCTTCTTGGCCAGCTCCATCATCAGCTTGGTGGTCGGGCCGTTGGGCACCTGCTCGACCAGCGAGTACCAGCGGGTTTCCTGCTCGCAGCAGAAGTAGGGGCCGTAGAAGAGCTCTTGCAGGCAAAGCACCTGCACGCCTTTTGCGGCAGCCTCTTCGATCAGGGCGACATGTTTGTCGATCATCATCTGCTTGATCGCGTCCACGCTGCCTTCGTATTCCTCCTGCTTGGCCTGGATCAGGCCTCCGCGCACCACAGCCATGCTTCTGTCTCCTTGTCAGGGGCTCGGCCGGGCAGCGCCCAGCTCGTCCAGGGTTGTTTCTGGGAAGCCCAGCTCGCGCAGGACCTCTCGGGTGTGCTCGCCCAGCAGGGGCGGCGGAGCATAGCGGGGACGGTGCCCGCGTAGCGATGCCAGCTGGATGGGGTTGCCCACCATGCGCAGCTTGCCGATCTCTGGATGGTCGACCTCGACCAGTTGTCCCCGACTGTCGCGCTCGGCCGCGGCGAAAGCCTGCCGGACGTCGCGGATCGCCGCGACGGGCACGCGCGCCTTCTGCAGGATTGCGACCCAGGTATCGCAGCCGCGGGTCTTGAACACCTCTGCAAGCAGCTCACCGAGCAGCTCGCGGTTCTCGACCCTTTGCCGGTTGCTCGCGAAGCGCGGATCGGTCTGCAAGGCTTCCTGGCCCAGGGCCTGGCAGAAGCGCTGCCAGATGGCTTCGTTGCCGACCCCGACGACCAGGTCACGGTCCGAGGTCGGAAAGGTCTCGTAAGGCACGATGCTCGGATGGCGGTTGCCCATCCGCCAGGGGTCGCGGTCGCTGGAGAGCGCCAGCTGCCCCTGGTAGCTGAGCAGCGCGAAGATGCCGTCGAGCAGCGCGATGTCGACGTGGTCGCCGCGACCGGTGCGGTGCCGGGCGTGCATGGCGAGCAGGATGCCCTCGACCGCCAACTGGCCCGCCATCTCGTCGGCGATGGAGACACCGACTTTCCAGGGCGGACCGTCCGCATCGCCATTCAGGCTCATCAGCCCCGACTCGGCCTGGATCAAGACGTCGAAGCTGGGCTCGGCGCGCCGCTTGCTGTTGTGCCCGAAGCCCGAAATACTGCAATAGACCAGGCGCGGATTGAGTTTTTGGAGTTGCTTCCAGCCGAAGCCCAATTTCTCGAGGACGCCGGGGCGGAAGTTCTCGATCAGGACGTCGGCCTTGCGGATCAGGCGGCGCAGCGCCTCTTTTCCCGTCGGATGCTTCAAGTCGAGCTCGACGCTGCGTTTGCCGCGGTTGATCGACAGGAAGTAGGTGCTGTGGCCCGAAGCAAAGGGCGGTCCCCAGGCGCGGGTGTCGTCGCCGCTACCGGGCCGCTCGATCTTGATCACCTCCGCGCCCATATCGGCGAGCTTCTGGGTGGCGAAGGGGCCTGCCAGGATGCGGGTAAGGTCGAGCACACGTGTGCCCTCGAGGGGAAGCCGGGCCTCGCCGTTGGCGCTCGGCGCCATGCTGACCGTAGGCATGCGCCGGGTGGTGAGCTGGGCGGATGTGAACGAGTCGGGAAGAAGCTTCGAGACGCGCGTCTTGCGCAGCTTGCCGCCCAGATTCGCCAGCAGCACCTCCGCATCAGGTGCCAGCTCGACCATCACCTGCCGGCAGGCCCCGCAGGGGCTGACGGGCTCCGCCGTGTCGGCGACGACAGCGATGCGCACGAATCCGCGTATGCCCGCGGCTATGGCAGACTGCAGGGCTACGCGCTCGGCGCAGTTGGTCAGGCTGTAGGAGGCGTTCTCGACGTTGGCCCCGCAGAAGATCGAGCCGTCCTCGGTCAGCACCGCCGCGCCGACCAGGAACTCCGAATAGGGGGCGTGGGCATTGAGACGTGCCTGCATGGCACGGGCCACCAGCTCGCTATCAACCACTCCCGTGCGCTCCTTCTTCAGCCCGGCTGCTCCGCAAAGTTGTCGCCAGTCTGTGTTCCTCTAAAGAGTTTGCAAGACATTCTTCGACTTGGGGCTCGTGTCCCCTTGAGGTCACAGGGTCCGATGGAACTGCCGCAGCAGGTCACTCTTGGGGAAATCGAGCACGGTAGGCCGCCCGTGTGGACACGTCTGGACGTAATCGGTCTCGGCAGCCTTCTGCAGCAGCGTCTGGATCTCCGCGTCCTCCAACTTGTCGCCCGCTTTGACGGCGGCCTTGCAGGCGACGCTCGCCAACACGCCATCGAGCACCTTCTCTGCCAGCCGTTTCTGCCCGGGCCGGAGATCACGCAGGTAATCGAGAGCTGCGCTGAACAGGCTCTCTGCGGACCTTTTGGCGCGCAAGCCCAAGGCCGGCACACTGCGCACTGCCAGGCTGCGCTCACTGAAAGCATCGACCTCGAAGCCGGCCTCTGCCAGCACCGCGCGGAATTCCTCTGCCAGAGCGACGTCGGCCGGGCTGACCTCGACAACCTCGGGAATCAGCAGTCCCTGGCGGCTCAAGCCCTCGGCCTGGAGCTGGGCCTTCAGGCGCAGGTAGATCAGCTTTTCATGCAGAGCATGCTGGTCATGGATGCGCAGCCCCTGAGGGCCTTCTTCGACCAGGAAGGTCTCGAACACCTGCAGGTAGCGTCCGGGCCGCGGAGCGACAGGTTCTTCGGCGGCCTGGTCCGGCTGAGCACGGGTCGCTGCGGCGAACAGCGGCAGGCTCTCGTCTACCACGGGCGCGGCTGAGGCCTCCCGCGGCCAGGTCGGCCTTGGCGCGGGGGCTGGTGCCGGCGTCGAAGGCGGCGGGGCGGCGCTGTGCCCCTGCTGCAACACGGGGGCTTCACTGCTCTCGAGCACGGCGTCTCGGACCGCTCCGCGAAACAGCGCGAACACGCGCGACGGGGTGACAAAGCGCACCTCGGTCTTGCACGGATGCACGTTGATGTCGACTTCTTGCGGGTCCATTTCGAGGTAGAGGAACACGACCGGGTAGCGCCGCCCGACCAGCAGGCCGCTGTAGGCCTCCTTCACCGCGGCGACCACGGTCTTGTCGCGTACCGGGCGGCGGTTGAGGAAGAAGAACTGGTAGCTCGAGGTGCCCTTGCCCTGGGCTGCCGGAGCTACCAGGCCCGTGAGCCGCAGCCCCTTCCGCTCCGAAGCGATGGGGATCAAAGTCGAGGCCAGCTTTCCACCGAAGATATCGGCGATCCGCTGCGCGGCCGAGCGCACGGCGGGCGTGATCAGCACCTCTTTGCCGGCGTGGTAGAGCTCGAAGCGCACGTCGGGCCGCGCCAAGCTGAGTTGCTGCAGGCAGCGGGTCACGGCGCGCATCTCGGCGGCCGTCGACTTGAGGAACTTGCGCCGCGCGGGCAGGTTGAAGAACAGCTCCCGTACCTCGATGCGGGTCCCCGGCCGCCCCGCCGCAGGCCGCCGTTCGCCGAGCTTGCCCCCGTCGGCTTCGAGGCAGAAGCCCTCGCCCTCGGCGGTGCGCGAGATCAACTTGACCCGAGCGACGCTGGCAATGCTGGCGAGAGCCTCGCCGCGAAATCCCATCGAGGCGACCTGGCAGAGGTCTTCGGCGTCGCGGATCTTGCTGGTCGCGTGGCTGGTCAGGGCAAGCTCGAGGTCTTCGGGCTCGATGCCGTGGCCGTCATCTTCGACCAACAACAACTGGCAGCCGCCCTCTTCGAGCTCGACGCGGATCTGGCTGGCACCGGCGTCGAGGCTGTTTTCCACCAGCTCTTTGACGGCCGAAGCCGGGCGCTCGATGACCTCGCCCGCGGCGATCTGGTTGATCACAACCGGCGACAACATTTGGATGCGGGGCATGCCCTTCTCGAGGTTCGACTGAATGCCGTGCTGGAGACCCGCGTCATGGTAGGGAGCCCAGGCTTTTTTGCAAGCTTGAAGGCTGCTGCCGACGTCCTATGATAGATGTCGAAGCTGAAAGACCGCTCTGGAAGAAAGGGAGATGCGATGCGACGGGTGCTCATCCTCGTCGGCCTGCTGGCCTTGGGAATCGCCGCCGACAACGTGTATTTCAAGGATGGCCGTCCGCCCTTCCTGAAGGTGGAGACCTGGCAGGAGGGCGGCAAACTGTTCGTCAAGTACGGAATCGCAACGATGGAATTCCCGATGAGCGAGATCGATCGGGTAGAGGTCAGCGCTGATGGCCCGGGCCCCGATGTCAGTTCCAACGATGGGCCCGACACCGGCACGATTCCGTGGATCCAACTGACCGACGGTCGTACTTTCACCGGCCGCATTCTCGACCTCGGCCAACGCGTGCGCGTGCGGGCCGACGCAGCGGATTTCTGGGTCGAAAAGGCGAAGGTCGCCCGGATCTGGGACGGGACGCGCGAAGAAGTCGAAGAGCCGGAGACCACGTATGGCTCGGGGGAGCAGGTCGCGATCAACTTCGACAAGAAGTTCTCGATCATCGCGCCCACCGGTTGGGTGATCGACCGTCGGCCGGCCCGACCGATGGTCGACGCCATCGTCTCCGACGAAGACCGCCGGGTGATCATCGAGATCGCGGTGATTCCAGGCGATCTCGCCCTATACGTGAATCCGAACGATGTCTCTGGCGAGGAAGTCGAAGACCGCATCAACGCCCGGCTCGAGAAAGAGCTCGATCGGGTGCAGCAGAAGGCCAAGGTCAAGGTCGAGGCGCTGCCCGGTCTGGCCGTTCCGGCCTACCGCGCCACCTATCGGGGACGCTATCGTTTCAACGACACCGACTACAACTTCCAAGAGTACCGTTTCGCATCGTCCGGCAATATCTACAGCATCCGGGCCTACACCGAAAAGGACGATGACGAGCAGTGGCAGGAAGAGATCCTGGAGGCCGTTGCCAACTTCTCGACTCTGGGTCCGATCAGCCTGGCCGGCACGGTCTACACCGATGCCCAGCTGGGCCTGTCGATCGACGCCCTCGACCCCGAGTGGTTCTTGACGGTGGGATTGTGCAACAGCGGCTCGATGTTCAGGGTCTTGTTCGACGAGGGCAACCGATTCTTTGAGCTGCGCGATCTGTCCCTGGGGCCCGATGCCAGTCTCGAAGAGGCGATGATGCTGATCTGGAGCGAGTTTTCCACCGAGGCCCGCCGTCCGGAGAAGCTCGGCGAAGAGCCCTTCACTGTAGGGGAGTCCGAAGGGCTGTTGTTCCGCTATTCGGGCATCGTCTCGCGCCGCAGCAACATGCAGTACACCACCCTGGTCTTTCGTGCCGAAGACGGGCGTATGCTGGCCGCCACGGGCAACTACCGCCCGCCGCGCGCCAACAAGGACGCCGACGAGATCTCAGTCGACAGCCTGGTGTCGAGCATCCGCTTCCTGGCGGGAGGCGCTGCTGCCGAAGAGCTCCAGCGTGGGGAAGAAGCACTGGGCCTGTTGTTCGCCGCCGAAATCGCCGTCGACCTGGGCAGGTGGGAAGAGGCGATCGAAAAGGCCGACCAGGCGCTCGCGATCTTCCCGCGTTTCGCTCGGGCGCTGCGCATGAAGGCGAAGGCACTTGATGGCCAGGGCGAAGCCTCCAGCAGGGACGTCCAGGCGCTCTACCAGCAAGCTTCTGAGCTCGAGCCCGACCCCAATCTCGACGCCATCCTCGCCGAGTTGTGGCAGAAAGAGGGCAACGAGAAGATCGAGGACGGTCGCTGGCGCTCGGGTTTGAAGCTGCTCGAAAAGGCCTACAACACCAACCCGGATGAGCGCAGCCTGCAGAAAGACCTGCTGAAAGCGTATGAGGGCTACGCAGAATCTCTTGAAGAGGAGGATGACCTCAAGGAGGCCATCAACTATGTCGAGCGGGCCTACCGCCGCTTCAAAGAGCTGCCTGACCTGCGTGAGCTGCTCGATGGCTTGTACAAGAAACAGACCAAGGCCTACGAGAAGGAGAAGCGCTACGATCGCGCGATCGGCGTGATCAAGGACCGGCTCAAGCTCTGGGAAGGGGACGACAAGAAGATCAAGCGCATCGAGCGTGAGCTCGCGGCTCTCGAGAAGAAGCGCGACAAAGAAAAAGAGAAGGACAACTAGCACTCGCCGGTTGCGACAAGTCCGTGCCTATCAGGCTCCCTGTGGGGAGCCTTTTTCGATGGGGCCCGCCCGGAGGACGGTTCCGATTCCGATTTCGGTTCCGATTCCGGTTCCGGTTCCGATTCCGGTTCCGGTTCCGGTTCCGATTCCGGTTCCGATTCCGGTTCCGATTGCGACGGTCACGGCCACGGCACACGGCCACGGCACCCGGCCACGGCACACGGTCTACGAGTGTATTTCTTTGGCACAAAAAGGTTTGTGTCTCAGTGATCCGTCTCTGCGTGACCGAGACGGCTGGCGATCACGCTCCCTCGCCGCGCGCATTCGGGGAAAACCGCCAAGCTTTCCCCGGCGGCCCACCCACTCGGGAACGAAGAACCGGCGCGGGCTCAGCCCCCCGGCTCGGGGATTCCCCCAAGCAAGCAGCTCAGATGTTCCGGTCGAGGTACCTGTCGAAACCCGATTTCATCACGCTGTACAGCACCAGGCAGTACACGACCTGAGCGACCAGAGAAGCGGCAATGATCAGGGGAATCATGAAGCCCTGGATGTTGTACGAGGTCATCTCGGGCGAATCGACCACGGCCGGCATCGCCCGCGCAATGATCACTGGATTGATCGGAAACGCGCAGCAGCACATCGCCAGAGGGGCCACCATCTCGACGACCACGGCGACCACGGCGAAAACCACAGCGCGGATCGAAGACTTGACCAGGAACGAGATGCAGATCCCCTGCACGACGTAGAACGCCAGCATCGAGGTCAGCACGACCGCGGCGTAGGGAATCGCCCAGAATTTCAGGAAGTGCGGCACGATTCCCAGGTAGCCGGCGAAGACCAGAAAGGTGACATAGCCGAGCGGGATGATCAGAAGAAACAACAGCGAGCGCGTCAGCCCGAAGATCAGACCCCCGAGGTAGGTGGCTTCATCGACAGGCGTCGTGGCCAGCAGCATCTGGCTCCGGTTCTCTCGCTGCACCACCACCGAAGTGGCCGCGCGCACCGTAGCGATGATCACCAGCAAGAAGTTCAGCGCACTGAAGGCCCAGTAGTAGAAGTCTGCCCGCGCGACCTCCGCGCCCGAATTCGGGTCGGTCTCGGTCAACCAGCCGAGCTTGCTCGCCAGCCAGGTAACCCCCAGCAGCACCACGACCCCGAGTGCGTAGGATGGCCAGCCGAGCCGCACTCGCCCAAACGGGGTCGACGACGACTCCAACCAATAGATCGGGTTCTTGGTCAACGGGCGCGAGGTCCCCGCCTTGCGGGTCTTGGTCTGCACCCATCTCAACGAGAAGACACGCTCCAGCGTGCTGGCATAGGGCAGCAGGTACGAGCCCAGCAGGGCCATCCCGAACCCGAGCAGCAGGTTCATGGTGGGGTTGAATATCCAGCCAACCGAGCGCACCTCACCGAAGGTGCGCGGATCGAGTACATAGGCGAAGTCATGGATCGGGCTGAAGCTGATTGCAGCCCGGGTGCCCAGGACGCCGCTGTCCACGAGCTTCCAGGCAGCACCCGCATAGATCGCCATCACCACATAGCTCATCACGATCGCGGTGTACGACTTGCGCACCACCACCGAGAAGAAGAAACCCAATCCCAGCGCCAGCACCCCCAGGCCGAGCACCTGGTAGATCACCTGCATCACCTCTTCGCCAGAGATGCCGCCGATGGTGAGCAGAATGGCCAGCATCGGCACCGACAGCATCACCATCACGAACAGGTTGTAGAGCCGGCTGAAGAACTTCCCGAAGCCGATCTCGAAGCGCGTCAGGTCGGTGATCAGCAACAGGTCGAGGGTGTTGCGTTCCTTCTCCATCGTGATGGTTGCGGCGGCCGCGGCGGGAGCGGCGCAGGCGATCAGTACCAGCTCGAGCCACGCCAGCCAGACATAGATCTCACGTCCCATGGCGGGGAACTGGCTGGGGTCATCAACGCTCGCCACGCCCGGAAGCAGGACGAACATCACGGCGGCCATCACCACCAAGAAGATCGCATGGGCCGCGAAAGTGCGGTATTTCCGAAAGGTGGTGACGATCTCTCGGAACAGGATCGGGCTGCGCAGCATGTTTCAGGCCACCAGACCTTTGGTCACGCGCATGAACGCGTCCTCCAGGTCGACATCTTCTTCCTTGAGCAGGGTCAACGGAAGGTCGTTCTTCACCAGCAGCTCAGAGATGAAACCGATATCGTCGACACCCGCGGCCAGCTCGACCTCGACAAGCTCGCCCTCGAGGCTGGCCTTGTGCACCCGGGGATGCCCGCTGAGCACTGAGACAGCCCGCGCTTGCTCGCCGGAAACCCGCAGATGCAGGATGCCGTGGCGCTTGACCTTGGCCAGAATCTCGGTGATCGGCCCGCTGTAGAGCAACTGCCCGCGCTCGATGATGCCCACCTTGTTGCACAGGGTAGCCAGCTCGACCAGGATATGGCTCGAGATCAGGATGGTCTTGCCCATCGCCTTCAGCTCTTTGAGCAGCTCACGGATCTCGATACGCGCCCGTGGGTCGAGACCAGAAGCCGGCTCGTCGAGCAGCAGCACCTCGGGGTCGTGCAGCAGCACGCGCGCCAATCCCAAACGCTGTTGCATCCCGCGCGAGAGGGAATCGATCAAGGCGTTGCGCTTGTACTCGAGGTCGGTCAGCGCGAGCACGTCCGACACCACCTGTTTCCGGCGCGCGCCCGTGATGCGGTAGAACGAGGCAAAGAACTCGAGGTATTCGACCACGCTCATATCGTCGTAGACGCCGAAGAAGTCGGGCATGTAGCCGATCTTGTGGCGGATGTGGCGGGCCTGTCCCTCGACCGATAGTCCGCACACGTAGGCGCGGCCGCTGGTCGGGCGCATCAAGGTGGCCAGGATCTTCATCGTGGTCGTCTTGCCGGCGCCGTTGGGGCCGATGAACCCGTAGACATCACCCTTCTCGATCTTCAGGTTCAGCTTGTTGACGGCGACAAGGTCTTTGTAGGTCTTGGTGAGGAAACGGGTCTCGATCATCGATGCCCTCATCGGCGGGCTTCCGGACCTCATGAGCAGGTGGAAGCGGGGGGGAAGACGCCAGCCGCACTATATCCTTCCCTGCTCGGCAATGCAAAACGAGCTGCGCGCAAACGCTGCAGACGTGGGTTGCCTCCTGAAAGATCCGCCCCCTACTTCCCAATACCCGGACACAGCCTTCGTGGACGCGCGTTCGCGCTCGCCCTATCATGGCAATCGAAAGCTCGGTCAGGAGGAACTACGGTGATTTTCGCGGATGTCATGGCCATCGTCTTCATCATTCTCGGCCTCATGCTCGCCTTCCCGGCCTACTGGCTGCTGTGGCAGGCGCTGTTTCCCCGCCACTTCGCCGGCGCCCGCCAGCGTGCCGAACAGAACCCGGTGCTGGCCCTGGTGATCGGCGTGCCTGTCGGCGTAGTGAGCCTGGTCATCAGCATCGCCCTGTTCGCCGCCCCGCTACCGATAGCCAAAGTCTTCGGCGCGTTCGGCTTGATGGCACTGTTCGCCGTGGCGTTCGGTGGCGCCTCCGGCTTGACCGGACTGATCGGCGCGCGGCTGCCCTCGGTGCGCGACAGCGAGCAACGTTGGCGCCCGGTGTTGCGCGGGGGCATGGTGCTCGAACTGACCTGGCTGATGCCCTTCCTCGGTTGGTTTGTGCTGCTGCCCCTGTCCCTGATGTTCGGTCTGGGCTGCTGGCTGCTGGCCTGGACTGCCAGCGCTCGCCGCGGTACCCCGGCCCAGGCCGTGTGGCCCCAGCCTGGGGCCACACAGCCGCAGGCTCCGGCTCTGCCTCCAGCCCATCCGATGCCGGGCCCTTCGCAGCACGACGCCCCCACTGCCCACTTTCCGCCCGTTGAGGCGCTGCGATGAAGCGGCGCCAGTTTCTGGGCTTGTCCCTGGCGGCGACGGGCGCGGCAGCTCTCAGCGGCTGCGACGGCGTCTACGGCGCGCTCTCGCGCCAGCTGGGCGCCAGCCTGCCCGAGCGCCTCGAACCCGCGATGGGGGCGGTGGCTGAGCGCGCGCGGCGTTTGCTCGATCGGGCGGCCTGGGGCCCATGGCCGGGAGATCTCGCCCGGTTGCGCAGCCAGGGGATTGAGGCCTGGCTCGATCAGCAGCTCTCCCCGGAAAGCATCGACGACCTGGCCTGCACCGTGCGTTCCCGCCGGATCGAGAGCATGCACCTGCCGGCAGCCGAGCTGTACGAGTTCGAAGACTATGTGCTGCGCGACGATCTGGCCCGGCACATCATCCTGCGCGCCGTCTACAGCCGGCGCCAACTCGAAGAGGTGATGCTGGGTTTCTGGCTCGACCACTTCAACATCGATATCGGCAAGGCCGACTGCAAATGGCTGCAGACCGCGTTTGTGCGTGATGTGCTGCGCAAGCATGCGCTGGGAAGCTTCGAAGAGCTGCTGCGGGCCTCGGCGAAGCACCCGTCGATGCTGTTCTATCTCGACGGGCGACTGAACCAGAAACGCACTCCCAAGGAAGTACCGAACGAGAACTACGCTCGTGAGCTGCTCGAGCTGCATACTCTGGGAGTCCACGGCGGTTACAGCCAGCAAGATGTGATGGAGGCCGCGCGCTGCCTGACTGGCTGGCGGGTCAAGAGCCGCAAGGGCTTCGGCAAGGCGCAGGTGTTCTTCGATGCCAGGGCTCATGACGATGGGGCGAAGCGGGTTTTGGGGCAGGACATCCCTGCAGGTGGTGGAGAAGCGGACCTCGAGAAGTTGGTCGCGATCGCCGCGCATCATCCTGCCACGGCCCGCTACCTGGCTTGGAAACTGTGTCGCCGCTTCGTTGCCGAGCAGCCGCCGCCGGGACTGGTCGACGAGCTCGCCCAGGTCTACACGGCGAACCAGGGGCAGATCGCTCCGGTGCTGCGGCATCTGTTCCTGTCCGAGGCTTTCTATGCTTCGGAGCCGATGCTCAAGCGGCCGTTGCGCTTCTTGATCACCAGCTTGCGCAGCCTGGCGGCGGACAGCTTTGTCGAGAAGCGCGTCATCCTGCGCTATCTCGAGCGGCTCGGCCAGATGCCGTGCCAGTACCCGACGCCTGACGGCTACCCGTACGAATCCCATCCCTGGATGGGGGGCCTGCTCTGGCGTTGGCGTTTTGCCCATGACCTCGCCAGGAACCGGATGGGAAAGACCCGGGTCGATGTGGTTGGTCTGTGTCGGTTGCTGAGAGAGAGCCAGGCCGAGGTGGCGGACACGCCGACCGCCCTGATCGAGCCGTTGTTCGCGCAGCTGGTCGGGCGCCAGCCCCAGCCCGCAGAGCGCAAAGCGCTCGAAACGGTGGCCGCCCAGCCGGCGCAGCTGGTCGGACTGGTGTTGGCCAGTCCTGCCTTCCAATTCTGTTGAGAGGAGCCCTGCGATGAGCCTGACACGACGCGGATGGTTGCGCTGGCTGGGGGGAGGCAGGGAGCGACGCCCGGTGCTGGTCAACGTCTTCCTGCGCGGTGGCGCCGACAGCCTGCACCTGCTGGTTCCCCATGGCGACCCCGACTACCTGCGCCACCGGCCGGGTCTGGGGCTGGCCGAGCCCAGCCAGAAAGAGCTCGAGCTGGACGGTTTCTTCGGCCTGCATCCCGATCTGGCCGCGCTCGCTCCGATGTACCATGACGGTGAGTTGGCGCCGGTCTGCGCCGTCGGCTCCGAGGACGAGACCCGCTCGCATTTCGAGGCGCAGGACTTCTGGGAGCGAGGGGGCGACCAGGCGCAGGGCGGTTGGCTGGCGCGCCACATGCGCTCACGCCGTCGGGACGAGGCCACCTCGGCCTTCGCGGTGGTGGCGTTTGCCGAGGCGGTGCCGATGGCACTGCTCGGAGCGCCGGTGGCTGCGGCGATTTCGGATCTGGCCGACCTGGAGCTCTCGGGGGTCGAAGAAGCTTGGCGGCAAGGGCTGGCGAGCTTGTATACCTCTGGATCCGGCGAGCTGGCGGCGTCGGGCCAGCGGGCCTTGAAGGCTATGGAGCGCATCGGCAGCCTGCCGAGCAACAGCGCGGTCGACTATCCACAGACGGCCTTCGCCCATTCGCTGCAGCAGACGGCCCGCTTGATCCATGGCGAGGTCGGGCTCGAGATCAGCTGTATCGACCTGGGAGGGTGGGACAGCCACTTCGGGCAAGAGACGGTGCTGGCCGGCAACCTGCGCGCGTTGGCCGAGGGGCTGGCCGCCTTCCGGCGGGACCTGGGTACGCGCTGGGAAGACGTGACCGTGGTCGTGCAGACAGAGTTCGGCCGGCGCGTCTATGAGAACTCCAGCCTCGGCACCGACCATGGCCGTGCCAGCTGCATGTTCCTCGCTGGCGGAGGGCTGCGGGGCGGCCGCGTCTACGGGCGCTGGCCGGGCCTGAGCGAGCTCGAGGGACCCGGAGATCTGCAGGTCACCACCGACTACCGTTCGGTGTTGAGCGAGGTGTTGTTGCGACGTCTCGACAATGCCCGCGTCGACCAGGTCTTCCCCGGATTCCAGCCCAGCTACCAGGGTTTCGCCGCCTGAGCTTGCTCTCTGCCCCGTTCTTGCCCTATGTTCCGAGGGGGCCCTGTCAGCTGGGGGAGGTATGCGGCTGTTCGTGGCGATCGCCGCGCTCCTTTGCCTGGGGCCGCTGGCTTGGCTGCTGATCCACACGCGCCGCGGAGCCACACGCTGGCTGGGCTTGGCTGTTCTGCTTCCCGGGGCTCTGGCCATCCCCAGGTTGATCCCTGCCGATGAGGTCAGCGCGCGGTTTTTCGTCGGTTGTTTTGTGGTGCTTGCTGCCTTGCGCTTGTGGGAGGTCGCTTGCCGGGCCACCGCCCACCCGGAGATGCAAAGGACTTTCGGCCGCTTCCTGGTCTACTTCGCCAACGCTGAGTGCTACTGGCCCGACACGCCGGAGGCGCGCCGAGAAGCCCGCCGCGCAGGCAGGCAACGGATTCTGCGCGCGCTGCTGGTCGCTTCGTTGGGGGCCGCGCTGCTGGCACTGCGCACAGCCTGGCCCGCCCTCGCCGAGCATGCGATCCTGCGTTGGGTCTACTTCAGCTATACGCTGGTCTTTTTGGTCCCGAGTGGCATCGCCGGGCTGACCGGGTTGATGATGCAGACGGGTCTCGACTTCGCCGAGGTGTTCCGCAACCCAGCTCTGGCCCGCTCGCCGCGCGATTTCTGGAGCCGGCGCTGGAACATGGCCTTCCACGGTCCGGTCACGCGCCTGATCTTCCGTCCTCTGGGTGGCATGCGCCGGCCGTTCGTAGGAATCCTGGCGGTCTTTCTGTTCAGCGCGCTGTGCCACGAGTATCTGGTCTTGATTTCTCTGGGAAGCACGACCGGTGCGTGGTTCGCCTTCTTCATGTTGCAGGGCGTGGCGACGCTGGTGTACGGGGAGCTGCGCCGCCGGAACCGCTTCCGCCGAATGATGCGGCCCGCGTTGGCTGTGGCCTGCCACAGCCTGTGGTTCTTGCTCGGCGTGCCCCTGTTTCTGGGGCCGATGCTGCAGATGGTCGCGTTTGATAGCTGGGTCTTGTGGTAGTTCCTGGATTGATGCCAGCACGCTGCGACTTTATCCTTGGCGCACCAACAAAGGAGAGTGTCAGCATGTCGAAAGAGTTTCTGGTTTTTGTGATCCTGGACATCGAAGCAGGCCGTGAACAAGACGCCCTGGCCGGCCTGTGCCGCAACCTCGAGAGCGCGTTTGAGGGCCCCTTCGGGCCGGCTGCCATCTGGGAGCTGCGCAACAGTTTCGAGTACGCCGTCGAGCTGCGCCTGGAGGACGCCTCGCTGATGCGCGACCTCGACGAGTTGATCCTCGACCGCCTGCGCACCGTGCCAGGTGTGACGGAGACCGTGGTGCGGCCGCTCTACGGCTTCAGCTTCATCGATGTCGAAGGCGGTACCCGCGCTTTCGAGGCCGCCCGCAGCGACAGCCCCGAGTCTTTGGGGGTCGTGTTGTGTGATGTCGAGTGTGGCCGTGACCGCGCCGTGCACGAGCAGCTGCTCGGTCTCAAGCCGGGTGGGGGCGTCACGCCGGTCGATGTGGAGATGGGCTTCCAGTCCCGCGAGTTCGACCTGGCGGTGCTGCTGGTTGGAACCGATTCGCGCCAGTTCCACGACTACATCAAGGCGCACATCCGTCCGATCAAGGGCATCAGCGATACAGTCTGCGAGGTCTGGGACATCGTCAAGGTGTTCGGCAAGGCCGAAGACTTTGTGACCGGTTGGCAGGACATGGCGGGCTAGCACTGCTTGCATTCTTGCGCATGAACCGTCACAATTCCGCTCCACGCGCCGTCTGCGGAGGATGCCATGGCGGAGAGTGAGACCTTGGAGAACACCCAGGAGCCGGAGCAGGTCCGGCCTGAAGAGCTGATCGACACCTACAACGCCATCGCCGAATGGATCCGGTTTGCGGATGCCAAGGCGGCTGTGGTGCTGACTGCTGGCGGTGCGTTGGCCAGCGTGTTGATTCCGACCCTGAAGCCCTACATCGCCGAGTTCAAGCCGGGAGAGCACCTGGGCGAGTGGTGGTTGTACGCGGTCGTGGGGTCATTTCTGCTGTGGCTCTTCCTGCTGGTCCTGAGCTGTATCTCGGCATTCTTGTGCATCCGCCCGTTGCGGCGTAAGGGGCGGCATCCGGCGCTCGAGACGTGCAAGCACTTCCACCCAGCGGCCATCAGCACGGCCTACACGATCGATCAGGTCGAAGACTTCCAGAAGCAGTTCGCACAGCTCGGCGCGGACGGCTTCCGCAAGGAGGTGGTGTCGGGGGTGCTCATCGACGCGCACATCTCATCGGCGAAATACAGCCGCGTGGGCGCCTCCATCCGCTTGCTGGCCGCCAGCTCAGTGTTCGGCTTCCTCTACCTGTTCGCGTCGCAGTTCTAGGCCGAATCCGCGCTAGCCGACACGCGTCTCTGGCAAGAGCTCGCGGCGCCCCAGATGCTCCTCCCCAGTCAGCCCCGGAACGAATGCGTTGAAGCGCGTCCGCACCGGTAGGTCCGGACCCAGCTCGGCGATCAGGCTGGCGAGATAGCTGGGCTCGACCGTGAAAGCGGTCACCAGCCGCACCGGCTCTGGGGGGTCGACGACGCTGTAGATCAGCAGGGTCTCAGCCAGACCTGCGGCGGGCGCGTGGGAAAACCGTAGCAAGTCTGTCAGCAGCTGGGGCCTGCGGCCATCGGCCAGCTGCACCTCCTCGCGCAGCCGCTGCACACGCAGCGCGCTGAAATCGATCCCACGCAGCTCCGCAGCCACGTCCGGCTCCAGGCTCTTCAGGCGGCGTTGCTGGCGCAGGCAGGTACGCAAGGCGACCTGGCCGAGGAACCAGCTGAGGTTGGTGAGCAGGCTGCCGGTTTCGGGCAGAGGGCGCAGGCTGGGTCGATGGATGCCGAAGCCCTGTTCTATCGCAGGGCTGACCCAGCGGGCGCGCTTGCATCCGAACGGTGTTTCGATCTGGCTGAACAAGTATCCGTAGCTGTGTAGCAGGCCGGCGTGGGCATGGGAGAGGTCGGGCAGGGGAAGTCCGACCAGCCCGGCGAGACCCTGCAGGACCCGGGTGTCGATGATCGGCAACTGGGCGAGCTCGTCAAAGTTGAGGCTGTCAGACCAGAGTGGCCAGAGCGCGGGGCGCCCGGCATCCGCCTGCAGCTGTCGGAAGATTCCCGGGCACAAGCGTGCCAGACAGTCTGCGAAGGGCGCCTTCGAAGCTACGAGTTGTGTGCTCACTTGCTGTAGCCAGCTGTCGAGCTCAGCCGGGGATGCCGAAGAGGGCGGCTCGGGAATCAGCATGGGCGGCAACCCGTCGCCAGGAGGGGGCAGGGCACTGTGCATCGCGGGCTCCAGGCGCACCAGTTGTCATTGTAGCGGGCTCAAGCTGCGGCGGCCACAGGCGCGGGACTATCGATGAACCCGGGTCTGGGGGTAAGATAGATGGGAAGATCCATCTGGCTTGGAGCGGGAAAGTGGCGAACGAATGGTCCGGCGCAGGTGCAGAAGGCGTGTCGCGGTCTGAAGGCGTAACGCGTTCGGAAGGCGTGACAAGGACGCGTTCGGAAGGTGTATCGCGTTCGGAAGGCGTGACGCGCTCGGAAGGCGTAACGCGCTCGGAAGGCGTAACGCGCTCGGAAGGTGTGACGCGCTCGGAAGGCGTAACGCGCTCGGAAGGCGTAACGCGCTCAGAAGGCGTGACCAGACCACGTTCGGAAGGTGTGACGAGACCACGTTCGGAAGGTGTGACCAGACCACGTTCGGAAGGTGTGACGAGGCCACGTTCAGAAGGTGTGACGAGACCACGCTCCGAAGGCGTATCGCGTTCCGAAGGCGTAGCCCGTTCTGAGGGCGTCAGCCCGCAGGTCGCGAGCGCTGGTCCCGAGGGGATCGCAGGCCCGGAAGGCGTCAGCCCGCAGGTCGCCAGCGCCGGTCCCGAGGGGATCGCAGGCCCTGAAGGCATCAGCCCGCAGGTCGCCAGCGCCGGTCCCGAGGGGATCGCAGGCCCTGAAGGCGTCAGCCCGCAGGTCGCCCACGCCAGTCCAGAAGGCGTGGGACCAGGTGACGCGGGCTGGGCAGAGGCCGAAGGCGTCACCCGCAGCGAGGGAGTCAGCCGCGCGGAGGGAGCCCAGCCCGGAGCCGAAGGCGTCCGCCCGCAGGCCGAGTCCCGCCCGGAAGGGATCACCCGTCCCGAAGGGGTGTTGTCCTACACCCGCACCGAGCTCAAGCAGGGAGTGTCACTCGAAGGCAACAAGATCCATCAGATCCAGATCCCCGACGCCTGAGCCCGCAGTGCGCCTCGCTCTGTTGGCAGGCGGCACGTCCCCCGAGCGCGCGGTCTCACTGCGCTCGGCCGCGCAAGTCGCCTCCGCCCTCGACCCCAAGAAATTCCGGCTCAAACGCTACGACCCGGCCCATGAGCTCGGGCGCCTGGTGCACGACGCGCCCTCGCTGGACTTCGCCTTTCTCGCCCTGCACGGGGGCCGAGGCGAAGACGGCAGCGTGCAGGGCTTGCTTGAAATGCTGCGGCTGCCCTATCAGGGCTCGGGCGTCCTCGCCAGCGCCCTGGCGATGGACAAATGGCAAGCGCGGCAGCGTTTCCAGGCCGCTGGGCTCAGGGTCGCGCGCGCCCGCCTCTGGCAGCGCGCCAGCGCAGCAGACCCCAGCACGCTGTCCGCAGCGCTCGGCTTGCCCTTGGTTGTCAAGCCACGGGCCGGAGGTTCCAGCCTGGCGACCCACCTGGTCGCAGACCTCGACCAACTGCCTGAGGCGCTCGCGGCTGCCTGCGGCTCGGAGGCGACCTGCCTGGTCGAAGAGTTCCTGCCCGGCACCGAGCTCACGGCCGCCGTGCTCGGGGAGGAAGCCCTGCCGCTGGTCGAGATCGCAGCTGCCGACGCCCGCTTTTTTGATTATCAGGCCAAGTACACCCCCGGCGGGGCCGCCGAGATCTGCCCCGCCCGCTTGCACGAGGACCTCGCTGAGGCCGCCCAAAAGGCCGGCCTCGCGGCGCACCGCAGCCTGGGATGTCGAGGCTACAGCCGCAGCGACTTCATCCTCTGTCAGGATCAGCTCTTCCTGCTCGAGACCAACACCCTGCCCGGCTTGACCGCCGAGAGTCTGCTTCCACTGGCGGCGCGCGTCCACGGTCTGAGCTTCACGGCCCTGATCGAGCAGTTGATCGCCGACGGGCTGCGGCGCTGGCAGTAGACCGGGAGGCCGCGGCTCAGGGAACTCCATCCTCGACCAGAGACACGATCCGCTTGAGTTTGCTGGTGGCATCGATGCTGCGCACGAAACGCACCTCCAGCGGCAGCTCGGTACCGCCCAGGTCGCGGCGCACGCGCTCCTCGAGGGTCTTCGCCAAGGCCGTCGAGGTCTCTTCGACGATCGCATGCAGTGTCAGGGAGAGGTCCTTCTGCTGCACGATCTGCCACTGGATCAGCTCGGGAATGTCGCCGAGCTGGTAGGGCATGATCGGCAGCGGCTCTCCGGCTGCATCCACGAGGATGTCATCCCGTCTCCCCTCGAGCACCCGTACCGTGGGCAACTCGATGCGGCAGCCCCCCAATCCGAGTGGTTGGATGCGGTCGCCGACATCGTAGTGCGCCAGCTGGAAGCCTGAAATGTAGCGCTTGCTGATCGCCAGCTTGCCTCCCTCGATGGCATGGAAGGCGTAGTGGTCTGCATTGAAATGGTGCTCGCGGCAGAGAGGGCATTCCCAGGCCATCGGCCCCAACTCGTTGGCCCCGTAGCGCGTGCAGATGATGGCGTTGGGGAAGGCCTCTTGCAAGACCGGCCGCTCACAGTCGCGCAGGTACTCGCCACAGGGGCTGATCACCTCGACCGACTCGAGCGCCCGCTTCTGTTTCAAGAGCATCCGTGCGGTCAGGTAGATGGCCGACGGATACCCCTCGAGCAGACCGGGGGCCTCGCGCCAGAGCCTCTCTGTCAGCACATCACAGCTGTCGCGCGATGATAGAAAGCGGAACAGGTGGTGGGTGGCGCGTTGGAAACGTGGGTGGGCATACGAAAGGCTCGAGTAGGGCGCGTCCTCTTTGTCTGAATACTCGAAGTCGGAGATGGTCACCGCCTTGTACGCCAACGATGGGAAGAACAGGTATGCGCGGTTGTAGCATTCCTTGAAGATCTGTCGGTCGAACGCGCATTCGTAGAACCGCAACGGCATACCGGTGCTGCCCGAGGTCGACACCAGGTCCAGGTCTGCCGCCCGCGCGAGGGGGTGGATCAAGGCCTCATGCTGGTTGCGCACATCTTCCTTGCGCACCACCTTGGGCAATCCTGCGCGGAAGAAGGGCACGTCTGCGACCAGCGTGCGGTAGTCCCCCTGCGGCTCAAAGCGGAAGGTCTCAGGACGTGCCATCGGGTCCCTCGGCGTTCTCTTGCTTGAGCTCTGACCAGCTTCGGATCAAGCGGATGGGCTGGCCGTCCGCAGGATGCATATCCAGCATCAGGAAGTCACCCTCCACCTCAAATCCATCGACGAAACGTTCGTATATGACCCGAAAGCAGCCGCCGGCCCGCTCGGGAGGCAGCATTTCGCTGAACTGCGCGTCTGCGGATGGTTGCAGGAACGCGTTCGCTTTCTCGAGCAGTTGCGCCTCGTTCAGCCGCCCTGCGCGCGGGCGGCGGCGATGGGGCAGATTCCAGGTAAACAGGCTGGCGTCGCGAGCATCGAGCTGGATTGAGGGCTCTGCGGGCAACTGCTCAAAGATACGCCCCAGCCAGATGCGCCGTCCGCCGAGATCCCGTGCCTGCTCCAGAGACACCGACAGCAGCGGTCGCGGCTCGTCTGCAGGCAACTTGACGTCCGCCAGCAGCGCGCGGCGTACCAGGCGTTCGAGGCCGGCGAGCGCTTCGCCGCTGATCTCAAGGGGCTCCAGAGGCTGCAGCTCTGCCAGCGCAGCCTGCAACGCCGGGCAATTGGCGGGGTCTTCCTGCCAGCTCTCCATCGCCAGGATCTTGCCCCCCGTCGAGGCGAGCACCGCCCGCGCTTCGCGGTAGACGCGGCTGCGGAAAGCCACCGAGAAGATCGTGCGGCGGTGCACGGGAGACCAGGCCGAACACGGCTTGCCGGCCTTGATGCGCACCGGCCTGTCGGGGAACTCTTCCTCCAGGAGCGCTCGCAGCACGGCCTCGGCGCGCTCCTGTAGGACGGGCTCGCTCAAGAGCTCCATCGGGTCCTCCGGGTTGGTCGGGGCAGCTGCCCTGGTGCCGCAGCTAGCCAAGATGCCTGCAGAAGGCTGTGTGCGTCAACGTCGTCCAAAAGAAAACCATCGCGGGCTGCCAGAGGAAGCTTGGGATTCGAAGGGGCTTCGGCGGATGGCTTCCGTTGATTAAGATAAGATGCAGTGCTCAGCCACCTGGGGAGATGCCGTGCCCGTCAAGCTCGGAAAGCTCGTGCTCAACTTCGAGCAACCAGCGCCGCCACCACCGCCGGTTCCGCCGCGGCCCTCGCCGCGCAGGCCGGCACCCCGCACGCGTGGCTCCCAAGCCAGGGATCCAGAGCGCTTCCTCAGCCTGCAGCAGAGCCTGCAACGCAAGCTCGAGCGGCGCAGCGTCGTCCCCGGTGAGCTCAAGGGAGTCCAGCAACTACGCCAGAACGGCCAGGAGCAGCCTTTTCCCAGCCCGATTCTGGCGAAGCTCGAGGGCTTTCTGAAGAGACGCCTGCCCGCGGCGACGCTTGTGCGGGGTCCCGCTGTCGACAAGGCCGCCCTCGCCATCGGAGCGCGCGCCTTTGCCGCGGACGGCAGTGTCTTCTGGAGCCGGAACGCTCCTTCGCTCAACTCCCAAGCGGGGCAGGCGCTGGCGGCCCATGAGCTCGATCATCTCGACGAGCAGCGGCGCGGACAGCGGCGGCCCAACGGCGAGGCCCAGGCGCGTGCCGTCGAGCAGCGCTTCATGCAGCAGCCCAACCAGCCCGAGGCCGTCGTGCGCTTGGGGGCTGTCGAGCTGCAGGGTCAGGCCAGGCAGCAAGGCGCGCAGGTGCTCAAACGGGCACTGCAGATGCTCGAGGAGCAGGCCCCGCAACTCAGCGCCCATTTCGACCGTCTGCAATTGTCCGTGCGCATAGGCAGCGGGCCCGAGGCCTTTGAAAAGGCCGCGCGCCAGGTGGTCGCCCAGCTGGTGGGGGCGGCGCGGCGTCAGGCACGCCTGCCGGGCAGGCCAAGTCGGCTCGGTGGGACTCGGGTGCAGATGAGCCCCGACGGCGACGCCGCGGCCAAGTGGATGCTGAAGGTCGAGACCGAGATCGACGGCGAGATTCTCAACTACAACTTCCACGACCGCTATCCTTCCCGACCGATCCCCATCAGCCGTGAAGAGATGACCGAGCGGGGCTACCTGCCCGTCAAGTACTGGAAATGGATGAACAAGCCCTACGTCTTCCAGGTCAAGAAGGGGGTCAAACCGTCGGTGGCGCTGAAAGCCATCTTCGATGAGGGCCCCTCGCGGCTCGAGTGTGCGTCCACGGCAGTCTGTGTTTTGTACCGGGCGCTGCTCGAAATGCTGGGCGACAAAGAATTCGACAAGATGTTTCCGAAGCTCATGATCTCGCAAGATGCGGGAGAGAACATCAATGAGGGGATCCGGCGTCACACCCGCGGTCTGAAGATCAAGAAGCGCGATGAGCTCGAAGTGGGTGACTGGGTGTACTTCAGCAACACGCGCGATTTCCTCAACAAGCACCCGGACAGTCCCTGGCAGGGAGAGAACGCCTTCTACGTCTACAGCAAGGGAACCAAGCGCTACTACGCCGGCTTCGGCGTACCTCCCAAGCTCGAGAAGGACATGAATATGGCCCTGATGTCCGAGTTCAACGAGCCGGCCGAGGCCGAGACCCGCAAAGAGGCCAAGAAGAAGTTGATGGATGCCTGGGAACGGGCCCTCGAAGAGAACGATGGCGACATGGACTATGCCATGCAGGATGAGGACTACCTGGATGCCGTCGACTACTACCAGTACTGGGGTCTGAACGTGCAACGCGGCGCGGACAAGAACAACATGACCATGACCGATTTCAAGAAGCAGGGAGGTGGGTTGCGGCTCGATTCGATCCGGCGCTTGAGCGCGAAACCCATCTGATGCCGGCGCGCGCGCGTCTCAGCGATTTCCGCTACGGCAAGCCCCCGTGGATCGAGGCCGAGTTCGAGCTGCAGCTCGAGAACCCTGCCGGCGCGCCGGTCTGGTTCGTCCTGCCGTTCAGCCACAAGGGACACCCTGCGGCCGAAGCTGCGGTCTCGGAGCTTTGGGTCTTCAGCTGCGACAGCCAGCCCGAGCTGCGCTACGCCGCCTTCTACGACGGAGGCGCACGCGGATTTCTGCTGCCTGCCGGAGGACGCCTGGTGTTGCGGCGCTTCCCCCTGCTGGCCGACGCTGCCGTTCCCTTCCTGTACGTCACCGAGAGCCCGGGGCTGAGGGTCGGTGACGTCGAGCCTGCCGGCCAGCTCAAGAGCGCGATCCTGTGCCCGCAGGAGCTGGTGGTCGAAGACGCCCGCAACTGGACCGTGGTCGAGGAGCTCAAGCTCGCGGGGACTCTCCAGCTCGAGCCCTGCACGCAGCACCGCCTGCTGGTGCGGCCGATTCCTGAGCCCAAGTAGCGGGCAATCACGCCAGCCAATGTCCCAGGTCGCGGCCGATCAAACGCTGCAGGCGCATGATGTCTGGCCGCAGCTGGGCTGTCAGATCAGCGCGCAAGGCCGCGTCGAGGGCCGGTCTCTGCGTCTGGCGCCGCTCCACCAGGCGCTGTCCCAGCTCGCGCAGACGTTGGGGTAGATAGGGGCGCAGCCGCAGCCTGAGCCCAAACGTACTCCGCCAGATTCTGCTCAGCGCGTCATCGGACAGCACGCCTGTCGGGTTGTGGTGCACGTCGGTGTTCGGGCTGAAGTTGGGATCGACGCCGATGTGGGCGTAGAGATCGCGCATCAGAGCCTGCGGGTCGTGACACAGATCCTCGAACAGATAGATGCGGATGTCTTCGCGCGGGAACAGGTCGAACCAGACCTTCAGGTCCCTGCCGACCTTGGCGAGCCACACGTATCTCAACCAACCCCAGCCCTCTCGGGTGCGGCGCGGCTCGTCGCGCAAGGCACTACGGAAATCGCTCTCGGGCTCGATTCCGTCGCGGCGTGCGGCCACGTAGGAGCGATAGATGCGCTCGACAGGATGGCGCAGGATCGCTGCGAGCTTGACTCCAGGTAGGACGCGCCGTACCCGCAAGGCCGCCGACATGCTGTCCAGGTAACGGGGAGAGGCCTCGCCCGCGGCACGGTAGGCCTCCGAGCCCTCGAACAACCGTTCATAGGCGTCGCGCTCAAAGATGTAGCGGTTCTGCAGAGCGCGGGCGTGGGGCCCGCGCAGCTTTCCCCGCTGGCCCGCGAGGGCGAAGTAGCCCGGCTCTTTGGCCGCGCTCATGAAGACGTCGGGATGTTGGGCCAGGTAGTGGTAGATCGAAGTCGTCCCACAACGGCCGGCTCCGATCAGCAGAAAAGTCGGGAGGGCCACAGCAAGCGGTCAGCCCGTTTCTTCGAGGAAGCCCTCAAGCAGCCGGCTACGCACGGGATGCTGGAGCTTGCGGACTGCCTTGGCCTCGATCTGCCGCACGCGCTCACGCGTGACTTTGAAGATCCGTCCCACCTCTTCGAGGGTGTAGGTGTTGCCGTCGCCGATGCCATACCGCAGCTTGACGATCTCGCGTTCGCGGAAAGTCAGCGTCTCGAGTACCGACTCGAGCTTGTCTTTGAGCATCTCATGCGTCGCCGCCGTCACCGGCGATTCAGCGCTCTTGTCCTCGATGAAGTCTCCGAAGAAGCCGTCGTCCGATTCCCCGATCGGCCGGTCGAGCGAGATCGGCGGCTTGGAGATCTTCATCACCCGGCGTGTCTCTTCGACCGACAGGCCCAGCGACTCGGAGATCTCTTCTGGTGTCGGATCACGCCCGAGCTTCTGCACCAGCTTCTTCTCGACGTTACGCAACTTGCTCAAGGTCTCGATCATGTGCACGGGAATCCGGATCGTGCGTGCCTGGTCGGCGATCGAGCGCGTGATGGCCTGGCGGATCCACCAGGTTGCGTAGGTCGAGAACTTGAAGCCGCGCCGGTATTCGTACTTCTCCACGGCCTTCATCAAGCCCGTGTTTCCTTCTTGGATCAGGTCGAGGAAGGTCAATCCGCGGTTGCGGTACTTCTTGGCGATGCTGACCACCAAGCGCAGATTGCCGCCGCTCAGCTTGCGTTTGGCCTGCTCGTACTGGTAGCAACGCGTCGACATATGGCGATGTCGGCTGAAAAAAGACATCTGCCCGTTGGGTGCTCGCAGCGGCTCTTTGACAAGCTCCTGGATCTCGAGCAGGCGCAGATCGACATCAGCCAGCTTGTCCGGATCCCGTAGCCGTTTCTTGCTCAACACCAGGCGCCGCGACTCCGAATACAGCTCGTCGAGGCGGTCTTTGATCTTGCGCACGGGTTTGATCTGGATATGCAGCTCTTCGATCAACAGGCACGCGCGCTTGCGGCTGGCGCTCAGCTCCAACGACAACTTTTCGCGGTCGGAGTCGGTTTTGGCCTTGCAGTATGCCAGGCGCAGCTGGTTGTTGCGTTCCTGGATCTTCTTGAGAGAGTCGAGGTTGACGGGTAGGCGGGCCTGCGCTTTCTGCTTGCCATTCTCAATCGCGGAGTTCACCTTCAGCGTGCGGTCAAAAGCCAGATTTCCGGCCAAGACCTCTTCAAAGATGCGTACCGCCTCACGGATACCGACTTGTGAGCTGAAGATCAGCTTGCGGAAGCGGGAGCGCGTCAGCTCGATCTGTTTGGCCAGAGCCAGCTCTTCTTCTCGCTTCAGCAGAGGGATCTCGCCCATCTGGGTCAGGTACATCCGGACCGGATCGTCGATACGGTCCATCATCCCCTCTTCGCGGCGTGATTTGGATTTACGGCCGGACTTGCGCTTCTCGCGCTTGGACGGAGGCGGGGCCTTGGCTACCAGGCGAAGCCCACGGTCCTTGAGCAAAGTCATAACCTCCTCCAGGCGTTTGGAGTTCGAGATGTCGTCTCCCAGGTGCTTGTCGAGCTGATCGCTGGTGACATAGCCGCGTTTCTCGGCAATTTCAAAGAGCGCGCTGAGGTCGTCATTCTTCTTGGGCTCCTTGGCGTCCAGCGTCTGCACTGGTGGCGCCTTGGATTTCTGTTGCGCATGTCTGGTTTTGGAGCGGCGAGGCAAAGGCTTACTCCCCAATCTGTTGCTGGTGTTCGTCTTCGGTCTGGATGTTCGATTTCAGGGCCATGTATTCGTGCAGCAGGCGGTCTTCTGCGGTCTTGTTGTCGGCCTCGCGTGCCTGTTTCATGCGGCGCTGGATCTCGCTCAACCGCCGTTTGCGGCGGCGCGCCTCGAGGCGCATGCGGATCTCGTCGAGCGGCAGGCGCAGCGCGCGGTTCAACGCGGCCTCCGCCAGCAGGCTCTGGGCATGAGGCCCGCGTAGCAGGGCTTGGAGTGACTCCAGGCTGGTCGCTTCAGGCCTCGACAGAAGCACCTGGAGGATCTCGTGTCCCGCGGTGCTCTTGATGTCTTCGAGCGCCAGCCATTGCGGCAGTTCGGGATGCGCCTCGGGATTCTGCAAGATCGCCAGCATCAATTGCCTTTCGAAGGGGTCCGCCTCGACCAGCTTTGCGTCGAGCTCAGGTTGCTGCGGGGTGCGGACTATCGGCTTTTTGACCGGTCGGGCAAGGAACTCGCGCAGGGTTTTTTCCTCGAACCCCGTCCATTCCGAGACTTCGTGCAGCTTGCTCGCCCTACGCAAGGGGTCGGTTTCGCCGCGCACCAACTCCAGCAATTCCCGGGCCGCTTCGGGATTCTTCTCTCTTCCTGAGGTGGCCGCAGGCTGCCCCAGCACGCGCCGCGCCTTGAAGTCGAGGATCGGCGTCGCCTCCTCAAGCCGCTGACGCAGCGCGTCGGGACCCCGCTGAGACAGAGTGTCACAGGGATCAAGCCCATCTTCAAGGGTTGCGACCGCGACGCTGATTTCCAGATCTTCAAGTATACGTGCGCTCTTCTCGGCAGCCTTGAGACCCGCGTCATCTGCGTCGTACAAAAGGACCGCAGCCTTGCCGAAACGACGTAGCAGCTTGCCCTGCTCGGCAGTGAATGCGGTTCCCAGGCCGGCAACTGTGCGCTCGAAACCGTGGTGGTGGCAGAGGATGACGTCGGTGTAGCCCTCGACCACCAAGACGGGTTCCTGGCGTTGCGCGGCGCTCAGCAAGTGGATTCCGTAGAGGTTCCGGCGCTTGCTGAACAGAGGCGACTCCGGAGTGTTGAGGTACTTGGGGACCGCGTCCCCCAGCGTGCGTGCCCCGAATCCCAACACTTTCTTCGACGGGTTGAAGATGGGAAAAATGACACGCTCGCGGAACCAATCGACCAGCTGGCCCCGCTTGTCCTTGCGCAGCAGCCCTGCTTCGAGGGCGATCTCAGAGGGCACCTCTTCACGCTGCAGACGATGGCGCAGGGCCTGACCGCCAGGCGCGTAGCCGAGGTTGAAGTGGACCGCCAGCTTGCCGTGGATGTTCCGCCGCCTCAGGTAGTCGCGCCCGTCGGCGCCCCGTTTGGAACGATGCAGGATTTCACTGTAGAAGCGCATGGCCACCTGGTTGGCGCGCAACACCTGCGCGCGGTTGTCCTGACCAGGATCGTCCTGGATATTGATCCCGTAGCGCTCGCCCAGGCGGCGGACGGCTTCAGGGTAGTTGAGGCCGTCGACCTTCATCAACCAGCCAAAGGCGTCACCGCCAGTCTGGCAGCCGAAGCAATAGAAGCTGCCGCGTTGGCGGTTGACATTGAAAGACGGAGTTTTTTCGTTGTGGAACGGGCACAGCCCTTTTAGATTATCCCCAGACCCCTTGAGCTCAACGCGCTCAGACACGAGGTCGACAACGTCGGCCGCGGCGCGCACCGCTTCAATTACGTCGTCGGGGATCCTGCCCACATCCATCCTCAATAGTGAAAAACGAAGTAGTGTAGCGCAGGCAGGGTCGACCGTCAACCTGCGTGGTGGACCGTACTCTTGGCTTTGTGTCCGTGCATCGGAAGGGCCAGCTAGAGTCGAGCTGCGGGCGCACAGCTATGAGGCATGCCGTGGACCCGCTGTTGCGCGCGATTGCCGAAGATTCCGGCCTGGGCATCTGCGTGCTCGCTCCTGACAGGCAGTTGGTGTTCTACAGCGCCCGCTGTGCCTCAATGACGCACCGGGAACCGGAGACACTGGCGTGCTATGAAGATTTGTTGGAGGTGACCTACCTCGAGGATGACGAGGGAGATCTCGAGTTGGAGATCGGCACGGAGCTTGCTGCTCGGGTTCGCGAGCTCGAGCCCCGCCGGCGGAGCCTGTTCGATCTGACCCTTCCCGAGCTCTACGAGGGCTGGTTGCGTCCGGAGTCGGGGGAGCTGCGTCGCCTGGAGGTGCGGCGCAGAACACTGGCGGATGGCAGTGTGTTGTGGATCCTGCGAGACACCACCGAACAGCGCCAGATCGAGGCGGCCTATCAACAGAAGCAACGCGAGCTCGACCGCGCGTTGTTCGACCTGAAACGGAGTCAGGCTTATCTGGTGCAATCGGAGAAGCTCGCTACCGTCGGCCAGCTGGCTGCCGGTATTGCCCATGAGCTCAATACGCCCCTGAATACGATTCTCGGCTATGCGCAGCTGTTACGCCGTCAGCTCCCGACAGAGGAACTGCGAGCCGAGATCGATGCGATCGAGAAGGCCAGCCGGCGGTGTCGCAAGACGGTCAAGGACATGCTCAGCTTCACGCGCAAGTCGAGCGGTACCTTTGAGGCGCAACCTCTCAACAAGGTGGTGCGCGGTGTCGTGTCGCTGTTGCAGCACGACTTCCTGACGCGCGGCATCGAGCTTCGTCTCAAACTGGGCAGCGACGATCCGCAGGTGGTCATGGACGCCAACCGCCTCGAGCAGATCTTCGTGATCCTGGCGCAGAACGCGGCCCAGGCGATGCCCGAAGGGGGCACCCTGTCGGTCGAGTCCAGGGTGCACGGCGCCAACGTCGAGGTGTTGGTGCGCGACAACGGCCAGGGGATCGCGGGCGAGAACCTGCCGCACATTTTCGAGCCCTTCTTCACCACCAAAGAGCCGGGCGAAGGCACCGGGTTGGGGCTCTACATCGCCTACCAGATCGCTGTCCAGCACAAGGGGGACATCAAGGTCTGGAGCCGCCCCGAGGTGGGCAGTGAGTTCCTGGTGCGGCTGCCGCTGGCGTAGGGGGGTGGTTCCGGAGGCTGTCTCACGGAACGCGATTTCACCGATGGATTGTTTTGGATCCTCATGTAGGGGCGGGGTTTACCCCCGCCCTCCTCGCGGACTCGGACGCTTCGCTCCCTTCGGGAGGGGGTAAACCCCTCCCCTACAAGAAGAAAAGTCGGTCCTTTCCATCGAGCATCAAGGACCCGGGATTGCCCCTCCGGGATCAATCGCATGCCTCCAGACGTTCCCTGAGACAGTCTCTTCCGGAGCGCGGTTCAATAGGGCTTCTCAGCCAAGGCACACGCAAAATGGCCGGTCCAGCGACGCGTCGGCAGCCTGGCCAGCTCTTCGAAGCCGCGCAGGCCGGCAAGCAACCGTCGCTGCCAGCTCCCAGGGGCGGCCTGGGCCGCCCTGGTCAGGGGGATGCAGGCCACGCGGGGGCAGTGCAGGATGTAGTCGCCCTCGAGCACCCGCAACCCGAGGCCGCGCAACTCGGCCTGTAGCTGCTCCAGGTTTAAGGTGCGGCCGACGAAGTACGGGACCAGACCCAAGCGCTGCAGCAAGGGATAGGGCAGGTGGTTGCGCAGGGCGACAATGGGGTGTGAGGCGTTGTCGAGGGTGACCAGCAGTCTCCCACCAGGCCGCACGACTCTTGCCAGCTCGGCCAGCCCTTGCAGCAGCAGGGCTTCGCTCTCGAAGTGGTCGAGGGTCGAGTTGGAGATGACCGCATCAAAGCTGCCGTCTGCAAAGGGCAGCGCGCAGACGTCGGCCACCAGCACCTCGATCCCTGCATGGCGGCTTTGCGCGGCATGTGCGATCCGTGGCGAGACATCGAGGCCGACAAGTCTGTCGGCGCGTGTGCGTAGGGCTGGCAGCAGCCCCTTGCCGAAAACTTCATCAAACAGGTCGGTCTTGAGCAGATCGCGGCAGGATTCCGGGAGCCAGCGTGCGACCAGGGCCGCATTGATGCTGTCGCTGTGGTCGCGCCAGAGGTGCGCCGGCTGTTCTGCCAGCAGTTGCTCGAAGAGTCCGCTCCAGTATGTGCTGCCGTACGCCATCCGGTCTTTCTCGCCCAGCAGCGGGCAGGATGCAAGCATTTCCTTACTTTCTAAGCAGCGTGGTCCGTTCTGATTGCCGCCGAATCGGGCATGCTCTACAGTGGTCTCAACCCCCCTACCGGAGCTGGCGATGCAGAGCTTTCCCGACGATGTGGTCGAGCGCATCAATGCGATCCTGGGCGGCTACAACCGCGTGATGGGACTACGCTTCGTCGCGGCCGTGCCCGATCGCTTGGTGGCCGAGCTCGAGGTCGCCGACTGCCACCGCCAACCGTATGGCCTGGTACACGGAGGAGTCTACGCCGGCATGATCGAGAGCGTCTGCAGCACCGGCGCCGCGCTGAGCGTGATGGCTGAGGGCCGCACCACCGTCGGTGTCGAGAACAGCACCGCCTTCTTGAAGGCCGTCCGCGAGGGGACGCTGCGCTGTACGGCGCAGCCGCTCAGCCGGGGCCGGCGCTCACAGGTCTGGCAGGCCGAGGTGCGAGACGACAAAGAGCGGCTGGTGGCAAGCGGACGCGTGCGGCTGTTGGTGTTGGAGCCGGGAACGGCCGCCGCGGGCCAGGCTGTCGGTCTGGCAGGGGAGGGGTTTTGAGGGCCCGCATCGAAGCGGGAGGAGGCCCTGCATGGGGTGGCTGAAACCTGCGCCTCCGCCCTACGATCCGTTGGTCTGGCGGAACCTCCCCTGGCAGGATCGGCTGAAGCAGGCGTGCCAGGCCTGGGCGGTGCAAGGCTACGGCGCGCCCTATGGTGTCTACTTCCTGTACCTGCTCAAGGTCCTGGCATTCGTCGGGGTGTGGTGCTTTTTCTGCTCCTTCAGCCCCGGTCTGGGCGACGTCACGACCATCACCGGCTGGTGTTTTGAGCCGGTCGCGTATCAGAAAGCCGTGGTCTGGAGCCTGCTGTTCGAGGTCGTCGGGCTCGGCTGTGCCAGTGGTCCTCTCACAGCCCGCTATTGGCCCCCCTTCGCGGCCTGCCTGCACTTCGCCTGGCCGGGGACCACCAAGCTACCGTTTGTGCGCGGCTTCCCCTTGCTGGGTGGAAACCGGCGAACGGTCATCGAGGCTGCCCTGTATGGGGCTTTCGTGTTCTTCCTGCTGCGGCTCCTGCTGTCGCCGACGCTGACGAGTGTGATGTTCGCGCCCTGTGTGGTTCTGCTCGGCTGCCTCGGGCTGAGTGACAAGACGATCTTTCTCGCGGCACGGGCTGAGCACTACGGCGCCATCCTGGTCTGCTTCCTGTTCGCCGATGCCTGGCTCGCTGGGGCGCAGGCAGTGCAGTTGGCCATCTGGGGCTGGGCGGGAGTGTCCAAGCTGACGCACCATTTCCCGACGGCCGTCTGCGTGATGACCAGCAACAGCCCCAGCACGCCGTTTCGTTGGCTGCGGACACGGATGTACCGCAGCTACCCTGACGATCTGCGGCCCTCCGCACTGGCGCGCCGCATGGCGCACATGGGGACCGTCCTCGAGCTGGGGTTCCCCGTGCTGCTGGCCTTCGGCGGCGGGGGCTGGGCGACCTGGTTGGGGCTGGCGCTGATGCTCGGCTTCCACACCTACATCACCAGCAACTTCCCGATGGCGGTGCCGATCGAGTGGAATGTGCATGTCGTCTACGGCGGTCTGTTTCTGTTCGGCCACCATGCCGGGGCGAGCTTCACGCAGCTCGACGCGCCGTGGCTGGCGGGCTTTCTGCTGGTGGTGTTGGTGGCGATCCCGCTGTTGGGGAACTTCTGGCCCCGTGGCGTGTCGTTCCTGTGTTCGATGCGCTACTACGCCGGCAACTGGCCGTACAGCGTCTGGCTGTTCCGCGGGGAGAGTTGGAGGCGGCTCGAGCGTTTGCAGAAGGCCGCGGATTGGGTGCCGAGGCAGCTCGAGAGGTTCTACGACGAGGCCCGCATCGTCGGCCTGCTGAGCAAGCTGCCCGCGTTCCGGGCGATGCACTTGCAGGGCCGGGCATTGGTCGAGTTGCTGCCGAAGGCCGCGCCCGAGATGGAACAGTACACCTACGTCGATGGTGAGTTGGTGGCGGGGATGGTGCTCGGCTGGAATTTCGGCGATGGCCACCTGCATCAGCTGCAGCTGCTCGAAGCGGTCCAGGCGCAGTGTGGTTTCGAGCCGGGGGAGCTGCGTTGTGTGTTCGTCGAGTCGCAGCCGTTGTTTGGGGCGAAGATGGCGTGGCAGATCGCGGATGCGGCAGACGGCGTCATGGACAGCGGGGAGGTCGCGGTCCAGGTGCTGCGGGAGCGGCAGCCCTGGGGGTAGGGAGGGGCTATTGAGCGTGGGGCCTCAGTCGGGATGGAAATCCCATGATTTTCGAAGTCAATAGATGCGGATCCGAAATGGCAAAGAGGACCAGGAGACGCAAGTGCACGTCAGATCAAGATCATGGCCAAAGTGGCTCAGATTCTCGTGGCCGTTGACGAGGAATCGCGGCCAAGGGTTGATCTGTCCTGGCGCATGTACTCTGCAGGCCAGTTCGGCAGAAGGGCGCCGATCGGGATTCGGGGTTTGAGGACGCCGGTGAGGGCGGCTAGGATACGCTTGGCAGCGAAACTTCCCTTCGGGCATGCGCTCCGATGCTGAGAGGGCGGATACTGGCATGAAGCTACTTTTCCTGATTCCGGCGCGGGCTGGGTCCAAGGGACTTCCGGGCAAGAACTCGAAAACCGTGGGCGGGATCCCATTGCTGGGCCGCGCTGTACGCACGGCTCGCGCGGCTGCGCGTTTGCTTGGGTCGGGGCGAGTTGTGGTCTCCACCGAAGATCCCGGACTTGCGGCGGTGGCGCGCTGTTGGGGAGCTGAGGTGCCCTTCATGCGACCCTCGGAGCTGGCCTCAGACACCGCATCTACGGTAGAGGTCGCGCTGCATGGGTTGGAGGCGGTGAACGATCTGGGATATGCGGCGGACCTGCTGGTGTTGCTGCAGCCGACCAGCCCCCTCACAACCGCGGCCGACGTCGTGGAGGCGGTCCAGCTGCACCGCAAGACCCGTGCGTCGGTGCTTTCTGTCTGCCGGCAGGGCCACCCCATCGAATGGAGTTACAGCTTGCAGCAGACCGGTCGGCTGGCTCCGGTCACTGCCAGGCTTCCGACCCGGCGACAAGAGTCGAGCCCGACGTATCGTCCCAACGGCGCGATCTACGTCATCGTGCCCGGTGTCCTACGTGCCGAGAAGTCTTTCCTGACGGCAGAGACTCGGGGCTATCTCATGCCCGAAGAGCGCTCGGTGGACATCGACGTGGCTGCCGACCTGCGTTGCGCCGAGGCCTTGCTGCCCGGAGTCTCCGCTCCGGTCAGCTTCGGGGGCCATGTCGTCGGCCCGGGGAACCCCTGTTTCTTGATTGCGGAAGCCGGGGTGAACCATAACGGAGGATTGGACCACGCCCTGCGCCTGGTCGACGCTGCGGCCGAGGCGGGGGCCGACGCCGTCAAATTCCAATCCTTCGAGGCAGAGCGTGTCGTGGGCCGCAGCGCGAGGCAAGCGGCCTACCAGACGAGGAACACGGGCATCGAAGAGTCTCAGCTTGACATGGTCCGTCGCTTGCAACTTGACGAAGCGGCGCATCGTCGTCTCGCCCGGCATTGTGAAGAGCGTTCGATCCTGTTCCTTTCGACGCCCTTCGATGAGCCCAGTGTCGATCTGCTGAAGGAGCTGGGTGTGCCCGCCCTGAAGATCGCGTCGGGAGAGGTGACCCACCACCGACTGCTACGTCACGCGGCCCGACAGGGCCTGCCGATCCTGCTGTCTACGGGCATGTCGGCGTTGCACGAGGTGGCGACCGCCCTGGAAGTCATCGAGGGCGCGGGACCTGTGCCGGTCGCGCTTTTGCATTGTGTTTCGAACTACCCGGCAGATCCAGCAGACTGTCACCTCCGGGCCATCGACACGATGCGCGCCGCTTTCGCTGTGCCTACCGGCTGGTCTGACCATACGCTGGGGGTCTATGTGTCGGTGGCGGCCGTGGCGCGCGGAGCGGATCTGCTCGAGAAGCACTTCACCCTCGACAAGTCTCTGCCCGGGCCGGATCACGCTGCTTCTCTCAGCCCTACTGAGCTGAAAGAATGGGTCACCGCGGTGCGTGAGACAGAAAAGGCTCTGGGCCGTGGCGAGAAACGGCGCCAGCCTTCAGAGGAGGATACGGCGGCCGTCGTACGTAGAAGCGTGCACGCTGCTCGTGACTTGAAGAAGGGCACGCTTCTCCGTCCTGAAGACGTTGTTTGCCTTCGCCCGGGTACAGGCATTCCCGCGGAGTGCCTTTCGCAAGTACTTGGCAAGCGTTTGCGGTGCGATTTCTTGAGCGGATCCATTTTGCGGCGTGAAGACCTCGACTGATACCCGAGGGCGAGGCAGTACATCATGTCCGCGGGAATCCGGTCTGCAAGGGGGGAGAATGAAAGACATTGTGATTCTCGGTGCTGGTGGGCTGGCGCGCGAAGTTGCGTTTCTGATTGAGGAAATCAACCGTGTGTCGCACTGTTGGAATCTGTTGGGTTTCGTTGAGAGTGATTCCGGTGCTGTGGGCCGCCAGGTTGGCAAGTATCAGGTGAGGTGGACCGACGATGATCTGCAAACGATGCGTGTGGCCGTCGCGATAGGGGTGGGTTCACCTTCGGTACTGAATAAGGTCCGTGGAAAGCTCGCAGCGCTCGAGAATCTCGAGTTCCCGAATCTCATTCATCCCAACGTAGTGTTCGACCGCGAGCGGACCACGTTGGGGAGTGGCAACATCATTTGTGCGGGGAATGTGTTGACGACCGATATCGCGGTCGGATCGTTCAACTATCTCAACCTTAGCTGTACGGTTGGTCATGATTGTTCGATTGCCAATGGCTGCGTGATCAATCCTGGCTGCAACATTTCCGGAGGTGTCACCATCCAGGATTCTTGTCTGCTCGGAACGGGCGCCACGGTGCTGCAGTACCTGACGATAGGCGCAGGAGCAGTCGTGGGAGCTGGAGCTTTGGTGACCCGCGATGTCCCCGCCGGTGTCACGGTTGTCGGCGTGCCCGCCAGGCCGCGTCCGGTCTCGCAGGTCGCTGCGGAGGGTTCATGAAGAGTCTCGACGCTATCCGTATCTCTCCCCAGGCTTCCATCCATACCGCTATGAGCGCCATCAACGACGGAGCCGTCGAGATTGCGCTCGTGGTGGATAGCTCGGGGGCTTTGGTCGGTACTGTGACCGATGGGGACATCCGGCGCGCTCTGTTGGGCGGAGCTACCTTGGCCACACCGATCCACGCATTCATCCACCGCAACTGCTGCGTGGTGACCAGAGACGTCAGCCGCGCGGATGTCCTCGACTTGATGCGGGCGCGGACGCTCAAGCAGATCCCCATCGTCGATGCGGACAGGCGTCTGGTCGGTATGCACCTTCTGCACGAGATCATAGGCTCTGCGAAGCGAGGCAACTGGGCAGTTGTGATGGCTGGAGGCAGGGGGGAGCGGTTGCGTCCGCTGACCGATGCCGTGCCCAAGCCGATGCTCAAGGTTGCCGGCCGCCCTCTCCTGGAGAGGATCGTCCTGCACCTGGTCGGTTCCGGAGTCCAGCGCATCTTCATCGCTGTGCACTATCTGTCGCGCACGATCGAGGAGTACTTTGGCGACGGCGGGGGCCACGGCTGCCGTATCGAGTACCTCCGTGAGCAAGAGCCCCTCGGCACGGGTGGAGCGCTTTCTCTGCTCCCCGAGTCTCCCGACCAGCCGGTCATCGTCTTGAATGGTGATGTCATCACCCAGTTCGATGCGGGGGGCATGTTGGCATTTCATCAAGCAGGCGGTTTTGCGGTCACGATCGGGACCACCGAGTATGTCCATACTGTGCCCTACGGTGTGGTCGAGACGGAAGGGGACCGGGTCCGGACACTCGAAGAGAAGCCCACAAACATGTGGCAGGCCAACGCCGGGATCTATGTCGTCTCGCCGGAGACAATCCGGCGCATTCCGGCGGAAACCCGTTTCGCGATCACTTCGCTGATCGACGATTGTTTGCGCTGCGATGAACCGGTTGGAGCGTTCGGAGTGGGGAGAGACTGGATCGACGTCGGCCTGCCAAAAGAGTTGGCCCGGGCGCGGGGAGTGGCAACGCCATGAGCGATGCACACCAGACTGACGAGGCCGGGGGTGCATTCATCCCTCTCTCGGAGCCCTGTCTGCGGGGCAATGAATGGGCCTATGTCAAAGAGTGCCTGGACACCGGGTGGGTGTCGTCGGTCGGCTCGTTTGTCACTCGCTTTGAAGACGAGTTGGCAGCGCGTGTCGGCACGCGGTACGCGGTGGCCACCGTCAACGGAACCGCAGCTTTGCACATAGCTTTGCTGATCGCGGGCGTCGAGCCGGAGGACGAAGTCCTGGTCTCGACCCTGACGTTTGTGGCGCCTACCAACGCCATCCGCTACGTCGGGGCCTGGCCGGTATTCATGGACGCCGAGCCCGAGTACTGGCAGATGGATCCCCAGAAGGTCCACGACTTCCTCAGTCAGGAGTGCGCCTGGAAGAACGGCGCTCTGTACAACAAAGGCAGTGGAAGACGGGTGCGCGCGATTGTGCCCGTACACATCCTTGGACATCCCTGCGACATGGACCCGCTTGTCGAGGTGGCCCGGCGCTTCGAGTTGAGCGTGATCGAGGACGCGTCTGAGGCGCTGGGATCGACCTACAGGGGACGCGCCGTCGGATCGTTGGGCGACGCCGCCTGCTTCAGTTTCAACGGCAACAAGATCGTCACGGCTGGGGGAGGCGGGATGTTGCTGACCGACAATCCGGCCTGGGCGGCGAAGGCCAAATATCTGACCACGCAGGCCAAGGATGATCCGATTGAGTTCGTGCACAATGAGATCGGCTACAACTACCGGCAGACCAATGTGCTGGCAGCCCTCGGCACGGCCCAGCTCGAGCTGCTTGACGGGTTCATTGCGGCCAAGCGGCAACTCGCTGCAAGATATGATCAGGTGCTTGCTCAACTGCCCGGCTGCGAGATCCCTCGAGAGGCCGCCTGGGCGAGCTCGAATTGCTGGCTGTATACCGCGGCTTTTCCCAGCGAGCTCAGCCGTCCTCTGCAACGCTTCTTCGCAGCGCGGCAGATCCAGGTGCGTCCTTTGTGGCGGCCCAACCATCGCCTGCCTCCCCACCGCGACCACCAGGCATACAGGCTGGAGGTGGCAGACCAGCTCCACGCACGTTGCCTCAGTCTTCCCTGCAGCGTCAGCCTGACGGAGGCCAGCCAGGCCAGGGTTCTGCGGGCCATCGGGGATTTCATGGACCAGAGCGGTCCCAAGGAGTCGGATCGAGCATGTTGATCGAAGCCTTGTCCAGTCTCGCCACACGCAGACAGACGGACCTGTTCGCGCCCGATCTCGAGTCCCACCGTCCAGCGCTGACGGCTGCCCTGGAAAGCAGCAGGGTCCTGGCCATCGGAGGGGCAGGCAGTATCGGTCTGGAAACGGTCAAGCTCCTCGCGCGCTTCGATCTCGCCGCGCTGCACATCGTCGATCAGAATGAAAACGGTCTCGCCGAGGTGGTGCGGGATCTACGTAGCCAGCAGGTCCGCGTGCCTGACCTGAGGACATTGCCGATTGATTTTGGATCGCTCGTGATGCGGCGTTTTCTGCGTGAAAACGGTCCCTACCACTACGTTCTGAATTTCGCGGCGTTGAAGCATGTGCGTTCGGAGAAGGACATCTATTCGCTGTTGCAGCTCTTCGACACGAACATCCGCAAGCAGGCTCGGCTGCTCGGCTGGCTCAAAGAGAGCACACCAGGCTCTCGCTATTTCTCGGTTTCTACGGACAAGGCCGCCAATCCGGCCAACTTCATGGGCGCCTCCAAGCGCCTGATGGAGCACGTGATCTTTGCCGAGAGGTACAAGCTCCAGCACGCGACCTCGGCGCGCTTTGCCAACGTGGCCTTCTCAGACGGAAGCCTGCCTCATGCCTTCTTGCGGCGCCTCGAAAAGCGCCAGCCGCTCGCCGCTCCGCGGGGGGTACGGCGTTATTTTGTGAGCCTGCAGGAGGCAGGCCAGATCTGTGTGCTCGCCGCATGTATCGGAAAGCCCCAGCATCTTCTGATTCCCCGCCTTGATGCCCAGAACGACCTGGTCGATCTGGAGACTCTCGCCCGCGAAGTGCTCGCGCACTTCGATTGGAAGCCCCGCATCTACGAGAGCGAAGCGAAGGCCTGCAGCCAGCTGGCAAAAGACACCGAAGAGGGATACTACCCCCTGCTCTTGACAAGGCTGAACACCAGCGGAGAGAAACCCTGTGAAGAATTCGTAAGCCGGGGGGAGCGGGTAGAGGCCGCAGGATTCACGGCGCTCCAAGCGATCCGCTACCAACCTGCCGATCCCGCGAAACTCGACGCTTTGCTCAGCGATCTCGACGCCTGGCTGGAAGACCCCGAGCGCGCGCCAGGCAAGACCGTGATGGCGCAGCGCATCCAGGCTGTTGTGCCTGAATTCCACCACAAGGCAGCGGCCCGGCACCTGGACCAGCGCATGTAGGTTACTTCGGTGCCTCAGCGATGCGGCGCGCAGGATTGCCCGCGACGACAGTGTAGGCGGCAACATCGGCTGTGACGACAGCTCCGGCTGCGACGACGGCGCCTTCGCCGATCGAGACGCCTTTGAGGATGATGGCGTTGACCCCGATCCAACAGCCCGCGCCGACGAGCACTGGGGCTCGTGCGATCTCAGGACGCGGTCCAGCTTCTCGCCCTTGTACGATGCGGTAGTCGCGCTCCCGGTCGGTGCGTCCCACGGGATGAGAGTTGTTGTCGAAGACCTGCACGCCATGGGCGAGCATCGTACCCGCACCGATGCGGATATGCTCCGCGCAGCTGAGGATGCAGTCGTCGCCGACATACACATCCGAACCGATCTCCAGACGTCCGGGTCCGTAGCCTTCAGAACGCAACAATCCCCGACACACCGTACGCGCACCCAGGCGTACGCGGGATCGGTCGCCGGGGTTGGCGCACCACGCGTGCAGGCCGACCTGCACGCCTTGAGCGCAGCTGCTGTGCTCGAGGAATTGCTGTTGCACGGCGCGGACGCGGAACGCCCGACTCTCGATTCCCCATCTGCGCAGCGCGCGGTACAGGCGTTGCTCCAAGCCGGAGAGCGGTACCCGCGTAGCGAGGGAGAAAACGCCTCCGATGCCGAATGCGTGGTCCATGTCGACAGGCATGTGCTAGTCCCCTGCTTCCGTCTGCCACTGGTGGTTCAGCCAGCAGAGGGGCTCGCCGGTCTCGATGGCCCGGCACATGCGGATGACCTCCGGGAGGGCCCACACTTCTTCAGGGGCGTCGGCCACCCAGCGGTCGAAATCCTCGGACGCGGGCGTGAAATGGGTTCTATGCCAGTTGCAACACTGCGACATGTAGTAGCACACACCGGCGCGCCGACGTCGCTCCTCGTCGACGAGTAGCCTGCCGGCGAGCGCCTCTTCGAGCAGGCCGAAGTACTCCGTGCGGCTTGTTCCCTGCCAGGCCAACCCCATGCGCGCGTAGTAGCTGTCCCCCTCGGTGACCACGGGCTTTCCGAGCCACAGGGCCTCGACGCCCACAGTGGTCACATAGGGCACGACAACCTCGGAACGACGCAGCAGATCGTATGTGTTGACATCTGCATTCGAGTCGAGGTAGCGCAGGCGCGGATGCATCCCGAAGCGGGAGCGCAGGACCCCACCGTAATCTTCGGTGCTACTCATTCCTGCAAGACGCTCGACAGGATGCCGGCGGACCGTGATCGTATGTTCGGTCTGCTCGAGGACCCAGCCTGCCGTTTCGACGACGCACTCCAACTGGCTCTCGAAGATCGTGTGCCGGCCGAGGGCTGCGCTGTCGTAGCTCTGGTTGAGTGGCATCAGTACGCCGACGGGGTCGTCATGCACAACCCCTGCGGCTGTGGTCTGGTAGGCGAACGAGTCCTGACCCTTGCGGCCCGCGGCCCGCCGTCGAAGCTCTGCCTCCGCCTTGTTCAGCGCGCGCGGTACGTCCTTCTCCTCGAGCCGGGCGCAAGCTGCGGGGATATCCCCGAGATGTGCGGCGACGCCCTGGTGGGCCATCAGGATGGTGCCCTTGCCGCTGTCGAAGGTCGTGACCCGCACGCCCGCCTTCTGTGCCAGGCGCACGATCAGCCCGCTCGAACCGAAGATGCCGCCACCGACGACAAGGGCACGCGGCGGGGTACGGGTCAGGAACTGCCACAGGTGACGCGACGTGTCCCGCAGGGCCCGTCGGATCTGCTCCTGGCGGGTCAAGCTGGCTTCGGGCAGCACCTCTCCCCGGAGGCGCCACTGCGCGTTGAGGCGCGAGGCAGATTCCAGCTCGTCGTCGCTCAAGCCAGCCGTCCCGTCCCCGCTGATCTGGCTCAGTCGGAGGTAGTCGATGTCTGAGGCCCTCAGGACTGCGCCGATACTGCGCTGTTGCAGCATTTCCAGGGGGCGCCAGGCATTGAACCCCGTGTCGTCCCAGAGTACCTGAACTGCCTGCCCCCGCTGTCGTACCGCTAGCGCCAGGCTCAGTACGAACCAGGGGACGGGTGTAGCCACCCAGGGCTGGACGACGAAACAGATCGGCTGTCCGCGAGACGAGGGCACGCGTGGTGAATTCGTCAGGAACCGCCGGAACGCCTGCTCGCGTTGCAGCCAGCGGACCATGCCTTCGCCTTGACGAACAAGCTTCTTGCCCTGACTCTGGATCCTGTTCCACAAGCTCGACATGGTGTTCCGATGCACTGAGAGCCGCTCAAGTTAGCGCAAGCTCCGCTCTATCTCAAGCTCTGCGCTGAGCGTGAGCTCGCGATTTCGAGTCGGGGAGTCGCTTGCTGAGGGGCGGTGCGGGTGGCTCAATGTCAAAGACCATGAGGCAGGTCGAAGCCCACATCATAGAAGCTCTTCAGCACGATCTGCTCCAGGTTGGCGTTGACCAACGCATCGTGGATCGCCTGCGACGGGTGGGTCCCTTCATAGGGGTTGTTCATCTCCGCGCATGCTGCGCGGAAGGGCGTCGAGAGTGCCTTTTCGAGGGCGGCCCGGATCGAGTCCTTGTCGGCCTTGCAATGGACCACGCTCGACGGCCGGACCCGGCCTGCTTGGCGCAAGCCGATGTCTACAGTTGGGACACGCAGGGCCGGCGCCTCCACAAGTCCGCTTGATGAATTCCCCACCACAACGCTCGCATACGCGAGTGTGCTGAGGTAGCGTCGGTACCCCAAGGACGTGTGCAAGACCCCTCGCTCCGGCTGACTGCTGACGTAGTCGTGAATCTGGTCGTTGATGATGCGTCCTTCTGTGTCGGCATTCGCGCTGGTGAAAACCCCCGGGAGCGACAGCGCAGCCAGTGCCCCGAGAAGCTCTGCACACTGCTTCGCCGAAGCCCCTGCCTGCAGCGTGACCGGATGCATGGTGACCAGAGCGAAGGGCCTGGCGAGCGAGAAGCCCAGGTCCGCCTCCAGCTGTTCCCGGGGGATCATCTCGTTGACCTGCGCGTTCTCGACTCCAAGCGCCCCCACACAAAACACGCGTCGCGGGTCTTCGCCGAGCTGAATGACGCGGCGTCGGTAGGTCTCGGTACTGGTGAAGTGCAGGTGGCTCATTTTGGTAATGCTATGCCGGATGGGCTCGTCGATCAGGCCGTGCGTGGCTTCTCCCCCGAACAGATGGGCGATCGGGATCCGCAAGATGGTGGCGCAGGTGGCGACGCACAGAGCCTCGTATCGATCCCCCAGCACAACGAGCAGGTCAGGGGTCAACCGCTGGAGTGCCTCGGACAGGCCGATCAGGCCCAGGCCCATCGACTTGCAGATCCCGACCGGGGTGTCCGAGCTGACCAGCATCTCGACTCGTTCGTCGATCTTGAAGCCGTGCTCCTCGATCTCGCGAAAGGTCAGCCCGAACTCGGGTGCGAGGTGCATGCCGCTGACCAACAATTGCGTGTCGACCTGGGGGTTCTGCTTCAACAGCGAGAGCACATTTCTCAATAGACCGAATTCGGCGCGGGTGCCGGTAAAGACGCAGATCGTGCGTTTCATCGGACCTCCCGGAGTAGCATGAACGCCTCGGCATACGGGACGTTGCTGGTCGCCCCACGCACGTGCGCCAGAGCTTTGACATTGGCTAGCGAACGGGGAAACGGGTGGAGTCCCAATTCAGAGGCATAGATCTGCAGAATCTCTTGCTTGCGCGATATCTGAGCGCTGATATCGACAAAAACGTTGGGTCGGAAAGTCTCCGCAGCGAAGGGCGGGGCGCAATCTGTCTCGCTGAGAGTCTCCATCATCAAGACGCGCTCGAGGAAAGGGCTGCGAAACCGTTTCGTGCAGCTGAAAGCGGCTCGGAAGGCGACTCTATGGTCGCTGTGGACATCGTGTGCAAACGGCAGATAGAGATCCTGAGGTCTGACAGCAGCCAGCACTCGTTTGAAGGCCGCCACGACGTCTCCGAAAGGCTGTCGATCCAAGCGTGTGGTGGGAAAGCCGAGCTGGTGGACGCTGGCGAAACCGTAAGCAGCGCGGACCTGCTCGATCTCTCTCTCTCTCGTCGCGACGACCTCGGGGTCATGACCCGTAGCGTTGCCGATGCCGGTCGCTACGCACCAGTGGATCGTGTCTCCGCTGCTCCGGTGCTTGAGGAGTGTACCTCCGCAGCCAAGGGTCTCATCGTCGGGATGGACGGCCACTACGAGGATCGTGCGCATCAGAAATACTCTCCAACCAGGGGCAGTGAGACCAGCTCGTGTTCTTCAAGAACCAGGCTCCCCACACCACAGCGTACCCAGACAAGGCTCCCGTCAACCCGTAGGACCTTACCAGGCTCGAGGTTGCGAGGTTGAGGACCGGTCTCACGGACCTTCCACACTTTGCACGGCTGGCTCGCCCTGGTGATGTGTGCGCCCACGTAGGGTCGAGTGAGGGCACGAACCAGATTGTAGATCTGTCGGGACCCCATGCGAAAGTCGATCCATCCGTCCATGAGTCCCCGTTTGCGCCAGTTGTTCGCCAAGCTGTGGTCCTGTGGAGCGCGGGGCGCACGCTGCTCGGCGAGTTGTGGCAGGAACTCCTCGATCTGGCTGAGTGCGACCTCTGTCAAACGCTGGTACAGGCTGCGGGCATCGTCGCGATACGCAATGGCCAGGCCCCGCTGGTTGAGCAGGTCGCCGCTGTCGGCTTCCTCAGCCATAAAGAAAAACGTCGATGCGGTCTCTTCCAAACCGAGGGCGAGCGCCCAGACCACGGGGTGCCGGCCGCGGTTTTTGGGCAACGCGGCGGGGTGGTATCCCACCACGCCGAGCGGCGGTAGCTGCAGGACCTCCCGGGGAAGGAGGTGGGACCAGCCCCAGCAGAAAATGACATCAGGCGCCCGGTCCCGCAGCCATTGAACGTGCTCGGGCTTGGCGAGCTTCGCGCTGAACAGAACCGGAATGCCGTGTTGTTCGCAGAGGGGAGCCAGGGGAGCATAGTCGGCGTTGAAGGGGGAGGCGCTTCTCGTCACCACGCCGACAATCTCCGCCTCCAGCTCAAGCAGCCGCAGGAGGGCACTTCGGCTGAATTGGACAGCGCCGATCAAGATGATTCGCACGGGGGCTCTCCGTCTGGCGGGTTGTTCGCGCAAAAGAAGCTTCGAAGCGCAAGACCCAGAGCATAGGTCGGCAGAGTTGAACTCTCAAGCTCAAGGCTTGGGCCTGGTTACGTGGAGTGCAAAAGCGTCAGAATCTCCAGATGTCAGGATCGTCGACAGTCTGAGAGCTGGTTGATGTCCCGCGTCACCTGCGGCATTAGGGTGTTGCGTCGGGTAGCCTGCATCCGCAGACTGGTTTACGACTCCGTTGGACGGCCACCGGTCCGACCAACCATCGGCCCGGATTCGGAAAAGCACGCCGATGACGGGCCCCTATTGCGTCAACGAGTCAGGGGCTCCCCGCGGAGTGATAGACGCTAGCTCAGAACTGCTTGGCAACATTCAAACGACGGAACCCCACCCATGGAACTCTCCCAAGACCAGGTCCGCTGGATTTGTCTCACGGATGCCATCTTCGTCGATCCCGTCGGGCGCGTCTTTGAACACGAAGGCTGTATCTACCGCGCAATCTACCCCGAGCAGCAGGATTATGTGCAGTCCCTGTTTGATCGCGGGGTTGTTGCTGCTCTGGTGGAAAAGAAACTGCTTGTTGAGACGACTGTCTCCGACCTCCGTGTGGCTGGCTACCCGATGGTGCTGCAACACAAGCGTGTCCGCTGGCAGCTGAAACCCCATACGTGGAGCATCCAGTTCCTCAGGAAGGCGGCCCTCCACTTCGTCGAGCTGAACCTGGCGCTGCTTGAGTACGGCCTCGGCACCTGCGACGGACACTGGGCCAATTTCATGCAGGTGCGGAACGAGCAGCCGGTCTGGATCGACTTTGGGTCCATCGTGTCGCTACAAACGGATGCTGACAAATGCCGAAACGGCATCATTCAATTTCGCACGTGCTTTTTGCATTCTCTCAGCCTTATTGAACAGAACAGAGCTCTGGAGAAGCTGTACCGTAACTACACGCTAAATCTGTCATCTCTCACCGATGAGGAGTTCCACTGGATCAGCCACGGACGGAGGCTGCCGTTTGGCTATGGTGGGCTCGGCAGGGTTTCTCCGGCGACAGCCCGAGCAGTACAGACGGGTCAGCGACTGCTGAGCGGCCGGAATCTGGGATGGGTGCCGCCTGCGATCAAAGAGGGAGTCGGAGCAGCCATCAAGACAGCGCGAGGCGTCCTGAAACGCGTCCGCACGTGGCAGAGCCGTCAAGATGCGGCGTCGCTGGCGAAGGAACGGGCGAAGATCCTGCGGGACTGCAAAACCTGGCTCGAAGATCTGCGCTTCCAACGTCCCCAGACGCAGTGGGGTCGCTACCACAGGCCGCAGGAGCTGAACAAAGACAAGTCGCTGGATGCGTGTGACTACCGTGCGCAGTTGGTTGAGGCGTTGATCACGCGCCTCGCTCCCCGAACTGCTGTCGACATTGCCGCCAACGCTGGCAAGTTCGCCTTGTTGATGGCAAAAAAGGGTGTGGAGACGTACGCCTTCGACGTCGATCAGGCGGCCATCGACAAGCTGTCCGAAGCTTGTGAACAGATGCCTTCGATCTCTCTGACAGTCGGCGTGCATTCGATCTATGGCGCGGATGGTCCCGAGAGCTGGAACCGCCTGCCGAACAACGCTTGCGGAGAGCTGGCACTTGCATTGGCCATCACGCACCATCTGCTGATCACTGCCCACCTGCCCCATGACTTTGTCGCCAAGAGCCTCGCGCAGTATTGCAGCGAGACTCTACTGACCGAGTTCATGCCCTACGGACTGGGAAACACGAAGTACGTGCCGGATCCGCTCCCCGAAGGCTACTCTCTGGCCATGCAACTCGAAGCGCTCGGCCGACTGTTCGGGCGTATCACCGTGATCTTCTCTCCGTCGCTCCCCACATGGTCCTTCCGTATCATGTTGCTTTGTGAAGACACCCGTCAAGGTGAGGCAGGCACTACTGAAGTGCAGACCATGGTCTATCGGCCGGAGCTCTGGAGCGAGGAAGGCCTGGTCATTCGGCTCTTGTGCAGCGCCTGCGACGAGGTTTTCCCCTTTGCTGGGGACATGAGCATCGCCTGTTCGCGATGTGGGGAGGTACTGCAGCTGGAGGAGCTCCAGCTTGAGGCGGTTCGGAGGTTGGGCCTGCCCGCTGAAGAGGGCTAGGAGCGCTAGCCCTCAGCGGACGGCCAACACCCGCCGCAGCAGCCGGCTCCAAGACCCTTCAGACCGGCAGGTCTCCAGGGCGATCGTTTGGTAGCGCCTGCCGAATTCCCGGAACCGCGTCTCCTGCGCGGCCGCGGCGTCCGACTTCAGCTTCTCGGCCACTTCCGCGCGGTCGGGCGCGTCTTGGAGTTCTAGCAAGCAGCGCGCCAGTTGCTCTGGCTTGTGAGGGTCAAAGAACAGCGCGCCCGGGGGGTCTTGTTCGAGGTGCACCGGAATGTTGGAGAGCACGATGCGCTTGCCGAGGCTCTTTGCCTCCTCAACGCTCGTGCTCCAGCCCTCGAAAAGCGAGGGTTGGATGAAGGCGAGGCAGGCCCGCATTAGCCCGACCAGATCCGCAAAAGGGATGCGCCCGAGGAACTTGAATTGGTCGGTCACCGCGAGCTCCGACGCCAAGTTCTCGATTTGCGCGAAGTAGCCGGCTTTGCGGTAATCTTCGCTGCTCCCGGTCGCCGCCACCAGGACACGTCGGCCCTGGAGCCGGAGCTTGTGGAGTGCTCGAAGCACAACCTGGTGGTTCTTGTGCGCCCAGAACTGGTTGGGAAGCAGAAAGAAGGGGGCAGCTAGCGAGTAGCGTTGCAGTAGCTCCGTAGGGCTCTCGGAGCTCTCTGCACGGGGCGGGTGGCAGACGAAACGCAGGAGCTCCGATCGCGTGCCGGGCGCGAACTCCTCCAGATCCCGTTGCGCGTTCTTGCTGCTCACAAGCATGCACGTGCATTGCTTGCACATCCGTCGGTACAGTCGGTCCCGTGTCTCCAGCTCTGCGGAAGTGAACAGCTCTGGCAGATGGCGATGTTGGAAGTCCGCAATCCAACCAAGCGTGGGTACCAGGCTATGAGGTCCGAGGGGCTCTGAATGAGACAAGAGCCCGATGCCGTGGCGCAGCAGGAACGCCTGCAGGAGTGGTTCGCCCATGCGTAGACGGCGTACACTCTCGCGCAGTAGCCAGGAGGGGGTGTGTTTTTGGAAGAGGGGATGGCGCAGCACTTCGACCGCAGGGAAGCCGTTCAGCAACGAGGCCGGCGTGGATGGTTCCGTCAAGATCACGGGCTCGATGCGCCGATCCGGAAGCTTCCAGACTGCCTGCAGTAGATTCCGGAAGTAGTTGAGACCACCAAGCCAGCCAGCGGCGTTGGCCTGCAGAATGAACCCCACCCGCAGCATCAGGCCTGACTCCGGAACCACTCGACGTACTGCGATAGACCTTGCCCCAGCGAAATCTGGGGCTGCCAGTCCCAGCCATGGGCGCGCTCGACGTCCGCGACGTAGTGTTGGGGGTCACCGCTACGGGCGCAGCCCGTGAACTCGGGGCGGGCCTCGCTTCCCCAGGCTTGAAACAGCTGATGCAGAATCTCTTTGACGGTCACCCCGATGCCTCGGGCCCCATTGACAGTTGGACAGGCTGGGCTGGCGTTCTCGCCGGCGCGAAACAGCAGCTGTGCAGCATCCTGCACATGCAGCCAATCGCGGCTCTCCTCGCCGGTGCCAAAAAACGACCTCTCGCCGAGCTGCAGCTTTCGGCAAGCATCCCACAGCAGCTGTTTTCGCAACCCTTGCCCGTAAACCGAGAAAAGACGTACGACTGCGGTCCTCAGCGAAAAATGACGTGCGTAGCATTCGCACGCCAGCTCGGCCTGTTGTTTGTGCACTCCGTACGGCGAGAAGGGGTTTTGCGCCGCCGTCTCGCTGATCGGCAACAGCTTCGTGACACCGTAGACCGCGGCGCTAGAGGGGTACACCACGCGCGCCTCGGGCGCATGTTGGCGCGCGTACTCCAGCACCGCCATGGTGGTTTGCACGGAGCGCTGAAAGTCCTGGAATGGTTCCTGCAGCGAGAAACCCACGCTTCCACTGCCCGCGCAGTGGACGATGAGGTCGGGCTGCCCGGCATGGCGGTGCAAATGAGCGAGGTCGATCTCGCAGTCGAACCACGCGTCTACTGCCAGGCCTTGTGGCTGCTTACCGTGGCCCATGCCTACTACCTGCAGACCTCTTGCGACGCAAACCTGTGCAACGTGCCGACCCAAGAATCCGGCAGCGCCTGTGACCAGTGCGTGCTTCATGCACCTGATCCTGCCGAGCGCAGGCCTCGAAGCGGCATTGTGCGCCCCGATGCAACATCGACGACGGGTAGATGCTCGATCGCACGCAAGCGCGCCTCGCCGTCCAACAAGCTGAGCCGCCCTTCGCCATCGCGCGACTCCCTGAATCGGCTCTCGACCCAGGCGTCGCCGGCACTCACGGCCTCGGGGCCGGGCATGTCATCTCTGAGGAAGAACGCGTTGTTGCCTGCGCTATTGGACCCTATCAGTCGATAGCCCAACGTGCGTCCAAGAGACGCCAAGGCAGCGATAGAGGCTCCATAATAGAGGTTTGAGCTGTGGGCTTCGGAGCGCACGAAACGCTGGTCGTAAGGGACAGTCACTGCCCACTTCGGTCCGAAAACACTGTTGTATTCGCACACGACGATGCGTGGGCTGATGACTTGAAGGGCCTGCCAAACCCAATAGTCATTCCCGTCGATGTCGATCGACAGCAGGCCGATATCGCCCTCGATGCCGTGCTTCTCTATGAGCTGGTTGATGTTGTCTGCCGCGACGAACGCGCATTCAGCCTTGAGGTTGTAGCGCCAGTAGATGGGATCCCCGCGGATCGCAGCCACGTTGGCTGGGTCCCCGTCCAGGACCAGGCCGCCCCAGCCGCCTTCCACCAACAGGAATCGCGTGTTGGCTTCACGGTAGGTCTCGACGCCGAATTCGACAAACAAGCGGCGCTCGATAGGCACAACCTCGGTCAGGTGTTGCAGGATTCCGTCTTCTCCCCACTGGGAGTACACTTTGAATTCGGCATCCTGAATGCACTTGATGGGCCGTGTCCGAAGCTGGTGTCTCTCCAGGCGCCCTACGGCGCGTTGCAGCAGGTCCAGACGCGACTCGAGGCGACGCAGCACACTAAGCCCCGGCAGCCAGGACTGCACACGTGGAGAAAGCGAGCGGTGCACGAAGTCGCGTAGGGTCATCAGCCCCTCATTCTTGGGAATCGCTGAGAAGTATACACGAGCCCAATCAGCAGAGAAAGGAGGGGGACGCCCGATCCCAGCCCTCCCCTCACAGTTCCCCCACCCGCGCCATCTCCCGAAAAGTCGAGTTCTCCCGCAGCAACTCCTGGTACGTCCCTGACGCCCCGACCTTGCCGTCTTCGAGCAGGAAGATCCGGTCGCACGCCTGCACGGTGCTGAGCCGATGGGCGATCATGATGATGGTCTTCTGGTGCGACAAACTATGGATGGCATCCATGATCGCCTCTTCGGTGATGCCGTCCAGGGACGAGGTCGCCTCATCAAGCACCAACACTTCCGGATTGCGGTACAGCGCCCGAGCGATTCCGATCCGCTGCCGCTGGCCCCCGCTGAGCCGCACGCCGCGCTCGCCGAGCACCGTCTCGTAGCCTTGCGACAGCTCACTGACAACGAACTCATGGATCCGCGCCAATCTGGCTGCGTTTTCGACGGAGGTCTGGTCAATAGCGTCGAAGGGCACCCCGAACGCTATGTTGTGGGCGACGGTGTCGTCGCTGATGAAGATCTCCTGCGGCACGTAGCCCAGCTTCTGCTGCCAGGCCGAAAGGTAGGGACCTCGCAGCTCGACCCCATCCACCCGCATTACACCTTCTTGAGGCTGGAGCAGGCCGAGGATCAGATCGACGCTGGTGGTTTTTCCTGAGCCCGTCGAACCGACAAAGCCGACGGTAGTATTGGCGCCGATCTCAAGGTTCAGGCCCCGCAGCACGTCGCTGTCTCCGCTGGGGTATCGGAAGCGTATCCCGTCGAGCTCGAGGGATCGCTCAAAGGCCAAGGAAGGCGCCGGTGTCTTTGACCGAGGAGGCGGTCCGCCCCGCATGTCTTGCTGGATGGCCGCCAGGCTGGGCACGGAGAACTGGGCCTGGGCAAAGGCGCGGAAGATCGATTGCAGACTCGGCATCAACTTGAAACCTGCGAAGGCATACAGCCCGAGCAGCGGAACGATGTCGACTAGATTCTGGCCTGACGCGATCAGGATCAGCAGGATCAAGAACAGCCCGCCGAAAGCCACCAACTCCATCGCATAGCGTGGCAAGGCGCCGACGATGGCGATCGCGGCCAGAGTCACGGACGTGTTGCGGGACTCGACGGAGTAGCGGTCGGTGAAGACCTCTTCGCTGCCGTGCAGCTTGATGTGCTTTACGGCCCAGAACGCTTCGAGTGTCGCCTTCATTCGTCGCCGGTTGCTGAGGGTACACAACTGACCGGAGCGCTTCAACTTGCGCCGCAGCGCCCCCCAGATCAACCCGTAGGCCCCGCCCAACACGACCGCCATCACCAGGGCGAGCCTCCAGTTCTGGGCGACCACCAGGCCCATGATGCAGACCGAGACCACCGCCCGCGCGAACATCTCCACGCACGGAATCAGCAGCCGCGAGACCAGCCCCTGTACCTCAGAGTTGACCATGGTCGCCAACTCAGGGCTGCTACGCGCAAGGAAAAAACTGTAGTCCTCATACAAATACCGCCGCAGCAGCTTGAGCGAGAGTTTATGGGCCTGCAGCCAGGCAAAGCGCAGCAGGCGCCAGGTCGTAAAGGCGGTGAAACCGTTTCCCAGGGTCAAGATCGTCAGGCAGCCCGCCCCCATCGCGAACATGAAAGCCCGGGTCCCGTGCAACCCCAGAACCTGAAACCCCAACCCCTCGTAGATCGCGTGCAGCGTACTGCTCTGAAAGATCAGCTCCGGCTTGGCAACAACCCCCAGGAACGGCATCACCGAGGCGATGCCGAAGACCTCGATCAGTGCCATCGCCACCACCGCCAGGGCCAGCATGAAGAGCCGGCGGCGGTCGCGCTTCTCGAGCAGTCCCAGAACGTCTTTCAGCCGTTGCCACATAAGGCGCTCGCCGCTCCCCTCACATCCGGTATTCGTCCCAGGCCTTGCACTCCAGCGCGTCGATGCGGTACTTGCCGACGGCGTCGACAAACAGCTCCGCGATCTGCAGGTTCGTGATCAGCGACACGCCATAGTCGGCAGCAGTCCGGCGGATCAGATAGTCGTTCGACAGCTCCACCTTCTCGAAGTTCTTGGGAATGTTCACCACCAGGTCGATCTTGCCCTGCTTGATGTAGTCGATGGTGTTCGGCTTCTTCCCCGACGCCGGCCAGTGCAGCAAGGTGGTCTCGATGCCATTGCGCCCCAGGAAATCGTGCGTCCCCTCGGTCGCATAGAGCTGGTACTTCATCGCCACCAGCTTGACGACGTTCTTCAGGAAGGCCGCCTTGCTCTCGATCGGCCCGGTCGACAACAGAATGCTGCGCCGGGGAACCTTGTGGCCGACCGACAGGAAAGCCTTCAGGAAAGCCTCGTCCATCTCGTCGCCGAAGCAGGCCACCTCGCCCGTCGAGGCCATCTCCACGCCCAGGATCGGGTCTGCGCCCTCCAGCCGTCCGAAGCTGAATTGCGGCACCTTGACGCCGACGAAGTCGGTCTGGAACTGCTCGTGCTTCACCGGCGTGAGCGTCTCCCCCATCATCAGCCGCGTGGCCAGGTCGATCAGGTTGACCCGGAAGACCTTCGAGACAAAGGGGAAGCTGCGCGAAGCACGCAGATTGAGCTCGATCACACGGATATCGTTGTTCTTGGCCAGATACTGCACGTTGAAGGGCCCGTGGATCGAGAAGGCGCTCGCGATCGCGGCCGTGATCCGCTTGACGCGTCGCACGGTCTCGTAGTACAGCTTCTGGGGCGGTGTGACGATGGTCGCATCGCCCGAATGCACTCCGGCGTGCTCGACGTGCTCGGAGATCGCGTAGGCGATCAACTCACCGTGCTGGGCCACCGCGTCCATCTCGATCTCTTTGGCCCCATCGATGAACTCCGAGATCACCACCGGGTACTCGTTGCTGACCTCCGCTGCCTCGCGCAGGTAGGTCTCGAGCAAGGCGTCGTTGTGTGCGACGTTCATCGCCGCCCCGGACAGCACATACGAAGGCCGCACCAATACCGGGTAGCCGACGGAGCGCGCGAAGGCCTTGGCCTCGTCGAGTGAGCTCAGCTCCTTCCAGGGGGGTTGCATGATCTCGAGCGCGTCCATCTTCGACGAGAACTTGTGCCGGTTCTCGGCGTTGTCGATGTCCCGCGGGGAGGTTCCCAGCACCCGCACGCCCTGTTCACTCAAAGGCATCGCCAGGTTGTTGGGGATCTGTCCGCCCATCGCCAGGATCACCCCTTCGGGCCGCTCTTTGTCGCAGATATCCAAAATGCGCTCGAGGTTCAGCTCCTCGAAATACAGCCGATCGCTGACGTCGTAGTCGGTGCTGACCGTCTCGGGGTTGTAGTTGATGACGATGGCCTTCTTGCCCTGGCGGCGCAGGCTCTCGACGCAGTTGACGCAGCACCAGTCGAATTCGACGCTCGAGCCGATGCGGTAGGCCCCGCTGCCGAGCACGATGACCGGTCCCTCCTCGTCGTCGGCACGGAAGGGGACGTCGTTCTCGGTCCCGTTGTAGGTCATGTAGAGATAATTGGTCGAGGTGGGAAACTCGCCGGCCAGCGTGTCGATCCGCTTGACGCAGGGCACGATGTTGTAGTGCTTGCGCAGCCGACGGATGCTCAGCCCCGCCTGCCTGCGGTCTTGGCAGTCGACCACCAGGATCTGCCCGATCTGCTCGTCCGAGAAGCCGAGCTGCTTGGCATAGCGCAGCAGCCCCTCGGGCACGTTGCGGTCGGAAAAGTCGCGCAGCCTGGCCGCCACATCGACGATGTTCTTGAGCTTGCTGAGGAACCAGCGATCGACGGCGGTCAGCTCCGCGATCCGCTCGATGCTCATGCCCTGCTTCAAGGCCTGGGCGATGGCCAGGATGCGTCGGTCGGAGGGGTTTTTCAGCTCGCTCTCGAGGTCGTCGAACTCGATCCGGTTGCCGATGAAGCCCAGCAGCCCGATCTCGAGCATGCGCATGCCCTTCTGGATCACCTCCTCGAACTTGCGCCCGATAGCCATCACCTCGCCGACGCTCTTCATGCCGCTGCCGATACGGCGGGACACCATCTTGAACTTCTTGAGGTCCCAACGCGGCAGCTTGGCGACGACATAGTCGAGGGAAGGTTCGAAGCAGGCTTTGGTGATGCGCGTGATCGAGTTCTCGATGTCGGGCAGCTCATAGTTGAGCGCCAGCTTGGCGGCCACGAAAGCCAGCGGGTAGCCCGTAGCCTTCGACGCCAGCGCCGAGCTGCGCGACAGCCGCGCATTGACCTCGATGATGCGGTAGTCGCTCGATTCCGGATCCAGCGCGAACTGGATGTTGCACTCCCCGACGATGCCGAGGTGGCGGATCACCTCGATCGAGACCTCGCGCAGGTTGTGGTACTCGGTGTTGGTCAAGGTCTGCGAAGGCGCGATCACGATCGACTCGCCGGTGTGGATGCCGAGCGGATCGAAGTTCTCCATATTGCAGACGGTGATGCAGTTGTCGGCGCAGTCGCGTACGACCTCGTACTCGACTTCCTTCCAGCCCTTGAGCGACTTCTCCACCAGCACCTGCGGTGCCAACGACATTGTCTGGGCGACCATGGTCTCGAGGTCTTTGCGGTTGTGCGCGAAGCCCGAGCCCTGCCCACCCAGCGTATACGCGGCGCGCAGAATCACCGGATAGCCCATCTCCTTGGCCGCCGCGGCAGCCTGCTTGACGGTCGTGCACGCGCGGCTGGTCGGGGTCTTGGCGCCGATCTCGTCGAGCTTCTTGACGAACAGCTCCCGGTCCTCAGAGCAGATGATCGTATCGACAGGCGTCCCCAGCACCCGGACGCGGTATTGCGACAAGATCCCACGCCGGTAGAGCTCCACACCACAGTTCAGGGCTGTCTGACCGCCGAAGCTGAGCAGAATGCCGTCCGGTCGCTCACGGGCGATCACCTTCGAGACGAACTGGGCGTCGACGGGCAGGAAGTAGACCCGGTCCGCCAGTCCCTCGGAGGTCTGGATGGTGGCGATGTTCGGGTTGACCAGTATGGTCCGGATGCCCTCTTCCTTGAGGGCTTTGATCGCCTGCGAGCCCGAGTAGTCGAACTCGCCGGCCTGGCCGATGGAGAGGCCACCAGAACCGAGGATCAGGACTTTCTTCGGATGGATGCGTGCACTGGGCATTGGGTTCTCTCAGGCGTGGGCTTGCTTACAGCGTTCGACGAGCTTGCAGAAATCGTGGACCAGGAAGCGCGTGTCGGTCGGCCCTCCACAGGCCTCAGGGTGGAACTGGACACCTGAGAAGGGCAATTCCCGATGGCAGATGCCCTCATTGGTGCCGTCGTTGGCGTTCCGGTAGGTCTCCTTCCAATCCTCAGGAAGGCTGCTGGCATCCAGCGCGAAGCCGTGGTTCTGGCTGGTGATGTAGCAGCGCCGGGTCTCGACATTCTGGCAGGGCTGATTGTGGCTCCGATGGCCGTACTTCAGCTTGTAGGTCCGCCCGCCGGCGGCAAGTCCCAGCAGTTGGTTTCCCAGGCAGATGCCGAAGATCGGCTTGCGGCGTTCGAAGGCCTTCTGCAGATGGGCGATCGTGGCTTTGCAGAGGGCAGGGTCGCCAGGCCCGTTGGACACGAACACGCCGTCGTAGTCGAGGCTGTTGAAGTCATAGTCCCAGGGCACGCGGATGATCTCGACGGGGTTCTGCAGCAAGCAGCCCAGGATGCTGTTCTTGACGCCGCAGTCGACCACCACGATGCGCAGCGGTCCGTCGCCGTAGCGGGTGACTTTCTTGATCGACACCTCCGCCACCAGATTGCTGGTGTTGGGGTCCTCAAAGGGCAGGCTGTCGTCGTCCCCGAAGCGCAGCTTGCCGGGCGTGGCGCCGTTGTCGCGCAGCAGCTTGGTCAGCGCACGCGTGTCGACGCCGAACAGCCCCGGAATCCCGTGCTCCTTCAGCCAGGCGTCGAGGCTCTGCACCTTGCTGTAGTGATGGGGCTCTTCGCAGTGCTCGGAGACCACCAGCCCGCGGATGTGGATGCGTTCCGACTCGCGGTTGCGGGGCAGCCCCCAGGCACCGGTCTCGAGCGCGTCGATGCCGTAGTTGCCGATCAGCGGGTAGGTCAGCACCAGGATCTGCCCTGAGTAGGACGGATCGGAGAGCGATTCGGGGTAGCCGACCATGCCGGTGTTGAACACGACCTCGCCGTTGCAGCTGCGGGACGCGCCGAAAGAGTAGCCGGGAAACTCCGTCCCGTCCGCCAGCACCAGGGTCATGTCCGGGTTGCGCGCCCAGAATTCTCCGTCAGACATGTGCGAGCCGTCCTATGGGGTTCCGAGCCGGGCGCGTGCGCGGCCTCAGGAAAAAATGAGAGCACCCGGGAGATGGCTATCTCGGTGTGGACAGTGAGTCGCGGTACTCTCGGATGATGTTGATGTTCTCGATCGCATAGCGTGCGGCCGCCTCGATCTGGGATTGACGGAACTTGCGCAGTCCGTCGAAGTCATCGGGCGCGGGTTTCTGCATTCCTAGCTTACGCAGCACCACGTCGGAGTTGCCCAGGCAATGGAAGAGCAGATACAGTTGGACTTCTTCGCTGCGCAACTCGAATTCGCTGCGCTTGAGCACGTATTTCTGTACCTGTGCGTGGTCGACGGAACTGTCGATCGTCACGCAGCTGCCGTCGCCGTTGCCTTGCAAGTACAGCGCCCATTCGAACTGGCGCAACTTGCGGAACTCGATGTACTCGATCTCATGTTGAGCCAGCAACTTCTGCAAGTGGCGGAACTTCAGCCCGAAGAATTCCCCGATCGCGTCCTGGATGAACTCGGGAATGGGATCAGGGAAGACATTGCTGTTGACCCAGAAAAGCATGCCGACCTCGAGGGCATCGAGAGATGAGACAGACCCTGAACTTGTAGGCTACCATGTTAGAGACCCCGCCCCCTAATGCAAGGGCCTGGCCGTCCGCTAGGCATGCGGTGGGAAGTCCAGGAGGTCGGGAGTTGAGCGAGCGAGAGCTGCAGTCGTGGGTGTTCGCGCAGGGCCGTGAGGATGATGCATTCTGGATCTTTTTGGGGCGGTATGCGCTTTCCGAAGGCTGCCTTCCTGTCCTGATGCGGTGTTTCCCCGAGCGGCGCGCCCTGTTCGAGCAATGCCGGTCCGCCCCACCCCAGGTGGCCTCGGACGGCAATCCGAAAGATCATGATTTCCTGGCAGGTTTCCGCCTGCGCCTGTTGACTTTGCGATCTAGCCCGGATCCGTCACCAGGATCGTAGCGAGGACCCGGATGGCCGAGAGAATTCGAACTTGAGCAGCGCAGACGCTACGGGGATATCTTCGAGCAGCGAGAGGTCGAATTCGCCGGTCAGGCGGGGCCGCAGCAGAAACTGGTGACGGATTCGGGCTAACACCGCCGGTTGAGGGACTCCCAGGACTCACCCAGCTGAAGCCGCATTGGAGGAAGCCCATGTCTCGCCATGATGCCTCGGTCTCTCGACTCGAAGCTCTGCTCGGCCCCAGCTCCGGTTGGGGAGGGTTCTCTGCGGCGGCGACTTTCCGTCCCGAGGGGTCTCTGCAGCAACCGGACAAGCCGAGCGGGTTCGAGATCGATGCCGCCCAGCCCTTCCAACGGCACGACGTGATCGGCAAAGGAGGCATGGGGGTCGTCTACCGAGCGACCCAGGCGAGCCTGTGCCGGTCTGTGGCGCTCAAGACGATGCGCGATCGTGGGCGCGATGAAGGCACAGGCTCATGGGGGAGCGCGGACTTTCAGGCCGAGGCGTTGACGGTCGGGCGGTTGCAACATCCGAACATCGTACCCGTCTATGAATTCGGCTGGCGCGATGGGGCACCGTTCTTCGCGATGAAGCTGGTCGGCGGGCGTTCCTGGGAAGACATCCTGGGCGACATCGAGGGGGCCGAGCAGCGCTTCCACCTCGAGACCCTGCTGCAGGTCTGCAATGCGGTCGCCTTTGCGCATTCCCGGGGGATCACCCACAACGACCTCAAGCCCGCCAACGTGATGGTTGGCCAGTTCGGCGAGGTGCTGTTGATGGACTGGGGCCTCGCGACCGAGATCAGCGATCCTCCCGGTGGGGGGCTGCGCCATCGTACCCAGGTCACCGGCATGTGCGGGACTCCTTCGTATATGCCCCCGGAGCTGGCAAACGGGGACGGCCAGGCCATCGGTCCCTGGACCGACGTCTATCTGCTCGGCGGGATCTTGCAGCGCATCTTGAGTGGGCGTCCGCCACGCCCCAGCCACCACTTCCTCGACGTGATGCTGGACGCCGTGGTCGGCCAGGTCGCCCCGCTGCCCTCCCATGCCCCCGAAGAGCTCTGCAGCATCGCCCGTCAGGCGCTATCTCCGGAGCCCGAGAAGCGTCAGCAGAGCGTGCTGGAGTTGCAGGCGCAGTTGCGGCTCTACCTCAAGCACGAGCAGAGCCTGCGCATCGGTTTTCTGGCGGGTCAGCAGCTGAACCAACTCGCCCAGGGGAGCCGCGGGCAGCTCTTGGACGAGACGGAGCGCACCCGCATGTATGACGGTCTCGGTGGCGCGGTGGCGGGTTTCGGCCAGGCGCTGCAGCTCTGGCCGGACAATCCCAACGCACAGCAGGGCGAGGTCCGCGCCCGCCGCGCCTATGCGCAATGCGCGCTCGAGCAGGGGGATTTCGGGCTCGCCGAGTTGCAGATCGCCCACCTGGAGGGCAACGCTGCGCAAGACCTGGCCGCGGCCATCCATGCCGAGCGAGTCCGGGTGCAGGCAGAGCGTCAGATGCGGCGGCGTTTGAAGCGCGGACTCTTCGCTGTGGTGGTGGTGGCCCTGCTTGGGTTGAGCATCGCCTTCTTCGAGGTCTGGAAGGCACGGGCTTTCTCCGAAGCCAAGGGGCAGGCAGCCGTCGATGCGCTCCGCGAGCTGACCCGGGAGATTCAACCGCAGATAGCCTTCGGCCATGGCGAGACCGAGGCGGTCGCCCAGCGCCTGGCGGACATCGCGCTGCGGGGTTGGGAGCAGCTGCGTGACACCGACGTGGCCGCCTCCCGCATCAGCTTCGGGACCGCGCAGGCGATGTACAGCATGGCGAGCCTGCAGATGCATCGAGAGGGCAACTTGACAGAGGCTCGCCAACAGCTGGAGGCGGCGCGAGCGATCCTTGAGGCAGATCTTGCCGACGATCCCCAGCACGCCTCCTGGTATTCCTTGACCGATGTCCTGCTGGCCCTGGGCAGGCTGGCGCAGCGCCAGGGCCGCACGGACGATGCGCAGGCGTTGTACGAGCACGTGCTGCAAGTCTGCGAGCAGCAGCAAGCGCACGCCCATCCCGTCCATCGCGCCAACGCAAACGACCGATCTCGCAGCGCTTACAGCCATCTCGGCAACCTGCTGCTCGATCAGGGGGCCCTCGACGAGGCCGAGCCTTTGCTGCGTTCGTGCCTGCAGTTGTCCCAGCAGCTGCTGGGCGCCCAGCCTGACAGTCAGGATGCCATGAGGGACGTCGCACGCGCGCAGAGTGCGCTCGCAGAGTTGCTCTGGTTGCGGCAGCAGGTGGCTGAGGCGGCCGAGTTGCACGCAGATGCCCTGACCTTGTTCTACCGCCTGCAAGAGCTGCGTCCGAGCTCTCTGTGCGCGCAGGATCTGGCCAAATCTGCCAGCCGCAATGGAGATATGCAGGCGGCTCAGGGCGATCTGCTCGCAGCCCAGGAGAGCTTTGGCGAGTCCCACGACATCTTCGCCCAGCTGGTGCTGCGGAATCCAGGCAACTTCGAGCTGCAATACCTGTTGGCGACCTCGGTGCGCAAGCTGGCGGAGCTGGCCAAGGAGCGCCAGCTGGCTGCTGAAGCAGTAGAGCTGTTCTCCGAGGCATGCCGGCAGCTCGCGCAGCTCTGCGAGTTCGACAGCAGCGCGGTCAGCTTGCGCCGCGAGTACGGCTCGTGCCTCGCGATGCGGGCTACGGCGCGCATGCTGACATTCGACCTCGCTGCGGCCGAGCGTGACGCGCGCGAGGGCTTGGAGATCCTCGATGCGACGAACGCGGCGCAGAGCGATGATCTGCGTGCCCAACGACGGGTGGCCGACGCGCTGCAGGCACTCACCGAAGTGCTCTTGGGGGCGGGACGGCCCGAGCAGGCGCGGGCGTTCGCCGAGCGCAACCTGGTCTTGAGCGAGCAGATGGCCGAGAACGTGGGCGGTTCGAGGGTGCTCAGCGACGCGGCGCAGGCGGCGCTGCGGCTGGCAGAGATCGAGTCGGAGCTCGGCAACTTCGAGCGCTCATGGCCGTTGCTGCAGCGCGCCCGGGCCTGGCGCCGTGCGGTGCATGAACGCAATCCTCTGGAGCCGATCGCGGCGTCGGAGTTGGTGACGACCCTGGTGCGCGGTGCCGAGCTGCGGACGCAAGCAGAAGACGGGTTGCAAGCGGCGTCCTGGTATGCCGAGGCGCTGCTGGTTGCCGGGGCACTGGTCGAGAAACTGCCCCAGAATCGGCGCGCGCTGCGGTTGCTGGCGGGGGCTGCGGATGCTGGAGGGATGGCCTTCGCGCGGCAAGGAGACTTCGAGCAGTCGCGGGCGGCGTTCGCGTCGCTGCAGGCCTCGCTCGAGTGCCTGGTGATCTTGGAGAGCCACCTGCCTGAGCTGCGCCGCGACCTCGCCATCAGCTTCGAGCGCCAGGCTCGGGTCGCTGAGAGGCTGGGAGAGGTGGCCCTGATGGTCGAGCTGTTGGAGAAGGGCTGCGCCGCGCTGGAGGCAGGCCTCGAGGCGTTCCCCGACGAGGTCTTCCTGCAGGATGAGCTTACCAACTTCTGGGGCAACCTCGAGCTCGCCCGGAGTGCCTTGCGCGAGCAGCAGCTGATCGCGGGAGAACGCCCGCCAGAGAATCCATCAGAGCAGCTGGTGCTCGCCGTAGCGTTGTTCGACGCGCAGCGCTGGGAGGAGGCGTACCCCCACTTCGAGGCAGGACTGCGGGGGGGCCGCGAGCCGGCTCGTTGGGCAGACCCGCTGCTGGCGGCCATCACCGCTGCGGGGCTGGCCGAGCAGAGCGGAGAGTTGGCGCAACGCGAGCATGCCTGGCTGTGGTTGGCGATGGGTCTGGAGGGGGCCGCGGGCCTGGTGCCCGAGCTCGATGCGGGCCAAAAGGCAGAGCTGCGCGCCTGGCTCGAGCAGCTGCGCGACGCCGAACCGCGTCTGGCGAGTCTGCGGGAAGATCCCACTTTCGCCGCGCTGTTTGCTGCCGTCATCGAGCGTTTGGAGCCGGAGCCCGACTGAGGGCGGGCCGAAAGGGCTTCCCAAATGAACACGCAGCGGGGCACGTCTCTGCAAAGACTTGATCCTCGGTTCGCCGCGGTTATGGTCAACAGGTGCGTCTTGTCACAAAGTGAGTAGAACATGACCGAAAAACCCAAGCGACGCTGGCTCAAACGACTGGGATGGGCATTCCTGGCGTTGATCCTGCTCGTGGTTCTCAACCTGATCTTCCCGAACCTGCTGATCGCACCGATCGCCAGAGGCCAGATCGAATCGGGCATCAGCTCGGCGATGACCTGCCAGGCCAGCATCGGCAGCCTGTCGTTGGATTTCTTCGGACTGAACACGGTCGGAGATCTGCGCTTGCACCACGAAGGCCAAGCCAGCGACGAGCAGGCTCCGGTCTACCTCGAGCACGTGGCGGTTGGAGTGCAGCCGATGGCGCTGACTTCCGATACCGTCGAGATCACCGAGATCCAGGTACGGGGGCTCCATGTCGAGAGCCAGCTCGATTCGACCGGGCTCTCGGTGATGCAGCTGTTCGGCTCACGCGAGGCGCCGGCACCCGAGCCCAAAGACACTCCTCAGCCAGAGCCTGCCGCGGAACCGACGGCTGAAACGGCCCCGGATGCGGCTCCCGAGGCGGCTCCCGCCTACGGAGGCATCAACCTGGAGAAGCTGCGCATCGACGATGTCAACGTGACCCTGTATTCGCAGGCGATGGTGGCGGAGAAGGACGACCCGACCAAGCTGCGGCAGGTCGCTGAGACCTTGGGGGTGCGTGGTTTCCGGTTCCATCTGGACAAGGTCAAGGTGTCGGGGAAGGGCCAGCTGCTGCGGACGGTTCCCTGGACGATGGGCTGCAGCTTCTGGTACGGCTCGAAGCTGCTCGGTGAGCTGTCTTTGAGCGGCGAGGTGGCCAATCTGAAGGGGAACACAGTGCGGGCCTCGGTGCAGGCCGAGCTGAAGAAGCTCGACCTCTCTCCCTATCTCGATCTGCAAGGCTCGGGAACCATGCAGATCACTGCCCAGGTGCCTATGGACGAGTTGTTGCTCAGCACGCTCGAGATGGCCATCAGCATTCCGGAGCTCACGATCTCTGGCATGCGTTCGAGCGGCTTGAGCCTGAGCGCCCGTGCCGACAAGCAGCTCGCGAAGCTCGAAGCTGCCGTGCAAGACCTCAAGGGCGGTCGCTTCTCACTCGACGGGGAGATCAACTACGGTCAGGACGGCGTACCCTGGAGTGGGCACATCGCGATGGATGACCTGCCCGTCATGCCGGATTGGTTCAGGGCTCTGGAGCACGTCAGCCCGATCATCGCGTTGGCTTCGCTTCCCAAGGATATCCAGGGGAAGCTGTCGGGAAACGTCAATTTGAGCAGCTCCGGCGCGACCTTCGAGCAGCATCTCAACCAGGTCGAGGCCAGCGGTTCGGTCCACTCCAAAGATCTGACCGTGCGCAGTCCGATCTTCGCGGCCCTGGGGGCGTTGTTGAAAGAAGACTCCTGGGATCCGATGCGCTTCATCGATTTCAACCAGAGCTTCTCGATCCGCTCGGGTTACGTGATGGCGTCGGACATTCCCCTGGTCAACGGCCGTACCCAGGTGGTTCTGAGCGGCAAGACCAGCCTGAAGAGCGAGCTCGACTACTCCTTGAAGGTCGCGGCCATCGACGGGCGTGACCTCTCGGCTCTGAACCTGGGAAGCAATCTCATCCGGATCAAAGGCAGCGTCGACGGCCCCGAGCTGGCGGCTCCCAGCTCGATCGGCGAGGCGCTTGGCGGGACGCTCGAAAACCTGTTGAACAATCCGGAGGGCCTCGGCGAGACCCTGGAAGGGTTGTTCGGGGGGGACAAGGACAAAGAGAAGCCGGACGAGAATCAGGAGCAGCTGAAGGAAGAGCTCGACAATGCGCTGAAGCGTTTCGGCGGGGGTTTCTTCCGTCGCTAGTGCTCCGTCAGGTCCAGCTCTTGTAGGTTCTTCTCTCCGGTGTAGGGGAGGGGTTCACCCCCTCCCGCGGGCGGGGGTGAACCCCGCCCCTACGGACCAGACCAACCCACAGACTCTGTCCCTGACACGGCACTAGCCCCGTGCCCGGTCCCGGTTCACCAGGCTGAGGCTCTGGAAGGCCGTGCGGCGCGCGTGTTTCTGCTTCAGCGGAGCCTCGAGAAACCTCTTCAAGGCCGCGCGCAAAGACCCCTGCAGCTCCGATCCCTCAGGCAGCGCCTCGTGCTCCTCCCGCACCGCACATACTGTCTTGAGCAGGTGGCACGAGAAGATCGGCTCATTGAGCCCGTGGTCGGTGACCTGCCGCAGGCAGTCTGCGAAGAATCCAGCTGCATCCTGATCGGGCGCCTCCAGGCAGGGTTCCACACCACGAAACAGCTGGTTCCGCCCCGCGAAACAAGCCATCTGCAGCAGCCCGGCCGGCCACAGCTCGGGGTATCTGCGGCAAAGCTGACGGACCGCGTTCGCGAAGGTCAGGCCGTGGGTGATGTTCAGCCAGCCGACGTTCTTGCTGACCGGTTGCTGGACCGCGTGCTGGCGTGCATCATCGAAACGCGCGAGGTTGTCGCAGTTGGCGGCCAGCAGCGCCCGGTAGATGCTCGCCTGTGAATGGCCGACAGCCGCCTCTCGGGTCCAGCGCAACGCCCGCTGCACCGACAAGCCTATGGCGGACTCGGGGGCAGCCTCGGCGGCGCCGAAACCGTGGGGAAATGCTGTCAGCTCCGCGGCGTAGCTCTTGAACTCGGGAATCAGATCCTCACGTGTGCTCTGGCACAGACTTCTTGTCAAGGGCAACAGCAGCCACGGAAGGACGGCCTCCCCCAGCGCGGCGACCAGGCCACCCACTTTGTAGACATAGATCAGGGAGTGCCCGAAGTCGTTGTAATGAGCGAGAGCTGCGCGCGCGTACCAGGGTTCGAGCTCGGACCAGGACCGTCCCGAGTGCAGCGCACCACGCAGAAGTTCGCTGGCTGCCTGCTCATCCTCGGCTTCGACGGCGACCAGGAAGGCAGCCCCGTCGAACTCCAGCCGGCCCTGTGGGTACGGGAAGGAGGGCGCGCGCAGGGTGTCGTGGGCAAAATGGTCGATGGCTTCGGTCAGGCACAGCAGCCGTGTTTCGGGGTCTTCGGCCTGGCTGTAGAGCTGCAGCCAGTCCGCGCAGGCCGGGAGCGCGTGACTGGCGCCGAATTCGAACTTGTCATGGGTCCAATGCAGCACCTCTCGAACGGCCAGCAAGGGGTCGAAGCCGTGCTGCTCGAGCCGGGCAAGCTCACGCGACAGGCGGCCATACTGGCGTTCTGCGACGGCGGTGTGCAGGCCGTCCAACCGCTTCTGCAGAACCTCTTCGCGGGGCGGGTCGCTGAGGTCGACCTCGATCTGGCCGTTGGCGACCCTGATCGGGTAGCTGCGCACGTGGTCCTGGCCGAGCAGGCACTGCCCGTCGTGCAGGGAGAACTTCCAGTTGTGCCACTGGCAGGTCAGCACGCAGTCGTCGCTCAGACCTCCCTGTAGCAAGGGGTAGCCTTCGTGGGGGCAGCGGTTGTCGACCGCGAAGGCGCGCTCGCCATTGTGGAACATTGCGATCTGCCGGCCATCTGCCTTGAGCAGCTTGCGGCCTTTGCTCTTGAGCTCTGCTTCAGAGCCAGCGCTGAGCCATCCCATATCGTAACCTCCTGAGCTTGGTGACCAGGCGTCATAACGCAACCATCGTGCCAGCTGCAGACGCCCGAGCCTGCCGTTCAGGCGATCTCCATGTAACGATATGCCGGTGGTTCCGCAACGCGATATCGGTGGGGCACCGAAACTGCGGATGCTTCATCGATGGCGGCGTGGCCCGTTTTGTGGGCGTGACGGTGGGGCAGGTGGGGGACGCTCGACGCTGTCGAAGGCCCCGTCGTTGCGTGCCTCCGTGACCTGGTACTGCAGTCCGAAAGGCTCCGCCAGAGCGGTCTCACTGCGTGCCTCGTCGAACCAGAGGCTGGTCGCTCCATCTGTGCCGTAGACGAGCCGGGCTTGGGAGTCGACCATCATCCTCTGGCCGATGTTCAGACTGCGCAGGCACACAAGCGTCAACGACCCGTCGTCGAGAGCTTCAAAGCGCACGGTCGCGACCACTGTGGGCTTCTGGGGGTCATTCCAGAGCACGCAATCGTAGGTCCCGTCGCTACGACTCTCAAAGCGGATGGAACGTTGTTTGTTTGCCAACGTGTGCATTGTCATGAACTGGCCGACGAAACCCAAAAGCTCCTTTGGGGCAGCGGGCCCTGGAGTGGTCGCAGGTCCCGGATTCTGGGCCAGCGAGGGCAGACTTCCGGGCAGCGCCCCGCCGTCTGGCTGGGACGATCCTCGATCGATACCGAACAGCCTGCGGATGGGCTCGAAGTCCAGGGAACCCGGCCGCACGCCCACCAGCCAGGCCGTCGTCAGCACGATCCCGCACAGCACCAGAGCGTTCAGCAAGCTGCGGTGTCGGTTGCCTTTGGCCAGGGTCGCCAACACGAGCAGCAGAAACCCCGCGGCCAGGCCGATGCCGAGCTGTGCGTAGGATTGGATCAGCCCGAACGCCGAGGCGAACAGGATCACCCCGATGCATGCCAGCTGCAGCCAGGGTCCACCACTGCCAGGCGCACGGGGGCCTGCCTGGGGCGCTCCGGTTGGCACGGTCCCATAGTCGACGCCGCGGGGCCGGGCCGCGACTGGTTGGGTGGGCTCAGCCTCCGGGGCTGCCCGGTTGGAATCTCCACCAGGGGGCGGTCGGTTGGGCAGAACCACCTGCCCCGCAGCAGCCTCCTTGCTGCTCCGCGTCTTGGCGCCGTCCGCGAGCTGGCTGAAGCTGCCCCCGAATCCGGCTCGGTATTTGCCAGCCGCGCCATCCTGCAGCGCCTGACGAAACTCGGCAGCCGTCTGGAAGCGGTCGTCTGGCAGTTTCTGCAAGGCCTTCTCGATCACTGCCAGCAACCAGGGGGGAAGCCCTGTGGGGTCTAACGGAGGAGGGGGCTCGTAGCGGATCAGGCGCGCAAGCTCGACGGGATCGCGCGCGATCCAAGGACGCCGGCCAGCCAAGAGCTCGTAGAGTACGATGCCGGTCGAGAACAGGTCGGTACGGAAGTCGACACGCGCCCCGCTCAGCTGCTCAGGGGCCATGTACACGGGTGTCCCGACCATCACATTGGCCGCGGTCATCGTGCCTCCGATCTCGTAGCGGGCAGCCTCTGAGACCGCGCGCACAAGGCCGAAGTCGAGCACCTTGGCCTCGACGCCATCGTCTCCATGGTTGACGAGGATGTTGCTGGGTTTGATGTCGCGGTGGGCCACCCCGATCCGATGCGCCTCTCCCAGCCCGTCGAGCACGTGGTCGATGATCGTTACAGCCTCTTGGTAGCCGAGGCAGCCGCGCTCCCAGAGGTATTTATGTAGCGGATCACCATGACACAACTCCATGATCAGCAGAAAGTTACCGCTGGCGGGGTCGCGGTCGAGGTCGAGCACTGCGACCACCCGCTTGTGGCGGATCTTCATGCAGGTGCGCGCTTCGCGCATGAAGCGCTCGGCGGCTTCGGGCTGTTGGGCGATGCCCGGAACCATCGTCTTGACGGCCACTTCTTGCTGCAGATGGATATGGCGCGCCCGGAAGACCTTTCCCATACCTCCTTTGCCGAGCAGCTCAATCAACTGCAGCCGGCCGGCAACCACCGAGCCGACCTCGAGCTCGGCAGGCGCTCTCTGGAAGTCGCTGTTGGACACCGTCCCTTCGGAGCTGACAGCCTTGCCCGGCGCGTCCTCGTTGCCTCCGACGCGCGGTGTGGTTGCGCTCGAAGCAGCGAGTCCGCTGATGATCTCAGTCTGGAATTGCGACATGCCGAGATTGGGCGCCGGCACGCCGCAGCGTGGGCATGAACGCCACGCCTGCTGCAGTTGGTTGCTGCAATTGATACAGGTCAGGAGGGGTTGCGGTTGCGATGCCACGCACTACCTCTGCAGGGGCCGGCGTGAAGGGTCAGTCCTCCGCCACCGCTTTCGCCGCCAGCGATGAGCCTGGATTATTGGACAAACCGTGCGGGGAATCAACAGCGAACATTCGGCGTGGGCAGGTGCATGCGGCCGGGAACGGTCCGCAGCTGGCTGAGAGCGAAGCGCACGGGCTTGCCTGGGAGCCGCCGCTGCAGCAGGCGGCGGTCTTTGCTACACTGGTGCCTCCCTGGTGAACTCCTCCAATATGCAGCCTTTCGCATTTGCCATCGCCACCCATTCGGGCGACCTTCGCTATTGCCGCATTCTGTGTGCCAGCATCCGGCATTTCTATCCGCACCTGCCGATCCGTCTGTTGTGCGACGGGGCTCCGGACGTACGGCCGTTGGCGGGGCTGGGCGACATCGAGCCGTTCGAGCCGAGGCAGCCGCAGCTGCGCTCGCTGCGGGGGCTATTGACCAAGCTGCGCGTATTGGCTTTGGTCGAGCACTACGAGCATGTGCTCTTTCTCGACGCCGACACCGTGCTGACAGGCCCGATCCTGCAGTTGCCCTGGGGAGGTTGTGAGGCCCTGGTCGACGCTGAAGGGTTCCGTTTTCTCCCTTCGGCGGCCAAGCTCGATTACATCGCCCAGCACTGCTTTGAGCCCGAGCAGATGCAGGTCTTCGATCCCTCGTTCGACTGCCGGCGCATGTTGGCGTTCAACAGCGGTGCGTTTTTTTTGAAGCGGGGCAGCCTCGGGGTCGCTGCCTGCCTGGAGGTCTTGCAGCGTCTCGATTTCGAACCGCGGCGCCTGTTCCGCTATGGCGATCAGGGGCTGCTGAACTATCTGTTCAATCGTGCCGCGCAGCAGGGCCGTCTGAGGCTGCGCCATCAGGGCTTTATGCTGATTCCGGGGCCCGATCCCTGGCACTTGCTCGACTTCTCCGACTTGACCGCTCGGCGGGTCTTGGGGCGGGGTTACCGACGCTGCTATCTGTTGCACTACACCACCCCGAACCGACACCGGTCGTTGAGGGCACACCGCTTCGGTGATGTTCTGGCGGCTTTTGAGGCTGCGTACTACCGTCAGGTCGGGACGAGGACGCGGCTTCGGGACGGAATCGGACACTGGCAGCGGCAGCTCGGCCAATGGAGCCTGCGGCTGCGGCGCTTTGTGGCGCCTTGAAGGGAAGCCCTGCGGCTTCAGACTCCCAAGCGGCTCAGCTCCCGCTCGACCAGCATCAACCGGCGTAGCTTCTGTTGGCTGCCTTGCGCAGCCTGCCAGATCTCGAGCAGGCGACGGGCCAGCTCGGCCTGGTTGGGGGCGGGCAGGCGGGCCAGGCGTTCGAAATTCTGCAGAAAGCTGCGCTCGATCAACTTGGGACGCGCGACTTCCTTGAGCTCGCGGTGGAGGTCGTGCCAGCCGGCAGCCGCGCTCTCGTCGTACGGGTACTCCGGTGGCTCGGGAAAAGCATCACCTGGCTCTGTGTCGAGCTCGATTTCGAGCTCGGGAATCTGCTCCTCCACGCTCGGCGCCGCTTCGGGAGCTGGCTCCGGGGCTGCGACCAGGGCTCGAGGCGTCGGCTCCAGCTGTGCATTATTCGGCTGGGACTCGAAGGAGAAGCTCTCATGGAAATCGGCCTCGGCCTCGGCCACGGTCTCGGACTCGGGAACGGTCTCGGTCCCGGTCTCGGTCTCGGTCTCGGTCCCGGTCTCGGTCTCGGTCCCGGTCCCGGTCTCGGTCTCGGTCTCGGTCTCGGTCTCGGTCTCGGTCTCGGTCCCGGTCTCGGACTCGGGAACGGTCCCGGGAACGGTCTCAGCCTCAGCGTGCAGACTTTGCCAGAGCGCGAGCACTTCGCAGGCGGAGCCCAGGCGTTGTCTTCGCTTGCAATAGATCTTGCTGAAGACTTCATGCATGGGCCGGGATGCGTGGCTCGGCAGCTCGCGATCGTCCGCCAGGGGCGTGCGCCCTGCCAGCAGTTCGAACAGCAATACCCCGAGCGCGTACACATCGGTGCCCTGGTCCGCCGGCCGCCCCAGCTCTTGCTCGGGGGAGAAATAGCGCAGCCGGCGGCGCATCCTGGGGCTGACCTCGGCACTGGCCTGATCGACAAACAACGAGGCCTGCTGGGAGCGCACCCACCCTAGCAGCGCGTCTCCCAGAGTCAGCTGGCGTTCTTCGGAGATGAAGATGTTCTCCGGCTTGAGATTGCCGTGCACCTGCCCGGATTCGTGGATGCAGGCGAGCGCGCCGAGGAGCTGCTCGAACCAGCTGGACGTCTGGTCGACGGACTGTGCGCCCTCCTCAGCCAGCACGTCCAGAAGATGACGGCCAGGACAATAGGAGCACAACAGGTACGGTGTCTCTGCGTCGAGATCCAGCCCCACAGCCCTCTGCAGGTGTGGGTGCTCCAAAGCGGCGAGGGCCTCGCTGTCCCCCAACAGGTGCCCGAGCTCTTCCATGCTGGAGATGATCCGGGCCACCGCCAAGCGGCTGGTCCAAGCGTGGTGTTGGGCCAGCCAGACGCTGTAGTCCTCAGGATCTTCGGATAGTGAGCGCAGCAGCAGGTATTCACCCACGCGGATTCCTGGTTGGCTGTCGTCGTTCATGGCCGCTCCTCCCTGACCCCTACTCGACTCCCAGGCGCCGCATCTCTTCATGCAGCGCGCGCTTCTGGCGCTCGAGCGCCTCGCGTTCTGCGCGCAACGCGTCGAGGCGCCCCTGCACCGCGGTGAGCCGGGCCTCCTGCTCAGCGCGCTCGGCCCGTAGCTCGTTGGCCAGCTGTTGGTCGGCCCCAGGCGCGTTCTCTTCCTTCAGGCAGCGCCGCCGCAGGTCGGCGATCGCCTGTTCGAGTGAAGACCGGGTCATCGCGACCTGCTCGCGCTGCCAGGCTGCCACCAGCCGTTCGAGGTCCGACGCGTCCCCGGCCTTGGCCAACGCGCGTGCCGCCTGGCTGCGCCAGCGCAGATAAGGATCATCCAGATGCCGGCGCAGAACTTCCAGGCCGGGCTGCCAACCCGGGAAATCCGCCAGCCGACCCAGCGCGTTGCTGCGCAGCCGGTCTTCGGTGCCCGGAGCGGCAAAATGCAGCACCAGCGGTCGGCAACGCTCGCGGTCGCGATCGTACAACAGGTCGAAGGCCGTGCGCCGCACCTCAACCCGGCTGTCTTCAAGCTGCGCCTGCAGCGCATCCCAGTCCGCACGTTGGGCGACGCCGCGCAATGCGGCCGCAGCCAGCACCGGGTCTTCCCCGGCCAGCACCACCTGTAGGCTCTCATAGGCCTGGTCATGCTCTTTGCACAAGCCCACCAACGCCTCGACGGCGCTACGGCGCACCGGCGCCAGAGGATCCTGCAGCGCGGCCAGAAAAGTGTCGAGCACCTGCTCCGGTTTTCCCGCCCGCACGGCGTCGAGGCAGGCGCGCCGCACCCGCTCCTGGCTGTCCCGGCCCGCAGCTTCGCACAGCGCCGCGAGCACCCGCTCGCGTTGGGCAGCGTCGAGCCGCTTGAGTTGGGCTGGGCCCTCGTGGGTCTCGCCCTTGTCGGTCTTGCCCTCGCTGCGCAACCAGGCCGCCAGCACCTCGGCAGCCGCGAGCCGGCCCGCGGCGTCGCTGTCGTGCTGCAGCTGGTAGAGCCATTCGCGCAGGCGTTTATGGAAGTCCAGGTCCTTGACCAGCCAGTGGCCCTTATCGAAACGCACCATCAACGGCTCGCTGCTGACCGGCAGGTACAGGGTCTGGGTGCGCTCGCGCAGCGGCCAGAGCAGCTGCTGCACGCCCTCGGCGGTGGTGACCTCGACCTGCACGGGCAGCTCAAAGGCCAGGGGCCGGCCTCCCTCGCCGCTCTGGGTCTGCTCAGCCCGCAGACTGATCATGCCCGCCTCGGGCACGTAGCTCCAGCGCACATCGAGGTCGGGAAAGCCGGGTTTGTAGAACCACTGCTCGAAGAACGTCGCCAGATCCTTGCCCGAAGACTCTTCGACGGCCTTGCGGAAGTCGTCGGTGTCGGCGTTGTCCTCACGGTGCTTGGCCAGGTAGTGATGGATGGCGCGGTAGAAGACCTCGTCGCCCAGTTGGCCCCGCAGCATGTGCAGTCGGGCAGCCCCGCCCGGGTAGACCGTGCCGTCGAAGAACAGCTCGATGGGCCGCTGGTAGCGCTGGTACACCACGGGCCTGCGCTTCTCTGAGCGTCCAGCCCGCTTGTAGCTGTTCTGCGTGTCGCGCATGCCGATCTGGAAGCGCTCGAGGCCCTGGTCCTGCTCGAACCAAAGCTGGGTGAAGTAGGTCGCGAAACCTTCATTCAGCCAGATATGCGACCAGTCGGAGCAGGTCACCAGGTCGCCGAACCACTGATGCGCCAGCTCATGAGCGACCAATCCGTCAGAATTCCCGTAAGCATGGTCCCAAGCACTATGCAGCGTACGGCGCGTCTGGGTCGTGGCCGAGATGTTCTCCATGCCGCCGAAGCCGAAGCGCCGCACGCAGGTCTGGGTGTAGGCGGAATACGGATACTCGACCCCGAGCAGCTCAGAGAAGAACTCGAGCATGTCGGGCGTGCGTCCGAACGAGCGCCGCGCCCGGGTCTCGTCGACCGGCTCGACCACGTAGCGCACCGGCTTGCCTCGCCAGGTGTCTTCGAGCACCACGTAATCTCCGGCGACCACCGTCGTCAGGTAGACGGGGTGGGGCGTCTCCATGCGGTAGGAGAAGCGCCGTTTCTGGCCGTCGAGCAGCTCGACGTTGAGCAATTCTCCTGCAGCCACGGCGTAGAAGGGCTCCTGCACGGTCACGTGCATCTCGTGGCTGGCCCGGTCGTTGGGGAAGTCGTAGCAGGGGAACCAGTAGCTGCTGTCCTCGCACTCGCCCTGGCTGTGTACCTGGTAGGGCAGGTCCGGGTGCAGGGGACCCGGGCGGACGAAATGCAGCCCGTTGCGGGGCGTGCCGCCGTAGTCGATGCGCACGCTGGTCTGTTGACCGAGGGCCAGGGGCTCGAGCAGCTCCACGCGCAACACTCCGTCGCTGTGCTCGAAGCCCAGGGGCTGGTCGCCATAGAAGACGCCGCGTATGGTCAGCTCGTGGGCGTCGAGCTCGAGCACCTGCAAGCCGGGGACGGCCGCCTTGAAATCGACACGCACGCTGCCTTCGATGCCGGCCGCTTCGAGGTCGAGGGAGATGTCGAGCCGGTAGTGCTGCACGTCGATCGACGACACTCGAGCTTGGTGCTCACGCGCGGCGTCGGGAATGAAGACCTGCGCCAACGCGAGGCTACACAGGAAAGGAATCAGACACAATCGCATCGGAGTCACTCGTCAGGTTGGGGCAGGCATCATACCCGGGCGGGCTCGCGGGGCAAAGTCGCATCCCATGGCGGGGCACGCTACAATGGACCGCCATTGGACTTTTGGAGCCCCACGATGCGTAGACTCTTCCTGCTCACCCTCAGCCTGTGTCTGAGCTTCGGATTGCTCGCCTGCGGTGATACCAAGCCGGCCGCCGGCAATACCTCCGGCACGCCTGCGCCTCCGCCTCCGCCAGCGGGCGGGTCGGGGAATCAGGCAACGCCCGAGCCCACCCCGACGCCTGACACCACGCCCAGCCCAGTGCCGGGTCCGTCCTCTGACGGCTATCAGGAGCTCGAGGATTTCGAAGGTTTCACGGTCAGCGGCCGCGTGACCTGGAAGGGGGATGCGCCCGAGCCCGTGATGCTCGAATGCCTGAAGAACCCCGAGACCTGTTGCTCGGAGGTCGCTGCCAAGCCGGCCGAACGTCTGTTGGTCGGCCCGCAGGGAGGTGTCGGAAACGCGCTGGTGTACCTCGAACAGGTCGATGCGGGCAAAGCGCTTCCCAAGGCACGTCCTACCCTCGACCAGGTCGGTTGCCAATACCTGCCGCGCATCGTGATCTTCGAGCGCGGCAAGAAGATCAGCGTCAAGAGCAGCGATGAGATCCTGCACAACGTGCACGTCTACGACGGCAATGATACGCCCCCCGGGGGCAATATCTCCTTCGCCGTCCCCGGCAAAGTCGACCTCAAGCTCGACCCGGGCATCGGCAAGACGCCCCGTTTCTACGAGCTGCGTTGCGATGCGGGCCACAATTGGATGACCGGGTGGCTGATCGCCGTCGAGCATCCGTACTATGTCCTGACCGAAGCCGATGGCAGCTTCTCGCTCGAAGGCGTGCCCGAGGGTGTCTACAACCTGATGGTCTGGCATGAGGGTTGGGAAGTCGTCGAGACGCTGCGCGGCCCGACGGGTCTGGTGACCGGCTATGTCTTCTCGGATCCGTTCGAAATGCGCGAAGAGATCATCGTCGAAGGCGAGGATCAGGGCGGGCTGGAGTTCTCGCTGAATTGAGGCTCCCCCCCCCCCCCGGCGCCTACCAGCCAAAGTCCCCTACGTGCAGACGCGGCCCCAGCTCCTCCAGCACGCTGTCGGGCAGACCCTTCAGCTCGATGGTCCAACCCTTCTTCGGCTCACTCCAGCCCTCGGGCAGTGGCTCGCGGGCCATCAGTTCCTCGGCGCTCAACGCCTTCTTGAGGGGCCGCTGCGTGCGTTTGCGTTTGGCGCGCAGGCGCTTGAGCCAGACGCCCAGCTCTCCGTCGTCCCAACCGGTCACATTCAGCGCCCAGCGCACGCCCCGGATCATGTGTTGGGTGGCGGTCAAGACCCGGCTGACGCGGAACAGCTCGCCAGCGGCGCGTCCCAGCTCGGCCTCTGTGCATCCCCTGAAAGGTTCGAGGAAGAACGATGGCCCCGAAGGCCGCGCGACGTAGGCGCCCGCCATGGTCTTGCCGCCGGTGGGGACCTGCAACCACTTCAGCTGCACGACCTTGTCCCCGAGGAAGCTGAACCCCTGGGGGTCATCCCAGTCCTCGCCATCGGGGTCTTCCTGAGCGTAGCCCCACTCGATCAGCTTCTCGAGCAGCTTCCAGTGAGGGAATTCGGCGTAGCCCGAGCCGGGCAACGACTGTAGCCAGAGACAATCCGCGGGCTTCATCTCGTCCTCCATCCGTAGCCTTACCGTAATTCAGGATACTTGCCAACCGGCCAGCTCTGGACAATCCCGCGACGGCGAGCCATCATCGGCGCGACTCGAACTCCGGATTTCCCATGCTCGCCTCCCTTCAGCGCTGGCAGGTCTGGTTGAGCAACCGCTGGCGTCACGTGCGCCCCAGCGAGGGGCCCGGATTTCTGCGCGCCCTGTTGCGCTACGAGCTGCGGCGAGGACGGCCGTGCCGCGCGCTCCAAACCGGGCGTTCGGCGCCCTACCTCAGCGTGCTCTATCCCAGCTGCCGGCCGCACAAGGCGATGCTCGAGCTGTCCTTACGCAGCCTGTGCAAGGTCGGGTTTCCCATCGCCCGGCTGTGCCTGCTCAACGACTGCGACCAACCTCTGCTCGCCGAGGACATCGCCGACCTGCGTCTTATCTGGCCGGCCTTGGAGGTGCTTCCCAGCCGCGAGGGCCTGCGCCTGGACACGCCGCGCATCCTGGCCGAGCTTGAGGGGCTGAGGCAGCTGAGCGACGCCCTGGCCCCAGACTCCTGGGTGATGAAGGTCGACTCCGACACCCTGTTCCTCGATGCGCGTTTGTTCCGCCGGGTGATGGCCTATGAGGGGGCGCTGTTCGGGCACCCGGTCGTCAATCCCCGGGGCTCGGACAACCTGTTTGCCCAGGGAGGAGCGATGTTCTTCAGGGTGCGCTTGCTGCGCCGCATGGTGCGGTCGTCGACCGTGCTGCCGCTGCTGCGAACGTGCTGGCGGGCGGGCCGGCCGCTGGACCGCTGTCCCGAGGACAACTTCCTCTTCAAGCTGGCAGCAGGGCTGACAGACCAGATCCAGCTCGAACGCTTCATGTTCGGCATGGAGCCGCCTTTCGACCTCAAGCGGCTTGACGGTGAGAGCATGATCCACTTTGAAGATACCCACAAACGTCACATGTTGGATTACGCGGAGACAATGGGACTGGGAGTGCCGAGCCGCCCGCTTTTGTGAATTCCACACCAGCCTGGTAGACTCGGAGTAGCGGCATTTCCGGAGCGATGCCATGGCCAGCGAGCCGATTTCTCATTGCCAGCTGGTCGACTTCATGAACCGGTCGCTCGACCTGATGAAGCAGGTCGTGGGAAAGGTGCGCGCGCAACCTGAAGAGCCTGCGGACGAGGAAGCCCTGCGCAGCTACCAGCTCTACATCGCCATGCTGCAAGACTACAAAGACTACGACTACTATATGAAACGCGACCGCTGGGACTGGATCTGGAAGAACGAGCCAGGGTATTCCTACAAAGACCTCTACTACCGCCTCTCCTGGATCAACCGCGAGATCGTCTGCATCCTCTGAATCGCATGAAATTCCCGCCAGGCACTTTACGAAGTGGCCCGCTTTGCGATAGCTTCGAAAGGCTGGACGGAGTCCGGCCCCACTCCGAATCGCCGTTCCGCCCAGCGGAGAGCTGAAAGTCGATGATGCCGGAACGGGCCAAAGCGATTGCAGAAGCTATCTGCCGGATTGCCGAAGGCGACCTGGAAGATGACACGGGCGCCGTGCGTGCTGCCTATCCAGGCTTCGCAACCGAGATCCTCGCGACATACCGCCTGGCCGTTCCTCGCGAAGACGCTTTCTGTCATGGCTCGTGGGTGCCGCCCAAGACCGGTGAGCTGCTCGATGGCTACCGCATCCACGGCATTCTGGGTGAGGGGGGCAACGCGGTCATCTTGCGCGCTGAGAAGGATGGCCGGCGGGTGGCGCTGAAGGTGCTGCCGCCTTCGAGGAACGACGCCCGCTTACGGTTGGCGCGGTTCCGGCGCGAGGTCAAGGTACTCGAGAAGCTCGACCACCCCGACATCATCAAGGTCGAGCAACTCAAGATCTTTGAAGGCATGCCCTACGGGGTGATGGATTTCATCGAAGGCTGCTCGCTCGACCAGCTGCTCTTCGCTCTTCGTTCCGGCTACCGGCCGGAGATCCAGGACGGGCGCCTGGTCGGCTACGGCCAGGAGAAGCCCGAGCTGCCCCAACCACCTGTCGAGCAGTCCCGCGACTACATCTGCGCGGTCATCCGGCTCGGCATAGCCCTCGCACGCACGCTCGAATACGCCCACGAGCAGGGAGTGGTGCATCGGGACATCAAGCCAGGCAACGTGATGATCCGCACCGACGGCCAGCCGGCGCTGCTCGATTTCGGCCTGGCGTGGGAGTTCTCGAGTCCGCGGCTCACCCAGACGGGTGATCTGGTCGGCACGCCGGCCTACATGTCTCCCGAGCAGGCCAGCGCCGACAACACCAACGTGGGCAACCTGACGGACCTCTACGCCTTGACAGCGGTGCTCTACGAGTGCCTGACGCTTACGATTCCTTTTCAAGCCGAGCACTGGTGGGAGATCGTGCGCAAGGTGCTGGCCGAGACGCCGCCGCCGCCGCGCGAGCTGAATCCTGAGCTGCCGGCCGCGCTCGAAGCCCTGCTGCTGCGTGGCATGGCGAAGTCTTCGGAGCAACGCTTCCACAGTGCGGCGGAGATGGCCCGCGCCCTGGAGGCCCTGTACGTGCGCTTGCGCGAGGGCTCGTTGTTCGAGTCTTCGGGGGTCGTTGACGTGCTCCCCGAGCCTCGTGCCTTGCCCGTGCCTCAGCGCAGCTCGAAGATCATCGTGGTGCCTTCGCAGCTGGGGACGCGGCGCAGAAACCGTTGGTGGGTGTTGGTCGTGCCGCTGCTGCTGGCGGTCGCACTCGTAGCTGCTGCGTTCCTGTTCCCTGGGCCTCCGCCCGATCGTGCCAGTGCTTTCGCGCGCCTGCGCGCCGACATAGCCTTTCCCGCGAGCGTGCTCGAGGGGCTGCCAGATTCTGAAAAGGGCGAGCTGGCCGCGTACCTCGCGCTGCTGCTCGAGGCACCGACGATTCCTCGCTTGGAAGGGCCCACTGCTTCCGCGGTGTATGCGAGCGTGCACGAAGGCCGCGATGTGGACGCATGTGTGGCGAGCCTCCCCATGGACGGCCTGAACGACCGCGTGCGGCTCTTGCTGTTCCAGCGTGCAGGACAGGACTCTCTGGCGCTGGCCTGTTGGCAGCGTGCGGTCGCAGATGGAGGCCGCTCCCCAGACCTGCTCGCCCTGGGGGCCGAGCTGCAGCCCAGCCGTGCCCGGGTCCTGCTCGAGGACGCCCTTCTCAAGGCTCCCGATGGCTTCCTGGTGCATTGGAAGCTGGGGGCGTTGATGGTCAAGACGGGAGAGGTCGCGCGGGGGCTCGAGCTGCTCGAGCTCGCACGCCGCCGAGTGGACGCGCCGCCAGCCTCGCTGCAACGCGCAGTCGCCCGTGGTTTGCTGCGCTCTGAGCGTGTGCGAGAGGGGCTGGAGCTGTTGTCGGGTCTGGTGCAGGAAGCGGACGGGGAGCTATTTCTGCTGCGGGGCGAGGCGTTCCTGCGCCTGGGCGAGCTGGCGTCAGCGCGCGGGGAGCTGCGTTCTGCCGCTCTCTCTGAGGCCCAACGCAACCGTGCCTGGCTGGGGATGGCGGCCATCCAGCTGGAAGAGGGTCAAGTGCGGGATGCCCGCAACATCTTCGAGCGCGTCGAGCGGCCGTCGGACGCCTACTGGCTGGAGGTCTACGAGCGGCTGGAGCGGCGCCTCCCCTAAGGCCAGCCGCTCGAAATCGGGTTGACACGCGGGCCCACGGTCGTATCATCGGGCCCTTCAGGTAGGAAGCAGACTTCCGTGTCAGCGCAGGAGATGCAGTGGCTGAAGCACGCACCGGGCCGATCCGGGTGTTGATCGGTAAACCCGGTCTCGACGGCCACAATCGAGGTGTGCGGGTGATCGTCAAAGCTCTGCGTGATGCGGGCATGGAGGTGATCTACACCGGCATCCGCCAGAGCCCTGCGCAGATCGCCGCTGCGGCGCGCGACGAGGATGTCGAGGCGGTCGGCCTTTCGAGCCTGTCTGGGGCTCACCAGACGCTCTTCCCGCAGGTTTCGCAGGCCATGCGCGCTGAGTCCCTGGGCGATATGCTGCTGTTTTGTGGCGGCGTGATTCCCGCCGAAGATATTCCCGCACTGCGTGAGGCCGGCTTCGACGGCATCTTCACACCGGGTACCGAGTTGGCCAGCATCGTCGATTTCCTCAAGAGCAGGTTGAGGCCTCAGTGAGCGCACACGATCCGGGTATCCAAAGGCTGCATGAGCTGCGTCACAAGACCCTTCACGGCGGTGGCGAGAAGCGTGTGGCGGCCCAGCATGCGAAGGGCAAGCTGACCGCCAGAGAGCGCCTCGAGTTGTTGCTCGATCCTGGCAGCTTCGAAGAGTTCGACGCCTTCGTCACCCATCGCTGCACCGACTTCGGCATGGACGCGCAGAAGATCCCCGGAGACGGCGTTATCACCGGGGCAGGGCGGATTGAAGGCCGGGTGGTCTACGTTTTCTCGCAGGACTTCACGGTCCTGGGCGGGTCGCTGGCCGAAGCCTACGCGGCCCGCATCTGCAAGATCATGGACCGCGCCATGAAAGTCGGAGCACCGATCATCGGACTCAATGACTCCGGGGGCGCGCGCATCCAGGAGGGCATTGTCAGCCTGGGGGGCTACGCCGACATCTTCTTGCGCAACACCCTGGCGAGCGGCGTGGTGCCGCAGATCTCTGCGGTGATGGGCCCGTGTGCGGGGGGCGCGGTCTATTCCCCCGCGATCACCGACTTCACCATCATGGTCGATGGCACGAGCTATATGTTCGTGACCGGTCCGAACGTGGTGAAGACGGTCACCCACGAAGACGTCAGCTTCGAAGACCTCGGCGGTAGCCGTGCCCACGCCGCCAAGAGCGGTGTGGCGCACTTCACCGCGAGCGACGATGCGAGCTGCATCGCGCTCTTGCGCCGCTTGCTGTCGTATCTGCCAGCGAGCAACCTCGACGATCCTCCCAAAGTCGTCTGCCAAGACCCCGAGGACCGCGCCGATCCCGAGCTCGACAGCCTGGTGCCGGTCGACCCGAAGAAGCCCTACGACATGCACCAGGTGATCCGCCGGGTGGTCGACCGCGACAGCTTCCTCGAGGTGCATGCGGCGTACGCGCGCAACATGCTGGTCGGTTTCGCCCGGCTCGGCGGCCGCAGCGTGGGGGTGGTCGGCAACCAGCCCGCAGTGCTGGCGGGCTGCCTCGACATCGAGGCCTCCCGGAAGGCGGCGCGTTTCGTGCGATTCTGCGATGCCTTCAACATTCCCCTGGTCACCTTCGTCGACGTGCCAGGTTTCCTGCCGGGCACCGATCAAGAGCATGGTGGCATCATCCGCGAAGGTGCCAAGCTGCTCTACGCGTATTGTGAGGCCACGGTTCCCAAGCTGACCGTGATCACCCGCAAGGCCTATGGCGGAGCGTATGACGTGATGAGCTCCAAACACATCCGTGGGGACATCAATTACGCCTGGCCGACTGCCGAAATCGCGGTGATGGGCGCAGAGGGAGCCGTCGAGATCATCTTCCGGCGCGAGATCGCCGCCGCCGACGATCCCCAGGCGACGGCGGCGCGCTTGGTGCAAGAGTACCGCGAGGCTTTCGCCCACCCCTACAAGGCTGCCGAACGTGGTTACGTCGATGATGTCATCGAGCCGGCGAGCACCCGTCCGCGTCTGATCAGGGCGTTGAGCAGGCTGCACCGCAAGCGCGATCTGAATCCTCCCAAGAAACACGGCAACATCCCGCTCTGAGACCTGCCTAGGAGGGCGTCGTGCCGTCAAAAGTGCTGATCGCCAACCGCGGAGAGATCGCGGTGCGTGTGGTGCGCGCCTGCCACTTGCTCGGCATCGAGGCCGTGGCCGTGTACAGCGAAGCAGACCGGCTGGCGCCCCACGCGATGCTGGCCGACGAATCGTACCCCTTGCCGGGAGTCAAGCCCGCCGACACCTACCTGTCGGTGTCGCGGCTGCTCGAGATTGCCCAGAAAAGCGGCTGCGACGCAGTCCACCCGGGCTACGGGTTCCTGTCGGAGAATGCGGACTTCGCGCGCGCCTGCAACGACGCCGGCCTCCAGTTTGTCGGGCCGAGTCCCGAAGTGCTTGCAGGGGTCGGAGACAAAGTGGCAGCCCGCGCGTCGGCGCGGCGGGCCGAAGTACCGCTGGTGCCCGGCTCGTCGGAGCCCCTGGCCAGCGCCGAGGAAGCCATCGAGCTTGCCGAGACGATCGGCTTCCCGATCTTGCTCAAGGCCCGTTCGGGAGGCGGCGGCAAGGGGATCCGGCGGGTCGACAGCGCCGACAAGCTGGCGGCGGCCTTCCAGCGGGCGTCAGCCGAGGCGCAGAACGCCTTCGGCGATGGGGCCCTGTACCTGGAGAAGCTGGTCATTGGCGCACGCCACATCGAGGTGCAGATTCTGGGGGACGCACACGGCAACGTCGCCCACTTCGGCGAGCGCGAGTGCTCCCTGCAGCGTCGCCACCAGAAGGTGGTCGAGGAGGCGCCGTCGAGCGCCGTCGACGCGGCCTTGCGCGAAGAGCTGGGTCAGTCTGCGTTGCGGCTGGCCCGCGAGATCGGCTACCAGGGGGCGGGCACGGTCGAGTTCCTGCTCGAAGACAGTGGCGCCTTCTATTTCATGGAGCTCAACGCGCGCCTGCAGGTCGAGCATCCGGTCACCGAGCTGGTCTGGGGGGTCGACCTGGTCGAGGCCCAGCTGCGCATTGCCGCCGGTGAGAAGACGCCGTGGACGCGTCGGGAAGCGCCTCTGGGGCACGCGGTCGAGGTGCGCATCTACGCCGAGGATCCGGGCCGTGGCTTCCTGCCGAGCTCGGGGCGCATCCTCGAGCTCTGGTTGCCTGGCGGTCCTGGGCTGCGGGTCGATCATGCCCTGCGCCGTGGCATGGAGGTCTCTCTGCACTACGACCCGATGCTTGCCAAGCTGATCGCCTACGGCGCGACTCGTGAGCGGGCCCTGCTACGGGCACGCAAGGGACTGGAAGAGCTGTGGATTGGGGGAGTGACCCATTCGGCGGCCTTCGGCGCGGCTCTGCTGGCGCGCGAGGAGGTCCGGGCGGGGGATTTCAACACCGGCACGCTCGAAGGCTGGCTCGAAGAGCTGGCAGCTTCGGTGCCGCGGCCGAGCGTAGAGGGGGCGGCCCTGGTCGTCGCGCTGAGTCGGGCGGCCCAACGTCCGGAGCCCAAGCAGGGTGCTGGGGAGGTAGACTTGTGGCTGAGCGCCGGCCGTTTGCGAGGGGTGGGGCGGCTGCCGCTGTAGGGAGGGTGAGGTGCGCTTCGTAGCCGAGATCGATGGAGAGTCGCAGGAAGTCGAGCTGCGCGAGGACGGGACGGCGCGGGTCGGCGAGCGCGAGCTCAGCTACGAGCTGATGCATCGCGATGGCGAGCTCTGGCAGCTGCGCATCGACGGACGCCCCTGGCTGGGTGTGGTGCGGGCTGGCAAAGAGGGACGGCGCTTCAGCGTCGGGCAACGCGGCAGTCCGCTGCGCATGACCCTGAAGACCGATCTCGAGATGCGCCTGGGGGCGGGCTCGTCCGCACAAGCTGCGGCGGGCCGAGAGGTCCGTAGCCTGATGCCCGGAGTGGTCACCCAGGTGTTCGTGGCAGAGGGCGATCAGGTTGCCGAGGGCGCGGTGTTGCTGGTTCTCGAAGCGATGAAAATGCAGAACGAGATCCAGGCCGAAGTCGCGGGTAGCGTCGCACGGGTGCACGTGACGCAGGGCCAGGCTGTGGCCGCCGACGAGCTGCTGGTCGAGATCAATTCGTAGGGGAGGGGTTCATCCCCTCCCGCGGCTTCGGGACTGCATCCCGCCAACAGGTCACGCAGGCCTGCGTAGAGTAGTTACCGAACTTGTTGAAGAGGACGCTGCCGATGCTCCGTCGATCCCTGTTTCTGCTCCTGCTCTCCGCCTGCTTGTTGGCTGACCCGCCACTGGAGGGGTACAGCGACTACGCTGCGCTCAGCGCCCGCGTCGCTGAGCTTGAAGAGCTCGAAGGCGTCACTGTCAGTAGTTTGGGACGCAGCCTCGAGGGGCGCGAGATCCATCTGCTGACCATCGGCGGCGCAGAGCCTGACGCGCAGCCGGCGATCTGTGTCGTGGGCAACGTCCATGCGCCTCAGCTGGTGGGTTCTGAGCTGGCTTTGCGGCTGGCCGAACAGTTGGGGGAGCGCGCCGGCGCCGAGCCCGAGTTGCGCGAGCTGCTCAAGAGCTTCACCGTCTATGTGATCCCGCGTCCGCATCCAGACGCCAGCGAGGCGTTCTTTGCGGCGCTGCACCATGAGCGGAGCGGAAACGCCCGCCCCCAGGACGACGACCGCGACGGGCGCCTCGATGAAGATCCCGCCGAAGATCTCGATGGCGATGGTGCGATCACCTGGATGCGGATCTACGATCCTGCCGGCGACCGCATGGCGCATCCGGCGGATTCGAGCATCCTGATCGAGGTGCGGCGGCGCGACGACGAGCAGGGCAGCTTCCGACTGCTTTCCGAGGGGATCGACAACGACGGCGACGGGAAGTTCAATGAGGACGGGCCCGGGGGCGTCGACTTCAACCGCAACCTGACCTACGCCTACCCCTACTTCGAGGCGGGCGCGGGGCCGCATCAGGTCTCGGAGCGCGAGACCCGAGCCGTGCTCGATTTCCTCTACGCCCACCCCAACATCGCCAGCGTGCTGTGTTTCGCGCCCGAAGACAACCTGATGCATCCCTGGAAGGCCGACCGGCGCAAAGAGCGGGACCGCATTCCCAGCACCCTGCACTCCGACGATGCTCCCTACAGCGATCATGTCGCCGAGCGCTACCGCGAGCTGCTGGGGGGCAAGGACGCCCCAGGCTCGCCTGATGGCCGGGGCAGCTTCGTCCACTGGGCCTATTTCCATTATGGCCGCTTCAGCTATGGCGCACGGGCGTGGTGGGTGCCGCAGGTCGAGGCAGACTCGACCGAGGTGGCCTCGGACGAAGAGCGCGGCGCCGATGTGCGCAACCTCAAGCGCTACCTGCGCCGTGAAGGGCTGAACGGATGGGCAGATTGGACCGAGGTCGCGCATCCGGATTTCCCTGACAGGCGGGTCGAGGTCGGGGGCGAGCGTCCCTTCTTCCGCTGGAATCCTCCGGCGGATACGCTCGAAGCATTGGCTGCCAAACACCTCGAGTTTGTGCTGCAACTCGAAGAAATGCGTCCACGGCTGGCCGTCGAGCTGGAAGCCCAAGCCCTGGGGGGCGGTCTGATCGAGCTGCGGGCGCGGGTGCGCAACGAGGGCTACCTGCCGACCATGTCGGCGATGGGCGAACGCAGCCGCCAGATGTACCCGCTGATGGCCGAGCTCAGCCTGCCGGAGGGGGCGGTGTTGCTCAACGGCAGCCGGCGGCGTGAGGTGGCCCGGCTCGGAGGCAGCGGCGAGCAGCGCGAGCTGCAATGGCTGCTGCGGGCAGCCCCCGACAGCCCTCTTTCGATCTCGGTCGCCAGCCCTGCCGTCGGCAGTGCGTCGGCCAGCATCACCCTCCCGTGACGGCACCCCAACCCTGGAGAATCGGCATGCGACGCAGCCTCGGAATCAGCATCTGTCTGCTCGGTCTGCTGCAGGCGCAGCAAGCGCCCTACCCGACCATGGGCGCTCCTGCCGACCCCAAGGTCGAGGTGCACTGGAACCGCTACCACGATCATGCTCGCATGAGCGAGCTGTTGGCCGAGATGGCGGCTGCTTTCCCCGATCTGTGCAGACTTGAAAGCCTCGGGCCCTCCTACGGGGGCCGCGAGATGTGGGTGCTGAGCATCAGCAACTTCGCGCAGGGTGATGTGACACGCAAGAGCGGCTTCTGGATCGACGGCGGCATCCACGCCAACGAGTTGCAGGGGCCCGAGGTCGTGCTGTACACGGCCTGGTACCTGCTCGAGATGTACGGACGCAACGAGTTCATCACGGGCCTGCTCGATGAGCGCATCTTCTATCTGCTGCCACAGCTGAGTCCTGACTCGCGGGACGCCCATATGTACGAGCCCAATACCACCCACAGTCCACGCACCGGCCAGAGGCCGATCGATGACGACCGCGATGGGCGGATCGACGAAGATCCTGCCGACGATCTCGACGGCGACGGGCACATCACCCAGATGCGGGTGGCCGACCCCCATGGCCGGATGAAGCCGCACCCAGAGTTTCCCGAGCTGATGGTCCGTTGCGAACCGGGCGAGCAGGGCAGCTACCGGATGTTGGGCCAGGAAGGCATCGACAACGATGAGGATGGTCGCGTCAATGAGGATGGCGACGGGTCCTACGATCCCAACCGCGATTGGGCCTGGCAATGGCAGCCGGGCAATGTGCAGGGGGGCGCGTACCGCTATCCCTTCTCCATCGCCGAGAACCGCAAGGTTGCCGACTTCGTGATGGCGCATCCGAACATCGCCGGCGCGCAGTCGTACCACAACTCGGGCGGCATGATCCTGCGTGGTCCGGGCGTCAAGGAAGACCGTTATGAGCGCTCCGACCTGCGGGTCTACGACGCCATCGGCAAGAAGGGCGCGATGATGCTGCCCGGTTACCGGTACTTGAACGTCGCCGAAGACCTGTACGAGGTCTTCGGCGGTGAGCTCGACTGGTTCTATGCCATGCAGGGCATCATCACCTACACAAACGAGCTGTTCACCCCCTTCAACTTCTTCCGCAAAGAGTCCGAAGGCGGCTATTTCGGCGGCCAGGAAGACGCCCGGCGCTTCGACCGCTACCTGCTGCTCGGCGATGGTGTGGTGCCCTGGCACGAGGTCGACCACCCGACCTATGGCAAGGTCGAGGTCGGCGGCATGAAGAAGACCTGGTTGCGCCAGCCGCCCTCGTTTCTGCTCGAAGAAGAGTGCCATCGAAACATGGCGTTCACCCTCTACCATGCCGACCAGATGCCCATGGTGCGTATCGTCTCGGCTGAGCTCAAAGAGCTCGGCGATGGGCTGCGCCAGCTGACCGTGGTGTTGGAGAACAGCCGCGTGATCCCGACCCGGCTGGCGGTCGACACCAAGAACGGCATCTCTCCGCCCGACACCGTCTCCCTGCTGGGCGAGGTCGAGACGCATCTGGCGATGTGGTCGCATGAGCCGTTCTTTACCGAGCCGCGCTTGCAGAGTGACGAGCCCGCTCGCTTACGGCTGCCGACTGTTCCCGGCCAGGGAGTGCGCTATGTGCGCTTCTTGTTCTCGGGGGAGGAGCCTGTGCGGGTCCAGTTCAGCTCGACCAAAGCGGGCGTGCTGGAGAAGGCGCCCGGAGAATGAGCCCGGACAGCGACAAGCTAGAGGCGCGCATTCCCGAGCCCGAGCTGATGGAGGCCGGAGAACAGGCGGCCGCCTACGCCGCGGCGGATTTTTCCCAGCCCGACGCGGCCTTCGTCGAACGGTTCTGTCGGCTCTTTCCCGAGCTCCATACGGGCCGGCTGCTCGACCTCGGCTGCGGCCCCGCGGGCATCTTGCTCAGGTTGGCAGAGCTCCGTCCCGGGCTGCAGCTCGTCGGCATGGAAGGCTCACCGGCGATGCTCGCGCCGGGGCTTCGTGCGGTCGAGGCCGCGGGCCTGTCTGCACGCGTACGGCTCGAGTTGGGCAGACTGCCTGGCTGGGGCCCTACCGCAGGCTTTGACGCGCTGATTTCGAACAGCCTGCTGCATCATCTGCATCAACCCGCACAGCTCTGGTCCGAGCTGAAGCGGCTGGGCCGCCCGGGCGCCCCCGTGCTGGTGGCAGACTTGCGCCGGCCGGCATCGCGTAGCGCGGCGCGGGCGCTGGTCAGGCAATACGCCGGGGATGAGCCCGAAGTGCTGCAGACCGACTACTACAACTCGTTGCTGGCCGCCTTCGGCGTCGACGAGGTCCGGCAACAGCTTGAAGAAGCGGGGCTGCAGCAACTCGAGCTGGCGTCGATCAGTGACCGGCATCTGGCGGTCTGGGGGAGCTTGTAGCCGGAGATCGCCGGGGTTCGGCGGACTGGGCGGCAGATCCCCTGTAGCGGAGCTCAGTGAGAGACTGTCTCACGGAACGGCCTCGGGCTCCAGAGCGCCTTCCGGCGCTCACAGAGCGCCGCTACAGGCGGGCTCCCGCCGAACGGAAACAAACCCTGTAGCGTCGGTCTATGCAGCCTGCGGCGAAAATCGTGAAGCCAGGTGCCGCGCCGGTGGGTCGATGGCAAGGCGGACGACG
>JAJDCP010000025.1 GCA_029260765.1 Planctomycetota bacterium
GGCGTGGGATCTCAGGCCGCGAGAGCTCCTTTCTCAGCTCATCTGGCGGTCCTGGACCCGGTTCTTTCAGTTCATGACGCTTCCACGTGCCGCCCGAGCTGAAGACCTCAGAGGGAACGAGGCTCGAGGCTGGCGCTGCCCATTGCGCACAAGGAGCCCTTGACAAGCTTGGCGGCTCTGTGGGTTCAGCGGCGTCCCCCCGCCGAGGCTTCAGGCCTTCGGCTTCAGACTTCAGCCTGCCTGCTGGAATACCCGGAGTTTCCGGTGGTCCCTACTCATGACGAGTCCCTTGGCAGAATCCTGGAGCCCGGAGCCAGGAGCCCGTAGCACGGGCAGAGCTAGCGGCTGCGGCCATGCCCTCCACAGGCATGTGCCTGTGCGCTTGACAGCAAGCTGCGTGCCATTATCGTGTGAAGCGCGCGTGGATGAAAGAAAGCCGAGGTGTTTCTTGAGCGAAGAGGTTCCCAAGCTGTCGAGCAGCAAGAAGCTGGCCTTCAGTGGTTGCCTGCTGCTGTTGTTGCTGCTTGTCACCGAGGCCGGATGGCGCATCTATGCGGGCGGGAAATACCAGGAGACCGTGGCGGATCTCGAGCAGAGTTTCTTCATGGAACACCCGACGCTCGGGCAGATCTACCGCACCGGGCGTTGGACCTACCCGGTGCCCGGATCGGACTCCATGGTCTTCAACATCAACGATCATCATCTACGCGGCGAGCCCGTGCTCGATCCTAAGCCGGCTGATGTCTTGCGGATCCTCTGCCTGGGCGGTTCAACGACTTTCAGCACCGGCTGCAGGGCAGATTCCCTCAGCTATCCAGCCCAGCTTGAAATTGCGCTGGCTGCACGTTTTCCGGGCCAGGGTTTTGAGGTCTTGAACGCAGGCGTACCGGGTTTCCGAAGCGCGGAGAGCTACCACAATCTGCAACGCCTGGCCGAGCTCGAGCCCGACATCGTGGTGGTCTACCACGGCATCAATGAGATCTGCTGGGGCTTTCCGGAGCCCTTCTACCTCGATCCTGCCAAAAACCCTCGTCCTGCGTCGCGCACCGAGCGAAGAAGATTGGAGGCCGAGTCCTTCTTTCTGAGCGCCCTCTTTCAACGCATGTTTGCGCCGAAATTGAAAAATCAGGAAGGGCGCACGCAGTTGGATCCCCGCGTGGTCGAGGCTTTCGGCAACAACTTGACGGCGATCTTTCGGCTGGCCCGCGAGATCGGCGCCGAGCCCGTCAGCATCACTTTCGGCGCACGCCTGCGGGCAGACTTCAGCGCCGAGGTGCGCCAGTCGATCGAGCAGGAGAAGGCATTTCGGCTGGCGCATATCAGCTACGAAGGCCTGGTGGCAGGAATGATCGCCGTCAATGCGCGCAACCGCGAGGTGGCGGCTGCAGAGGATGTGGCATGCATCGAGCTGGAGGGCAAGCTGCCGGTGGAGGCGGAGCTCTGGATGGACTTCGTGCACCTGAATGAAAAGGGCACACCGCTGATGGTCTCGCTGGTCTGCGACGGGATCGAGGATGTCGTGCGCCGCCGACTCGAGGAAAAACCATGACAGGCGCGGGGGACGCCCCCGCCAGTTATGCTGAGATCGAACCCCTGCTCGCGGGTCTGCAGTACCGCAAACGCGTGATCGAGGCGACCTTCGTCTGCCCCAACTCAGGCATGAAACAGGTCGGCCGCTGTCTCTACCAAGCTCGTTACCTGCGAGGACCTGCTGCGATGCTCTGGCGCCAGGCGCTCGGCCAGACCTACCCTGGCGGAGGTCCTGCCGTGCGACTGCAACGCGGACCACAGCCAGCGGTTCTGGAAGCATTTGACAGCGTGCGCGAACACTTTTCCCGCGACCCTGCGAGTGGACGCTGGCTGGCGGCCTCGCGGCAGGACCTGGTTCGCCCGGCACGTCAGGCCTTGTTTGCGCGTCTGTGCGAGCTGCCCGCCAGCCTGATCGAAGCGCTGCTCCGCAGCTGGGGACTGGTCTCCGGCATGCAAGCGCCGAAGATGGCCCAAGAGCTGGCGAGCCTCAGCGACGACCAGCAAACCAGCCTGACGCTTCTCGATGCACTCTGGAGAAACGCTTCCGGCCGCCCGGATGCTCCGACGCTCTTGCCTCTCCAGCCTGAGCTCGACGCGCTGGTCATCAACGCCGTGCGCGAAGCGGATCCAGGGTCGCAGGGCGCTGATCTGGCAACGCCCTCGCCCCAACGCGACAGTCTGCCAGGCCTACCTGGATGATTCCCGCAGTCCTGGCAGAGGCCGCAGGTCCCTCCGCATCAGAAAGTGCGCGTAACGACCTGGCCCGCATTCGTAGACATCGACGCGGTAGACGTCATGCGTGGCGTCTCTGGCCAGTAGATCCTCGAGCGCCGCGTTGTAGCTTTTGTACATCGGACATTCGTCCAAGCGCGGCCCACCGAAATTGATGAAGATGCAGCCTGGCTTTTGACGAAGCACATGGTCTGAGTTGTATCGTCTGTGGCCAGCGGCCGCTTCTGGAGCTACGTTCCCATCGACACCGATTTCCCGATTGGTGAGTCCGACGAGGTCCAGAATGGGCAGCCCGCTGCCGTAGCCGATCCCGCCGATGGGTATCGATCCCACCACTGTCTTCGGAGGAAGGTGGGTACGAAGCCACACACCCAGCTCGTACCAACGCTGGGCACCTCGCACCTCGGACAGACCGGCGGGACCCTCTCGCACTGTGGCAACAGCAAAGCTGGCCAGGAGCGCGACAGCCGTGACCACCATGAGACGCAAAGGGAGCTGGCGACTCCGGCACCAGCGTGCGGCAAGTACGACGGCGAGGTAGGCCAGGCAGGGAATGATCGGCAGCCAGAAGCGATGGAGTCGAAAGTGATCGCCCCCAACGCCTGCGACGTAGATGATCCACCCGGGAACAAACAGAAAGAAAGGAAGCAAGGATGTCTGCTGTTTCTCAGTGCGCGACCGTAGATGCAGCCACGAGAGAATCAGCACGAGCACCAGCACAGGGGAATGAACCAAGGCTGCCCTGGCTGTGTAGGCCAGGCCGTTGCTGAGGTTGAGCCATGTGTTCCCGGCCGCTTTGGCGTAGAAAGTGTTGGGCAACCAGTCGCCGAAATAGGCTCTTCGGGCGGCCAACCCAGCCAGTGTGGTAGCCAGTGGAAGCGCGAGCCAGCCAACCGCGTGCCTTCTCAGCAGATGCACAAACGCGACCAACCCGAAGAGGAGCAGCCCCTCCATACGTGTCAGGCATAGCAACGCGAGGAGCACGCTGGTCAGCTTCGAGGCCCTCGCTCTCTGCTGATCACGACAGGTGCCCAGAAGAACAGCGAAGACCCATGCGCTGAACAACGACATGTCCATGCCTGAGCAAGCCCAGAAGGCGATGCCTGGGGAACAGGCGAGTACCAGTCCAAAAACAAGTCCTGCCATGGACGAACGGGTCTCAAGGCTGATCTCACGCACAAACAGCGTGAGCATCAGCGAGGCGCTCACAACCCCCAAGGCGATCCCAAAACCACCTGAGCCCTGAAAAAGCAGCTCACCTGGGGTCAGCAGCGCCGTCCACAACGGCGACGAAAACCCCTCGACGCGCTCACCCGGATTGAACACAGGCCCAAGGCCGTTTGCCCAGTTCCGAGCGTAACGAAGGAAGATATAGCCATCGTCGACGAGTCCCAATCCAAGGGTGGTCTTCCACAGCACAAACCACAGCAGAAACAAGAGCAGTGTGACCAGGTAGCGAAAGTTCGCTGGTGCGCCACTCTTGGGCCGTCCGGCGGACAACATGGGTGTTCCTCGAATCTCGAGAGCCGGCCACCGCAAAGAGCCAAGACCTGCGCTGCCTGGGCGGGCGAAGTCGGGCACCGTACGCCCTGGCCATGGCTGCGGCGCCTCAAACGGAGCAGCCTGACCGTGCGCACGAGCCCGCGCTCAATGGGCACCAGACCGTTCGCCTGCTCAGCGCTTCGTGCGACTGGTCCGGCGGGTGCGCTTGGGCGCTGGCTTCTTTTTTGTCGGGGGTTTGCCCGCGGGGCGCTCGGATACCGGCTCTTCCTGTTCCTCGAGCATCGACCCATCGACTTCCGGCGGCGCGGGCCACTCGGTGTCGAGCGCGACGCCCGCAATGGGCTGAAACAGCTCTTTGAGAGCCTGACGTTGCGAGCTGAGGTCTTCCTCCGAAGCGCTGAGCTCATCGGCAATGGCGTCACGCCGGGCTTCGATGTCCTGCTGGCGCTCTGCCAGCTGGTCGCGACGATCTCTCAACGTCTCGGTCAGAGCTTCCCGGATCGGATCTCCGGAGTCATACAAGGAGAGGGGCGCGAGTCCCTGCTCTATGATGCTGTCGATCTCTGCCTTGCGCAGCTCGGCCTGCTCGTGTTCGACCACCAGGTCGGCGCTCTCGCCACGGAGCTGTTTGACGCGCTCTTCGGCTGCGTTGATCCCCGAGGAGATCTCTTCCTTCCAGATCCGCACCCGCTCGCGCAGCGCTTCACCGCTCGACGGGCCGGAGGGCCGCCCCAACTCGGCCTCGAGCATGGCGACGCGTTGGGTCGCCGCTGCGAGCAGACGGGCCTGTGCATCGTGGCTTTCCTCCAGGTTGGCGAGCTGCTCGAGGAGCTCCTGGCGGTCCTCCTCCAGCGCCTGGGAGTCCTCCTTCAGCCTGTCCCCAACTGCCGATTTCTCACGCAGCTCCGAGGTCTCCTGCTCGAGCTCTGCGATCTTTTCACTCAGCCGCTGGTTGGTCTCCTCGAGCTCATCGAGGGCTCCCTCCAGGCCATTGTTGGCTCGTTGGAGCTCCTGCAGGCTTGTCTTCAGCGCGGAGGTCTCCAGCTCTGCCCTGGCCAGCTCTTCAGCCACGGCAGCCGACGCGCTGGCAGCAGCTGCCGGCGCTTTGCCAGGCTCCTGCTGAACCGGATCTTGTCGAGCTGCCTCCGCCTTCCTGGTTTTCTCGCCATCTCCGCCCTGCTCTGCTCGATCACCGGCGTCATCTTCTTCGTCCTGGCCCCCATCCTCGTCGTCGTCGTCGTGTTCTTCAGGCCGGTCCTCTTCGTCTTCCTCGTCGCGCCCGCTGTCTTCCGACTTTTCTGCCGGAGCCGCCTGAGGCTTGCGGGCCTCTTCGTCTTCCTCTTCGTCTTCGTCTTCGGGTGCTTCGGCCTCGGTGCGGGCTTTGGCAGGACGCAGGGACTTATCCGTCGCGGGTTTGGCCTTCGCTGCGGGCTGGGCCTTCGCTGCAGGTTGGGCCTTCGCTGCAGGTTGGGCCTTCGCGGCGGGTTGGGCCTTCGCGGCAGGTTGGGCCTTCGCGGCAGGGGTCTTGGCCGACGCGGGCTTTGCGGCGGGCTTCGGCTTCGGCCTGGCCGTGGCTTTCGCCGACGCCGGTGGGGCCTTGGGCTTCGCAGCCGGCGCCCCCGGTAGCACGTTCAGCTTCTTGCAACCCGGGCAGCGCACCTTCATCCCAGGCTTGCCACTCTTGATGACCAGTTTCTTGCCGCAGCTGCAGGCGATCTTCATAAACTTCTCCTGAAATCGGCCGGGCCGATCACAATTTCCGCACTTCGAGCGGCCGGGGAGCGATCTTCTTGGTGATCCAGCGGGCAAAAGTCGGCATGTAGGTCGCAGCCGCGTAGATCTTGGGATAGATCACCCGCGGCTGGCGTTCTGCGATGGCCCGGAAAAGGACGCGCGCCAGACTTGCTGGGGTGCCCGTCGGCATATTGGCCACAGCTGGCGTCTTGTGGAGCACATCGAAGGCCCCCTGCGACATCTCCGTCGTCACCGGCCCCGGATAGACCGTCAACACGTGGACGCCGGTGCCTTCCAACTCGATACGCAGGCATTCTGAGGCAGTGGCCAGAGCTGCTTTGGTCGCACTGTAGTGGCTCATGTAGGGGGCCGGTGTCAACGCGGCCATCGATGCAATATCGACGATGCAGCCACTGCGCCGCGCGATCATGTCCGGCAGGACCGCGCGGGTCAGCCGGATCGGCGCCATCACGTTCAGCGCCACCATCTTGCCGACTTCTTCGGTGTCGAGCTCGGCCACACGCCCGAGCAGTTGCATGCCGGCGTTGTTGACCAGCACATCGATGGGCCCCAGGCGCTCGATCGCGGCAGGAAGCCAGCTCGTCGCCTGCTCTGCCTCACAGAGGTCGGCCTCGACCGGGAAGGCACGAGCTCCGCCCGTCTGTGCCAGCTCTTCGAGTTGTAGTTTGGAGCGAGCCACCAGCGTGACTTTCTCGCCGTGGGAGAGATATTCGCGAGCCAACGCGGCGCCGATGCCACGTGAAGCGCCTGTAATGACAACGTGCATTTCCCGCTCCTCGTCGCCTGGTTTTTGCGCACCGGTGCGCAACTCTGCAGCTCGAAAGCCCCACCATAAAACATGCGCCTTCGCCCATCCACAACTTGACGGGTGGCCCCTTGAGACCTAGGGTCTGTCTGGGATTCTGTAGCTCCGATGGCTGCTGGGTCGCGAGCCCCAGAATCGGGGACGGGTCGAGAACGGAGGCCGCGCATGCGCACCGCGTTGTTGTGTCTGCTGGCGCTGACACTGGTTGCCCGCGCCGATTGGAACTGGCAGGAAGACGGAGGCTGGGTGCAATTCGGCCGCAGCCTTGAGGGAGACGGCGGCGCCAACGACCTGTTGCGCGGATCCAAGCGGGCGCTGGCCCGGCAACGCTATGACGACGCGCTTCGCGGTCTCGAGACCTACCTGCGCGAGTTTCCAGGCAGCCTGAAAGAAGCCGAAGCGGCGTACCTTCGCGGTGAGGTGCTCTACCAACAGGGCCGCCTGGTCGAGGCTCACGAAGCGCTCTCCCAGGTGACCTACCGGTACCCACGCTTCGCCGACATCCGGCTGGTCATCGAGCGCGAATACGACATCGCCGCAGCCCTGCTCAACGGTACGCCTACAGGAACCTTCATGGGTTTTGAGACCAGCTCTGAAGATCTGGGCCGGCAGATCCTCGAAGACCTCGCGAGCAACTACGAATTTGAGGCATTCTCCGACGATGCGATCTACTTGATCGCCTCGTACGAGTACCGCAACGAAGAATATGAGTCCGCGTTGGCGAGCTATCAGCGCCTGCTGCGCCGGCATCCGGACAGCGAGTGGGCAGGGGTCTGCCTGTTCCAGCAGGCCCTTTGCCACATCGCGATGTCCGACAGTCCCCGTTACGACCAGACCCACCTGCGCGCAGCGCAACAGCTGCTGCAGAAGTATGTCGACGAGTTTGAGGGCGAACTGACCGTCAAGGGGCGCAAGGTGCTCGAGGGCCTCGAAGAGGACTTCGCCGCCCACGATCTCGCCATCGCCGAGTGGTATCTCTGGGAAGACCAGCCGCGGGCTGCGGCGATCTATCTCGAGTCGATCCTGCGCCTCTACCCTGAATCGCGCACGGCTGGCGAAGCGGGCCGCAAGCTGGCTGAATTGCAGAAAGAGGGCCTGGTCGACGAATGAGCCGACCCACCAGCGTCGCGAGCTACAAGAACTCTGCCGCGCCGGGAATGATCTGCACGATCGCCTGCTTGTAGCGCTCGGGAATCACGCGCGCTCCCCGCTCCCAAAGCGTCCACTCTTTGCGGTCGACGCCAAGCCGGGTCGCCGCCGCACGCACCGTCAAGCCGGCCCCGTTCCGCGCTCCCATCAGGCGAGCCCCCAACCCCAGGCGCGCCGAGGCGGGTCTACCCGAGCTGGGGGACACCGATGGCGCGGGCTGCACGGCCCCTCCTGGTCCGACCAGCAAGCTGGGATCCTGCTTCTCGAGCGCGAGCAAGTTGATGAATCCCGTCGCGCTCAGTTTCGGTTTCGCTTCTGAGACCGAAGGCTCCGGCCGCTTGATGCTCAGCTTGGAGAAACGCGCATAGGCCTCGGCCAGGTTCTGCCAGCCGGCCTCGGCAGGAAAGCCACGCGCAGCCAGCAGCACGAAGAGCGCCGCGTCGTCTTCGAAACGGCGCAAAAAGAAGGTCGCTTGCGCCGATTCCACCCGGAATTGTCCGGCCTGCCCCGGCTCGGCCAGAGTGGCTTCGAGCGATGAGAGCTGCGCATGCAGGCCGATCGCCGTCGCAGCGAACGCGCCGCGGTCGATGCCTTCGAGTTCGGGAGTGTGGGCCTTCAACCCCAGGCATTGCTGGGACGCTAGATCAATCACGGCGTTGACCAACAGGCCTTGCGTATCGGCGGCAGGCGCCGGAGGAACCCTTGCCGAGTTGGGTGCCGGCGCGCGCTGGGGCCGTGGGTAGGGTCGGGAAGGTGTAGGTCCTCGGCCCGGGCCCTGCAGTTTGGGGAAATGCTGCTGTCGGCTGCTGGCCGCTTGATTTCCCGCCACGCGGCCGCTGGCGGGTGTCCCCGGCAATGGGCCGCGCACTCGTGCGCTGCCTGGCGCCGCAGGAGCGGGCGAGGCTGCCCGTACCCGGAAGCGGACCCCCGCGCAGCGCACCGCTCCGCCCGGAGGAAAGGACACAAACTGTTGCCCGAGACGCTGGCTGCCGAGATAGGTTCCGGCCACGCTCCCCAGATCGCGGATCCAGAGTTGTCCTTTCTGGATCGCGATCTCTGCATGCCGTCGGTCGATGCCGGCGTCCCGCAGGACGAGTCCCCCCTGCGGATCAGAGCCGATCACGATCTGACGGGTTAGAGGCACCGCCAGTCCCTGTGAGCTGCCGCTCAACACCTCGATGATCAGACTGCTCATCGCTGCGTCCTCCAGTCATGCTGATGTATGTCCTGAAGGTACACCATCTTCGGCACCAGCGCTGCCGCGTGCAGATTTCGCAACACGGCGCAGCCCGGTGGTGCAGTGCGCGCCAGCCGCAACGCTGTGCCCGCGGGCTGCGGTCAGCCGCCCGGCTCGGGTACGAACCGGTAGCCGACGCCACGTACGGTCAAGAAATGTTGCGGCCGCGCAGGGTCGAGCTCGAATGTCCGCCGCAGCCGAACCAGGAAATTGTCGACGGTGCGGGTGTTGGTCTGCGAAGAAACCTCCCAGACCCCGGTCAACAGATCCTCGCGCGCGATCACCTCGTTCGGACGCTCGAAGAAATAGCGCAGCAGTCGCAGCTCCAGCGCGGTCAAGCTGACAGAATTTCCACGCACAGTCACCTGGTGGGTGACGAAGTTGACGATGTTGTCGCGGAAGCAATATTCGCTGAGCTGGTCGTCGCCCGCCTCTCCCGAGGCCTCTTCGCGCGTGGCGTCCCACTGCAACCTCCGCAGCATCGCAGCGATGCGCGCCAACAGCTCCTGCAGCGCAAAGGGTTTGGTGATGTAGTCGTCGCCTCCGGCCTCCAGACCCGCCACCACGTCATCGGGAGTGCCCTTGGCGGTCAAGAACAGCACCGGTGAGCGGCAACCCGCCTCGCGCAGCTCGCGACAGAATTCGAAGCCCGTGCCGTCGGGCAGCATCACGTCTAGAATCCAGGCGTCGTGCAGCTGCCCGACCAAAGCGCGCCCTTCGGCCAGGCTCGCCGCCCTGCGCACGAGATAGCCTGCTTTCTCGAGGTTGAACTGCAGCGCGAAGGCCAGGTGCTCTTCGTCTTCGAGCAGAAACAACGTGGACGGCATGGTGAGGTCCTCAGAGGGCTGTTGTTTCCTGGCCGGGTGCTGCGGACACAGACGCGTCTCGCGGCAAGTCTCGCGCGTGTTTGGGAACCGGGAAGCGTAGCTTGAAGCTCGTCCCCAGTCCGGGGCCCTCGCTCTCGGCCTTGATCTTCCCGCCCATGCGCTGCAGCAGGGATTTGACCACATACAGGCCCAGACCGGTTCCCCGAACGCTGCGGCTCAGTAGCGGGGCACGGAAGAAACGGCGGAAGATCTGCTTCAACTGGCTGCGCTGCAGGCCGACCCCTTGATCCTCGACCCGCATCCGCAGGCTCGAAGGTGTCCGCCAGAGGTGCAGTTGCACACGCGCCGGCCGGTCGGAGTACTTGACGGCGTTGTCGAGCAGGTTGAGCAGGATGGTGTCGAAGGCCACCGGGTCGAGGGCAAACTCACACGCCTTGACGTGGGCCTCGATTTCTTCGGCGGCGAGCCTGTAGCGCTCACGGATTTTCGCCACGCAGCGTTCCGCGTGATGCGCGACGTCGATGTGCTCGTAGGCGAGCTCACGCTCTTCGAGGCGACTGGCTTCGAGGATGTGCTCGACCAGCTGCTGCAGGCGGGAGACGTCGTCGAGCATCATGTGCAGGAACTTCTTCTGCATTTCCGGCTCGAGATCATGCAGCTCGAAGGTCTCCAGGCACAGGCGGATGCTGGCAAGCGGCGATTTCAGCTCGTGGGTGACGCTGTCGATGAAGGTGTTCTGCTGGCGCACGATCAAGGTCTTGCGCACGTTCGAGACCAGGAACAGGACCAGCACGGCGACGGTCAGGCAGAGGAACAAGCAGCCCACCGCCAGAATGATCCAATAGCCCGCCCCCATCTCGAACATCCGGCCGCGGTCGGTCGCGAGCAGATAGTAGTTGGTGAACTGGATGCTCCAGCCCACCAAGATCGCGATGGTGAAGAGGATGGCCAGCACGCCCATCAAGATGGGGATCGCGATCGATTGTCGGCTGCGCGCCATGTCCCAGCACTCCTCAAGGGGAATGATAGTGCAGCCGCGATGCGCCCGTCCAGCGCGGACCTGAAGGAAGGACTCAGGCCGCTTCGGTCAGCTGCCGTGGCTGGGGCTTCTCCGGCGCAGACTTGCTCGGGCGCCGCTTGTGGCCCTCGAGCACCCAGCGGGGCGGCTCTCGGAGATCCCAGACCAGGCCGAACCAGGAGAGCACCTTCAAGCCGTAGTAGGTGAAGTCGTATTCCCACCAGAAGAAGCCCTGGCGGCAGGAGTTCATGTAGTGGTGATGGTTGTTGTGCCAGCCCTCACCGAGGGTGATCAACGCCAGGAACCAGTTGTTCCGGCTTGCGTCGTCTGTGTCGTAGCGGCGGCTGCCGATCACGTGGGACAGACTGTTGATGGTGAATGTGGCGTGCCAGACCAGCACCGTGCTCCAAAAGAAGCCGACGATCAACGTGCTCAGCCCGTTGAAACAGAAGAAGCTGAAGGCGCCCATACAAAAGACCGGGAAGACCACATGGCGGTTCAGCCAGCGCAGCTCGGGATACTTGATCAGGTCTTTGATCAGGCTGCTGTCGGTATCGCTGGAGCTCGAAGCCAGGATCCAGCCGACATGCGACCACCAGAGGCCTCGCTGCACGGGAGAATGCACGTCATCGGGTTTGTCTGAGTACTTGTGGTGGCGTCGATGGTGTGCCGCCCACCAGAGCACGCCCTTCTGCGAGCTGGTCATGGCCACGAAGGCCATCACGAGCTGCATCACGCGTCCCATCTTGTAGGTGCGATGGGAGAAGTAGCGGTGGTAGCCAGCGGTGATCGCAAACATCCTTACCAGGTACAGAGCGAGGCACACGAGCAGGTCGCTCATGCGCACACCTGTCCAGATTGCGACAAAGCAGGCGAGGTGGACTGCCAGAAACAGACTGAGATTGCCAAAACTCTTCCAATCTGTCGACTGGACGGCGTCGTGGAGGCTCCGGCTGTCCTGGGGAGGCTTTGCGGTCACGAGTGCGGTCCTTCCGTGCAAGGGTCGAGGCTCTCCCTGCAGGATAAATGTGGACCGGAAACTCCCGTGTAAATGTTTGGTAATAGTTGCTGGCCAGGCAGTTACAGAAGCGAAACAGCTCTGGTAGGGAGTGTGGAAAATCAGCGACAGAGGAAGACGGGCAGCTCCGAAGTCTGCACGACTTCGCTGGTGGTCGAGCCGAGGAATAGATCGCGCAGGTGGCTATGGGAATAGGCACCCATCAGGATGGCTTCAGCCCCGAGCTCTTGAGCGCAGGCAAGGATCACCTCGCTCTCTGGTCCGCTCTTGGTGAGGAAACGGGCTTCGATGCCATGGGTCTGCAGGTACTCGCGGGCTTCAGCCAGCACGGCGAGCCCGCTGCCATCATCGACCCATACCACGCTGAGCTCCGCGGCGTCCTCTTCCATCAAGCTGGCGGCCAACTTGAGGGCCGCGCTGGCATGCGGGCTGCCGTCATACGCCAGCAACAGCTTGCGCGGCGGCGCGGCGGCTTCGGTCACGATCATGCACGGCAGGTTTAGCTGACGAACGGTGGCTTCCAGGGTAGATCCGAACAGGCTACGCCCGAGGTGGTCGTGCTCCCCTCCTCTACCGAGCACGACCAGATCGGCCTGTTTGGCAGCCTGGGCGATCATCGCGGGCACCGGCCCGTAGCTGAGCGCCGAGTCTGCGGGCACGCCGGCCTGCGTGCAGCGCTCGAGGAGCATCTCGAGCAGCACCCGCCCCTTGTCTTCGAGCTGTTGGCGCAGCTGGGTCTGGACATCCAGGAACGGGCCCAGGCCGAGCATGCCGACCAGATCCGACAAGTAGGCGCCCTCAAGCCGCTTGTTGTCGACCACGTGGAGGACCAGCACTTTGCCCGACTTGCGCCGACCCAGAGCGATAGCCTGCTCGACCACTGCCGGACCGTACTTGGAGCTGTCGACAGCCGCGAGAATGCTCTTGAACATGGATAATCCTCTGGTTTTAGGGACGCCATCGTACCCGCGCGCCCGCCGGGTGTCGACACGAGCATGACACAGCTTTTACATTCCTCCGGCTGAGAATCAAGGATCAACAGCCGGAGCCCCCGGAACTGCAGGCTCTTGCGTCGCACCCATTGTGTTTGTCCGTGGGCTGCGGGCCGCGTATGATGGCAGGTGTCTACGCTCGCTCACGATCCAATGATAGCGCATACTCTAATTGTTTGGGAGGCTCGGCATGAACCGATTGGGAAGCGGGATGATCTTTCTTGCCTGCGTCGGGCTTTGTGCCGGCTGCGGCGGGGGCGGCGGCTCCAGCGGAGGCGGCGCGGCGAGCAACACCGGTGGCCCGGGCAGCTCGGGCGACGTGAACGAGCCCAACGAGAGCGCGGCCGCCGCGACCTCAGTCACTCTTCCCCACGTGCAGAGCGGGCTTTCGATCCATGCTTCCGGCGATGTCGATATATTCGCATTCAGTGTGGCGCAGGCCGGCAACCTGGATGTGTTGATCAACTTCGACCATAGCCAGGGCGATCTGCGGCTCGAGCAGCAGCAGACGGGCGGCTCCGTGCTCGGCTCGGTCAACTCTTCGGACGACAATGAGCGTTTGCAGCTCAGCCTCGCGGCGGGCAGCTACCTGATCGTGGTCCAAGGGCAGGCATCGGCCACCAACGTCTACAACCTGACCGTCAACTTCGCGGTCACCGGCGGAGGCGGAGGCGGAGGCGGCGGAGGCGGAGGAACCCCCGACGCCCTCGAGAGCAACGACACGGCCTTGAGCGCCAGCCTGGCGGGGCTGCCGTTCGCGCAGAGCGGTTTGAGCATCCACAATGCCAGCGACCTCGACTATTTCCTCGTCGACCTGAGCAATCCGGCCACGCTCGACATCGACCTGAGCTTCAACCACAGTGCCGGAGACCTCAACCTCGAGCTGCAGGCGATCAATGGTGGCGTGCTGGCTTCGTCCACCTCGACCAATGACGATGAGAGCATCAGCCAGAGCCTGGTTGCAGGCAGCTACCTGGTGGTTGTCCGCGGCCTCGGCGGCGCGATCAACAGCAGCTACACTCTGGCCATAGACACGGCGGGAGGCGGCGGGGGCGGTGGCTTGAGCGCCGACAGCAATGAATCGAACGACAGCATCGGCGGAGCGACCGGAGTCACCCTGCCGCACAGCCAGACCGGTTTGAGCATCCACACGGCCGGCGACGAAGACTACTTTGCCCTGGCCGTCAACCAGGCTGTCGAGCTGAGCGTCATGATCGACTTCAGCCATGCATCGGGCAACCTCGACCTCGAGCTCTTCGACGGGAATGGCGCGAGCCTGGCGAGCGCCGCCTCGACAACCGATGACGAGAGCCTGCAAGAGATCGTGCTGCCGGGCACCTACTACGTGCGCGTCTATGGGGTCGCTGGCGCGATCAACCTCTACGACCTGGCGGTCAGCCGCGTGCCGAGCACCGCGATGGGCACGAGCACCTCGGCCGACTTGTACGAACCCAACGGCAGCACGGCGGCTGCCTTCGAGATTCCGGCCCTGCCCTTCAATGACTGCGTGTTTTCGATCCACACGGGCAGCGACCAGGACTTCTTCCGCTTCACTCTGCCTGCGGCGGGCAATCTCAACATCAATGTGCTGTTCAGCGACGCGGCCGGGGACGTCGATATCCAGCTGCTGAACAGCGGCGGTGGAGGAATCGAGACCGCCCAGTCGACCTCGGACAATGAGATCATCAACCGCACGAATCAGGCCGCCGGCACCTACTATCTGCGGGTCTACGGCTGGAATGGCGCCCAGAACATCTACGACATCTCGCTGGGTCTGGGTAGCAGCGGCGGCGGTGGCAGCACGACCAGCACACTGTTCTCGGATTTGTATGTCGAGGACCTGCGGAATCCCAGCCTGTTCAACGACAACGGCGGGCAGAGCCTGGCTTTCGAGAGCTGCATCATGAACATCGGCACGGCGCCCGCCCCCGGAGCGGCCGTCGGCAACGCACTGGCCAGCTTCCGCGTACAACAGCGCGACATCAATGGCAATGTGACCGTGCTGGTCGAGGGCCAGAAGGGGCCGATCTTCCTGACCAATAATGGCGGAAACGTGCGGCCGGAGATCAGCGCCCAGTGGAATGCCGCGGGCTCGCCGATGCTGCCAGGCTCGAACCTCGCACCGACATTCACGGATCCAGGTTGGGTCGACTTCTACACGGCGGGTACGAACAACAGCCTGACAACCAAGCTGAACATCACCAACCTGCCCGCTGGAGACTATGAATACGAGCTGCACATAGACTCACAAGGCAGCTACGCCTATGAGCCGGCCTTCGTCAAGGCGAACAACCGCGGTTGGGTGCCGATCACCATCGGAGGCACTCCGGGGGGAACGCGCACCGTCTCGGTCAATGGGAACCTGCAGCGCAGCGCTTCGCCGACAGTCTCCGGGGGCGTGATGTCGACATTGGTAGGCAACGGCGCGGCCTTGAGTGGCAGCCTGGGCAGCAGCTTCGACGCCCTCGCCTCGGGCGTCGAGCGTACCTGGGGAGTCAACCTCGACACCAGCGGGGAGCTGTTCTTTACGCTCTGGGACGACGGTTCTTTCTGGCAGCTTGACGCCAACACCGGCGACGCCCTGTTGCGCAACAGCAACCTGAACCTGCCGATGGTCTTTGACTTCCTCAGCAATGGCGACGTCGTCGTGGCCGATTACGGCAACGATCGGATCGCCCTGCTCGATGCGAGCAACAACTACGCCGACAGCGCTCTGAGCTTCCCCGGCTTCACCATCTCTGAACCGACCGCGGTCAATGTCGCGCCGAGCGGCCTGGTCTATGTCTGCAACAGCGGCGGCCATGAGATCCTTGAGTTGAACATGAGCAACGGCGCCGTGCAACGGGTTGCAGGCACCGGCGTGCAGGGCTTCAGCGGCGATGCTGGCCCAGCGACCGCAGCCCAGCTCAGCTACCCGATCGACATCGACGTGACGAGCGCTGGGGTGATGGTGATCGCCGACGGCCACAACAACCGCTTGCGGGCCGTCAACCTCAACAGCGTGGGCAGCCAGACCCTGTGTGGCTCGACGATCGACGCGCTCGAGATCGTCACGCTCGCCGGAGACGGACCGACCTCGACCGCCGCGGGGCTTTTCCAGAATGGCACCGACGGCTTCGCCGGCGACGAACGCCACGGTCTCTCGGCGATCTTCGATTGGCCGTTCTCGCCCCGCGAGCACAACGGCCGGATCTACTTCATCGATGCGGACAACCACCGCCTGCGGGTGCTCGATGAGTGGGGCTATCTGCACACGCTCGCCGGCAACGCTCCTCTACCGGCAAGCAATGGCTTGCGGCCCTTCGGCAGCTTCGGGCAGACCCTGGGTGACGGAGGCTCGGGCCCGAATGCGGACCTCAACCGTCCGATGGACCTGCAAGTGCGTGACAATCCGTCCGGGGGCGTCGACATCTATCTGGGTGATACAGACTATTATCGGATCCGTAAGCTGACGGGCGTGGATCTGGTGGAATGACAACAGCCAACCGTTCTGGTCGAATCCGCACCTTGTCAGGCGACTTGGCGGGCAGGGAGGACTTTCCTTTGACAGGACCTATCCGGAAATCCGTGCAACTCGCGGTCTGTGGCCTACTCTGTGCCCTGTTGTCGGCATGCGGTAGCGGAGGCGGCTCATCGGGCTCGGGATCGACAAATCCCAGCAATCCCCCGAGCAATCCTCCCAGCAACCCGCCCAGCAATCCTCCGACCAATCCTCCGCCCACCAACCCGCCCCCCTCGGGTCCCTTCGGGCTGACCTCGCGCACGGTGATCTCTCCCGCTCCGGCGTTTCAGATCACGGCTCCGCCAGCGAATCCGGGCACGCCGACAGCGGTGGATGTCTTCCCGGGGCTGAGCTTCAGCTCTCCGATCTTTCTGACCCATGCCGGCGACGGCAGCGACCGGATCTTTGTGGTCGAGCAGGGAGGCGAGATCATCGTCTTCCCGCGCACCCAGCCCGGTCAGGCCACGACCTTTCTCGACCTCAGTAGCCGCACCAGCTCGGGCGGAGAAATGGGCCTGCTGGGCCTGGCCTTCGACCCCGATTATGTCAGCAACGGCACCTTCTATGTGCACTACTCCTCGACGGGCGCACACCGCTCGATCGTGGCTCGCTATCAAGTCAGCGCGGGCAATCCCAACCAAGCGGATTTCAACAGTGAGCAGGTGATCTTCGAGCTGCCCCAGCCGTTCAGCAACCACAACGGGGGCATGATCGCCTTTGGGCCTGATGACTACCTCTACATCGCGCTGGGCGATGGAGGCAGCGGCGGTGACCCCTTCAACGCCGGACAGGACACCCAGAATCTGCTCGGTAAGATGTTGCGCATCGACCCGCGCAGCAGCGCGACCTACACGATTCCGCCCGGCAATCCCTACAACGGGAGCAATGGGCTGCAAGAGATCTGGGCCATCGGCCTGCGCAACCCCTGGCGCTTCTCCTTCGACAGCCAGACGGGCGAGCTTTGGCTGGGGGACGTCGGCCAGAGCACCCGTGAAGAGATCAGCAAGATTACGGGTGGAGGGAACTACGGTTGGCGGGTGTACGAGGGCAACAGCGCTCACAACAACCCGGGCGGTCTGCCCGCCAGCTCTTTTGATGCGCCGGTCATCGACTACGGCCGTAGCCTCGGCGGGACCGTGATCGGTGGCTACGTCTACCGCGGCAGCCTGGCCCCTTCGTTGGCGGGCCGGTATGTGTATGCCGACTACATCTCGGGCAGGGTGTGGCATCTCGATCCCACGGCGTCGACCGCCGTCGCCACGCAGATCCTGTCGCAGAGCAGTCCTGTCTCGTTCGGCGAAGATCAGTCGGGTGAGCTGTATCTGGTCGATTATGGCGGCATCATCTACCGGATCGAGGATGCCGGGGGCACCCCTGGCACGCCGCAGCCACCTCCGGCTCTGCTCTCGGCCACGGGCCTGTTCAGCAACCTGGCCAACCTGACCCCGGTGCCCGGCGTGATCGAGTACGACGTCGCCTCGCCCCTGTGGTCGGACAACTCTCTGAAGCGGCGCTGGATTGCGCTGCCAGGTACTGAGCAGGTCTCCTTCACCGCGAGCGGTGCCTGGAGCTTTCCGCTGGGAACGATCCTGGTCAAACAGTTCGACCTCGAGCTCGAGGTGGGGAACGCCAACTCGGTGCGCCGGCTGGAGACCCGGGTGTTGGTGCTGACAGCGGCCGGCTGGGAAGGCTACACCTACAAGTGGAATCCCAGCCAGACCGATGCCGACCTGCAGAACGCCGCCACGACCGAGAACTACACCATCACAGATAGCTCTGTTCCCGGAGGCCAACGGGTCCAGAGCTGGCTGTATCCGAGCCGTACCGACTGCAACGCCTGCCACACCGCGGCCTCAGGAAGGATCCTCGGCGTGCGTGCAGAGCAGCTCAACAGCGACTTCAACTACTCCGGAACGGTCGACAATCAGCTGCGCTCGTGGAACAACATCAGCTTGTTCAGCACGGATATCGGGGTTGTCACCCAATACGATGCCCTGGTCGATCCGGCCGACAGCAGCCAGACTCTGCACGACCGCACCCGCGCGTACCTGGCCTCCAATTGTGCCCACTGCCACCTTCCAGGCGGCCCGGCGCCCAATCCCATCGACCTCCGCGCCAGCACCTCGCTGGCCAACACGGGCATCGTCGGCGTGCGCCCCCTCAACGGAGACCTCGGCCTGCCCGATGCCTACATCATCAAAGCGGGTGTCAAGGACTCGAGCGTGCTCTGGGAACGCCTGCGGCGCCTCGACACCACCCGCATGCCCACTCTGGCCACCAGCGAGCCCGATGCGCTGGCCATCGACCTGATCGGTCAGTGGATCGATGCGGGCGCGCAGCCCTGAGAACCGAAGACCTTCGGTCTCCTGTAGCGGCCGTCGGTCATAGACCGACGCTACAGGGGAAAGGCCGAGAAGTTTCGTTCTGTTGCATCGCCTCCCGGAGGATGGCGGGGGAGCCGCTCCCCCGCCATCCTCCAAACTTTTGACGCGCTGCTCTTTCACCCTGCTGCGCCTTTGTCTACAATCTGGCCGCCGGCTGCAGGTCGCGGTCGCCAACACGGGAGGATGCACGTGCTCGACGTCAATTTCATCTGCGACAATCTTGAGCTGGTCGCCGCAGGCTGCGCAGACAAGGGGGTTTCGATCGACCTCGACCGTCTGGCCGCTCTCAACGTCGAGCGCAAGTCCAGCAACGCGCAGTGCGACGCACTGCGCCACGAAAAGAAGAGCCTGGGTCCGAAGATCCACGCGGCCAAGAAAGCGGGCGAAGACGCCAGCGAGCTGCTGGCGCGTTCGAACGCGATCAAAGAAGACGAGAAAGCCGCCGCGGCGCGCGTGCGCGAAGTCGAGAACGAGCTCAATGAGCTGCTGCTGACGGTCCCCAATCTGCCCCACCCCGAGTCGCCGCGCGGCTCCGAGGCCAACAACCGGGTGTGCAAGAGCTGGGGCGAGCGGAGGCAATTCGATTTCAAAGCACAAGACCATATCGCGTTGTGCGAACGCTTCGGTGGCGACACCACCAAACGCGGGGTCAAGGTCGCAGGTTCAGGTTTTGCCCTGTTGACGGGCAAGCTTGCCCGTCTCTCGCGCGGTTTGATCAACTTCTTCCTCGACACACACACCCGCGAGAACGGCTACACAGAGGTGTCTCCGCCGCTGCTGTGCAACCGCCGCACGATGACGGGCACCGGCCTACTGCCGAAGCTCGAGGACGACATGTACCACCTCGACCGTGAGGATCTGTTCCTGATTCCGACGGCCGAGGTGCCGGTGACCAACCTGCACCAGGACGAGATCCTGAACCATGCGCAGCTGCCGATCTGCTACACCGCCTACACGCCCTGTTTTCGGCGCGAGGCGGGAGCCTACGGTAAGGACACGCGCGGCCTGATGCGGCTGCACCAGTTCGACAAGGTCGAGATGGTGCGGCTGGTCCATCCGGAGAGCTCCGCAGCGGAGCACGAGATCCTGCTCGGTCATGCGGAGAAACTGCTGCAGGCGCTCGAGCTCGAGTACCGGGTGGTCGAGCTCGCGACGGGCGATCTGTCGTTCGCGGCCTCACGCTGCTTCGACCTCGAGGTGTTCGCGCCGGCCAGCGCGCGCTGGTTCGAGTGCTCTTCGGTCTCAAATTTCCTCGACTTCCAGGCACGGCGCGCCGGCATCCGACTCCGCGACAAAAAGAACAAGGTGCGTTTCTGCCACACGCTGAACGGCTCCGGTCTGGCGTTGCCGCGCATTCTGTTGTGTCTGCTCGAGACCCATCAGCAAGAAGATGGCAGCTTGCGTCTTCCTGCCGCCCTGGCTCAGGCCATGGGCTGTGAGAGTCTGTAACGTGGGCTCGAACGGCTCGATCCATCGTCCCCCCTCTCGCGAGCAGAGCTGGCAGGCGCTCAGCAAGGGTCCCTTTGACATCCTCTTCATCGGCGGCGGCATCACCGGCGCTGGAGCCGCGCGTGAGGCTGCTCGGCGTGGTTTGAAGGTGGCGCTGGTCGAGCGCAGCGAGCTGGCCTCGGGGACCTCGTCGCGTTCGTCCCGGTTGATCCACGGAGGGATGCGCTACCTGCAGAACTTCGAGCTGAAGCTGGTCTTCGAGTCGGTGAGCGAGCGTCGTGTGCTCTTGCAGACGGCGCCGCACTTAGTGCGACCGCTGCCCTTTTTGTTCCCGGTCTACAACTGGATGCGGCCGCGCAAATCGATCATCGGCATCGGCATGTGGATGTACGACGCGCTCAGCCTGTTCCGCAGTCCCAAGACCCACAGCTCTGTGTCCGCGCGTGCCATCGAAGGGCTCGAGCCCGACTTGCTGCAGACGGGGCTGACCGGTGGCTTCATCTACTACGATTGCAAGACCGACGACGGTCGTTTGACCATCGAAACGCTGCTCGACGCCGAAGAGGCGGGGGCCATCATACTGAGCCATGCCGAAGTAGGCGGTCTGCTCAAACGTGGCTCGCGCGTGACCGGAGCCCACGTACGTGACCGCTTGGCAGACCGCTCCGTGCAGGTCGAAGCCCAGGTGGTGGTCAACGCGACCGGCCCTTGGACCGACCATACCCGCCGTCTGCAGCGTGAAGATCCTGCCGGGGCGTCCAAGCCGGCCGCCCCTGTGAGGGGATTGCTGCGGCCTACGCGCGGCGTCCATATCGTGGTGCCCCACGCGCGCTTGCCGATCAGCCACGCCATCGTGTTGCAGAACCCTGAAGATCGGCGTGTGATGTTCGCGATCCCCTGGCGCGAGCATACCTACATCGGCACGACCGACACCGACGACAGCGGGGACCCAGGTCAGGTGCATGCCAGCGCCGAAGATGTGCGCTACCTGCTCAAGACGACCCACAACTACTTCCCGCGCCAGGCGCTGGCGGACAAAGACATCGTCTCGACCTGGGCAGGTCTGCGGCCGCTGATCGATGACACCTCCACGAGCGAGTCGGGGGTCAGCCGCGAGCACAAGATCGTGGTCGAAGAAGAGCGGCTCCTGACCGTGGCGGGCGGCAAGCTCACCACCTACCGGCTGATGGGTGAGGAGATTGTCGAGCACGCTCTGGAGCTGCTCCGGAAAGACGGCCGGCCGCTGCAGCACCTGAAGTCGATCGACACCTCGACCCTTCCTCTGCCTGGCGGTATAGGATTGGCCGGCGGCGGACGTATCGAGGCCCTGGCAGGCACCCTGGTCGAACTGGGCGGGGGCCATCTTTCCGCCCGTTCGGCGCGCCATCTGGCAGATACCTACGGGCATCGAGCACCCGCGATCGCTCGCATGGTGGCCCGCGACCCGGAGGCCGGCAAGCCCATTCTGCCTGCGCTGCCCGATATCTGGGCCCAGGTGGACTGGTCTGTGCAGTACGAGCTTGCGGTCACACTGGTCGACGTGCTTCGCCTGCGCACACAGATCTTCCTGAGGGCCGGCGACCAGGCGCTGCAGGTCGCTCCACGCGTAGCCCTGCGCATGGGCGGGCTGCTCGGCTGGGACGAGGCCGAACGCCACAGACAGCTGCAGGCTTACCAGCAGGTGGTCGATCTGGCTCAGCGTTGGAGGCGCGGCTGATGCGCTCCCGGCGAACCCTGGCCCTGGTTGGAATCCTGACCAGCCTCGCGCTCGCACAGCAGCCTGCGGCTTCCATGCCCAGCCCGGACTCTTGCGACTTTCCGCGCTTGCTTGACGACCTGACGCGCATCGATCTGGAGATGCAGGCCGGAGGCCGGCTGCAGGCCGTCGAAGCCCAGCTGCTCGAGCTCTACCCGTTGACAACGCCCGAAGCGTTGCGCGCCTGGCATCGCGAGCTCGAAACCCTGGCCGTGGCCGTACGGAACATCGAAGTGCACGAGCCGCCAGCTTGCTGGTTGCTTGCGGTCTACCTCGAGGCGCTCAGCGCGATGCGCGCAGCGGTCGAGGAGCTGGCCGCCTGCATCGAGTGCGGAGAGAGCTCAGAGGCTGCCTGGGACCATGTGGCTGTCGTCGGCCAGCGCTTCGGCCGCTTCAGCCAGGGCTACCTGCAGCTGTTGGATGTGGCCATCCTGCGCGAGACACAACCCCCGGACTGAGGCTAGTTCCAGGCGGCGATCGCGACGACCACCAGCTCTGGATGGGCGGCTGCGACGGCCAGCCCTGCGACGCCGACCATCAACACCCCCATCCCCAGGTAGTAGAACACATCGCCCAGGGCGGATAGCACATCGTCGACCACGGAGTTTCCGCGGGCCACGCGGTCAGCGGGAGGCTCTCCTGCCTCCTCGAGCGCTTTGAGGTCGAAGTTCAGCGCGAGGATGGTGCCCGCTTCGAGCCAGAAACTGTGGCACACCACGGTCTCAGCGCTCGCCAGAACGGCGACCGTGTATTCGCCTGGAGGCAGATCATAGAAGGCCATCCCCTGGTCGATCCAGGTGGTCTGCGACGCCAGCAACACCTCAGCCTGGGAGAGCTGCACCTCCAATCCAGACACCACGACCTGCTCGCCTGCCTGGGTCGTCCAATAAGGCGTGACGGTCAGGGTGGCCGTATCCTTTGCAACCGGCAGTGTGGCGTGGGCAACCACCGAGTGGCAACCGGTCAGCAGAATAGCTGCGCACAGGGCAGCTCCAGCTCGACGCATGTTCTTTCTCCCCAAGTCCGGATCCGTCACCATTTGCAGACAGGCATGGCCCACCTGGTGCAAATCCCAGGCCGGGATTGGAATGCTCAAGGACGGGTTGTCGGGAATGCCGACCGTGCCATGCCGGTCGACACGCGTGCCAGATCAGTCGTTCTGGGGTTCCAAGCCAAGCTGGCTGCGTACCCAGTCGTGAAACAGACCGTACAGTCTCTCGGTGACTGGTCCGAACACATGCGAGAGCCTGTGGTCGTCGACCTGTCCGACGGGGAGAACGCCTTTGGTCGTGCTGGTGATGAAAGCCTCTTCGGCGTTGAGCAGATCTTCGCGGCGGTAGTTGCCTTCAGCGAACTCAAGCTTGTGATGTGCGCACAGGTTTAGCACCTGCGAGCGTGTGATGCCTGACAGGATCCCGCAGGACAGCGCGGGTGTCTTCAGCAGGCCACGGTGGACGAAGAATAGATTGCAGGTCGAGCCCTCCGCCAGATGGCCCCGATGGTTGAGGAAGATGGCATCGTCGGCCCCAGAACGCTTCGCCTCCATGAAAGCGAGCACGTTGTTCAGGTAGTTGCCACTCTTGATGCTCGGGGAGATCGCTTCATGGGGATTGCGTATACGCTTGACGATCTTGAGCGTCAAGCCGCGCACCAACACCTCCTGGTCCAACGGCACCAGGCCTGCGGCGATCACGAAGCGCTGAGGCTCATCGCAGCCTTCGGTGGACAGGCTGAAGTCGCCCTCTCCTCGCGTGATGATCAGCCGCAGACGGGTGTCCTTGCCCGGATGCGCGGCCACGAAAGCCGCGAGAGCCTGCTGCAACTCGGCCGCCAAAGCCTCCCGCTTCCAAGGGATGGGCAGAGCGATCTGGCGGGCCGATTGCTCGAGCCGCTCCAGGTGTTCGTCGACGGCGAACAGCTGACCGGAGTAACTACGCATCACTTCGTAGACGCTGTCACCAAAGAGAAAGCCGTGGTCGAGCACAGACACCGTGGCGCGCTCGACGCGCTCACCATTGGCGAAAAGGATCATGGCTCCGGCTCCCCGTGGATCTACTTTCCGCCCCGCAGTGACAAGGACAGCTCGAGGCTCTCGATGGCTGCGGCAGTAGCCCGCATCTTCTGGTTTTCCAGGTCAGCGCCCGCAAGGGCACCCTTGGCCTTCGTGACCGCTTCGAAAGCCCGCTCGCGGAAGCCCGAAGCCAGAAAGGACTCAGCGACAGTCAGCAATGCACCGGGCGTTCCCGTGTCGAGAAAGACCCTTCTCCAGAAGACATCCAGGCGTTCCGAGTAGTGGTCACCCAGCAGGTCTTCGCCATACAAGTACAACGAGCGCAGAAAGATGCGGTCTTCGCGGAAGACGGCCTGAGGCAACAACTCAAAGAGCCTCTTCAGCGCGGCATGGAAGATATCGCGCAGTTTGTGCACGCGGGCCGGGAATGCACGGTGGATCTCTGCGAGGAAGACCTTGATCTCATGCCCGGTATACGTGGATGCAAAGGTCAGCAGCTTGTACTGCTCTTCTTTCAGGATCGACGCCTCATGAAAGCTCTCGTTGAACAGGCGGTCGAGCGGGTCGGTCGTGTCGCCTTTGCGGAACAGCTGCCGGGTCAGGTCGCGCAGCGGCTCGAGATGCCGCTCGCGCAGGATCTCGAGTTTGGTGAAATCGAGCAATGCCGACAGCTCAGTGGCGTCGAGCTGCAGGTGCAGGCGGTCGACGCCCTTATCCCCTGCATAGCTCATGACGCGGTCTTCGTAGATCTCGTAGATATCGAGAAAGTACTCTCGAGCGATGAAGAACGCCTGGAAGATCTCCCATGCGAGCCCGTCATGGCTCGGCGGCGTCATGTCGTTCTCGGGTTTGACGAAGATCCTCAAGGCTCTACCTCGGCAATGCGCGTACGTAAAGCGTCGACCCGGGCTTGCAGCTCCTCGGGCAGACTGGTCTCGGCACCATTCAACTCGGCCAACAAGGCGGAGCCCCGCTCGACCCACTGAGGATCTTCCCCTTCGATGCGGGCCTGCTGCACATCGAGCCGCTGAGACCACAACCGGGCCAGGTCAGCGTCCGGTAGCGTCAGCAACTCGCGGAAGACTTGCTCCGCCTCGTCCCACCGGGCCATCGCCAAGAGGCATTCGCCGAGCCGTGCCGGTGTGCCGAGATGCTCAAAGAGCGCGCGCGCAGCATCGAACTTCTCAGCCTTGCAGAGAGTCTCTGCTTTGTCCTTGAGCAATCCGAGGTAGAGCTCGCGCGCTTCGGGATCACTCGGTTCCTCGAGTTTCAAGGCATCGTAGACCGCGACGACGAAGTCTTCCCGAGCGTTGGTACGGAAGTTGTCGATAGCGCTTCGCAGCGTCGTGTAGTGGCTGTGTTTCTGGTCTTCCTTGACCAACACCTTGAGGAACCGCAGCGACTCCTCAGAGACCTTTCCTGCCTGCAACGCCGTCTGCAGCAGCACGCCGACGATCTCTGCCCGCTCGTTGGGCTTGCCCGCCGCTATCGAGCCGAGCGAGACCACAGCCTGGGCGCGCAGAGCCTCATCGTTGCGCGGGTCGGTCACATCTTCGAGCAGGCCGATCAAACAATCGACCGCCTGGCGGTGGGGGAAACGCTTCAGGTGCTCGACCGCCGAGCGACGATTGTAGGGAGTCGCCTCGGCGATGACGGGACCTGTGAGCACCTGCACGGCCAGGGACTCTTCGCGGCGGTAGCTCTCGAAACGCAGATTACCCAGGCACTCGACACCGCGTTCCACACCACGTGTGGCGCGGCTCACTTCGGGCTTGGCGAGCTCGGCCTCAAGGTAGGCACAAACCACCAGGGCGCAAGAGTCGCCGGCATAGCGCACCTTCCCCAGCGCCACTAGCGCCGGCACCACCAGCGGCTCGGGCTTACGCTGACGCACGATGTCCACCAGAGAACGCACCGCCAGGGTGTCGCCGATCTCCCCGAGTGCTTCGAGCGCTTGGAGACGCAACTCGGCGAAGGTCTTGGGGTTGTCGAGAACCTCGAGCAAGGGCATGGTTGCGAGATGGTGGCGCAAGGCCTTCAGCTGAGCGGTGGCCAGCAGCCGCACTTGGCGGTTCGGATCTTTCAGAAACGGCACCAGGTCTTTGACCGCTTTCTCGTGCTGACCGGTCTCCAGAGCCCGCCGTCCTACCTCTTGGATACCGAGCCGCTTGATGCGAGACTCGGAGTGTTGCAGCGCCTCCCGAAGGGCTTGCTGGTAGTCGGCTTCCTGCCCACGCAAGGCGATGAGCAGGCGCTCCCATAGCTTGACGCTCTCATCGAGAGCTCTCTGCTCGGCGTCGAGCGCGCGGTCAAGCCGGACGCGGAACCAATCCGCCTGGGGCCGGTCCTGATTCAGGGCCCACCATTCCTGCCAAGCCTGCTGCTTGAGCAGATCCTGGCCTGTCATCTCGTAGAGGAAACGGTTGACTCCATCGACAACTTCGCTGCGCTCGCCGTCCAACGCCGCGATCAACGGCGCGACCACGTTTTTGGGTGTCAGCATGCTGTCGCTGTAGACCTCTCGCAGGACCTGCAGCGCCAACAGGCGCGCCCGGCTCGGCGCCGAGCGCGCGGCGATCAACTCGAACAGCCCATCGAGGACCACCTGGTTGTAGCCGATCTTCACCCGGTTGCTGTCGAGATCCACCGTCTTCCGCAGGCTGCCGCAGGCCGCCTCACGGCTAGGGTCGAACTCACTGTCGAGACCTACGATCAACAACCGTACGGCGCGCCGAGGGCTCTCTCCCCAACACGACCCCAGCGCGTCCAGGACACGCTGACTCACCACCCCATCGTCACCGTCGATGGCTGCACGCAACACCGCCTCGGCGGTGTCACTGTCGAGAGCCAACAGACGTGCCGCGGCATACTTCGATTTGAAGTCATCTGTGTCGCGGAGGTCTGCCGTCAGTGCCACAAGTGTCGAATCTGCTTCTTGCCCCAGTGAGGTACTGGGCATACACAGCAACGCCCCGAACAACAGGGCGAACAGCAAACTGGAGCAACGGGGAGAAGTGTTCAGCTTCATGCCTCGACAGATCGGGCCCGGAACGGGCTCCTCAAGAGTATACCCACCTCGAAGGGCAGGTCAAACGTCAGCTCCAGCCCGACCGTCAGCAAACGGTTCGGAGGATTGTGCGAGGTTCAAACACTTCTGCCTGCAAAACTCTCGCCGACCATCCGACGCAGCTCGTGCCTGCGGCATTCATCCAGCTACGATGCTGCCAGCGTGCGCGTGCGACAGAAGCCATGCGGTTGTACCTCACGCCCAGCGCCGGCCACTGGTGCGCTCGGGCCTGGCGCAGTAAGATAGGAAGGAGCCATTGCGGCGCCCCTCCAATAGTTGCAGAGCGACCGGACGGCCGCTCGGGGAGAGCTGTGAGCCAGCACGATCCAGCCAGAGCGTCCAGAAGCTCCCCGGACACTTCCGGGAGCCTGGGCACCGACCAGCGCTTCGGGCCGTTCCTGTTGCTGCGACGCCTGGCCGAGACTTCGTGCGGCAGGACGTACGCAGCACGCGATGCCAACTTCGAGCGCGAGTGTGTCCTGCAGCTGTTCGAGCCGTCACAGGCGGCCGACCCGCAGCTCTTCCAGCAAGAGGCGGCCCTTCTCAGTAGCTTCGGACACGCCTTGCCCGCCCGCCTGCTCAGCCATGGACAGCGTGACGGCATCTGGTACCTGGCCTGGGAGGCCCTGCCGGGACCGAGCCTGGCAGCGCCGGGCGCCGCTCCGGGCATGGCCAGGGTTCTGGCGCTGGGAATCGAGTTGGCCCGTTGCTTGGCTGAGCTGCATCGCCGTGGTTTGGTGCATCGCGCTCTCGAGCCAGACCAGTTGGTCCTCGGCGGCGACGGGCGGGTGCGACTGAGAGGGTTTGACCTCGGCGGCCTCGCGAAGTCTTCCAGAGCCGCAGCAAACCCCTATCGCGCGCCGGAGCTGGCCATTTCTGCGGCGACACCCGCCAGCGATCTCTTCGCGCTCGGAGCCAGCCTGCACTTCCTGGTCGCTGGCTGCGCGCCCCCCGCCCTGCCTGCAGGAGGGTCTTCCTCAGAGGCGGTCCGCCTCTTTCCCGCCCAGATTCCCCCCGCATTGCGGCCCGTGATGCTGCGCTGCCTGGCGGTCGATCCTGCGGAGCGCTACGGTACGGCGGACGAGCTCGCAGACGCGTTGGAGCGGGTACAGGCCAACATCTCTCGCAGCTCTCGCGCCAGCTTGCGTGGGCTCTTGCCCCATTCCGGAGTGCGTGTCCAACCTCGTCCGCAGGCGGCGGGATTTGCTGGGCTGCCGCCCGAGGCGCAGCAGCTCTACACCCGGCTCGCCGCGGGAGGAACTCCGCTGCGCGAGCTGCTCCTGCCAGGCACGCGTCGGGACACCCTGGCGGCTCTGACGGTGCTCGACCAGGCCGGCTGTCTCGAGGTTCTGCCCGGTCGCTCGAGAGCCGGCTCGAAGGCGTCGGGTCGGGGAGGCCGTTGGTTCGGCTTCCTGCTCGGCGCCATGCTGGGGCTGCTGTTGCTGTGGAACCAGGCGGGAGGCGCTGCGGCAGGAACGGGCGAGACCGTCCGCCTGCAACTGCTCGATGACCGCACAGGCAGCCCACTTGCAAACCTCGAAGTGCAATCTGCAGGCGGAGCGCTAGCCCAGACAGGCTCTGATGGGGGCCTGCTGCTGGGACTCGAGCGAGGGCTTTTGCGCGCCGATGGGTTTGTGCCCTGCAGTGTGCTGGGGACCTACAGTGGCGAGGTGCCGCTGTTTTTCGATTTTCCCGAGCGTCTGGCAGCCTTCTGTAGCGCCGGCTTGGATGCGCCTCCGGAGCTGCTCGCCAAGTTGGACTTCCAGACCATCGAATTCGGCGACGTGAGCGGGTTCTCCCAAAGGATCAGCGCCCGGCCGGGGCAGGCAGTCCAGCTGGAGCTGCGCCCCACGCTCTCGCGGCGGCTCTACGCGATCGCCTTCGACCAGCGCGGCCGCAGCCTGGGCATTGGGCACGTCGAAGCCGTGGCGGGAGAGACGGCCCGTCTGGTCATTCCGGTCGCCCTGGCAGAGGCAGGGCTGGCGGGAGAGGTGGAGATGCCCGAAGCTGCTGATCAGCTGCAGGCAGAGCTGCTGTGCGAGCTCGATGGCGTTTTCGTCAGCTATGCCTTGGCGTGGAGTCCGGTCGAGCGGGGGAAAGCGCACTACCGCCTGGATCATGCAGCTCCGCAGAATGCCCGGCTGCGTCTGCGGTTGTCGGCGCTCGAGGACGGTCGGGTCGTGTCGTCGGTTGAGCTGCCCGCCGACGCCACGCCGCCCACAGCGCTACCGAGGCCGTTGACCCTGAATCGCAGTGAGCTCGGCGACCCCCTGGCCGGGACGGTACGCTTCGCCTGGACGGGACCCCAATGGGACGGGGCGATGTTGCTGGTGCGTTTCCGCGGCGCCCGGGACGATCTCTGGACCGTGGTGTCAGCCGCCGATCAGGAAGTCGAGATTCCCAGCCCCGAAGATGCCAGCTTGCGCAGGCAACTCGATGGAGCCGTCGAAGGCACACGGGTGGTATTGATCCACAAGAGCGGAGAGCTGCAGCGCCGCGCGCATGCACGGGCCCGCTAGCGTTCAAAACCCCGGAGGCGCGTCCAGAAGCTCGAGATCCTCGAGGTTCTTCAGCGCGTAGTCGAGCGTAAACTGGCTGCGGAACAAAGCGACCGGCCGTCCGGCTTCGTCCTGCACCAGAGTCGCATGGATACCGAGATCACGGCGCTCCCGCGGCATCCAACGAGCGACAGAAAAGTTCAGCGGCTCCATCACGGTCGGCGTGTCGTACTCATTCTCGAGCCGTGTCTGGACCACCTCGAACTGCAGCTGCCCCACCCCGGCCAGGATCGGCTCGCGCGCCCCGCTGATCGGATAGAAGATCTGGATCGTACCTTCTTCCCCCAGCTGCCCGATGCCCTTGAGGAATGACTTGCGCAGCGAAGGATTGCGCGGCCGGATCCGGTGAAAAAGCTCCGGCGAGAAGCGGGGAAAAGAGCCAAAACTGATGCCACGTGCGCTGCTGAGAGTGTCGCCGACCCGGAACTGGCCAGGGTTGACCAGGCCAATGATGTCGCCGGGAAAAGCGTCGTCAAGCACGGTGCGCTGCGAAGCGAAGAACGAATGCGGATGGTTCAAACGCAGCTTCTGACCCGTGCGGTCGTGGTAGGCGGCCATGCCCCGCTCGAAACGGCCTGAGCAGATGCGCAGGAAGGCCACACGGTCGCGGTGGGCGCGGCTCATGTTCGCCTGGATCTTGAAGATGAAACCGGAAAACTGCTCGTCGCAAGGGTCGATCCGCACCCCATCCTCGGTGTGCTGAGGCCCTGGCGGTGGGGCGAGCTCGAGGAAGCGCTGCAGGAAAAGCTCGACCCCGAAGTTGTTGGCCGCGCTGCCAAAGAACACGGGCGTCTGTTCCTGCACCAACACTTTGGCAGCATCGAGCTTTGGCAGAGCGCCCGTGATCAAGTCGATCTCGTCGTAGAGTTGGGTAGCGGGCTCGTCACCGAGCAATGCCGCCGCCTGCTCTTGTCCAGCCACCTCGACGGGAGCCGCAAACGCGCCATGCTCGGTGCGTTCGAACAGATGCATCTGGCGGCTCTGGCACTCGAGCACGCCTCGGAACTCCGGACCCGAGCCGATCGGCCAATTGGACGGAACGGCGGTGACCCCGAGCATGTTCTCGATCTCGTCGAGAAGATCGAAGGGGTCCCGCGCGGGCCGGTCCATCTTGTTGACGAATGTGAAGATAGGGACGCCCCGCTGCTTGCAGACATCGAACAGCTTCCGGGTCTGTGCTTCGACGCCCTTCGCCGCATCGATCAGCATCACAGCCGCATCGGCTGCGGTCAGCGTGCGGTAGGTGTCTTCGCTGAAATCCTGGTGCCCGGGCGTGTCGAGCAGGTTGATCACGAATCCACGGTAGGGGAACTTCAATACGGTCGAGGTGATCGAGATCCCACGCTTCTGCTCGATCTCCATCCAGTCAGAGCGGGCACGCGCCCCCTTGCGCGCCTTGACTGAGCCTGCCAGTTGGATCGCCTGGCCGTACAGCAGCAGCTTCTCGGTCAGTGTGGTCTTGCCGGCATCGGGGTGCGAGATGATCGCAAAAGTACGCCGACGGGCGACCTCTGCAGCGAGTACGCCGTCAACGGGTTCAGAGGCCACGAGCTCGTCCTTGTCAGGAGACGCGGCGAGCGTGCGCCAGCGTCAGAGATGGAGGTGGCGGGAGTGCATAGGAATCGAACCTACCCAGACAGTTGTTCGCTGCCTGCAAGGGTTTTGAAGACCCCGCCGCCCACCAGGGACGGTCCCACTCCCGCGTCGCAGGAGATTCTACTGCATTCTGGCCACAGCGCAAGGGCCGAGCCTGGCAGCCGGCCTCAGCCCATCATCGCCAGCCAGGTGTCCATGTCGGGCACCCGCAGGTAATGGTTGCTGCGCTTGAGCACGCCGAGCTGCTCGCTGGGCTTCGGGTCGTAGTGGTGGCCGGGATACAGCACGGTGTCGTCTGGCAGCAGCGCGAGTTTCTGGGTCAGGCTGCGGTACATGTCCTCGGGATTCGCGCCCGGCAGATCGACCCGGCCGCAGCCCTGGATGAACAGGGTGTCCCCACTCACCAGTTTGCCATCGACCAGGAAACACTGGCTACCTGGGGTGTGACCCGGAGTGTGGATCAGCTGGATCTCGATCTCGCCGATCTGCACGCGGTCGCCACTCTCGTGGGTCTGCAGGGCGCTCAGGGGCACTCCAGTGATCTTCGCCAGGCCTTCGGCCTCGAGTTTGTTGACATGGATGGCCGCGTCAGGCACCTGCTCGAGCAGTTCCGCCACTCCGCCCGGTACCTTGAAGCCGAAAAAGGAGCCCCCGACATGGTCGGGATGGTAATGGGTCACCAGTGCTCCACGGAGGTCGTAGCCTGCCTCGCTTGCCCGCGTGACGAGTGCATCGATGTCCCAGGCGGGATCGACGACCAGACAGGCACGCGTCTTCTTGCAACCGATCAGATAGATGAAGTTCTGCATGGGTCCGAGCGACATCTGCTCGAAGAACAATCCGGATTCGGGCACTTCAGCTCCTTGGGTTGGCTGCTAGGGATAGGGATGGTACGGGACGCCATCGTACGCACGCATACCTGGAGGAGGCGAGGTCTTGAAGCCTTCGAAGGTCGCATCACCCTGCAGGTAAAGCCGCTGTGGTAGCTGCGTGCCCAGCGGGATGACGAACGACGACGGTCCGCCGATGGTCGGATGCGCGCGCACGTTGCTCCAATCGCCAGCAGCAGGCGCCAGGAAGCCGAACTTGTCCCGTTGCTGCAGCACTTTGCTGACAGAGCCCGGCTCCATGAACTTCTCCCAATAGCTCGGATCGGGTTTGTTGCCGCCGTTCCAGCCTGGCAGGCCGATCTCCGCGACCCCACCGTTGTCGGTCGGACGGTTCCCCAGTGCGAGCATCAGCGCGTCGGTCACTTCCCCGGCCATCGCCTGCAACTGCGCCTTCTTGGCCGCGTCGGTGCCCGTGGTCAGGTTGGTGGCGACCACTACGCTCAAGATGGCGATGATGATGATCGTGATCAACAGCTCCGTCAGGGTTACACCGCTGCGCATGCTAGCTCCTCCGCCGCTCAGGGAGCGTAGTAGGGGATCTGGCTGACGTATTTGTGATGCGTCGCCGTGTTGCTGAAGCTCTGGAAGAACGGGTCATCGATGAGGTAGAGCTTCTGGGGCACGATCGTGCCACGGGGACGGTCGAAGGCTGCTGCCGCAGGGCCGGGGTGCGCGTCCCAGCTGCCCCCCCACCCGCCTGGCGGGGCCGCGATGAAGCCAAACTGAGAACGGTTGTCGTAGATCTTCTGGAAGTCGCCGAAGCCGACATATTTCTCCCAATGGGTGGGATCGGGAGTTCCACTGGGGTTCCAACTCGCGATCGGCGGGGACGCGTCGGGGACCCCTTCGGCAGAGCTCGGCTTGTTCACCAGCGCGCTGGCCAGGGCTGTCGAGACCTTGTCTGCCATATCGAGCAACTGTGCGCGCGTGGCGCCCTCGGTAGCGGTCGACATGTTGGTCGCGACCACCACGCTCAGGATGGCGATGATGATGATGGCGACCAGCAGCTCGGTCAAGGTTACAGCGCGGCGTTGCATCAGCGGCTCTCCAGAACCAGGCTCTGTCTGACAAGTCTTTGTTCGCCCGACTTGTGGGGGGCTCGCGATCTCATCGTCCTCGTCTTCCCCGCTACAAGTAGGGGCTCATCCTCGATCCTTGATCTCGCGGCCCCACACTGCGCCGGAAATCGGACTTGTCAGACACACCCTAGCCCGCCTTTACATTGCCAGCTCAACGCCAGGCTGTCAAACCGCTCACAGGCTGTGCCAGGTCAACTGGCAAAAGGGCCGCAGCCCCGCCTTGCGCGCCATGCCTCGCGAAGGCTGGTTGTCGTGGGCGATCCCGCTCAGCACACCACGACCCGCTGCCCGGCAACACGCGATCAAGCCCGCCAGCGCGCGCCCGCCGAGGCCGCGACCGCGCAGGGCGGGCGGGACGACCACCTCGGTGTCATCGAAACCCTCTGTTCCCAGCAACCTGCAGGCCGCGGCCTGGGGCCCCTCCGGTGCGCGCAGCAGCCAACGTTGCCGCCCGGGCTCGCCGGCCAGAACCGCGGCCGCGGTCAGGCCCGGCATGCCCCCCAGGCTCGCGTCGGTAGAGGCGACCAGCGCAGCCAACCAAGCAGCCTCGCCGGGTGTGCGGACGCGCTCGAGCACACCGACTTCAGCCTGCGTGGGATGGATCGGCAGTGGCGGCGCGGGGGCGAAGTAGTAGGCCGCAAAAGCGGGCTGCCGCGAGACGATCTCAGCAAGACCGGGATCGTCTGAACGCAACAGCAGACTGTCAAACCCAGCCTTCCGCAACGCGGGCAGCCAGTCAGGCGCATCTTCCTGGCAGGCGTGCAGGCCCGCCAGGCTCGCCACGGGGCCGTCGGGACCGCAGCTGCGGGCATAGCCGCAGGCCTCACCGCTGCGCATCAGCAGGAACGCCGAGCCTCCCGCAACCAAGCGCTGGAACAAGGGTCCATGGACTCGAAAGCTCAGGCTTTGCGCGTGCCTGCGCTGCCAGGCCTCTACCTGCTGTGGGGCAACCTGCTGGATTTCGCCATCAAATGCGCGCATCGAGGCTTCCCTGGCCGGTGGGCTGACAGAACGATGACCGGGCTCGTGTATTGACCCTGGGGAACGAAAGCCTATAATATCCCAAACCTTTGCGTGTGGAGGTCGCCGATAGATGAAAAGAGCCATCGTGATGGGGTGCGTTCTGGCTGTATTGTGCAGCACTGTGGGCGCCTGGCAGTTCTTCTACGCGGAAGATCTGTTGCGTACGGTCGCGGACGAAGTGGACACCGAGGTCTATGTTGTCGATCGCGTTGTGCAGGTCTGGGATGAAGACAGCGACCGCCACCGCAACTTCGGCGCGCTGCCGATGGCTGAGTACTGGCGCTTTGACACCGAGCACTTCAGCTGCTTCATTTCAGAAGACAACTCGCCAGCGATCGAGAAGGTGCGCGCGATCTTTGCCGACAGCCGCAAGCTGCGGGACGATGACGGCAAAGTGCGCTACGACATCAAGCCACCGCTGGTGGCAATCAAAGGCACTGTCATGCAGGCCGAGCTCTGGGGCCATCGCGATGAAGACACCACGCGTACCTGGTATGTCGTGGTGGTCGACGAGATCGAGACACCTCGCGAGCGCTACTTCACCGACGCCCGCGAAGGCCGTCGTCCCTGATCGAGCACAAAGACACGGGTTTGCGGGGATGCGTCTCCTGGCAGCCGAACGATCCACACGGCACGGCGGCCTTCGGGCACTGGACAAGGCGCGAGCCTTCCGGGCTCTCGGCCGCCGGCTGCCCAGCAAGGAGTCGCCATGAGCCTCTCGCTCAGACAGTCAATGGCCGTAGGCAAGTACATCTTCAAGCAGAAGCTCAAGCGCAGAAAGCGCTACCCGCTGGTCTTGATGCTCGAGCCTCTGTTCCGCTGCAACCTCGAGTGCAAGGGCTGCGGAAAGATCCAATTCCCCAACGACATCCTCGACCGCCACGTCAGTCCCGAACAGGCCTGGGCGGCAGTCGAAGAGTGTGGGGTTCCCGTGGTCTCGATCGCCGGCGGTGAGCCGTTGATCCACCCCCAAATGCCCGAGATGGTGCGCGGTCTGGTCGAGCGCAAGAAGTTCGTCTATCTCTGTACGAATGCCGTCCTGCTCGAAAAGAAGCTCGACCTCTACACTCCCTCCCCCTACCTGACGCTCAGCGTGCATATCGACGGCACCGAAGAGCGCCATGACGAGGTGGTCTGCCGTAAGGGTGTGTACAAGAAAGCCACTCAGGCGATCCTGGCGGCCAAGGAACGCGGCTTCCGTGTGACGGCCAACTCGACCATCTTCTCCGATGAGGAACCCGGTGGAGTGATCGAGATGTTCGCGGCGCTCAAAGAGCTGGGCGTCGATGGCATCACGATCAGTCCCGGCTATGCCTATGACAAGGCGCCGGACCAGCAGCACTTCCTCGGCCGCGAGCAGACGCGCAACCTCTTCAAGCAGATTCTGGCCGACCGGCACCAGTATCCCTTCAACCACTCGCCGCAGTATCTCGATTTCCTCGAGGGCAAGAAAGAATACCAGTGCACGCCGTGGGGCAACCCGACCTACAACGTGTTTGGTTGGCAGAAGCCCTGCTACTTGATGGCCGATGGCTATGCCGAGACCTTCGATGAGTTGATGGAAGAAACAGACTGGGAACGCTACGGCACCGGCCGCGACCCGCGCTGTGACAACTGCATGGCCCATTGCGGCTACGAGGCGTCGGCCGCGCTCGATGCCTCGAGCAACCCCGTCGAAGGGCTGCGCGCCTTTGCCAGCCACTTCTCGTTGCGTCGCAAGAAGAAAGCCCGCCCTGCCCAGAAGCCCGAAGAGGTTCCGGCTGTCACCGTCTAACACTCACCCTCCTCCGGCAGAGGCCATGCCGCTGTGGCGGCGTGGCCTCGACGCTCTCCCCCTGGGGTTGGGACTGGCGGCTCTGCTCTGCCTCATCAGCACAGTAGAACACCTCTGGAGCGGCTGGCCGGCGTATGGCGAAGGGCTGGCCTTCCTGGTGCTTGCGGGGCTGGCCCTGGTGCTCCGTAAGCGGCAACCCGTCCTTTTCAGCGCTTCGCAACACTTCTCCCGCGCCTTCGACGCGCTGGCTGCTTCCCACCCCACCCCTGAGCTGGGCGCTGAGCTGCGCGCCCTGGTTGAGCAGAGCGCGGCCCTGCGTCGTGGCTCGTACAGTTTCTATGGCTTCGCCGTCTTGGGGGCTGCCCCGTGTTTTGGCTGTATCGTCTTCAGCTTCAGTCCCTTTCCGCAGACGCCGGCCGACTTCCTCCTGCCTGTGCTGTTCTGGCTGCCCATGCTGGGCATGCTCTGTGTGCTGCCGTTCATGATCGGGGGGTTGCAGGCTTCGGCGGCGGCGCACCTGTTGCGGTTTGCAGAGCGGCGCGGCGCGGGAGACATGACCGATCTCAGCCAGCCGCTGCCTTCCGATGTTGAGCTGCCCCGGCGGACGCGTTGGGTGCGGGGGGCGGCCTGGCTGACGGGGGCCGGGTGGCTGGTGGCGATGGGCGGAAGCCTGATTCTCGGAGTGGCAGGGCTCAGTAGAGGGATGGCGGTCAGCATGCTGGGGTGGACCGGGGCGACAGCTGCGGGCGAGTTGCTGCTGGCGTTGTTCTGCGTCTGCAGCGCTCGCCTGGCTGCGGCCGCCGCTGACGGCGTCGCTGGGCTGCATGGGCTGCTCGATGAGATCGACAAAGCCGATCGGGGGGAAGCCAGCTACCAGCCACTGAAAGCCCTGGTGCGCTTGCGCAAGGCGCGCCGGTTCTTCCATATCCAGACCCTGGCCGGGGCAGCGCTGGCCCTGAGCAGCGCGGCAGTGATGGGGTTTCCCCGCTTCCTCGGCATGCCCTTCGGCTTCATATGGTGGCTGGCCAGCTTCCGTCCCGTGTTCGTACTGCTGGGCCTGGCTCTTTGGCTGCCCGCCCTCGACCGGGTGTTGCAACCGGGGCTCGATGGGCTCGAATACTGCCTGCAAACCTGGCAGGAGCGCCTCTGGAAAGCCGAGCAAAGCGGTCCTGGGGCTGAGCAGGGATAGTCAAGCGTGCACAGCCCGCGGAAAGGGGAAATCCGCCGGCTCTGCGCCGCTGATCTGGTAGGGATAGCGCTCGCCGGTGGCCGCCCACCAGGCTCTCCATGCGGCCGGATGCTCGCCGTGGCTGTGCCCAATGGTCGCGGCGAGAGCATCGATGATCGGCCCGTGTTCCGCGGCTTCCTCGTGCTCCAAGCAACCCATCAAAGCGCCCAGGGCGCGCCTGTCACGCAGCTTGCCCAATGCCCAGACGGCGGCTTTGCGGGTGGTGGCTTCACGGTCTCTCAGCATCGCGACCACCCGCGGGGTGGCGCTACGGTCCCCGATCTCGCCGAGCAACTCGAGCACGCGGTAGGCGACCCCCGCGTCGCGGTTCGGCAGCAAAGCCAACAGGCGCGGCAAGATATTGGGGGCGACCATCAACAGACGCTTGCGGGCCTCCGGCCACCGGTCTTTGGACGCGCTCAGGCTGTCGAGCGCCATCGTCAACGAAGCGCTCTTGCCGATCACCAGCACCACGCCCAGCGCCCCGATCAACGCGACCAGCGCCATGCCGAACACGCGTAGCCCGACCAGACCGTTCAACAGGCCCCAGACCAGCGCAAACACGACGATCAGCGGTAGGACGATCAGCAACGACCAGAACGGATTCGGATGGGGCTGTTTGTCGGCCTCGGCCATAGCAGGGAGTCTCCAGGTTGCGCCCATTCTGGCGACGCGTGCGCGTCAAGCGAGCTTGAACTTCTCCAGCTTCCGGTACAGACTGCGCAGGCTGATGCCGAGCGCACGGGCGGCCAGAGTCTTGTTGCCATTGCAGCGTTTCAGCGTGCGGTCGATATGGCGGCATTCGATGTCTTCGAGCGTGCCCGCGTCCACCGCTCCTCCGTCGCCACCCAAAGTGGATTCGGTTGCGCCACTGTGGGCGCTGCTGCTGTTGGGCCGCAGGTTGGGAAAATCACTCACCCCCAGCGTCGTGTTGCGGCACAAGATCTGGGCCCGCTCGAGCAGGTTGGCCAACTCCCGGATGTTTCCTGGCCAGGCGTAGTCGCGCAGCATCAGCATCGCGCGGTCGTCGATCGCGAAGCGCATGCCGGTGATCGCGGGCCGGTGCGTGAGGAAGTGCTGGACCAACAGGGGAATATCACTCTTGCGCTCCCGCAGGGTGGGCACCGCTATGTGCAGAACGTTGAGCCGGTAGTAGAGGTCTTCGCGGAAATTGCCCGATTCGACCTCGGCCGTCACGTCCTTGTTGGTCGCAGCCAGAATGCGGACGTCGACCTGCCGCACACGAGCCTCGCCGAGCCTCATGTATTCGCCATTCTCGAGCACACGCAAGAACTTCTTCTGGATGGACGGACCCATCTCGCAGACTTCGTCAATAAAGAGTGTGCCGCGGTCTGCGGCTGCGAACAGGCCCTCCTGCTCTTGCATGGCACCGGTGAATGCACCCTTGATGTGCCCGAAGAGCTCATTCTCCAGCAGCGTCTCATTGAGCGCGCCGCAGTTGATCGCAACAAAGCTACGCTCGGCCCGGGGCGACTGTTCGTGAATCGCGCGTGCCACCAGCTCTTTGCCGGTACCGCTGGGGCCTTCGATCAGGACGGAGCTGTTGGTGCGCGCCACGCGCGAGATCAGGTCTTTGACCTGCATGATCGGCTTGCTCTCGCCGATGATGGTGGGGTCGGGTGAGCTGCGGCGCAGCTCATCACGCAACACCCGATTCTCTCGCGCGAGCTTGAACTTCTCGAAGGCTTTCTGCAGCACACGCAACAGCGTCTGGAACTTGATCGGCTTCTCGAGGTAGTCGTAGGCTCCGAGCTTCATCGCTTCGATGGCCGTGTTGACCGTCGCATGGCCCGTCAACATCACCGCCTCGCCCGTCTGGCCCTGGTCGCGCAGATGGCGCAACAGCTCGACACCCGACATGCCGGGCATGCTGATGTCGAGTAGAAACAGCTCGACGTCTAGGTTGGGCAGGAGCGCCAGAGCTTCTTCACCACTGGCAGCGCTGTAGACAGTGTGCTCCAGGCGTTTCAGTTTCCTGGTCAACAGATCGCGTAGCGGTTCTTCATCATCGACGACCAGGATCTTCATCGGCTCGCTCAATGCTGCAGGCTCCTCGGCAAGGACTTCGACAGCCGCAACTGCTTGAAGCTGATGGTGGTTTCGTGAGGCTCGGCCTCGACGGGCTCGGGAGCGCGCGGCCTGTGGTAGTCAGGCAGGCGCAAGCAGAAAGTCGTGCCCTGGCCTTCGACCGTATCAAAGCTCAGTTGGCCTTTCAAGTCGGTCACGATGCCATAGCAGATCGACAAACCCAGGCCGGTACCCGTTCCCACAGCCTTGGTCGTAAAGAAGGGGTCGAAGATCTTGGCATGGATGGCCTCCGGGATCCCCGGACCGTTATCGCGGACCTCGATCTCCACCTCGCCCTGCACCAGGTGCACGTCGATGGAGACCTTGCCCCCTTTGCCCGCCGCGTCGATGGCATTCTGCAGCAGGTTGACCAGCACCTGTTGCAGCGAATCCCCGCAGGTCGCGATCGCGGGGACACTATCGATGTTCGACGCGATCTGACAACCTGTCTCGGCCCGTCGATGCTCGACCAGCGGGATCGTCTGCACCGCGAGCTCAGCCACGTCGACCAGCTCGATCGACAGATTCGACTTGCGCGCGAAATTCAACAGGTTCTGCACGATCTTCTTGCAGCGGTAGACCTGGTCTTCGATCACCTGCAGGCCGTGGGGATAGTCCTCAAAGCCCTCAAGGCTGGCCAACTGCTCGTCGGCGGCCTGCTCGCGCAAGTCTTCTGCGTAGCCGGCGATGGTCGCCAGCGGATTGTTGATCTCGTGGGCGATGCCGGCGGCCAGCTGGCCCAGCGATGCGAGCTTTTCGTTCTGCACCAACTGGCCCTGGGCTTCGCGCAGCTCCTGTTTCTTGAGCGAGATGCGCTCCTCCAGCTCTCGGCTCCAGCGCATCAATTCGGCGCGTTGGGCTTCGAGCACAGCGTTCTTTTCCTGGATCAGCTGCTGGTATTCGCGCATGCGCTTCAGCAGGGTATTCCGGCTGCGCATGATGTGGCCAAGCTCATCAGCCGGAATCGCCGCGGAGGGCACGAGCACTTCCGCCTCGCGGCCGGCCAAGCCTCGGCGGTCCGCGTGGATCAACTGGGCAATCGGGGTCAACACCAGGCGGTAGAAGACCCAGATCGTCAGCACGCCATTGCCGATCAGGAATAAGAGTAGAAAGGTGAACGGCCCCACCAGCTGTTTGAGCAGGGAAACTGCCAACGGCGCCGGCCGGTGCACGGCTGTCAGTGTACCGAGCAGCTGGTTGTCCGCCCCCAGCAAGGCCTCTTTGATGTGGATGTGGCCGTCGCCGGTGCAGCGTTCGGCCGTCGTCAAGCTGGCCATGCAGGCCGGGATGTCATTGCTGCTCAGGCTGATCGGCTGGCCGCGAGCGTCGAACAGACAATAGAACGCTCCGGATTCGGGCGGCGGCACCACAGGCACGCTGCCGGCCAGAAGCTGCTCTCTGAGATAGGGGGCGAGCAGATAGACACCGCGCACACAGCGCTGGGTATCGCGCTTCAGCTGGTCATTCTGGGAGTACACCAGCGTGGGCGCGAGCAACAGGAAGGCCACCAGCAGTCCGCCCAACGAGGTCCATTGGATGACCTTGCTCAACAGGCTCTTGTACGGTGTCATAGCCATACGCTGTGGTATCCGAGCTAGTTCCACGTGTATTGCGAATCTACCGTGCCGTTGCCGGTGCCGATGCCGCGCTCGAGGAACTCACGCACCCTCGCCGCGTCGTCGGTCGCTGGCTCGGCCTCGACATAGGCCTGCCAGAGCTGGCGGGCTTCTTCACGGCGGCCGAGCAGGGTCAACGCCTTGCCCTTGTTGATGGTCGACTCGCTCGAAAGCGGCGAGATCGTGATCGCCCGGTCGAAGTAGTCGAGCGATTCCTGCAGGCGGCGCTCGCGGTCGCTGTGCTCCACGCTATTCTCTGCGCCACGCATCAGCAGCACGCCGAGATTGTTGAGCGCGGCGAAGTAGTGATCGTTGACCTTCAGGGTCCGGTCGTACGCACGCAAGGCCTCACGGAACTCACCAAAACGCTCCATCAGCACACCATAGTTGAAGTGCGCATCGGCGAATCCCGGATCGAGCTCAATGGCTTTCAGATACGCGTCCTTGGCCGTCCACAAGCGGCCCAGCCCCACCAGGGCAACCCCCAGGTTGTTCCAAGCTTGAGGAAAGTCGGCGTTGGTCGCGAGGATGCTGTCGAACTGCGCGCGTGCGCGCTCGTAGTCGCCCTGATCGAGGTAGGCCACGCCGAGGTCGTTGTGGGCTTCGATAAAACCCGGATCGACCGCCAGAGCATCGTTGAAGGCGGCGATGGCGAGCTCGAGATCTCCCCGCCTGACATGGATCTTGCCCAGCAGGTCGTAGCCCCAGGCCTGGTAGGGACTCTGGCGGGTTCCCGTCAGCACCTCGAGGTGGCGCTGGGCCTCGTCCAGATCTCCGCCACTGGCCAGCAGCTGGGCGAGATTGTAACGCGCTTCTGCGCGCTGAGGATCGGCCGCCAGCGCCTGCCGGTAGAAGCCCATGGCCGGGCCGATCTCGTCACGGGCCTCGGCAACCTGGCCGAGATTCGACAGCGCAGGCGCGAACTGTTCGTCGACCATCAGCGCATTCCAGAAGCGCTCTTCGGCCGCATCCAGCTCGCCGTCCGCCATGTCGAGCAGGCCGAGGTTGTTCTGAGCGCGCAGCTCGCGTGGATTGTCCGCGAGTGCCTGCTCATAGAGCTCGCGTGCCTTCTCGGGGTTGCCCAGTTGGTGGTAGGCGACCCCCATACGGAAGGCGATGCCCGGCTCATGCGGGCTGAGCGCCAGGATCTCGCGGTAGTATTCGATCGCCTGATCGAAGTCGTTGGCCAGCTCGGCGGCCGTTGCCCGCTCGAGCAGTGACTGGATCATGGTGCGGTCAAGCTCAGGCTCGAAAGCGGCGGGACCGTAGCTGTCGACGAGCTCGACAGCCGCTTCGGTGACAGCCTCGGCATTCGAAAGCTGCGGCTCGAGCGCAGGGCGTTGCAGGGCAGCCAGCGCCGCGCTGCCCAACAAGGGTTCGACGTCTGTGTCGGCGGCCTCTTCCCAACTCAGGCTCTGGCCGCTCACCTCGAAAGCCGGCTCAGGCTCGGTCACCGGCTCGCTGGCAGGCTCGGGCTCGGGCTCGGGTTCGGGCTCGGGCTCGACATTCACCGCAGGCAGATGGCCCGTATCCCCGGTCAAGACCCCGTCATCGTTCTTCTTGCTCAACTTGATGAACACGAAGTAGCCGACCAGTCCTAGCAGCAACAGCAGCACCGTGATCTTGGCCAGCTGACCGAAACCTGAGCGCAGACTCTTGCTGACCGACAGCTCGGGAACCTCATCCGAAGAACCGTACCACTCCCCAGCAGCTGTGGCCACCAGGACAGGCGCGGGACTCTCAGCCGCGGCCGCCGGTTTCGGCTCGGGCATCGGGCTGGCAACGATCGGACCCGCCACGACGGGCAGCTCAGGATCGGTCTCGAGGGCGACCTCGTCCTCGGCGCTGAGCTGCAGCTCGTCGTCATCGAGCTCCAGAACGATGTCCTGTCCGTCGATGTGGTCGTCGCCGTCCAGGCCGAGCAGATCTTCAGCGGCGGCGATCTGTTCGACCAGCCCGTCGGTTTCGAGAGCCGTTGCCACAGATACAGCCTGCTCTCTGGGGGGCGTCTCGCTGGAGACCGGCTCGCCGGGGGGCGGCGCGGGAACAGCTGCCGCCCGCGCTTCCCAGGCGGCTTGCTGTTCACGCTTCAGGCGCTCGAAGTAGACCGGAAAGAGCCGCGCGTCGACTTTGCCCATCGGTACGACGTCGGGTTCGATGATGATCTCGATACCGCTGTCCAGTGTCTCGCTGCGCATCGCTTCCTCTTTCGGCAATCTCCATCAGCCCCGAGGTACGGGAGCCGAATCGATAGGCGGCGGGACCGGCCCTCCGGCGACCACCGTTCCGAGCTTGCCGAGCTCTTTGTTGCCTTCTTCGCTCTGCTTGAACTTCTTGCGCTCGTGGCTGATAGCCGCCACCAGGGCGCCTGCCGCGACGGCCTTCAGTGGGTCTTTGGCCATCCGCACATCCCCGACGGGGAAGGGCAGCTCGATCGTTGCCAGCACTTCCTTGAACTTGCCCAAGAAGCCCGGGACCGCCGCGGTTCCACCGGCGATCACGAAATCGAGGGGATCTTCCAGCACAGAATTCGATTCCTGGAAGAACGCGGCGAATTGCCGCAAGGTATGGCCGATCAGCTCCTCGTAGTAGATCTCCAGGGCGAGGTGGATCGGATCGCGCGGATTGGGCTTGTCGAGCCGGAACTTGCGCGGATTCTCCTTGATCGCCGTGACCTTGCTCTGCGGTTGGTTGCGCATCTGCGCGACCCGCTCGTCGATCCAATCTCCACCCCGGGAGACCGAGATCTCAAACAGCTTCTGGGCGCGCCAGGCCACGACCAGGTTCGTCATGCCCGCCCCGAAGGAGATGCCGACCCCGGAAAAGGGCACCACTTCTCCATTCGAGGTCTTTGCCTGCGGATTCTCGGTGAAGATCAGCCCGAGCGCCTCGTTGAGGATCTTCACGTCATAGCCCATCTTCCGCAGACAGCGTTCGATGACCACGCGGTGGAAGGTCGTGTCGGTGTCTTCACCCAGCGGCGACGCCGGCACGGTCGCGGCGATGACCTCGCCCTTGTAGGTCGGGGCGCCACAGATCCCGCGGATCAGCAGCTCGAGCATGCTGATCGCTTCTTCTTCGCCCGGGTTCAGCATGCCCTTGGCCATCGGACGCCGGTAGTCTTTCTGCCGGCCCGTCAACATGGCGAACTTCAAAGCGTCTTCGCCGACGACATAGATGGTGTTGCCACGGGTCAGGTATTTGGCCCGTGACTTGTCGAGCATCTCTTCGGCGAAGTCCTCTTTCGGCATGGAGAAGAACGCATCCCTCTCCACGGTGAAGACTTCTTTGCCGTCTTTGATCTCTGCTCCAACCAGAAAGCTGGTTCCGATATCGATGCCTTTGGCCATCCTGTCTCCCTTTCATCCCCGAATCCAGCGACTGCCCGGCGCAACGGTCCGGGTCCCGCGGGACTCAGATGTTGCTGAGCAGATCGGCCTTGTCGAGGATGTCGTCCCCGTTCTGCGTAGATGTCTGGCGTCCCAGCTTGGAGAAGTTCGCCTTCAGATCGCGTTCCTGTTGCTCGAGGAACGCCAGCCGCGCGCGGATCTCTGCCTTGCTGAGCGAGGCATCAGTGACGATGCGCTTGCGCTCGGCGTCGAGCTTCAGTTTGGCGACCTTCAGGCCGTCGAACATCTCTTGGACGTCGCCAACGATCCCCTGTTTTAGATTGTCGAGGTCCTCTTTTCCGCCAACGCTGCCCAACAGGACCTTGAACTCGGAAAAGAACTCCTGCTTGTACTTTAACAACCTGTCATCGAGTTCGCCCGCGGTAATGCCTGCTTGAATGTCAGGCCCTTTCCGCAACGGAGCGCCCTGGTCTTTGAAGATGTTCTGCAGGTAGCCCTCTTCGAAGGCGACCACTAGCTGGTTGGAGCCTTCAGCCACCTGGCGGCCGAGGCTGTCGAGGTCGTATTCGCCACTGGGCGGAATCGAGAATCCCATGCCTCGGAAGCTCAGAGTTCCACGCAGCAGGTTCTTGACAATCCACATAGAGCATCCTCTTTCTGACTTTCAGCGCACCAGCGCCAGGAAGGTCTTGTCCGAGCTGAGGCTGGGAATCTCTTGGAAGCGCACACCCGCGGGCGGCCCGACCTGAGGTGCTGGGCGCGTAACCGCGCGCCTTGCCAGGGGGCCATCCGGAAGGACCGTCAGCAGCTCAGGGATCTCTTTGAGCTCCGGCGGTATGAGCAGATTGAGAAAAAAATGCGCGACAGGATCTTCGGAGTCGCTCTCGAGCAGCTGCTCGAAGATGGCCTGGGCCGCTTTGGTCTCGCCCTGCTTGAACAGTACATACGCCTTGACGGTCAGGGCATCGCCATTGAAGCTCCGCACCCGCTCGAGGTAGTTGTCGAGCGAGCGCAGACGATCCTTGAAGGCCGTGGCGCTCGGGAAGAGCTCTTCGAGGGGAACCTCGAGGTCCTCAGGGGATTGGAAGTCCAGCACCGCCAGGCGCAGGTTGTTGGAAGCGAAGTTGTAGAATCCCAACGCAAACAGGGAATGGACCAGGGCAAACCGAGCCCGCGGGTGCGGCTCGCCCGCCTGCCGTTTGAGGATGCAGGCGCTGCGGTAGTTGTCTTCGGCCTGCCGGTATTCGCCGCGTTGAAAGAGGATCTCGCCCCAATCGAGGTAGTCCTCGTATTCCATCCGCTGGCCCAGCGCGACGCTGTGGAGCGCGAGCAGGAAGGGCAAGAGGCGGATCAGGGCTGGGCAGGACATGACAGACTCCTCGAAGTCGGGACACCGGGCTCGGCAGGGCTATTCGAAATTCTTCTCGGTCGGCACCTCGATCCGGCGGTAGCCGTCTTTGAGCACCAGTGTGGCGATCTCGAGGCTCCAATGCCCGGCGGTGTTCCGCACAAAGCGGGCGAATACCTGGGTGACCTCTTCGGGCTCGTAGCCCATCGCCCGGCAGACCTTGATCTCCTTCCAGGCCAGATACTGGTCGACCGGCTTGGGCAGCAGAGTGAACAGCACGATGCGTTTGAAGGGCACGTCATAGCGTTCAGAGACGGCGCGCAGCAGGCGGCGCCAGAGTGCATTGCTGCCGCGCTCCTCGATGCCGCGTTTGCTGAAATCCCGTACGTAGTTCTCATAATCTTCGACGCTCTCGAGCCTGCTCAGCCTGGCGGTCTGGATGTCGAGCTTGTCGGCGGAGATGCGGATGTCCGGGTCATCGGCGTCGCGCACCATGGCGATCGAGGCGAACTCGAAGAACTTGAAGGTCTGGAGCGTCTCGTCGTCGCTGAGCGGCTCGAACAAGATGCCCGGCACGATCAGGCCGTTGACGATGCTGCGCTGCGCGAGGAACTGCTGGTAGTCCCGCTGCACCAGCTCGAGCTTCTCACTCAGGCTCGCGTCGGAGGCCACGCTGGGAGAGACGACGGGCTCGGGCACGGGCTGGGGTCGACGGGCAGCTTCCGCGGCCAGGAAAGCACGGGCTTCGTCGGCGGCCGCCGCCAGCTCCTGGCGGAACTTGTCCAGCTCGGAGAGCTCCGGCTCGGGCGCCGGCTCCGGCTCGGCGATGACAGGCACCTCGATGACAGGCTCAGGCTCGGGTTCCGGCACGGGCTCGGGCTCGGGTTCGGGTTCGGGTTCGGGTTCGGGTTCGGGTTCGGGTTCGGGTTCGGGTTCGGGTTCGGGTTCGGGTTCGGGCTCGGGTTCCGGTTCGGGCTCGGGTTCCGGCTCCGGTTCGGGCTCGGGTTCCGGCTCCGGCTCCGGCTCCAGCAGCTCATGCGGCGCCACCGGCCGTTCCGCCAGCTCATAGTTGTCGACGATCGGCACGTCCGGAATCTCGAGATTCTCTGGGACCTGCGGCTCCAAGGGCGGCGGAGGTTCGGGCAGGGGCTGCGGCTGCGCCTCGGACTCCGGCTGCGCCTCGGGCTCGGGCTCCGGCTCTGGCTCCGGTGGCATCTGCGACAGCGACGCGCGCATCAGCTCTTCGATGGACTCACTGACCGCCGGCGGCGGCTCACACCCCGGGAAGAACAGCGGCAGATGAAGCAGCCCCGACAGCAACAGGAAAAAGACGTAGTAGAACGTCCGCGTCAACAAGTTGCGCTCCCGCATACCTCAGTCCTCACTCGCGTTGCTGGTTCTCGTGCGGTAGGCCAGGGACACATCCTGCACTCCGGCGCCCTTCAACTTCAGCAGGACGTCGAGGATCTCCCCGTACGCCGTCGCCTCCTCGGCCTCGAGGTGGACCCGCAGCAGGTCGCCGTGCGCAGCCTGCTGCTCTCGCAGCAGCGTCTCGAACTCCTCCTCCGAGATCGGCTCCCCGTCGACGAAGCGGCTGGCGTCTTCCTTGATCTGCACCAGCACCGTCACGATATCCTGCTCCTGCACGGCCGGTTGGCTATCGTTCTCGTCGATCTCAGGGAGCTTGAGATCGTGCACGGACTGCCGCGCCTCTGAGATCGCGATGAACACCGTCAGCAGGATGAACATCACATCGAGCATCGGCGTGAGCGGGAACTCGAGTTTGCGTTTCTCGGGAGTTGCGAGCTTGATGGAATCCATCGGAACGCCCCCTACGTCGGCACAGACGACTGGAGCGCGGCCCGCGCCACGGCCTGGCTCTTCGAACGCCGGCGGTCGAGCAGTTGCTGGCGGATGCGGTTCATGCCTGCTTCGACATCTTCCTGCTCACGCGCCGCCCGCGCCTCGAAGATCGCCAACCAGAGCGTGCCCGCGACGTACACGATCAGGCCCGCGATCGTTGTGTAGAGCGCGGTCGACAGGCCACTGACGATCTTGGCAATCTGCCCCTGGTCGAAGCCCTGAAAGCTCATCGCGATGCCGACCACCGTCCCGAACAGGCCAAGGCTCGTCGACAGGCCCGAAAACAACTGGATCGCCCCGTGGTTCCGGCGGCATTCGCGCAGGTAGGACTCGGCGACCTTGACCGCGCCCTCGGTATCGAAGGGCCGGCGCAGGTACTCGTAGAAGACCACCGCCACCGGATCTCCGCTGGCCTTGACCCGCTCCGGTCGGACCTTGAGCGCGACCAGCTCATTGCGTAGCGCCCGGTTGCGACGCATCAACCGCCCCAGCCAGAAATAGATCCGCTCGATGACCAGCCCCATGACCAGCACACTCGCGGCCACGATCGGCCAGATCAGGGGGCCGGCGTCGCTGAAGAATGACCGCAGGAATTCCATGCTGCGCTCCGATCAGGCGGGAGAAGGTGGGCTCAATGGCGCGAGGAAAGCCCGCGCACGACCGACAGATTGAACTCGAAGCTGTCGCTGGGATACTCGAGGTTGATGCGGCCCAGTTTGCGATGCCGCTCGAGGATCTGCTGCAGGTATCCCGGCTCGGGCGGTTTGATCTTGCCGCTAGCCAGGTCGGCCTGCCGCTGGAGCTCTGCATTGCGCGCCAACACCTCACGCTCTTGCCGCAGCCGCACCAGGGTCGACTCGGCGCGGGCGATCTCTTCAGCGTAGAAGTCGCGCTGCTCGCGGGCGTCGGACATCGAGTCTTTGGCGCGGTCTTCGGCTTCCTTCAAGCGTCTGTTGTAGGTCTCTTCGTCCATCAGACCCGCGCGCCGGTCGGCCTTCAGCCGGTTGGCTTCTTGCACCAACTGGGTCTCGCCACCCCGCACAACGGTCGCGTACTGCTCGTACTTCGGCCGGTAGTCTTCGAGCATGCGCTCGAGACTGTTGATCCGCTGGTCGAGCCGCTGGGTGTTGGTCTCCTGGTTCTGCAAGATGTGCTCATAGATCTCGACGGTCTCGCCATAATTGCGCGTGATCGCCTCATTGCGCGCCTCTTCGGACATCGCTACCGGCGGGTTGGCGCGGGCCGGTCGCTCGGTGGCGGCGGCCGGCGGAGGCAGCACACCCGGAGCCGGCGCGGGCTGGTTGTCAAGCTCATTCAAGAGCTCGTTGAAGGTCTCGTCCTCGTTCTGGGCCAGAGCGAAGGCCGTGCACAGAACCAGGAAGCCTATGCTGAGTCGGTACATGAGCTGCTCCTCAATCGTTGCCGTAGTTCTCGTTGCGCTTCTCGTAATAGGCGTCGATCATCGCGTCGAGGTCGTCGCCGACGGTGTCGAAGCCGGTGGTGCCGATGGAGTCGATCTTCGTGCCGATATCGGCCAGCACCTGCTGGGAATCGACGAAGCGTCCGAGGTCGATGTTGATGCGCTCGTGCACCTTGGTGAAGGTGTCGACCTGGTTGTACAGCAGCGCAAGCTTCTCGGAGACGTCCTTGATCGCGTAGTTCCCGTAGTAGAAACCGTCACGGATGATCTGTTTGATCTTGGCGGCGTCCGATTGGATCATCATGTTGTTGACCAGGAACTCTTTCTCGTTCTCGAGGTTCTCGATCAGGTCGACGAAGTGATCCTGCAGATCGCCGTAGACCGCGGACAGATCCCCCAGGTTGCTGGCCAGCTTCTCATAGTTCGCGACCAGGCTCTTGTAGCCACTGTGGTAGCGCTCTTTGAGCTTGAAGCGCCGACGCGCCGAGGCGAACTTGCGCTTGAGCTTCTTGATCAGCTCTTCGTCTTTCGACTCGCGGATCTGCACCGCCAGCTCGATCAGCTCTTTCTCTGCCCCGACCATCTCCTTCTCGCGGTCCGCCAGCTGGCCCGCATAGCTCTGCGACTGCTGGACCAGATGCCCGCTGATGTTCTTCAGCTTCAGGCGCAGGAGCTTGAAGCTCGAGATCAGCACGTCCTGGTCTGCCAGGATCACATCGAAGCTACGCACGACATCGCCCGCGAACACCGCCATCTTGCGCTCGAGATTCGAGGCCAACAGCTCGTCCGATGGGTCTTCGAGGAAGGCCTCGAACTCTGTCTGCAGCTCGACGTTGGCCTTGCCGAGGGAGCCGATCAAGCCCGACAGATTCTCCATAGAATCCTCGAGCTGCTCGACCTCGGGCCGGATGGTCATCGTCTCGGGGATCTCGATGGTGCCCGACATGTCCTGCCCGTAGAGGCCCACGGCCAGCATCGTCGTCATCATCCATGCCATCTTGCGCATTGCCGGAACCTCTCTCAGTTGAAGAATGTGGTGTCGTCGAGACTTTCAGCCGCCCTGGCGCGGGCTGCCGGCGAAATCAGGGACGCGTGCTGACGGGCCGCGTCATAGTCGTGGGTCCAGTACGCGAAGATGGCCAGCCAGTAGTGGTCTTCTTCCCCCAAGCTGTGGCCGTACTCGAGTCGGGCGTCCGCGTAGCGAGAGTAGTAGCCGTACGCCTGAGGGTAGAGGGTCTGTTCGAAAGCCGCGGCGGCCTTGCCCTTGAGCGCCTGCATGCGTAGCGGCTCGAGGTCGAAGTTGCCCGAGGCGGTCGCGCTGGCTACCGCCCGGTCGTAAGCATCCCCCGAGGCGGGGTAGTCGCCTTCCATCATCAACAGGTGTCCCAAAGCGACATAGTATTGTGCCTCTTCGTCGACGCTCATGTTGTAGGTGGACACCTGGGTCAGGTTGGTGCGCGCAGCCGCAATCCGGTTCTGTTTGAGGTTGAGGTCGGCCGCATAGAGCTGCGGAGCCGCCGCCGTGGGAGCGATGCGTGCCGCTTCCTGGAAACCTCCCAGGGCCATGCCGGTCTGCCCCTGGGCCTGCCAGCTCAGGGCCCGCACCATCGTGGCCTGATAGGCCTGCTCCGGAGAATGAGAGCGGTTCTCCAGAACCTCGTCGCAACAGGCTACCGCGCGACCAAAGTTCTGGGACTGGAAGCTGCGCTCGCGCTCTCTCTCGAGCTCGCCCATCGACATGTTTCCGATGGTCGCCTGGCAGCCAGTCAACAGTGCCACGACTCCCACCAACAGCAGACTCGACCTCATCGCAGACTCCTCGCATCGCCATGTGGCGCCTTTGCAGGCAAGATACGCAAAAAACGGGCCGATTATGGGCCGGCTTCGCGGCGCATGGATGCACGGTGCCGCATGTGCGGCGTGCCAGTGCGGTATGCGCATCTGGCAACGTGACAGTGCACAGGCGGCTCTGCGGGGCCTCAGGCCGACGATTGACCGAGCCGTGAGCTCGGGGTAGACTCGCGCCAGCCGCGGGAGTGGTGAAATTGGCAGACACGCCAGATTTAGGTTCTGGTGCCGAGAGGCGTACGGGTTCAAGTCCCGTCTCCCGCATCGCAGCCTGACGGGCCCGGCCCGTCAGGCTGTGTTTGTTGGAGTGGGGGGATTCGGAGCGGCGCAATTCGAATTTCGTGGGTTGGTTTGCTGACGGAGATTGTGGACTCGCTCGGGGCGATGAGGAGAGTCGCTCAGATTCGCGGGGCTTCGATGGGTGCGCGGGTTTCGGGTGGTGAGGTTGTGCAGGTTGCCGCGGGGGCGAGCCGGGATCGGAATCCGGTCCGGATCCCGCAGCCGAGGGCGGTTCCGGACCCGACCCCGGTCCCGGTCCCGGTCCCGAGAACCGTGGGGACCGAGGACCGAGGGGAACGAGGACCGTGGGGACCGGCGGGACCATGGGGAACGAGGACCGTGGGGACCGGCGGGACCATGGGCCCTCCAACAAGCGCGCTGAACCGTGACGGCTTCGCCGCCCCTGCGCGGCCCCCCCTCAAGCCACAGCGACGCGCAGATCGGGCGGCAGGAGATCCGTGCGGTGGTGCAGCAGCAACAAGCCGGTCAGGTACTTGGAGTGTTTCAGCAGCGGGAAAGGAAAGCGCGATGCGACGAACCCACCGATGCGCTCCTTGCCCACGCTGAACTTGATCTCGAGGATCGTCGCATGGTCCCGAAACAGCTCCGTCGGAAGCTGCGCAGGCCCGCCGGGACGCAGGTAGAGCATCTCCGAATCGAGCGTCACCCGGACCTCTCTGCAGCTCGTGCGGTAATAGCTACGACGGTAGCGCGTGATCACGGCAGGCTGCATCAGTGCCAACGCGCCCCCTGGAAAACCCTCTGCCGTGCCCGCGTCGCGCACAGCCTCAACCAGCTCGCTGAGCCCCCGGGCATCGCTCTGCAAACCGGGCAGAGCCCAGATCTCCTTGGACATCGCCCGCCCCGCGCGTCGCTTGATCTCGAGGCGCGCGTCGACCAGCCGCGTCAGCGGGCCGTACCAGCGCAGGCGGAACTTGTGACGCAGGCCGACGCCGTCGATATGGGCGCGTGCGTTGCTGTGGTCCAGCGTATCGAAGTAGACACTGTTGACGGTGCGGGCAGGGTATTCCTCGAACAAATGGCCCGGATGGTTCCAGACGAGCTGCTCGACTGCGTCCAAGGAACATGCCGCTATGCGCCGCTTCCACTCGTAGCGGTGTTCCAGCTGCGGCCGCGCGCCGCGCGCCGTCATTCCAACGACTCCGCCAGCCGCAGCCGGGTGCCTGCCGTTCGCTGTCCTTCGACGCGTAGCCAACTGCCCCGCTCAACCAGGCTCGGTTCGGCGACCCCCGTGACCCGCAGGCCCGTCACGTCGATGCTGGCTGGACCATACTCCGACTTCTTCCGGTAGACCGCCATCCCCACCTCGCTATCGGAGATCTCCAGCCCGCGAGCGCGGACCACGGACATGTCTTTGCTGGCTACACCGATGCGGCAGCCGCTGAGCCAGAGGCCTTCGACGTCCACCTCACTGGCCTCACCGACGCTCAGCCCTTTGTCGCCGGCCGCTTCGACACGGATGTTCAGCAGGCGCAGTGCGCTGCCCGAGAGGTCGATGGCGTCATTGCCGCTGGCCTCGAAGCTGCAGTCCTGCAACAGCCCGCGCCCGAAATCGATATCGAGGGCGTCTGACAGACTGCCGGAAAACACCACCGTCTGCAGCTCGAGACGCGAGCGCACCAGGTTGAGCTGATCCTCGCTCGTGCCCCCCTCGAAGCGCACGTTCGACAGGAACACCGGCGCCTCGTAGAACGTCACCGCCCCGGTCGTCGTCCACAAACCTTCGCTCGGGCTGGCGAGGTTCTCGAAGCGGACGAAATCCAACCTCGACGGAGAATCGGTCTGCAGGACACAGACCCCCCCGCTGCCATCGGGGCTGCGGATCACCACCGGAGCGTCGCGCGTGCCCTCGAAAGCCAGCGGGGAATAGGAGATCAGGCTGGCGCCCTCGACCAGCTCGATGACCACGCCCGCGCCCGCCCGCACCGTATATCCTGCTGGAATGTACAGGCTCTCACGCAAGCGCCAGCTGCCCGGCCGGACAAGCACTTCGGCCTGTTGATGGTCGACCTTCAAGGCCTCGTGCTGATCGATCTGCGACTCGGCTTGTGCGGCACGCTGGGGCAGGTTTCTCTCCGCCTCCCCCACCAGCTGATGGATCGCAGCCCGCCGTTCTTCGACCAGACCGGGCGCGCGGTAGATCAACTCGAAGCGGCCGCGCTCAAAGGCAGAGAACGCCGAACGGGCGTCTGCGGGAAGCGGGACCGGCACCTCGCTCGGCAGATTGCCAGGCTTGGGTGGGAGCAGGAAAGCCGGGCAGAAGGCATAGCTGGTGTCCGCCTGGCGGTCCCGGATCGCAACCAACTCGACAGACAGCCAGACCGGATTGGCCACGCGCAGGACCGGTTGCAGCTCGTCGGGGTCGAAATGCGCCTGCACGTCCTGGTGCGGATGCAGGGTGTTCCGCATCATCTGCGCGTTGGCATGCAGGAAGTCGCTGCGGAAGACAAAGTCGGGAAACTCGGTCGCCAAGACACGTGTGTAGCGCTGCAGGTCGCTGTCCAGCTCTTCGAGCAGCTCGCGCAGGAAGGAGGGCTGTGAGACACGCTCCAACTGGACGACGTAGGCGCGGTAGAATTCGGGATCCTGGAAGAACAGATCCAGCCACTGATCGACAAACGCCCCGCCGTACACCTGACGCCCGAGCAACCAGCCCGTCTCCATGTCCTCGCCGGTCACGTAGCTGTATGCGTTGTAGGGAATCGGTTCCAGGACGGAGCTGACGGGATTGTAGTAGAAGCGGATGTTCTTCCAGCGCGCCGCGTGATGTGCCGAACAGAGATCGACCAGCGCGAAGTAGGTCGCCAACTTGTCGACGTCGAACGCGCGCTGCACGGGCGTCTCTTGATTTCTGAAGCCATCCAGCAGTGCGCGCGCGATGGCAAATTGCCGGCTCAAGACAGAATCGGCGGCGATGCGCGTGCTGAAGAAGGCGTCCACAGGAGCTGCGAAGAAGATCGCGCTCTGCTGCTCGGCGCTGAGACCTTCGAACAGCTGGCTCTCGTCAAACTTGACGATCGGCCCCTCACGGCGTTGGTGCGCCTCGAGCAGCTCCTTTCCGAAGCTCTCTTCGATGGCGTAGATGCCCATCGCTTCCCCGTTGATGCGGACAGGCATGAAGCCGTATCGGGGGGCAAGCACGCCCTCGCGACGCATGATCTCGTGAAACAGAAACTCATAGATGAAGCCGCTGCGCCGGGGATCCTGGATCGAGAACGTGCGCATCCCGAAGACGGCATCCTCACCCGCTTTGACGCGCACGCGCAGCGACCACTTCTTGCCTTCGAGATGGTCGACAATGTCCCCTTTGAGACGCACTCTGGCTGCCACCATGCGGTCAGGCAGCTCGATGGTCGCCGGCACGTAGGATTCTTCATGCTGGACGATGAAACCGCGCTGCAGAGCCAGCTCGCGCTCATAGGCGAGGCGCTGCATGGCCTCAAAATCGATATGCAGACGCAGGCCCGGATATTGACCCTGTTGCTGCTGCCTCCACCAGTCCTCGACTCCCTGCGTGAGCGCGGCCGCGCCGCTGCTCAGCTCGGTCCAGGACAGGCGCGCGACACGCTCCGCTCCGAGCAGGATCAGCGCGACGAAAACCAGCCGCAGGCTCACGCGGAAGAGCCGGGAAGTCCAACTGCGCTTCCCCTTGCGGGAGGGGAACGCGCTGAACGGGAACGGCGCTGGTCTTTTGATGTACACCGCGGCTCCCTGCTCAGCTCAGCCCTTGTCCATCGACCACGGACAAGATCTCGGGGGAGAGCTTCTCGGTCAGCGCAGCTTGCGCCAGGGTCAGGTCTTCGAACCTGCGAAACTCGACCAGGAACGACGTCTCATAGGCATCATTGCGCATGTCACTGCGCTTGAGCTTGACCATCGTACAGTGCTTGGAGAGGATCGCGGCGATGACCGGCACCGGGTCGCTGTCGCCATCGCGTGGGACCTTGACCCTCAAGAACAGATTTTCGTGGCGCAGCCGCCGCTGAAAAAGGGCCCGCAGCAGGTGGAAGCCGACCACGAGCCCAAACCCCAGCAAAGCCAGCCCGCGCTGATCGGCGCCGAGACACAAGCCGATCGCGATGCACAGAAAGAGGAACGCGAGCTCTTCGTGCTCGCGCACCGCCGAGCGGAAGCGCACGATCGACAGCGCCCCCACCAGGCCCAGAGAGAGCGCGAGAGACGACTTCACGACCACGATGATCAAGCAGGTCGTCAGAGTGATCAACGTAAACTGCGAAGCAAAAGAGCGTCGGTCGGACGGAGAGCGGCCAAAGCGGATGTAGACCTGTCCCAACCCGAGCGCGAGCACGATCGCGATGCAGAGATTGATGGCCACATGCAGCAGCTCGATCTCCGCGCTCTGCTGGAACAGGAAGTCTTGAAAACTCTGCTGCTGTGCGATGACCAGGGGCGAGAGGGTTGGGATCACGGTCTCATTGCCTCCATCGACGCAAGCGCTGGGCGCAAACAGGCTCCACAAAGAGCTGGACAGGCCAACAGCTGGACACCTTTGCCGGGTGTACGCTCGATTGTACGCTGTCGGGCATCATCGAGGTCGATTTCCCTACAAAAGATCACTGCGCCGCGCATCGCACGGCAGGCTGGCCGGAGCAGACTGGGAAAATTCCCCCCCGCCCCCCGACCCCCTTTCGGCCCCTGCCACGATTCACTATGATCGCGGCACACGAAGCTGAGGGCGAGGGACAACCATGAGCGAGACCCATTCAAGCAGTGCAGCACAGGCTGGCGCGCAAACAGCCGCACCCGCGGTAGACCTGTTCAAACCCCTGCAACGCCTGGCCGATCTGACGGTCAAGCTCACGGAGATCGGCCCGCCGCTGGCCGAAATCGCCTCCCATTTGGGCTATGGCGACATCGCCCAACGCGTCTTACGGCTCGCAGATGCACAGGGGATGGAAAGCCGCTTCGTCGCCGCGAGTATCGCTCGGCGCGAGCGCCGCTTCCTGGATGTGCTCGAGATCGTGGCGCAGGCGGCGCGCAGCTTCACGCCACCTGCAGACAAGGCCGGCGGGCCCGATCCGGCCGAGGAGTTCCTGCACCTCGTGCGTTTGGGTTTCGCGACCGCCTTGTTCGAGCTGGACGAGCTCTCGGCTGCGAAAGACTTCGTTGCGGTGCTGGCTGCCGAGCTACCTCGGCTGGCGAGCCACTATGAGACAGATCCGTTCTACCTGACCTTGCTGGCCCAGACGGTCTGGTTCGAAGATCCCGAGCGTAGCGAAGAGATCTGGGAGCAGGCGCTCACGCTCGGCGAGCAAGAGTCGACCTGGAACGCCCGGGGTACCTGGTACAAGGAGGCAGCCAAAGATCTGGATGGGGCGACCGAGGCCTACCGACAGGGACTCAAAGCCGTGCCTTGGAGCGCGCTGCTGCTGCACAACCTGGCGCAGATCGAACTGGAACGCGCGGCGGACCCGAACGCCGATCCCGAACAGGCGCGCCGTCGGTTGAAAGAGGCGAACCGCCTGATCGAGAACGCCTTGAAAAAGGCCCCCCGCCCCCGCCTGAAGCGGCACATCTTTGCGACCAGCAACCGCCTCCGGCGCCTGCGCGCGAGCCTGCCTGAACCGGTACCGGTCCTCCCTGCAAAGGTCGGCGAAAGGGTGACGGGCAAGGTCGTCTCGCTGGCCCCCTACGGCGCGTTCGTCGATATCGGCGATGGTGTTACGGGCTTGCTGCACAAGTCTGAGATTTCCCACAAGCCCGTCAACGATCCCGCCAAGGTGCTCGATGTCGGCGACCATCTTCAGGTGGAGATCATCCAGATCAAACCCCGGGACAAAGGGCGCGGCCTGCGCATCAGCCTGAGCCGCAAGGCGACCCTGCCCGCCCCCGAGCGAAAACCCGGCGCGTCGAGCTCCGCCCAGCCCGCCAAGGATTCGCCCTTCGGGTCGCTGGGCGGGTTGCTGCAAGGGGCCGCAGAAGACTGACGAACTGGCGTCCCGGCCATCGCTTGATGGGGACGCGGACGGCCCTGTACCCTTCGATACTGGCGGGTTGCACGGTGGAATTCCCGCTCCCGTCCGTGTCCTTCATGACTGGTGCATCACCAGGCAAGGCTCTCCATGTCGCCCAACCGAGATGATCGGAACCATCGAGTTTCCCCATTGCTCAAGCTTGCGAAGAAGCGGAAGTATGAGGAGTTGGAGACCGCCTGGATGTCCGCGATCGAGTCTCAAGAGAACTCCGTCGCAGACTTGATGCCCGTTCTTGAGGTGCTGATGCGCTTCGAGCAGCCAGACGTGGCGGAAACCCTGGTGTGGTGCCTCGTCACGTCCCGGGCGGAGAGCGCAGGTGCCGAAGCGGGGCTGGAGGCTGCGCGGCAAGGGGCCGCGATGCTGCAAGACAGCGAGATGCTGCGCGATGAGGGCATGGCGCTCTACCGGAGTCTTGCAGAGCCCTGCCCGGAGCTGGAAGAGTTGGGGAAGCTGACGCTGCTGTCCGGCGATGTGCCGCTGCTTACAGCTTTTGAACGCCTGGACAAGTACGTTCGACTGCGGCCTGGAAGTTACGTCTATGATCGGAAGGCGCGCAATCCGGGCAAGGTCGTTGGATTCGACCCGCTGGAGAAGACACTGCTGGTTGCGCAAAGATACGGCAACAGAGCCTACAAGCCCGCATCCATAGACGACCTCGAGCCTCTGCCCTGCGACGATTTCCGGGCGCTGGTGGCTTTTGAACGGGAGCGCATGGAGACCCTTGCCCATGAAGATCCTGAAGAGCTGATCCGCCTGACGCTCAAGACCTTCCGCTCCCGCTTGGCCTTCCGCCCATTGAAGGCAAAGCTCTCGGGCCTTCTGTCGGGAACCGCATGGTCGACGTGGTGGCCGAAAGCGAGATTGAAGATCGCACAGTCTACGCTGATCAACATGTCCGATGATTCCGAACCGACCTGCGTGCTGCGGAAGCAGGCCATCCCCTACGAGGTCCAGTTAGGAGCCAAGTTCGACAGGCTACGAAGCGTAGACGAGAAACTCGTGTTTGTGCTCGAATACCTCGAGCAAATGAGCGACGACAGCGAGGCAACAGAGACGTTCCTGCAGCATCTCTCCAAGCGGCTGGCGGCGCCTGAGACTTACGCCGAGGTCGAGGATCCCGGCGTACTGTTGGGCATCCAGGCTCTGCTGGGAAGGCTGGGCAGGGAGCTCTCCCGGCCCCCTGCCACGCTGCAGGTTTCCCTGGAGCTCGATGACACAGACGAAGAAGCCCTCAGCGCTCTGTTGAGCTCCCAGGAGAATGACGAAATCGTCAAGTGCATCCTCGAGCACTTCAAGGCGACCCGGCCAAAAACCTGGCCTGAGATCCATGCGGCACTCCTGCCCGGATGCTCGAGAGAGGTCTGTGAGCTGATCGCCACCGAGCTTACCGAAGCAGGTCGCGGCGAGCTGATCGGCGGCGCAGCGGCTGTGATCCTCAAACGCGGGGTCGTCCATCTGCGTGCGCTGGTGTGGCTCTTCAGGGCGGTGTTCCGCCCCGAGTACGCAGACTGTCTGCAGGGCATCGAGAAGAGCCAGGTGACGATCTGTCTGTTGCGGGCCGGCAGGAGCCTGATGCGTCTGGATGCCGACGACCAGGCCGTCAAACGCCAGCTCTTCCTGGTGCGCAGCGCCATCTCTTCGGGCAACTACGCGCGTATTCGCAGCGTCTTGAAGCAGGCGGATCTGGAGACCGTCAATGCGATCAAGAGCTTTGTCGAGCACAACTCTGCGCTGACCGACGGGAGCAATCAGGCGGTGTTGGACATCGTCAGAGACACCCGTCCCGCGCTCTTCTTTGTGCGCAAGGAACGCTGGGAGGAGGACGCCGTCTATACCACACAGGACGGGCTCGACCGCAAATGCAACGAGTTGTTGCGTCTGACGACCGAAAAACTGCCTGCCATCGCCCTCGAGATAGGCAAGGCTGCAGAGCTCGGTGACTTGAGTGAGAACGCCGAGTTCACGGCGGCTCTAGAAACACGCGACCGCCTCGCCGAGCGGGCCACGACTCTGCAGGGCGAGATCAGGAAGGCGCGCCTGATCACCGATGGGATGGGTGCTGGCGAGGTCGTGACCGTCGGAAGCAAAGTCCTGGTCCGGAAGCGCGCGTCCCAGAAGCAGGAGCAGTTTGTCTTCCTCGGGCCCTGGGATGCGCATCCCGAGCGTGGGATCCTCTCCTATCGCTCCCCACTCGGCCGGGCGTTCATGGGCGCGAAAGTGGGCGACGAAGTGGAAGTGAACCTGCAGACAGAGAAGCCCGTGTGGGAGGTGCTGGAGATCTCCTGAGGCCGCAGGCCCGTGGAGCGACCCAGCTATGTTCGCCCAACAGTGACGGAGAGCGCAATGTTTCTCGCGGGTGTAGAGCCAGGTTTCCTCGTGCTCCTGGGCATCGTCGGCGTTGCCATCTTTGTCTTGGTGATGGTCGCCGAGTCGCAGCGGGCCGCGCGCGTCAAGGCCGCCTGGCAGGAGGTCGGCGCGCGCTTCGGCATGCACTACCAGCCGGGCAGCTTCTGGAAGCGTGGGCGTCTGGTCGGCAGCCATCAGCAGTGCGCGCTGGAGATCCGCATCGACATGCGCGGAGGCAAGCACAAGCACCCCTATACCGTGATCAGCTGTGGCCTCCCCCGTGCGCTGAATCTCGGCCTGAAGATCTACCGTGAGGGGCTGTTCTCGGGCCTGGGCAAGATGTTCGGTGCGCAGGACATCCAGACCGGAGACCTGCACTTCGACAAACAGTTCATGATCAAAGGCAACAGCGAAGCGCGTGTGGTGCGGCTGCTCGACGATCCGTTGCGTGAAGAGTTCACGCGTCTGGATCAGCAGTGCGGGCCGCTGGTGATCTCCGACGATACGATCGTCTACGACGTCCGGGGCCGGATCGAAGATGCAGGACGTCTGGCAGAGATCCTCGAAGCCGAGCTTGCGATCGCCGGATTGCTGATGGAGCGCAGCTGAGTGGAGATCGGACCGGGATTCGCGGAATGGCAACGCCCGCTCAAACTGTCGCTCGCGGCGCTGTGCTGCCTGGTGGGGTCGGCCGTGTTCTCCTTCGCGGCCTGGCAGGACGGATTCGTTTTCGGCCCGACCTTCAAGGATCTGAGTGTGGTCTGGGGCTTGATCACCGGGTCGCTGGTGCTGGTGGCCAGCTTCTTCTCCTGGCGCAGCCGGGCGGTCAGCAATCAGAGCCTGCGCGCGCAATGGCAGCGACACCTGGGCGAGTGCTCCCTGCTCTGGCGCGCGCTCGAGAACCGTGCGGGCCAGGGGCGGCCGTGTGTGCTCGGTGTGATGGCCGGAGAGTTGGTCATCGTGCCGTATCAGGGCGCAATGCTGACGCCTGAGCTTCTGTCCGCGCGAGCGATCCGTATCCCACGGGACGCCATCGAAGCCATCGAGAATCTGCCCCCCGACACATGGGGCGAATGGTGGCGCTGGTTCCTGTTCCGCAGCCATCCGATCCATGTGCTGACGCGCAGCGACCGGCCGCGTTCGTTTTCAGCCCACGGCATCGAGCGGGCGCGCGCGCAGTTTGTCCATGAGCTGGGCTTGGAACGCTGAGAACCCCTCAGGACTTCCTCCGCCACAGCCACCCTGCCAACACCAGCAGCAGAACCAGCGCAGCCGACGCAGTCCACCAGGGAAAGCCAGCTCCCTTATCGGGCACTGCCGGATCCGGCGCGGAAACTTGCCTGGGAACCGGCTCGGGATCGGCGACCGCCGGTCGGACTTCGAAACGCACCTCCCGCTGCCGAAGCAGGTAGCAGCCCTCGAGCTCTTCGTAGCGCAGCCGCAACGCGCGCAGATCCTGCAAGAAGCTGTCGCTGAGCAGTCCCACCTCCACCTGCTCCACCGGCACCAACAGCTCATGGCTGCTCAACGAGTTGCGGAAGCTGCTGTTGCGGAACCACAGCTCGATCCCTGGCGCCAGGGGCTGCAGGCTCTCGAACGCGATCCAGACCTCGAAGGCCTGCGCCTCCGCCGGCAGGCCGCCGATCTCCAGGCCCCGTGTGCGCACCTCTGCCGTCACGTCGAGACGCACAGGCAGCGCCTGCCAGGGATCGGAGCTGCCGAGCGGACGCAGCTCGAGGCGCAGCTCCTGCAGCAATTGCGTGCAGAGCTCGACCAGCCAGGCCTCCCGCTCCTCGCCACTCAGCTGGCCGTCCCCGTTCCGATCCATCGTCTGGCGCGTATCGAAGCCCACCAGCGGCGAGTAGCCCAGCTCCAGGCCCAGCCGAAGGCGCCGCGTCGACGAGAAGTCCAACCTGGAGCGTGTGCCCACACCGACGGCCACGTCGTGGGCGTGCAGCCCCAGCGTCAAAGCCAACCCCCACCAGAGTGCTCTCATGCCGCCTCCTGTGGCGTGATCTTATCAGTTTCGCAGCCCCCCGCCCCCCTTGCGTCCCAGTCTGGGGATGTGCTCTGATAGGGCACAAGCTGCGGAGGCCCCAATATGACCACGTTGCGTCCGATCGACTCTTTTGCCGGCGCCCGCTCGAGCCTGTCGCCCCAGCACCGCCTGGCCAGCGTACGCGAGCGCGCGGTCGACTTCCGCAACCAGTTGCTGGCCGATCGACCTGTCCCCTACTACCGGTCTTTCTCGTTGGTGCGCGTGCCGTATCCGGTCCGCTATGGCCTTCTCAACGCCTGCGGCTACGGACTGCTGAATGCCCTGCGCACGCCGAGCCCGATGCTCCACATCGTCAACCGCATGTTCGTGGTGCAATTCCAGACAGACGAGGGCCCCAAGACCTTGCTGTTCTCCCCCAGCGACGTGCAACGCAACCGCGAGACTCCCTTCTTCGCCCGCATGGCTCGGGGACTGGGACCGCTGCAAGCACAGGCTGAGCGCTTCCTCGCTCCGATGCTCGGCTCGGTCGAGGCGGCCCTGCAACAGGCGGGCCTCGCCCCCGAAGACATCGACTACATCTCCTACGATCACCTGCACACCCAGGATCTTCGGCGTTGGCTCGGCAGCACCGGACAACCCGGCATGTTTCCCTTTGCGCGCCTTTTGGTCACCGAGCAGGAGTGGGCGACCGCCTGCGCACCTCTGCCGCCGCAGGCTGATTGGTACTGCCCCGACGGCACGCGTGACATCGACCCGAAGCGCCTGCTGTTCTTCGAGGGGGACGTGCGGCTGGGCGAGGGTGTAGCGCTGATGCGCACTCCCGGGCACACCCAGGGCAACCACTCCCTGGTGGTGCATTCGCCGGAGGGACTGTTGGTGACCTCCGAGAACGGCATCGGGCCGGACTCCTACGCCCCGCTTGCCTCCAAGATCCCCGGTTTGCGGGCCTATGCGCTCGAGACCGGCATGGAGGTCGTGCTCAACGGCAACACGCTGGAGGGCGGTCTCGACCAGTATCTGTCGATGGTGCAGGAGAAGGAGGTCGCCGGGCCGTCCGCCCGCAACCCCGATTTCCCCAACCTGGTCTGCTCCTCAGAGCTGGCCAGCTATTGGGGCTTCCCTGGCATCCGTCCCAGCTTCGCCTTCGGCGAGCTGTGTTTCGGCAAGCCGGTCGCCTCTGTTGCCCGGGCAGTCTCTTGAGCGTCAAGGGCAGGGTGTTTGTGGTCAGCGGCTGCGCCAGTGGCATCGGGGCGCGCATCGTCTCGTTGCTTGCCGAGCGCGGCGGGCGCGTGCTGGCGAGCGACATCGACCTGCCAGGTCTACAAGCGCAGGCTGAAAGGCTCGCCTGGCCGTCGTCCCAGGTACGCCTGTGCAGCCTGGATGTCCGCCAGGCAGACGCCTGGCAGGCCGCTGTCGACGACGCGTTGAAGACCTGGGGACAGCTCGATGTAGTCATCAACAACGCCGGCGTGCTCAAACCTGGCTACATCCACGAGCTGCCGCTCGAAGATCTCGACCTGCACATCGACACAAACGTCAAAGGCATGATCCTGGGAACGCGCGCCGCGGCACGACAGATGGTGCAGCAAGGCCACGGCCATATCGTCAACATCGCCTCGCTTGCCGGCATCGCCGCTGTTCCCGGCCTGTGCCTCTATACAGCGTCGAAGTTCGCGGCGCGCGGCTTCTCCCTGTCGGCCGCCGAAGAGCTTCGGCCGCTAGGCGTCGCGCTGACCGTGGTCTGCCCCGACCTGGTCAAGTCGCCGATGTACGATCTGCAGCTCGACTTCCCCGAGGCAGACATCAGCTTCTCCGGCTCGCGTCCTCTGCACATCGATGAAGTCGCCACCCTCGTAGTTGGGAGGGTGCTCAAGCACCGTCCTCTGCAAGTCTGCCTGCCGCCAATTCGCGGTTGGACGGCGCGTGTGGTTGCGACCTTCCCCGACCTGAGCCGGCAATTGATTCCGTGGTTGCGCCGCAAGGGCGCGGCCGAGCGCGAAGCGCGTCGACTGCAGAGGGAACCATGAACGATCCACGCAGTTTCTGGGCGTGGGGCCTGGCGGCGAAGCTGCCTCCCCCCGAGCTGCGGCTCGCGATCGCCAGCCAGCTGGCGAGTTTGCTGGGAGCCGGGTCCGAGCTTGAGCTGCAGCCCGACCCGCAGCTCGACGCGCTGCGGCTGCCGCGTGCGCGCCTCGAAGTGCCCGCCAGCCTTGCGGATCTGTGCTGCGCCGACGACGAAGCGCGGGTCCGGCACACCTATGGACGGGGTTACTGCGACCTGCTGCGTGGCTTCCGCGGCGACTTCGGCAGTGCCCCCGACCTGGTGGCACGACCGCGTGACGAAGCAGGTATCGAGCGCGTCCTCGACTGGGCGACCGGTGCCCGGGTGGCGGTGATCCCGTGGGGCGGGGGAACCAATGTGGTCGGTGGCGTCGAAGCGGCCGTCGGCGACGGTTTCGCGGGCGTGGTCAGCCTCGACCTGACGGGGCTCGACCAGGTGCTCGAAGTCGACAGCAACGCCCGGCTGGCACGCGTCCAGGCCGGCATTCTCGGACCAGATCTCGAGCGCCAGCTCTCCGCCCATGGGCTGACTCTGCGCCATTATCCGCAGTCCTTCGAGTTCTCGACCCTGGGAGGTTGGATCGCCACCCGTTCCGGCGGGCACTACGCGACCGGCCGCACGCGCATCGACGACTTCGTGGCCGGCTTGCGCAGCCTGACCCCGGCGGGAGCCCTCGAGAGCCGCAGGCTCCCCGGGTCCGGCGCCGGGCCTTCGCCGGACCGCTGGGTGATGGGGGGCGAAGGCGCGCTCGGCATCATCAGCCAGGCGTGGATGCGGGTGACGAGGCTGCCCCGCTTCCGCTCCAAACTCAGCCTGGGCTTTGGGACCTTCGAGGCGGCAGTCGATGCCTGCCGGAGTCTGGCCCAATCAGGTTTGCAGCCCGCGAATGCGCGCCTGCTGCACCGCAAAGAGGCCGGCCTGTTCGGGGTCGGGGGTGACTGCCATGTGCTCTTGTTGGGTTTCGAATCCGCCGACCTGCCGCAGCGGGCAAACCTCGAAGCGGCCCTGGAGGTTCTGGGGGACTGCGGAGGATTGCCGCTGGGCGCGCCCCAGCATCGCGAACCCTCGCAGACAGCCCCCTCGACCCACGGCGCGGAGCTGCCGTCACAGAGCTGGCGGAGAGCCTTCTTCGAGGCCCCCTACCTGCAGAGTGGCCTGGTGAGCGTCGGCTTGATGGCCGACACCTTCGAGACCTGTTGCAGTTGGAGCGACTTTCCGGCCCTGCACGCCGCGCTCGAACGCGAAGTCGGCGACGCGCTCCGGCGTACCGGCGGGGGCGGCCTGCTCAGCTGCCGCTTCACGCACATCTACCCCGATGGCCCCGCCCCCTACTACACGTTCATCACCCGCGCCCAAGCGGGCGCAGAGCTGGAGCAGTGGCGGGAGATCAAGACCGCAGCTAGCGATGTCCTGCTGCGTCATGCGGCCACGATCACCCACCATCATGCGGTCGGCCGCACCCATCTTCCCTGGTACATCCGCCAGCGTCCCGAGCTGTTCGCGCGCATGCTGGCTGCCGCCAAACAGGCGGTCGATCCGGCGGGCATTCTGAATCCTGGGGTCTTGCTACCGCTTCCGCTCAGCAGCTGATCGCCATCGCCGGCTTCAACGGCAGCGAATCCTGGCACTCGGGGCAGCGCCCGATCTGGCCGGCGAGGTTGGGCCGGACCTGCAAGACAGCGCCGCACAGGCATGAGACCGGGAACGGCACGCGAGGGCTGATCGTGCGCGGACGGTGCAGGTGATGCTGGCGGGCGCGCCGGTAGCGGCCGGCCCGTTTGGCCTCTTGGCGGATGTGGATGGTGTGGGCGACGGCGGTCAACAGGCACGCGCACGTCAAGGCGCTCGCCAGTCCCGTTCCAGCCAGCACGTCGAGCACCACGCTTTGCGGCAGCAAGGCCTTGGTGGCCAACCAGGCCGTAGCGAGCACCAGGCACGCGCACCAGCTCAGCCACCAGACCTGCAACAGGCGCGCGGGCGGAGCGGCCAGCTCGAGCTGGCGCAGCCTGCGAGGGTCGCTGCGTTCCCACAAGGCGCGCAACAGAGCAAAGGGCCGGAAGAGGTTGAACACCGGCACCAGAAACCAGTGCAACCCCTGACAGTCTGCATCGGACTCCCCCAGGGGGGCGAGGTTGGCCCGCGCCCGCAGCAGCCAGATCGTAAAGCTGATCAGCACACAGGCGGCCAACAACGCCAAAGCCGGGCTGAGCACGCTGGCCTGGACGGCCAGGCAGAGCTCGTGTTCGGCCCCTGCGTTGCTGGCGTGCGCGCACAGCCAGGACAGTTGATGCCCCAACGACGCGCCCCCAACCAAGGCGAACAGCCCCAGCAGGACTTTGAGCAAGCCTGCAGTGGCCGGACGATAGCGTGCGTGTGGCCTGGCCACCCGTCAGCTCCTTCGAAGTCGAGGCTTCAAGAGATGGAAAGATCTAAGCGATGCACTCATCGACATCAAGCACAAACCGTTGCGCCAGGGAACAGCACAATTCCGATGTTGGTGCCTGGTCCCAATATAGCGGCGTCAATTCCCTGCACGGAATCTCGCCGGGTCGCCAGAGAGCCGCCTCGCAGTTGGTACGGCAGATGCGTTGCAGTGTCGCTGGCTCCACAACCCCAAGGAGAAACGATGCCGCTGCCCCGCTCGACCCACAAGAAGAGAGCCTTTCCCTCCAAGACTCCCCGCCGCAAACGCGCCCACAGATTGACTGCAGGCAGCGCCGCCGAACACATGGCGCGGACCGGCAGCCGGCTGAACCTGTGCATGTTCCTGCTCGCTCTATTCAACGGCGGCCTGGTGGTGATCCTCGGCGTCCTGGCCGCCATGGCGGGAGGCGCTGCCTCCTGGCTGATCGGCCTCCACCTGCTCGGTCCGATCTACGCCGCGGTGGTCTGGTTCTTCCTGGGCCGCTACCTGCGACAGATGGGGCTGGTCACCCGGGAAATGGATGCGATGACGCGTGAGCTGCAGGCGGCACAACGAGGCCAGGCCGTGCGCAGGCGCCGACGTCCCGCCACCGATCGGCTGACGGCTGCGGGAGACGTCCTGCACATCCTGATGTGGGTGATGGTCGGTGTGTTCGTCCTGTCCGCACTCGCAGGCGTAGTGATCGTCAACTTCGCCCCGATTCCATCGCTGGTGTTGGTGGTCGCCTTCTTGCTGAACGCTGTGCTGCCCTGGCTGTACGGCGCCTTTGCCCGAGCCAGCGCCCGGGCGATCGCAGGCGTCAGTCACAACCTGTTCGTGGCCCTGACACGCCAGGAGATGGTGGGCTAGGAGGCCGTGTCGCATAGCCCGAGTCCACGTCCACGCCCACGTCCACGCACACGCCACTTGACGGCGCACACCATGCATGGCGAACCACCGGAATCCCATGAAGAAGCGTGGCGGGCCCCAATCGGTGTTTTGAGCGCGCCCAATGGCTTGGAGGGGCCTGCCAGGGTCCGAAAAAGTGCTTCTACGCCAGCCGGAAGCCTGATCGGAACAGCTTGAGCACGTTGTGGCAGAGGCACACGAGGGAGAACTCCGCCGACACCCCTTCCATGCCGCGTAAGAGGAAGCAGCGGAAGCCACGCACCTCTTTGATCTGGCCATGGACCGGCTCTACTATGGCCTTGCGTC
>JAJDCP010000026.1 GCA_029260765.1 Planctomycetota bacterium
ATTTCGAACAGTATGTGTTCATCGGATATATCGGGCGGGGCTGCTGTGACTTCATCCTTCGAACTGCCACACCGGGCCGCGCGCTAGGTGGAACTCCCCGAGCGCGTTGGCCGCAAAGGCAGCTGACCCGTCGACGGCGACCTGCGCTACAAGCTGTTTGAGGACATCACGCGGGCCTCATACGCGGGGCAGCTCGTCACCTGCTCCTGGCGGGCGAGCCTCGAGTCCTCGCCGTGCCTGTGCGACAAGTCCCTGATGGCAGTCGACTGTCGCCAACTGCCCGTCGACGAGAGCCGGGCAGTGCTGCACGCGATCCTCGACGCGGTCGGTGCAATCCCCGGGCCACGCACAACAGACGGGCGCTCTGGATCTCTGTTACCCTGGAGAAGGGCTTCGAGGAAAAGGAGCGGACTCTATGCACATCGGAGTCAAGAGAGCCATCCAGTGGGCGCTGATTGTCGGCTTCGCGGCGTCGCTCGGACCTGCGTTCTGTCAGGCCGATCTGGGGCAGGGGACGGGTGCTCGCGCACAGCTGGCGCGGATGAACAAGATCCTCGCCGAGCTGATCGCACTGGCCGAGAGCGGAGACCTGACTCCGCGGTCGCTCGAGGGGATCATCGACGGGCTCAGGCAACAGCAGATCAGCGCTGAGGCCGAGCTCCCTGCCGTCTATGGGATCGGTTACTCCAGATGGTCGTTGTATCTGGGAGTGGTGGATTCGGAGCTTGACGGTGTGATCGGGGTCGACCCAGAAGACGTGAAGGCTCGGGGCGGTCTGGCCGAGCGCATCGAGGTCGCGTACGACGCCATCGCGGATCTGATCACGCAGCTGATGGGAAGCTCAGAGAAAGGAGCCGAAGCGGCGGTCGAGACCCTCAAGGGGATGATGAGCTCACTCCTGAGCGCGGGGGAGAAGTACAAAAAGGGAATCTGGGACAAAGACGACCTCGACCGCGTCCTCAAAGACGTTGTGCGGCGCAAATACGCCCTGATGGACGAGCTGCCCGCCATCCATGGCCACACATTCCGCAGCTGGTACGAAGCGTGCGACGCCCTCCGCATCAGCCTGCTGGGCATTGCCACAGCCGCGAGTCTTGCGGTCATCCAGGGCGGAGACACGGTCTCCGATCTGACCGCGAAGCTGCGTGAGGCGAAGCGGTTGAAGGAACGTCTCGAAGAGATGTTCCCAGCGCGTTAGGGCTATGCCTCAGTCGTCGAGGTTGAGCCTCGGCAGCATCGCCTCGATGGCCTCCTTGAGCTGCTTCGCTTCGCGCAGCTTCGAGGGCATCTCTTTGAGCTCCTGCCGGAGCTCCGCCATCGTCTCGGCGTGCGCCGCAGGCTCGGGCGCTGGTGCGCGGATGGGTGTAGCAACAGGAACATCACTGGGCGCGTCCAAGAGCTCAGCTACACTCGGGGAAGCCCCGCAATCAAGGCAGCGGTCATCTTCGGCGATGCGCAAGACTTGGTACCCGCGCCCGGCTGCGGGGGCGGCTCCGGCTCGCGGAGGGATGGCACGCCCGATGGACGCGCGGTCGCTCCGATCGGTCGCCGGACGCCGACGAGATTCTGCGGAATGCCGCCGAGGGCGCGCTCGGCGAAGAGCTTACAAACGTGGCGTCCAGCCAGGTCGTCGATTGTGATAGCCCGGAGGCGTCGGCTTTTCAGCCCTGCCCCGCTTCCACCACGATCTTCACACGCGCCGTGTACTTGCCCATGGTGGCCTCAATACTGCCGTTGCTGGGCCGTTTGGCTGGCATGAAGTAGTCCTTGGCATGGGAGTCCTGAGGCTTGTTGTACGCGCCCTCGCTCTTCCAGCTGCCCTCAACCGTACCCAGGTCGTTGCCGTGGGCGTCTACCGCGTGCAACTCGAACATCGCGTCGTTCTCGTTGGCCGAGATCCGGACCGTCTTCCCACAACGGCTCTTCTTGGTCTGACTCTCGATCCGGAACAGGGCGACACCCACGAGGCGGGACTCCGCCTGGATGCAGACGGCCGCGTGCGCCGACCCTTGACTCGAGCCATAGAACGCCTGCACCACGACTTCGAACGGAATCGGGACGCTGCGGTCATTGGGATTGAGCGAAAAGCGTGCGCCTTCTCTGCGGTTCAACCCCGAGAAGCGACTCTCAAACAGACCTTTGTCGGGCGAGAGCACCTTCCATTGGACGGGGATTTCCAGACCCGCATCGGTGCGGGCGGTCAGGACCAGATCTTCCCAATGGGCGGGCCTCGATTCGGACCAGATCAGCCGTCCTCCCTCGGGCTGGAGCAGCTGGCCAGTTTTTTTGCGGGTCTCGATCACAATGCTGTGGACGATCTTGACCTGAACACGTCCGAGGCGCTGGCTGTGTTTGCCGTCGCGGGTCTCGAATTCGACCTCAATCCAATAGACCGGCTCCACGAATGAACCCTCAGCGGGAGCAGGGATGACGAATTCCCCGCGAGCCGATCGGGCCCCGCCCTCGACCTTGCCGAGCAGCTTCTGCTCCAAGCCGGGCCCCTTCACGAACATCTGCAGACTCGCAGCCGCCTTCTCGTCGAAGTCCTCGAGATCGAGCGCGACGCCGACACGATCGCCGACCTGGCAGGACAGCTGTTCGTCATGCAGCTGGTTGTTGCGTGTCAGGATGAAAGCGGCGATGCGCGGCTGAGGTGCCGGCCTGGGATCGAGGCGCTTGGCGATCCGCTGCCAGATCTTCGCGTCGTTGGGGGCCGGCACATGCATGGGCTTCGCTTTGATCTCGAACAGGCACTCCGGCGGGAACATGCCCTTCTGACTGGCGGTGGGGACCGTGCCGTCACCGTCCGTCGTCGTGTAGGTCACACCCGTGCATTGGGCTCCTTCCCAGGCCAGCCTCAAAGTATGGATGGTGCCGTCTTCCGGAGTTTTTCGATCCACCTGGGACCAGAAGACCGAGCAGTTCTCGATTCCGATCTTTGGGTAGGTTGAAGGGTCACCCTTCACAATCTTGATCTTCTCGTGGAATGCGTTGGCTTCACGGTCGAGGTGTTCGTTCCATTCCAGGGCCTCGTAGCCCGCATCGCGGGCTTGTTTCATCAGGGGGGTCATGTACTCCGAGGCCAGCGGGACATCGCGCCGGGAGATGGAGCTGCCGTATTGACGGTAGGTGCTGCCGTCCTCCCGCTTGAGGGTCTCGGATTGCTGCACGACCTTGTGCGGGTATTGGGAAGTCGGGGCCAGATGATAGGAGACGGGGAAGTTCGGGGTCGTGCGCTGGAAGAACTCGGGAGACACGAAACCGATGCCCATATCCCCCGTCAAGACGGCATAGTACGCCTTTGCCGCCCCAAAAAACGGCACATCGATGAACACGGCGTCCGAAATGAGCGGGGCGAGCGTGTCGTCCTGGATCGCGCCCAGCGCGATCAGGCCACCGGTGCTGTGCCCGGCGAGCACCACCTTTTCGGACATTGTCGCGCCATACCGAGACTTTGCCTTGGCGATCACTTCCTTCAAGCTGGGTATGGTCTGGTAACACACGCGAGCCGGATAACCGGGCGTATAGTTGTGGACGACGTACTCCTCGACCAGGTCACCGTAGGCCTCAGCCTGCTCAACGTCCTCGTTGAAGACGGGCTCGTCCGGCGCACGTTGTGATGTCTCGCCCCGCAGGCATTCAAGCGCAGAGTCCAGCTTGAGACGCCAATCATAGGGCAGGCTCTTCATCACATAATAGGGAACAGGCTTGCCATCGTACTTCAGGAGCGTGTGGTAGAGGATGTTCTCGGGATTGTCGACACAGGTGTAGATATCGCAGTCCGACATTTCAAGGCTATGCATAGCGGCATCGACGACGCGAAAACTGACGAACATGTCGAGGCGGGTCGCTGCGTGCAACGGCACCCCGTACTGCGAGCATTCGAGTTGCATCGCGTGTCCGCAGTTGGGCGTCAATGAGTCGACAATACGTTTTTTCCAACCGTCGAGCTGCGACCACTCGGGGAAGGGCTCGATGCTGCCCTTGTCACCGATCATGATCCGGCTGCCACAGACCCCTGGCAGCAACAGCACGAGCTTGCGCAGCATGATGTGCAGAGTGTCGCCCTTGCTGGGACCGGCGACGGCTCCTGGACCGATGTGCACCGTTACCGTGGCCTGCAGGCCGTTGTGGTTGACGGCCGAGTCGCAGTCTCTGAGCAGCCGATCCTGCTCGAGCAGCACGCTGGCTTGCCCTTTCAGGAGAAGCACGTCCTGGGACTCCCGGTAGACGTCTTCAGGCTTGGGGTCGTGGAAACGGTTGTGCACCACGATCTCGACTCTGGCCTGCATTTTGTCCGGGAGCGCGCCGGATTTCTTGGTGACCAGCAGTCCCAGCCGTACCTTCGAGCCTTTCTGGTATCTGGCCACGACGACCTCACCGAGGAAGCCAAGGGTCCACGTCTTCCCGTTTCCAATCCGGAGCGGGTCGGGGCTCTTGTCGTGGTGCTCCGGTTTTTCCCAATGCACCTTCAGCTCGTACGCACCGGCGGGCTTGGTGCCGGAGATACGAACGAAGGCCGGTGAATGCGAGTGGAACAGCTCCTTGCCGCCGCGCAGAAGCACCAGGCCGAGCTCAAAGCTGTCGCCCTCGAGCTCTCCTTTTTCGGAGACGATCGGGAGCTCGTAGACCTGGTCCGAGCCGGGCAGTTGCACTTTGACGCAGGGATCGCGGCGCTTGTCGCCGATGATCCGCTCGCCCGTGCACGAGAAGCGCTTCTCCTGTTGCTGCCAGGTACCGGTGAACTCAGCCAGCAGGTCGTTGCTGCCGTGCCCCTCGACAACGGTCCGTCCTCCCTCCTCCCAACGGTCGAGCTCGTAGATGGCGATTCCCAACGCGCCGTCCGGCAGGTGACCTGCGATCGTGACAGCTAGAGTCCTGCCTTCGAGGCTACGGTTGGGAACGAAGCGGGCGGAAACCCTGGGGCGAGCCACTCAGACCTCCTGCGAGGGAGCGACGCCATAACCGGCGACCCTCTGCTCATGGACGGGAGAGCCTGCCTCAATCCATGGCAAGCCCACCTTGACTTCCCGCCCACTGGCCGGGTCCTGCAGATAGACCCAGTGCTGGCAGGGTTCTACATTCTCATGGCGCAGATCCCCAGCGGCACCGGTCGTGCCCTCGTGGCAACCACCCACATCGTCGACGAGGCGGTAAGGAGCCCCAGAGATTGCCAGAACGCCACTGGTGTCATAGAGCCTCGCAGCTATCAGGACACCTGCCAGCACAATCACGTTCTTACGGCCCGTCTGCAGCTTGATCCCCTGGCCGGAGAGCTGCGCCAGGTCGGCTTCGATCTGCTTGTGCCCATCGGTTTCCGAGGCCATGCCGTCTCCACAACTTCCGATCAGCCAGACAACACGTCTCTAGTATAGCCGGATGTGGAGTTGACATCAGCGGGGATCGAACCCTTTCAGCGCCCCAGACATCTCAGGATCGGTTCCAGCGCGTTGGTGTCGCGCCCTCCACGACCGACGATCACGAGCCAGTCCGTCTGCGACCCGTGGGGCCTTCAGCAGCTCCAGAACACCGTTTCGCGAGGCCTGGAGGGCAGCTCGCAGGCGATCGTGCTGGTACCGTACCAGCGCCCGACTGTGATGTATCTATAGGGCTGTTGGTTGGAAATCAAGCGAACGTTCAGGCCCTCAACCTCTTCGGAGAGCTGCGCCCGCGCTTCGGCAAGGGCCCTGTCGCGCCACGTGTTCTTCGTGCCTTCGTCGGCGCGGATCAGATGCGCTTGGATACGTCCGTCGCTGGTGTGCCAAACAGGCCGGATCGACCGGTTCTACTCCACCACCTCGTAGAAGCGGCCCGCATGCTCGAAGAGCACATGGTCCATCGCCAGATAGGGGACCGCCTCGGTATTGTCGGCCAGGAACTCGAAGAAGGCGTCGCTGCCCTTGGTCAGCGTGATGATGTCCTCACTCCCGGTCTCGAAACGGCTGTCCACCCAGCGGCCGGCCTGCTGGTAGAACGTCCGGTTGCCGACCAGCCGCATGCGGTCCAGGATCGTGCCGCCGTAGCCCAGGGCATCGAGCTCGAGCTGCGCACGCAGATAGAAGGCGCCGCCGTCGGGCCTGTCACGGCCTGCGGCCAGACGTCGGGACTCGTCGACTTCGCGGCCCAGAGCTTCGGCCGTGGGCGCCGCGAGGCCGCCGAAGTCTTTCAGCTCCCGCTCCAGGTCGTCGCTCAGAGTGTTCGCGAGCCCGGCCACAGTTCCTTCGCCGAAGAGCACGGTATCCGGAGCGGCCAGGAAGGCGGTGTAGGGTGTGACGATCCCGTGCAGCTTGGCCAGGCGCACGATCTCGTCGATCAGCTCACTGTCCTCGCCGTTCTGGCGCACCTGGCCGAGCAGGAACTCGACCTTGCGGCCCGCCCAGAGCCGCGGCACAAAGTCGTGCGTCCCGGTCTTCTCGGGGAAGACGGCCGCATACTGGAACGTGCGCTCCTGCCCGTTGACTTTGCCTGTCAAGGTGATCGTCGCCTCACCGCTGCCCTCGAAGCGCCCGAAAATCATGATCTGCTCGCCTTTGAACAGGTCGCGGATCACCCGCGGATAGACCTCAGAGACCTCAACTCCAGAGACCTCGACCTCGAGGTCGGTCAGCAGGGGAGAGCCGACTTTGTCAAAGTAGCGGGCGATCTTGGAGGCGATGTCTTCGCGGGGCAGGATGTAGTCGACGTCGCCGTGGTTCTCGTACGCGAGCAGGTCGAGCATGCGGGCGTTGACCTCGAGGCCTTCGCCAAATGTGAAGATGCGGGCGTCGTGGTGGTTGGCCTTGCGGACCTCAGCCAGGATTGCGTCGCCCTGTTGCTCGCCTATGGTGGGCAGGCCGTCGGTGGCGAAGAAGACCATCTTGAGGCGCGCATCGTCTTCGAATTGTCCCAGGGACAGCTGCAGCGACTCGAGGATGGCGGTGCCGCCGCGGGCGCGCAGCTTATCGATGTAGCGCAGCGCACGCGCTTGGTTCTCCTCCGTCGCGTCGAGCAGTCCTTCGCGTGCCAGCACCCGAGCCTCGGTGGAGAAGCTGACGATGTTGAAGCGATCCCCGGGCCGCAGGGCGCGGATGCAGTGGCGCAGGGCGGCTTGCGCCTGGTCCATCTTGCCGTCTTTCAGCATCGAGCCGGAGGTGTCGACGCAGAACACGATGTCCTTGGCCGCGATCTCGGACTCGTCCCCCAGGCGAGGAGCCAGCATCATCATGAAGTGGCCGTCCTCGTCCGCTTCCTTGTGGGTGAGGACGTTCAGCCCCACGGGGTTCTGCGCGGTGGCGTAGTAGAACACGAAGGCGTTCTCGGGCATGTAGTTGTCTTGCGACCAGGTCACGTGGATGCCATCGGTCTCGGTGAGCTCCTCGACCTCGATGTTGTGGGTCGGAGAATAGACGTTGGTGACCGGGTCGGTGGAGCGGATGGTGATGTCGATGCTGGCATGCTCGAGCATCTGCATCGCCATCTTGGGATTGGTGTTGAGCATACGCAGCCGGTAGACGCCGTCATCGGCGCGCAGCGGCTGGGTGTATTGCAGCTTCACGATCACGGTGCCGCCGGCGGGCACGCTCGGCACGGTGGTGCGGATCAGCTGGTTGCCGTAGTACTCGAGCAGTGCAGGGGAGCCGCCATTCTTGACGATGTCCTGGAAGACCTGGTTGGCTTTCTCGACGTCGAGCAGCTCGGCCTCGACGGTCGTGCCATTGACGACCATCGCCATGTTGTCGATCTGCGCGCCGGGCGCCACCTCCATGTAGCAGATCCCGCCGACGATGGCGCCGCCGTTGGGGTTGCGGAAGTGGCACTCGTAGCTCTTGATCGCGATGCCGTCGACGATCTCGACCTCGATGCGGTCGAGGGTGACCTGCACCGGCAGGGGCGCTTGCATGAAACAAGCCCAGAGGAGATTCGGAAACAGCAGGCAGATCAGGCCCGCCAATTGGGACGTTCGCAGCATGGCTCTCTCCTGTTCGCGCGGACTGTGGCCCGGCCGGCGCGGCTGGGGTCCTTCGCCATCCTCTGACGCCTCGTACAGAACGAGTGTTTCATCCAATTGCAGAGAAGTCGCTCCCGATCCGCTTGGACAAGCAGCACCGTGTTTGTGGAGCGTGCCGTGTGGCCCGCTCCCCTCGCAGAACCCGTCGTAGCTCGGATCGACGCACAGGTCGGGGCCAAAGGACAACTGTGGGCGTCCACGGTCGCTGTGGCGAAGCCCCTTACGCTCACGTAGTTTCGATGGCCCACATGGGCTCATACTTCGAGGCGCCAGCGAGGTGCCTCACTTCGAGCCTCACGTGGTGCTTTGCACCCATGGCAAGAGCAGTCCTGGCACAATCAACGTCCTGTTCACAGGGGGTATAGTTGAGCTATCCCTCAAACTCGGGCATCCTGTCGTCGGCCATCATTCTGTTCCTGTTGAGCTGTTGTCCCAACGGTCGGAGAGTCCGTGGTCATCACCTCAGGTGTGGCCGTTGCAGGTCTGCGATCCATGGGGATTACGCCCGCATTGGAAGATCATCTTATGCCACCAAAGATCGTTCTGTATCACTATCCCGAATTCGAGGAAATGCCCTCCGTTTCACCACCTTGTAGTAAGATCCACTTTGTGCTGCGGCTGATGGGTCTCGACTACACGACGGTGGATGCCACCTCGCCTTGGCAAGCCAAAAAATACAGCCCTTCGGGCCGCTTGCCCGCACTTGCCATCGATGGCTCAACGCTGTGCGACTCCATAGCGATCATTGACCGGCTCGAGGAGCTGTTCCCAGAGCAGGCCATCGGGCCGCGAGACCTTCAGGGACGCGCTTCCGACCGCCTGTGGGATACTTTCGCCACCGACACTCTGTACTGGCTGTTTTACTATTTGCGTTGGCTCATTCCCGAAAACGCAAAGAAGTTCAGGCTCGCGATGGCCAAGAAGCTCTGGTTCGTAGGTCGGGTGGCTCTACCTCTGTTCATAGCGCCGGGATGCAGAAAGCGAGCCCGCTTGCAGGGCGTGGGGGCGCGGCCTCGGGCTGAGGTACAGGCCGACCTTCGCCGTGGATTGGAAATGGTGGCCACAGGCCTGGGGGAAGGGCCTTTTCTCGGAGGGCAGCAGAAACCCGGTCGAGGGGATGTCGCGATCGCCACGATCCTTCTTGCCATGGGCCAAGCAGGCGGGATGGAGCAGGGGTGGGTCGAAGTCCGCAAACACCCTAAGCTACGGGCCATGCCTGGGCATATGCTGCGCGCTGCTTCTGTAGCTCCGCCGTCGTGGTGGGAGGAGTAAGAGCGAGTCTGGACTCGCCTCCCCGATCGATCCGAGAATGGTCAGGAATCGCCCCAATGGCCCGGACTGAACACCTGCGCCATCTTCTCTGGATATCTGATGCCCTCCGCCTGCATCCAGAAGTCCGCGGCGTTGAGGGCGGCCTTGCCCTCCTCTCCTCCCACGAGCTGCCCGCGGCGGCGGCGGCAGATAGCACTATGCAGCTCCATTCCGACGGCCTCGAAGGCCGCCTCGGCGCGCTCGAGTCGCGGGATAGCCAGGTCTGCACGCCCTTCGAGCGAGGCCACGCCCGCCAGAACCAGGTCGGCCGCCGCCTGACTGAAACTGACCCGCCCGCGGGACAGTCTTCGTGCCATGCGCAGGGCGGCCTGAATGCGGGAATTCCGCTCGCTGCCATGGCTGGCCTGAGCGGCGCCGAGCGCGCAACGCGCACGAGCGAACCGGGCGCCGTTCTTGGCAACGGGGATGCGGAAGATGAACTGCTTCAGGAGCGCGGGCCATTCTGTCTCGAAGCTCTGCCAGGCCTCTTGGGCGGTTTCGGTGTACAGACCGAGATCCGTAATGAAGAGCAACTTGAAATAGCGGCTCCAGGCATCGGCCACCGCCTCGGTCCGCAGCAGGGAGAGCTCTTTCTCTGAACGCAGGGCCTCGGGCCGATCATCGGCGAGCATGGTGACATTCAGGGGCGTCGCACACGCTATGAAGAACTCGCCCAGAAGGTCGTCCCGATCACGGGCGTCCCAAATGTTCTGGATAAGGTCTTTGCCGAGATCTTTGATCTGTCCCAGATTGCAACGGGCGATCGCACTGAGCGCTCGCGCGCAGGACAGCAGCATGGAGTTCCTAATTGCCGGGCAGCGTTCGATCCACTGGAAGATCTCTTGCGACAATTCGAGCAGCTTTCGAAAGTCGCCTTGCGACCACCACACGGAAAAGGCTTCCATGTTCACCACACGGGACATGACCTCGGGCCGCGCCCCATGCTTCAACGCTAAGGTGCGCGCTTGGTGGCCGACCTTCTGAGAGCGACGTGTTGCACCCACCCGGCTGAGCACGCCTCCCTCCCAGGCGAGACACACTGCCACACGTCCCGGTTCCCCCGCCTTCAGTGCGAGCAGCAAGGCCCGTGTGGAGAAGTCTCGCCAACCCAGTCCATCGTTTCGAAGCGAAAGCGCGTTCGCAACGAACAGGCAGGTGTCAATTCTCTTCAGCAGAGGCGCAGGAATCTCCTCAGCAGCCCGTTCACGAAAATTCAGGCCCCGTAGCCGTAGCCGGAGGCGCCTGCAAAGGTAGAGCAGCTTCCCTCCCGCATGGTAGCGTGGCAGTACTACGCCAGCGGCGCGCAAGACTCCAGGAATGATCTCGCCGTGCTCCGGGTTTCGGCCGGAAAGAAGAAGCTCACGGGCTGCGAGGCGCCTCGGCTCCAACGCCGCCTCGACAGAGAGCCCCTGGGCGGCTTCCAGGAACGCACTGGCGGCTTCCAGCCCCCGCCCGAGAAGAGAGAGAGAGTGGCCGAGTTGAAGTTGTAAGGGCTGTACCAGCTCCTGCGGGATTTCGTGATGGTCGAAGGCCGAGCGAATCAGACGAGCTGCATGGTCGTAGGCCAGCTTCGAGAAGGCGTCGTCTGCTGCGCGCACCTGGAAACCGAGCGCCCGCTCTCGCTCCCCTGATTCGTAGAGATGTTGGGCGAGCGCCTCGAAATCCGTTCGCCCTGTAGCCTCGAGGGCGCGTGCCAGCGAGCCGTGGTGGGCCTTCCTGCGTTCGACGCACAGCTCCGCGAGAGCGCTCTCCCGCACCCGGTCATGGTAGAAGGTGACAGCGCTTTCGCCATGCCTCCTCACGAGGTTTTTGCCGAGCAGGAGAGGCAGGTCCTGAGACTTTACGCTGGCCCCTGCAGCGGCGCTGGCGACGCTAAGCTCGGTGGGGCGCCCGGCGATGGCGACGACCTCCAAGAAGCGTCGCGCCCCGTCAGGCAACTGTGCGATGCGCCGGCGCAGCATGGCGTCCAGCTGAACCGCGCTGGACCCAGCTTGCACGGTCTCTGGTTTCTCGGTGTTCTCCAGTGCAAATCGCGCCAGTTCGGCTACGTAGTAGGGGATGCCTTCCGACTCGTCCGCGATCGCCGCGGCCCGCGCGCCATCCCCGGCCGAATGGCTGAGCAGGCTTCGCGCAAGCTCTGCTGCATCCTCCACAGACAAGGCGTCGACCTCAAGCTCGTGCTGCAACCAGGTGTCATCAGTGGGTTCCCTCGCCAACAGCTCGGTGAGCCATGGGCCTATCGAGGCTTCCTCGCTACGGTAGGCGCCGATGAAAAGCAGACTCGGCGCATCGGGGCCCCGGAAAACCTCTCGTAGCAACGCGCTGCCGTCCACGTCACCCCACTGCAGATCGTCGACGAAGACAACCAGCGGCCCGCGCTGCGACAGCCGGTAAAGCAGGTCCCGAAAGGCTGCGAAAGCGCGCTTCCTCAAGAGCTTTGGATCGCAGGGCTCAATCTGTTCTCGGCAAGCCTCAGCGAAGGCCTGGACGCGCAGCAGCACCGGAAAAATGCGGACCAGAGGCACCACGTGGGTGGGCAACAAAGCTGCCGCCTTGGTATTGGGCAAGCTCAGGAGGTGGCGGGTCAAGGAGTCGACGACCCCGTCCCACAGCTTGAACGGCACGGATTCCTGGTGGTAGCAACGACCCGCCAGCAGAACCAGCGACTCCTGTTCGACGAGCCGGCCCAGAAAACCCTCGATGAGCATGGTCTTGCCCATGCCAGATGGACCGTGTACGAACAGCTTGACCAGCTTGCCTGCACGGCTTTGCCGAAACGCCTTCTCCATCACAGCCAGTTGTCGCTCGCGGCCGATCAGGGGCGCGTCGGAAGTCGGCGCACCAGCCGTGGCGGAGTGTGGTGCGTCGGCCGCAACTGTCCCGAGCCGCGCCAGGATTTGTACACCCGTGGGGCGTACCGCCGGATCGAGTGCCAGCATGGCCCGGCACAGGGCATCGAGGTGCTCGGGGACACCGGGAGCGAATTCGGAAGGCGGAGTTGGCCGCTGGGACCGTGGAATGCGGTAGGCATCGATAGGGTTGCGGATGTTGAAAGGGCGGCGTCCGGCCAGAGCCTCGTAAAGTACGACGCCGAGGCTGTACCAATCGCTGGCCTCACACAACGGCTCGCCGTCGGCCTGCTCCGGAGACATGTAGGCGGGAGTCCCCATCACACCCGTGTCGAGCGAGTCGCAATCAAGCCGGCCCGATTTGATCGCCTTGATGAGTCCAAAATCCAACAGTACGACCCGACCCTCGCGCGTCACGATAGCGTTCGAGGGTTTGATGTCGCGATGCAGGCAGCCGGCGGCATGCAGTGTCTGGAGGCCCGCAACCATTTGGGTGAAAGCAGCGCAGAGGATGGCCAGAGTCACGGGGGTTGTGTCGACGGCAACGGGGTCCGCGTCCGCTGCCTGCGTCTCGGTGCCGAGAGGACTCACAATATCCCCGCGAGAAGGGTCCTGGCCGATCGGAAAGTCCTGCACTGTGGTCTTGGCGTCAGCGGGTCCCACGACCCGTATGTGCTCGAGGAGATCGACCCCTTCGACGAGTTCCATGGTGAAGAACCACTGCTCGTCCTCACACAAGAGCTCGTAAAGCTGAACAAGGTTCGGGTGCACTATGCCCGTCAACGCACGGAATTCACGTTTGAATCGGTAGATCGAGTCCGCATCGACCCGGCGCAGAAGCTTGAGAGCCACGGACTGCCTACGCTTGCCATCGAAGACGCGGTAGACATCGCCGAAACCACCAGCACCAAGCTGTGCCTCGACGTGAAAGCGGCTTGTCCCGGTAAATTCTCTTCCCACTCAATTTGGCTCCCGCAGCAACCGTGCGGATTCTACCTCTGAAGCGCGGCGTGTGCCATCCCTTCGGTGTGGGGCTGGCGAGGAGCTCAGCGACGAGACCGGCCAGCAAGCGGGAAAGCTACGGTCCGCGGTGCCGGCGCAGCCGGGGAGTGCGCGCTATTCCGACGGTGTGATCCAACAGGTCGCAACGGTCACAGGGTCGTCGCGGAGTGCCGCTTCCGCCCACTCTTGCTCGAGTGCCTCGGGATCCTCGGCGGTGAAGGACGGCGTCATGCGCCCGTACTTCAACCATTTCAATGTCCCGGCGTTCACTCCGAAGCCCTCTGCGAACGCTGATACGTCCTTGGCGCTGGCAAGCTGGCGGCTGAGTAGGTCTCGATAACGTCTCTCGGGTACGGTCGGTGATGCCTGTATGCTGATCCTCCATTTCGGAAGGATCTTCTCGGATTGCCAGCTCGGCGGGGAGATGCAGATGGTCGGACGCGTACCTCCAACGGACCCTTCCCATTTTTCCTCCTTCAATCTGCCAGGGGTAACACTACCAGTGAGGCAACAGGGGCGCTCCAGTCGGAATGCCGGCGACGCAACCTGGGTCAGAGGAGAGTATCGCATGATGCATGAAACAGAATGCGCCCGTCCCAACGGATCCTGCGATAGTAGCAGCCAGTCGATCATGAAGACGTGGCACAGCACTTGCAATCGAACTCGCGGTCTCCTGTGCGTGAGGTCTACCATGCTCCGTTCTGTTTTGCTCCTCCTCGCAGCCCTGCTCATTGGCTGCCAGGGCCCCTCTGCTGGCTCGGCCGCTCTGCACCAGTGCGATGAAGCCGGCCCGCCTCGCTCCGAGCAGAGCGCCGCCGCAGCTCCCGCCGAGGTTGTGCGACCTCTGCCCGCCGCCACCCACCAGCCTCCGGCCACCCGGTCGCCGCGTGTGTACCTCGAGCTGGACGGTCCTGAGTCTGCCCGCGCGGCATTGGAAGAGGTCTTGCAGGAGCGCGGCTTCGCGCTCGTGGACGCGCCCCCGGGAGGTTGGGGAGCGGAAGCAATGGGCGACGAGCCCGAGAAGCTGCAGACGCTGTTGAGCCAAGGCGGGTGCGATTTCCTGGTGGTGGTGCGGTTCGATGCTGAGCGCCTCTACGGACGGGCCATCGGTGCACACACTTCCCTGCAACTGGTTGCTCAGATCCTCCCGGCTGTGGAACCGGGAAACGCCGCGCGCAGCTTTGGCTGCTTCATCGCCGACACCATCGCTACGCAAGGGCTCAAGCTGGCAGCGCGCTAGCACCCCCCTGCACAATCTGCGCAGGGCAGCCTGGCAACAGATGTACCGGCGCTCCTGTGCCTGGCCTGGCTTTCGCCGCGTGGCGCCGCAGGAGGCCGGTGCCCGCCTGAGCAAATCTGCGATCTCTGTGGCTCCCTTCCAGTCCAACGTCCGCCCAGTGCTGGTCGTCGATCGCGAAGACGGTCTGGCCGGGCTGATCACACACCGTCATCGTCGGGTGTGCCACAATGCCGGCCATGCGGGCGGCGACACCGACCCGGGCGCGTTGCTGTCGGGCCGCGGAGCGCACAGGCAAGGCCAGGTCCAACAAGGAGCGGGTGTTGCCGATCTAGATGATGCCGAAGGTGTGCCTGGCAGGGTTGAGGTCGCTCAGCGCCCGCTCCACCGCGCCCGGGTACGCCACCGGGGCGGCGCTGTGCTATCATCGACGTATCCGAGCAGCTGCGGGGGGCGGCGATGGCTGACGACGATCCCAGGGATGCGGGGACCCACCGCGCCGGCGGACCGATCTCGATCAGGTCCGGCCACAGGACGCTATTCATCCGGAGGGCCGACGGCAGCACCGACGCGGTGACCGTGCCGGCACGGTCCGGCTCTTCGGCGGCGCAGGGCCGCTCTCTGTGGGATCTGATGCGCGCCCTCGACAACCACGCGCTCCAGAGCGCGCTAGGCGGCGCCGTGACCGGTGCGGAGCCTGACCGGGCCCAGGAGCTTTTGGATTGGATGGCGCGGGCAGCCGTCGGGGACAAGCAGCTGCTGCGTCGGGTCACGCTGCTGGGCAGGATGTACGGAGCTTCTTTCGAGCAGGCACCCGGTTGGCTGAAAGAAAACAGCCCTGCCTTCGAGCAGCTCATCGATCGGGGTCGGCCCAGTACGCACAAGCTGCGGGAATTCCTGGCGCGAAGCTCCAGCCGAGAGGCCTTTGCCGCAGCCCTGCTGCGAGCGATCTTCCGCGTCGCTGTGGTCGGCAGGAACCCCGATTCCTTCCGCCAACTCTTCGCATCCTCGCCTGCGGCGTCGCCGCAGCGGGAGGAGCTCTGCTACACGCTGACCCGAGGCCTGGACAAAGAGCTCGTTTCCTGGGTCCGCAGCGACAGGGCAAGGACCACCCGGGCCGGTCAGCTGGTGGCGGCGGCCGCCCCGTTGGACCAGTCGCTGGCCGCCAACCAACAGGTCGAGAAACGGGTCGCAGCCTTCCGCGACTGGAAGCGCTACCCCTACTCTTTGATCATCGTGCCGGGCTTCACACCGAAGAATGCCGCCTCCAAACCAGGCGTCCATGCTCATGCCCAGCGACGCTTGGCGCAGGCCCTGAAGGACCTGCGCGCCAAGCTCGCCCCCTTCATTCTCGTGACAGGCGCCAACGTCTATCCCCGGGGGACCCGCTACTTCGAGGCCCTGGAGATGAAAACGGCGCTCGTGGGCATGGGGGTCGCCGCGGACAAGATCATCGTCGAGGCGCGCGCCCGCCACTCGACGACCAACCTGCGCAACGCCGGGCGCACCATGCTGCGCCATGGGCTGGGCAAGGCAGTCATCACCACGACATTCTGGCAGGACTTCTACTTCTCGAATCCCAACCTCTCCATGTTCCACAGCCGCTGTCAGGACGAGCTGGGCTACCGGCTGGGTGAGCTCGACGACAAGCCGACCGGGACTCCATTCCCCGACGGCAGCCACGCAGAGTTCACGCCCTCAAGCAAGGTGCGGCGCCTGAATTTCCGCGATCCGCTGGACCCTTGAGGGCCCGATTCCCATTTCCGGTCAACTACAGCGGCGCAAGCTGGCGTTCTGCACGCTGACGGCGACGGTCGAGACTGTCACGGTCCCTGCGAAACAGAGGAGCAGCAGCAGGCCGTCACGGAGATCGCGAAGCCTCGGCGCACCTCGGGAAGGTGCTTGACCTGAAGGTCGATATCGTTAGCATATCATAGTGATATCACTTCGATATCGATCGTGAGGAGCTGAAAATGGAAGAACGAGTCGTCAAGGTCGCTAGTGGGTGGACCATGCTTGTCGTTGTGCTCGCGTTGTGGGCGATGATTCCGATAGGGATCATCTATGGGGCCGTCAACCAAAGTGAAGGCTTCATCTTCGCATCGATCGCGCTCTTTCCTGTAGCCCTGATTTTCTCCCTCGGCCTGTTTTCGCTCCAGCCGAATCAGGCCAGGGTTCTGGTCCTGTTCGGTAAGTACGCAGGCACGGTCCGAGAGGACGGCTTCCACTGGGCCAACCCCTTCAGCGTCAAGCGGGGCGGCATGACGACGGTTCCTGGCGCCGACGGGAAACCCGCCCAGGTCGTCAGCAAGCCGAGCAAGTTCCTCATCTCTCTCCGGCAGCGGAATTTCGAGACCGCCAAGCTCAAAGTCAACGATCTGCGTGGCAATCCGATCGAGATCAGCGCCGTGGTCGTCTGGCGCGTGCAGAACACGGCGCAGGCTCTGTTCGACGTCGACGCGTACGAACACTACGTGACCGTCCAGAGCGAGTCGGCGGTCCGACAGTTGGCCGGAATCTACCCATATGACCACGCCAGCGACCACCCGGGCGAGGAGATCACCCTGCGCGAGAGCGGCGATGTGGTCAACCAGTCGCTGCAGAAGGAGCTGCACGAGCGTCTCCAGAAAGCCGGCGTCATCGTCGAGGAAGCCCGACTCAACCACCTCGCCTATGCCCCGGAGATTGCCGGAGCCATGCTGCGGCGTCAGCAGGCAGAGGCGATCATCGCAGCCCGCAAGAAGATCGTGCATGGAGCTGTTTCGATGGTCGAGATGGCCCTTGATGAGCTGGCGGAAAAGAAGATCCTCGAGCTCGATGACGAGCGCAAAGCGGCGATGGTCGGGAACCTGCTTGTGATCCTCTGCGGCGAGACCGAGGCCCACCCCGTCATCAACACCGGGACGCTCTACGGCTGATCGCATGGCAAACAAGAAGCGCTTTTTGTTGAGGCTCGATCCCAAGGTCTGGGCGGCTCTGCAGGCGGAAGCCGAGCAGAACCTGCGCAGCGTGAACGGCCAGATCGAGTTCTTCCTGCGCCAGGCGCTGCGCGCGAGGCTCAAGACGCGCGACGAAGAGCGAGACGCGGACGCGTCCACCTGAAGCGCTCCGATGCAGGTCCTGGTCGGGGCTGATCCGTCGCCCAGGCCCCATTCTTCGAGGTCGCGGAAGACCGGCCCGTCACGCAGTGGGTCGGGAAGGGCGACCCTGGACCCTGAGCCGGCTGTTGGAAGAGGCTCAGTCGTCGTAGGGCGGAGGATGCGGCAGGTACTTGTCGGGGCGCTTGTTGAACTTCTTGGCGCACGAGCGCTCGCAGACCAGATACAGCACCTCCTGGTGATGGATGCGCTCGACGTACTGGTCGAGGATCGGGTCGTCGCAGACGGGGCAGCTGGGGAAGCTGGCCTCGTGCAAAATGGCGAGGAAACGCTCGGGCTCGGCATCGAAAGCTGATGAGCAATCGGGCCCGCACAGCCGAAGCTGCTCGCCGAGGTGGGTGTGCAGGAAGGGCTCGTCGGGCAGCGCTGCACTGTCGACAAGGCAGGTCTGCAGAGGGTAGTCGACGGCCGCTCTTCGTATCTTGTCGCCGAAGAACGTATCGCGCCTCTTGTAGAGCTTCTTGCAGTCCTTGCTGCAGACCTTCACCTCGATCCCATCATGGCGGAACTCCACCGCGTCGGCGTCGAGCGGATCGCCGCTGACCACGCAGAAGTCACACGGGTAGGCCGGCTCTTGCATCGCGGCGTGCAGTGCCGCCAGGTACGGCTGGGGATCGGCCCGGAAACGCTTCACGCAGCTGTTGCAACACAAGCGCACCTCGACACCCTGGTGCTGAATCACGACCGGGTTGTTGCCGAGCGGGGTGCCTTTGACGAGGCAGGTCTCCAACGGGTAATCCTGCGCACTGAGAAGACTTGCAAGGATGGAGAGAAGAACGACGTAGCGGACCATAGCACACTCCTGACAGAGGAATTCTACCAATGAGTCGCCGGTCGCCCGCCCTTTCTCATGGCACCGGCGAATTGCCTTTTGTAGCGCTCGCGCGACGAGGATCATGGGTAAGCTCGACCCGCCCAATCCCAGCGCAACCCAAGAGATTCAGACCCTTGATTGGGCCTTTTTTTGTCAATAATTTTCACCGTTCCAGCTCGGTAACTTGGGTGCAGCGTAGCAGCGAACCTGGGGACGTCGGCGATGGGAACGCGGACGGCGGCGATGCATTCGACGGCGTCGAACACGTGGAAGGAGCACGTGTGCAGGCCGCGGCGCCTTCTCGCCCGCTTCAGGACCTTGTCCGATATTCGGCTGATATTGCCTGCTAAGTGCCGGACATCCGTGGGGCTGAGGCAACGTTCATTCCCACATTCTCCATCATGCATGCGCTCCCTGCAGTCGTAAGCCCCGTCCGGTCTCGATTTGAGGCCGCTATGGAACGACGCCGGTGCGTGAGTTAGACAGAGGTGCGTGAGAGTCAGCATGAACAGCGGGTCCAGCTACATCAAGTGTCGGCTCGTTGGTGTCGAAAGGTAGGGGCGGGGTTTACCCCCGCCCGTTCGCTCGGGAGGAGCGAAGCGTCCGAGTCTTC
>JAJDCP010000027.1 GCA_029260765.1 Planctomycetota bacterium
GACCGACCAGGTACGCGATCCGAGCCAGGGTCGATAACCCCAATCAACCACCAGTTTCTGCAGCGGCCCCGCCAGACCGGCGACTTCGACCTCTCGCTGCTCGAAGATACACACGTAGCGTCTGCGCTGCTCAAGTCCAAATTCTCACGGCCATCCGGGTCCTCGCTACGAACCTGGTGGCGGATCCGGGTTCGTCTGCCGAGACTATTTCAACAGAAATCCCACGCTTGACAAGGTCCGATCTGCAAGGCGGTTCCCTGCAGAGGAAACCGTCCCGTCGATGGTCGGACGGGGCGAGCGCACGAACCGCTCAGGCATCAATCGGAGTAATCGATGATCTTGACGGATTTGTTCCCGAAAAGGTCCGTCGCGATGATCTCGACGCGCTTGGTCTGGCCGATATCGACAGTGGTCTCCCAGCTGCCATCGGGCTTGACGACCACTTGCACGCCGTTGACCGTCACCGTGCTGCTCGGATCGTCGACCTTGCCGTCGACGATCACGGTGGTCTTGGCGTCGACTTCGGGGGCGGTAGTGCGGATGGTTATGCTGACGGCCGCCCTTCCCACATTCCCGGCCTGGTCGACAGCCTCGGCCTCGATGCGCAACGCTCCGTCGCTGAGCCCGGTCAGCTCGACGCGCCAGACATCCGGCGCCTGGAAGAGCGCCGCCGCCACGCCGTTGACAGACACGCCCGCGATGTCATTTCCCGCCACGCGCAGGCCCACATTCAGGCTGGTCTCGCGCCACCGGGAACCATCGGCTGGCGCAAGGATCTCCACGGTGGGCGGGGTGGTATCGCGCACCACTGTGACGGCGGCCTGCCCCTCTTGCCCGACCGCGTCCAACGCACGCACTTCGAGGCGTTGACTGCCTTCGACCAACGCGGCCTCGAAGCTGAAGGCGCCGTCTCGCAACGGGTAACTCTGGCCAGCGAAGAAAACCTCCGCCACCGGGCCGTCGTCCTCGACACGCCCCTGCACCTGCACGCTGCCTTCGCGTGTCAGGCTGCCATCGGCGGGGCCGTCGATGGAAACCTGCGGCGGACCACTGTCACGGGTGACGCGCACCGAATGGGAAGCCTCATTGCCTGCATGGTCCCACGCTTTCGCCAGCAGCTCATTCTGCCCAGGGCTCAGAGCGACGTTCACCAGGTAGCGCTCATTGCCGTCGGCCACCGCCGGCACACCGTTGAGCTCGACACGCGCGACGTCGTCCCCGGTCACGGAGAGACGGGCTTGCAGCTCGGCCACGGCCAGGCGGGCGCCATCTTCGGGAGCGACGATGCGTACGCCGGGCGGGGTCACATCGCGCACCAACTCGACGCGGGCCACGCCTTGATTGCCTGCCGCATCGCGTGCCTCGACGGTGATCGTGTTGCGCCCCGCCTGCAGCTCAGCCATGAACACAAACATCAGTCCCTGCACGGGAACGTCCAGGCCTCCCGAACGGACCCAGCGGATGCCGGGCTCGAAGACCTGTCCGACCACCGCGGTCCTCGCCTGCCGACCCGCAGTGCCCGCGGCCGGAGCCAGAATCGCGACTCTGGGCGGCAGGGTGTCGACGACCAGCCGGCGCTGCGCTTGACTGCTATTCCCCAGGCCGTCGATGGCCGTGGCTTGCACCAGGTTCTCGCCTTCCTGCAGCTCGATGCGCGCCTCGTAGATGTCCTTGCCGACGGCTTTTGCCTGCACTCCGTCGATCTGCACGCTACGGGCATCGGTGCCGACCTCGACGCGCACGAGCGCCGCGGCCACGTTCAGCAACGCGTTCTCGACCGGTTGCACAAACCGCAGAGTCGGCCCGGAGAGGTCGATGCTCAGTTGCACGGCGGCCTCACCGCTGCGGCCCCAGCTGTTGACGGCGACGACTCGAAGGCGGTGCTCGCCCTCCTCGAGCTCGAGGGCTGCCTCGAAACGGCCGCTCTGCACAGCGAGCGCCTGGCCCGGCTGCGCATCGACGAGCAGCTCGACGCTCTCGATCCCGGGGTCGTCCACGCTGCCAGCCAACGAGTGGGCCCGTTCCGCGCTGCGCGTCCCGTCGACCGGGCTGTCGAGGACAACCTGTGGGGCACGGGTATGCACCGTCACCGAGACCGCATCTTTGCCCTCATTCCCCATCCGGTCCCAGGCCTTGGCCTCGATCGTCTGGGCACCGTCGGCCAGTGTCAGCTCGACCTGGTATTCGTGCTTGCCCATCGCCTGAGCCTCGGCGCCATTGACCATCACACGCTCGACATCCGGGCTGGTCACCGAGACCCGCACCAGGACTCTGGAATCACCGAGCTTCTGCCCATCAGCGGGCGCGAGGATGGTAACCTCGGGCGCCTCGCTGTCGACGAACACCGTGCGCGCGTCGCTGCCTTCGTTGCCCGCGGCATCGCGGGCACGGGCGACGATTCTGTGCTCACCCTCGCCGGGAAGCGTGACCGCCAGAGAGAAGCGTCCGCTCTGCACGGCGACGGCGGTAGGCTGTGCCTCCCCGATCTGCACCATCACCTGCCCCACGCTCCGATCATCGACGCTGCCTTCGACCTGACAGCTGCGCTCGGCCAAGCGGGCGCCTTCTTCGGGAGCGCTGAGCTGCACGACCGGGGCGGTGCTGTCGACAGGCAGCGGCACCGGATCGTCCGTCAGCTCCGCGTCGATCCGCACCGTCTCAAAGCCCGTCACCCGCAGGGCCGGATCGCGCAAAGCGTGCAGCTTCTGGACCAGCTGCTCGCGCGTGCCTGCGAACACGACCTCCAGCTCAACGGTGTCGGTCTGGAAGCGCCTCTGACGCACCGACTCGACTCCTTCGACCGCCCCCAACGCCGTCTGCAGCTGTCCGAAGCGCACCGCATCGCCCTTGCTGACGAACAGCTGGAACGTCCCCGCTTGCGCCTCGCGCAACTCGAGCCGGGCGAGCTTCTCAAGCAATTTGGTGGTGAAGTCTTCGACCGTGGGGCGTAGATGCTGCTGGCTCTCGCGCGGACGCGACGACTTGGCCGACACCGACCCGACATGAGCCCCGGTATCAGTACGCAACATCTTGCCGTTGACCAGGTAGTACCACATGGGACTCGGTGGCGAGACCATCTGTTTGTCATAGGTCGCGGCGACCACCAGCTCGGCACCGAAACGGGTGTTGAGGAACAAGAGCTTCTCCGCATTCCCCTCCCAGATCGCCAGGTCGACTCCTTGCACCGCGGCGAGCTGGACGTTGTCGATCACCTCGTAGCCCGCGTCCGCCAACAGCTCGGCGATGACCGCCTCGACCTCTTCGGCGCGTCCGGGCTCATCGATGCCTTCGGCGGGACGGGCCTTGACGATGATGCGCAGCGGGGCCTGGGCGCAAAGCGTTCCGGCCATCATCAGCCATACCAACAGACGCAGTTTCATGGTTGCTCTCCAGAGTCGTTGCTGAGTTTCTCGATCCATGGGGCGATCAATGCCTGGACAGCCTCAGGATCGAGGTCGTGTTCGCCGGGCACCCGCCCGTTGAGATCTTCGAGGTGGATGACGGCTCTGCCCGCCAATGCCTTCGATTCGCTTTGCAGAAAAGGCAGCAGCAGCTTCGGATCGAGCGCGCCGCGCGAGCCCTTGGGCTGCAAGGCGTCGATGATGGCCAGCGCCGCAGCTCGCCGCCCTTCTGCCAGGAATCGCGAGGCCACCTCGACGGCGGCCGCAGCCCCCAACGGAGCCAGGGTTTCCGCCGCCCGTAAACGCACCAACGCGTCGCTATCGGCGCAGCAGCCGATCAGATGCTGAACGGCAGCCTCGCTGCCGGTAGCAATCTGGACGGCGAGCTCGAGTGCCGCCTGGGCCGGCAACACCGGCAGAAAAGCCTCCAGACGCTCGATGCTGATCTGCTGGGTTTTCAACATCCCTGTCAAGTCGCGGCGCTTCGATGCGAGCAACAGCTCGAGCACCCGCGCCTCACAATTTGCTTCGTCGTCCACGGAGTCGAAGGGCTGCTGCGACAATTCGAGCATCCACCAGCTGAAGCCCGTCTTGGTGTAGCGGGGAACTGCCAGCTGGTAGGATTCCTCGTGGCTGAACACGTTGCAGTAGGTGCGGTTCGAGAGCGTGATCTGCATCACCACCACCCCTCCTCCGTCGAGCCCGCGCGCCAGCATGACACCGATCGCGCTCCCCTGCGGGAAGGCGTTCCACATCAAGCCCTCGCCGGCTGCGTGCTGCAGCTGGCCGGTGAAACCGTCGGAACCCCAGACAGCCTCGACCCGGCGGGAGTACAGCGGGGTGTCGCTCCAGTCGTAGCCCGGCAACTCCCCATCGAGCAGCATGCGCTCCCGCGCCCCCTCCCCTGCCGCACCGAGCCCCAAGAGGTCCCCGCGCACCGCGTTGGCACGCCGCGCCGTCTTGCCGCTGCCCCGGGACAGCGCGACGAGCAACTCCCCGACCTCAGCTGCACGGGACTCCGGCACAGCCCCGCCGAAGCTCAGAACCGTCAACGCGCCATACAGATACGGTGGGGTCAGCGCACGATCGAGCAAGCGTGTGCCCAGCTCGGCGTCTTCGGTGAGGCAGGCAGCCATCGCGGCCTCAAGCTCGACTGCAGACAGCATGTCCGAAGCCACAGCTTCAGCCAGAGGCAGGCGTAGCGCGGAATAGACACCGGTACCCAAAGCCATCGGCAGCAAGACCCCCCAACGCGTCTTTTCGTCGACGGCGGCGAGCAGAGGCTCGAGCTCGGGATCGATGGACTCGAGGCTGTAGGCGATCTGCGGAATGATGGCGAGGATCTGGGCGTTGTTGCCTTCCAGGGCTGGAAGCAGGATGCGCAGCAGCACCACCGCCCCACGGTGGCTGACTCCCGTCATCGGCATCTGCCGCAGGCTGGTGAGCAGGTTTTTCTGCGCGACGGCGCGGGCCCGTTGATCCTCGCTCTGCAGCTCGTCGATCTGCTTTCTCAAGGCCTGCAGCTCGTCGTGACTCAAGCCCGCTGCGCGGGCGTCGAGCTTCTCCAGCAGGATCTCTACGCGGAAACGCGCTTCGGGTTCCAGCTCCTCAAACTTTGCCTCGAGCGCCGCGCGTACTGCTTCGCCGCGTTGAAGCAGCTCGGACTCGGCCTGTTGCCGAACCTCGGGGCTCGGATCGCTCAGATCGCGAAGCAGGTCATCGACTTCGTCCGCGGCACAACAGGCTGCAAACAGCACCCATACCAAAAACACACCGATGCGCCGCATGCCAACTCCTTCGAGGTACACCGTACCCCTCACTCCTGCAGAATCCGCTCGTCAGCGCCCTGCCGCCGCGCCGCAATGGCTTGCGCGGCCCGTTCCTTGTGGACGTCATGGTCCTCGTAGCCCATGCCCTCGGTCGAGATCGGCGCGCCGACCTCGACGCCCAACGGCCGCAATCTACCTCCCAGACTCCGACGTCTGGGCTGTGCGTCCCCTCAGGGAAGATCAAGATCGAGGTTCCTGCACGCACGCTCTCGGCGGCCTCCGCCAGGGACTCTCGCGCCCTCGTGGGGTTGCTACGGTCGACGAGCACAGGGCCACTCGCCATCAGAAACGCTCCACGGGCCGGATACCAGCGCAAACTCTTCTTGCCGAGAAAATGCGGGTTGACGGGCATGGCCGGAACAAGGCCGGCACATCGAGAAAACTCACATGCTTGGCGGCATAGACCGCCGGCCTCTGCTCGCTGACGCTCTCGGCGCCCTGCAGTGCAAGGCGCTGACCGAACAGACGCGACCAGGCGGTCGATCGCAGGGAACGGGCCATTTTCCAGCCGGTTGCACCGCGATCAAAGACGCGACTGAAGATCGCAGCCGGCGCCAGCAGCAACGTCCAACAGGTCCACAGACTCCAGGCGAGGAACGAGCATAGGCGCCCGTAGCTGCCGCCTTTCTGCATGTGCCAGCCCTCGAAGCCGCGCCCATTCCCAGCAGGCAAGGTACCCCACGGACAGGGCCGGACGCAAGCACACGCCGGCGTTCCGCACGCCTGAGACCTCGTGGCGACTCAACCTTCGCCCCCTGCGGCAGCCAGAACTCCGCGCACTTCTTCAAAGGCGGCCTCCAGGGCTGGCAACCGGGAGACGACCTCTTCGAGCTTCGCGTTCTCGCCCAACGCCTCCAGGTCGCGGGCCATCTCGGACATACGCTGAGCCCCGAACATCGCGCAGTTCGATTTCAACGAATGCGCCGAGCGGTAGACGAGCCGGGAGTCACCGCCCTCGATGCCTTCGTGCATCTTACGCAGCAGCTCAGGCGTGTCTTCGAGAAAGGTCTCGACCAGCTCACGGAACATCTCGAAGCTGCCGAGCGACTTGCGGAAGCGCACCAGGGTCTCCATATCCACCGGAGAGGTCTGGATCTGGGCTTCCTCAGACTTCAATTGGGTCGTATTTTCCAGCGCTTCGACCAGTACCTCGAACTTGAAAGGCTTGCTGATGTAGCCATCCATGCCCGCCTGCAGGCAAAGCTCGCGATCGCTGCTCTGGGCGTTGGCCGTCATCGCGATGATGCGCGGCCGCCGCGTCCGCGGCCAGCGCCGGCAGATCTGCCGCGTCGTCTCGATGCCGTCCATCTCGGGCATGCGGATGTCCATCAACACCAGGTCGTAGCTTTTCCGTTCCAGTGCTTCGAGGGCCTCGAGGCCCGAGCGCGCGATGGTCCCGTTGTAGCCGAGCTGCTCGAGCAGGCGCAGGGCAACCTTCTGGTTCACAACATTGTCTTCCGCGATCAATATACGCAGGGGATGGCGCTCGGCCATGCCCTCTTCAAAGTTGCGGGCCAGACGTGGCCCATCCTGCAGGGGCTTTCCCTCAACGATCGAAAGCAGTGTGCCGTAGAGCATCGACGGCTTGATCGGCTTGGTCAGCACCGCGTCTGCCTGATGCCGCCCGGACTTGCGCCCCTTGAAGCACAGCTGCAGCAGCGCGGGCTTCGCTTCCTTGACCAGACCGAGCATACGTGCGATCAGAGGTCGCCCCGATACCGGCGACAAGCGGCTATCGAGCACGGCAAAGTCGAACGTCTCGTGCTTCGCCTTCTTGAGAGCCGAGCCGCTCGAATTGCAAGCCGTCACCCGCATCCCCCAGAGCTCGGCCAGGCGCCGCACCATCTCGCGGTTGACGCGGCTCTTGCTGGCCACCAGCAAGCTCTTGTCCATCAGTTCGGGCACTTTGCCCCGAAGAGGACTGGGGGGCTGCGGCGCCTCTTTGACCCGAATCGTAAACCGGAACGTAGTCCCGACCCCCACCTCACTCTGCACACTGATTCCGCCGCCCATCAGCTCGCAGAGCCGCTTGCAGATCGCCAGACCCAGACCTGTTCCCCCAAACCGCTGCTTGGTGGTCGCGTCCGCCTGCGTGAACGACTTGAAGAGCCGATTGATGCGGTCTTCGGGAATGCCGATGCCAGAGTCTTCGATGTGGAAAGCCACCTCGGTCTCGCGCGTCGAGGTGGTGCGCGCGCGGATCGAGAGGACGACCTCACCGCGCACGGTGAACTTTACCGCATTGCTGATCAGATTGACCAGGATCTGGCGCACACAGGTCGGATCACCCTGCACACTGGTCGGCACGCTCGAGTGCAGCAGGTAGCCGAGCTCGAGGTGTTTCTCCGCCGCCTTTCCCGACAGAAGATCGATGGCCTCTTCGACGCAATCCTGGACAGAGAAGGGTTGGGTATTCAGCTCGTACTTGCCGGCCTCGATTTTCGAGTAGTTCAGCAGGTCGTCGATGATCTCCAGCAGGGCTTCACTGCTTGTCTGGATGGTCTGGGTGAAGTCCCGTTGCTCGCCATCGAGACTCGTCGCGACCAACAACCGGGTCATCCCGACGATGGCGTTCAGGGGAGTGCGGATCTCGTGGCTCATGTTCGCCAGGAACTCTGCTTTCGAACGGGCTGTCGCCTCCGCCTCCTCTTTGGCCTGCTTCAACGCGCGGTCGGCCATGCGCTGTTCGGTGATGTCGTGGCCGACCCAGACGAAGCCTTCGGCCAGCTTGTCGCTCTTGAGGATGGCGACCGAGAAGTAGAAAGGGATCCTGCGACCGTTCTTGGTCTTCAGCTCGAGCTCAACGTTCTGCACCAGACTCTTCATGGTCTGGAACTGTTGTGTGGGCAACTCGGTCTCAGGTTGGGCCAGCATGCGCCGGAAGGGCATTCCGACCAGGTCGCGCGCGGCACAGCCCAGGACCTTGCAGATCGCGTTGTTGACCGTCACGATCTTGCCGTCCATCGACACGACCACCAGGGCTTCGCGCATCGAGCGGAGGATGTTGTTGACGAAGTCTTTGGAGAAGGTCGTGTTTCGCAGGTCTTCGAGCATCTTGTTGAAGGTCGAAGCCAGCATCCCGAACTCATCGCTGCTGTCGAACTTCACCTCGGTGACCAGGTCCCCACGCGAGACGCGCGCCGTGCGCTCGATGATCGTCTTCAGGGGGTGGATCATGCGGCGGCTGAACAGGTAGGAACCGCCTGCCAGCAACACGACGCACACGAGTGCAGGGAGCAACTGCGAGCCGAGGAGCGAGAAGCTGCCGGCAGCCAACGACTGCACCGACATACCAACAAAGATGGCCCCTTGCAGCCTGCCTTGAGAGTCGCGGTGGAGCTCCAGCAACGATGCCATCTCGCTGGTCCAACGGACGCCCGGATCGGTCTGCACATTGAACGTTCGTTGATTGGTCCAACCCGAGCGCTGCCAGTTGCGCTCAAGCACCAGCTCACCATTGCCATTGAAGACGCCGATGCAACGCACGTTCTGGAAGCGCGACACGCCGTCGAGCATCGCATGGGCAGCGGGCACATCGAGACTGTCCAGACCGCCAAAAGCCGCCGTCTTCAGCAGGCCCAGAGCGTTTTCCGCTTCGCGCACGATGGCGTTGCGTGCCTCCTGCCTTCCCCAGTGCATGCTGAGGAGCGTGACGGTGACAGCCAGGGCCAGCAGGGTCACGAAGTGGAACAGGAACAGCTTTGCAAACAAGCTGAAGCGGATGCGCATACAAGGGCCTCGACGAGTTCTCGCATCGTAGGGGATGCGCGGCATGGTCTCAATGGGATTCCTCCGCCAGGGACCAGGCATTGACCCGCATAGGCCAAACCGCGACAATCCCTCAGCTTGAACCACAACATTGGAGACGACCCATGGAACGCACCCTGATTCTATTCAAGCCCGACGCCGTGCAACGCAGACTCTGCGGGCGCCTGTTGTCACGCTTCGAAGACAAGGGCCTCAAGATCGCGGGCATGAAGTTGATGCGTATCAGCGACGAATTGGCCGCCCAGCACTACGCGGATCACGTAGAAAGACCGTTCTACGCAGGCCTGGTCAAGTTCATGACCAGCGCACCCGTCATCGCGCTCTGCCTCGAAGGCGGCCGCGCCGTGTCGGTGGCCCGTAAGCTGATGGGCGCCACCTTCGGCTTCAAGGCTGAGAGCGGCACCATTCGGGGCGACTTCGGCATCAGCAACCAGTTCAACCTGATCCATGGCAGTGACTCTCCTGAGTCGGCAGAGCGAGAGATCGGGTTGTTCTTCAAGCCCGAAGAGCTGCAGGAATACGGGCTGTGCGACGACGCCTGGCTCGCGGACGAATAGGCCGAATCCGTCACCAGTTTCTGCTGCGGCCCCGCCTGACCGGCGAATTCGACCTCTCGCTGCTCGAAGATACACACCGCCTGCGCTGCTCAAGCCCGAATTCTCGCGGCCATCCGGATCCTCGCTACGAACCTGGTGACGGATCCAGGCTAGGCCCAGGCCCTCAGGCAGGATCCGGGTCCACGACCTCGGTGTGCAGCACCGCTGTGCTCAGGGGTCGCTTCGCAAGCCCGACGATCTTCGTCGGCAGCCTGCTGTGCCGCCCGCCCAGGCTCTTGATCTGCAACTGCAGTCGCTGATCCGCCTGGCGGGCGGATAGCAGCGATGTGTGCATGCTGACCAGATGGCCGAGGTTTTGCTCGTTCTGCGAGAGCGTGTTGACCAGAGCGTAGATCACTGCGCGCCTCCCTGCTTCTTGGGCCGCAACAGGCACAGCACGCTGGTGTAGCCGTGCAGGTAGTGTTTGCCGGCTACCGGTCCGATCTCTCCGTTGCAGAAAAAACCCGCCAGCGGCAACGCACCGAGCTGCTCACGCACCAGGCCGAGGTCGTGGTCGGCTTTGCCGAAGAAGGCTCGACCGCGGGCAATGCATGAAAACAACAGGCCCGCCGCGGGAGGTTGCTCCGCGCACTGGGCCACCGCGGCCCCCAGCAGCTCGCGCAGGTCTTCCTCGGCCGCCCCGGGGTCGCGCAGGTGGAATTGGACTGTCTGCCCCATACGCAAGCGCTCGTCCACAGCCAGGTAGCGGACTTGGGGGATGATTCCCAGGATGTTGCGGATCAGGAAATCGCCGCGCCCGAAGCTCTTCTGGGTCTCGTCCATCACCACGCCCAGGTGGAGCGCGTTGTGGACTCGCTCATGATCGTCGTCAGTCAAGCTGGAGATCTCTTCCTTGAGCACGTCGACCGCGGGCTTGCCCCGCAGGCTGATCAGGTAGTGCTCTTTGACTTCGGTGACGGCTGCGCGGCGTCCGAAAGGCTTGCAGCCCTGCGAAACAACGGTCACACAGTCGATGTTGCCGGCGATCACGGCTCCCACCGCACCGTCGCTGTACAACGCGCCCTGGCGCAGCAGGCAGTGCGCATCGGGATGCGCTCCTCCGCTTGCCAACCCCCCTACGGCAGTGATCCGCGGCTGGTGCCGCTCGAGATTGCGCAACAGGTCGCGCGCACAGTAGATGTCGCTCAAAACGATCGCGGCCCGCCCAGAATCGCGCGGTAAGCCGAAGATGCGGTGGTCTGGCTCGCCGGCGAGCTGGTCGGCCCGGGCGTGGAAGGTCTCGACGTAGCAGCCGGGCAGGCGCCCGAGCAGGAGTGAGGCGGCAGGACCGGCTTCGCACTCGCCAGCCTTCTCGACGATGCCCCTGCCCGTGGTGCCGATCAAACTCGTCAGGCCGGCAGCCTCAAGCTCGCGGGCGAAGGCCTCGACGTCTGAGCTGTAGGTCGGGTCGAAGAACAGCACCCCGAGGTCGAGATTGCCGTCGCCGAGCTCCGCCAGGCAGTGGATCTGCAGCTCGCGCAGCCCATCGAGACCGGGGGTCATCGTGATCGCACTGGCGAATTTCATCGGCACTCCGTCTCCCGCTCTGGAGCCGAAGTCTACCCGACGCAGACGGCAGTTCCCAGAGCACGGGCTGCTCAACCGGTGTAGAATTGTCCAAGATAGCGGCGGAAGACGGTCTCGAGGTCGCGACGGACCTCCGATGGTTTCTGGTAGCGGTCGTCCGGTTCCTTTTCCAGCATCTTGTCGAGAGCCAGCCTCAGCTCGGCCGGGCAGTCTTCGGGAAGCCTGTCGAGCGGCGGAGCGGCGTAGAAGATCAGATCGACCAGCTCGGACAGGTCATCAGAGTCGAACACGGGTTGCCCCGTCAGCATGTGGAAGACGGTCGCTCCCAGCGCGTAGAGGTCGGCCCGCGTGTCGGCGGCCGCCGCGTCGAGGTATTGCTCGGGGGGCATGTAGGCCATCGTCCCCATCCCGATATCGCGGGCCGTCAGGTTGTAGCTCTCCCCCAGATCTTTGGCCAAACCGAAATCGCACAGCTTGGTGGTGCCATCGCGGGACAACATGATGTTCTGGGGCTTGATGTCGCGATGCACGATGTTGCAGGCATAGGCGGCTTCGAGAGCAGCGAGCACCTGATGCAGGACGCTCAAAGCCTCAGGCACCTTCAAGGTCTTGCGCTGAATCAGGTAGTCATGGACCGAGAGCCCGTCAACCAGCTCCATCACGATGTAGTGGGTGGTGCCGACTTTTCCCACGTCGTAGACCTGCACGATGTTCCTATGACGCAGACGTGCCTCGGTGCGTGCTTCGCGATGGAAGCGTTGGACATGCTCGCCGACCTCGGCCAGGTCGGCATTGAGCGTCTTGATCGCGACCTCGATGCCCAGGCTGCGCTTGCGGGCCTTGTAGATGGCTCCCATTCGGCCGCGGCCGATCTCGCAGAGGATCTCGTAGTCGTCGATGCTCGGAGGACCGCCCGATTCTTCCAACGCGTCGAAGTCGGGCAGGTCTTCATCGGAGCCCGCCTTGGTGCCAAACTTGTTCGCCACCCGCTCACGTGGGCGACAACTGGGGCACAGAAAGCGCTCAGGGCTCTCTTGAAGCACTTCTCCCTCGGCGAAGGTTTCGAGGGAAATCGGCCGGCTGCAGACAGCGCAGCGGAAGCTCTTCTTCAGGAAGACATCGTCCTTGACCACCTCGACCGCAAAGTAGCGGCGGCCAACCTGCAGCGCCATTCCGGGCTTCAGGCCAAAGGGGCTCTCGGGATCGAGTTGCCGGCCGTCGACAAAGGAGCCGTTGCTGCTACGCAGGTCTTGCGCGTGCAAGCCGCCTTCGTCAAGCCAGACCCGGCAGTGGTTGCGCGAGACGAGGGGATCGTCCACATGCACATCGGCTTTCAGGTAGGAGCGCCCAAAAGTCAGAGATTCGCCCATCTGCAGATGGTGGGCGTTGTTCGCATCGGCTCGATCGCGCAAGATCGCGTACATGCTCGCAGCACCAGGCGTCGCAACTGGGGAACACGCTTCAGTTTCAGTATAGCGCGAGCGCCGTTCGCTTGCATTCCGGCGCCCTAGTGCGACCGATACGCGTACAAGATGCCGGCAGCGTTGCCCACAACGACGGTCTCCCCATCCCCACCCGCGGCCCCTGGCAGCTTCAGGGAGATCCGGTCGATCACTTCCCCGAGTGGATCGACGGCGTAGACAAAACGCCCCGTCGACACATAGAAGCGTCCGTCGGTTTGCGAAAGGTAGCGCACTTCTTCGCGGAGATGGCTCAGGACCTCCCCGTCTACCGAGACCCAGACCACGCCGCCCCCGGAGAGCTGCACAGCCCACGAGCTGCCCCCCCAGACCACGCGCACCGGCGAGCTATCGAGCCGTTGCTGCCACAACTGCGTCCCTGCCGCATCGATACAGCGCAGCATAGCCCGCCCGGTCCCGAACACCAGCCGCCAGCCGTCAGAGGCCGGAGCAGCCACGACTCCTTCCTGTGCGAGCGTCCCCTGGCTCTCGAGCTCGGCATTGAACAAATGGAAGCCCTTGGCTCCCGGCACCGCCAGAAGCGGGCCGTGCGCCAATGCCGGGCCACGGATTCCCCCCTCGAGCTCAGCCTCCAGCACTGCCCCGGAGGCTTGCACAACCAACAGCCCCCCCTCGGACCCGGTAGCGATCAGCTGCCCAGCGATCTGACTGAGGAAGACGGGACTTGAGCCCAACTGACGCTCAAAAGCGATGTCTCCAGAACGCACGTCGAACCCGAAAACATGACCGTCCGAGGTGCCGAGCCAGACCCTCCCCTGGAATGCGAAGGGTCCTGAGCTGGGCTCCTGCCCGAGCTGCAACCAACGCTTCCAGATCACCCTTCCCGATGCAGCCGTGTCGACGGCCGCGATGCCCAGATCGTGACCGACCACGACCACCAGGTTGTCGATCAGCAGAGGAGGTGCAACCATCCTCACGCCGGGGTTGGCGGTCCAGAGCGATTTGGGCTCGAGATAGACGGGGGGGAGGCTCGCCTCATCGATCGATGCCGTCGAGACCACCTTCGAACGGTAGCCGGGCAAACTGAACTGCAACACCCGATACGTACCGAGAGTCAGCTGGCAGGTCACCGGCGTGGTGCCGAGATCGTTGCCGTCATAGCGCACCCGTGCGCCCGACGGGACCGAATCGACGTGCAGATCGAGGCGCAGACCCCGTTCGATACCCGGAAAGCGTTCGGAGGCGACGCGGAGTGCGGCCCAGGCCTCATTGTTCAAGCCGGCCTCGGCCAGCTCAGCGATATTCTCGCGAGCTTCGCTGCGGGCGCGCTCAAGCATGTCGAGCTCGTCCATGACAAATTTGACGGAGTCGAGATCTGGCCCGGTGAACGAACGGGCCTTCAACAGCTGGCACGCAGACAGCGCACTCTCCAGCTCGCCGCTGGCGACCAGTTTTTTGATCGCGTTGAAATCCCGTTTCCACTGGAATCGCGTCTTCGCGCGCACGGCGCTGTCCATAGCATCATAGTCTTGCTGCGCCTGGTCGCCCACAGAGGTCAAAGCGAAGCTCTGTGCAGCCTCGCGGATCCGTTGCAGAGCCTTTTCATCCTCATTGCGGGTCAGCAACACACGAGCCTCTGATTTCCATCGTGCATAGGTCAACCGAGCGCGCAGGTCGTAGCCGAACAACACCATGCCGATGAGAATGATGGCGACCGCAACCGCAACGCCGAGTCTACGGTCCCAAGACCAGCGTCGCGTGCTGCCCATCCGTATGATCGCATCGAGCTCGAGCTCTTCGCTGGTGATGCCCTCGTCGGTGAGGCCCAACGAGCGCAACCGCTCCTGGACCTTCTCCATCTCGGCAGTGCGGTTCTTCGATTCGAGGAACTTGATCAGCTCCAGGCCGTAGCGGGTCGCTTCCTCGCGGTTGCCTTCCTCGATGGAGATCTCGAACAGCATGTTCAGCAGCTCGTAGCGATTGCCCCGCTGCTTCCGCATGTGCTCAAGCAGCGCCTTGGAGCGGCGCAAAAAGCCGTTGTCGAGCAGGGCGTTCGCGAGCTCGATCCCCATCTTGTAGGCTTCGTCCGGCTTGGTCTCGGCGTACAGGCGGTAGATCTTCTCGCGCACCGCCAGGTCTTCGGGCTGCAGGCGCAGAGCTCGGCGCAAGAACTCGATGGCCCGCTCACGCTCGTCCCGCCGCAGGTACTCGTTGCCGACCTCCTTGTAGAGCGCCGCGGGCTCTTCGATGCGCCCAAGCTTCTCAAAGTTTTCGGCGAGCCGTACATGAGCGTTGAGTTTGTCGAGGAAGTCGCCCATCACCCGCACGATCTCGTCGATCTCACGTTCGATCTCGGGAGCTTTCGGCGGCGTGGGCTTGCGGCGGATGACCAGCCCGTTATCGATCCAGCTGGCAAGCTGCTTATAGCCCTTGGCGGGCGACAGACCGGCACGACGGTAGCCGAGCATCGCCTTCTCGATCGTCGTATAGGTCTTGATCGGCAACAACAGGCGCGTGCCCTTGGTCTCAGAGGTCTCGTGCGTCAGCCGCAGCTGTAAGCCGGCCGGCAGACTGCGCAACAGCGGCACCCAGGTGTCCTTTTCTTCAATCAGCCCGTTGAGCAGCTTCTTGACACCCAGGGACAGAATGGTGCACTTACGTCCGGGCAGGAACAGCCCCGGAGGCGGGTTGCCGTGGATGAACTCGTAGCTCGCCCCTTCCCAACGGACAAAATCACGCAGCTCGTCGGCGGCGATCGCGTGCGAGACGTCGCGAAACTCTTTGCTGGTCATCAGATCATTGTTGTAGATCCGATCTGCCAGGATCGCCGCGTCTCTCGCCAGGCCGAGGCTGCGGGCCATCCCGTCGACGTCGTGGCCCAGGCGCTTGGCGACTTCATAGAAATCAGCCCCACGTCGAGGACCCAGCGACGACATGCGCAGCCCACCGACAGGGAAGAAGAAGCACTTCTCGCTGAGCCCGTCCGAGACCAGGATCGTGCGGGGATCCATGGCCTCCGCGACCGAGTAGAGAAGGTGGTAGGCGATGTCGAGCGTTACACGACCGCGTTCGATTTTGACCTTGCGTCCCATGCAGGCAGCTTAGCCCCGCTGCCGGGCGAGCGCAAACGGTGCCCTTGCGGCCTCGGTCTGGGGCCGCGGTACATGTCTCTTGCCAGCGGTTGCCCTGGTCGACTACGCGCCGTAGACTTCAGGTATATAGCCACAGTTCCGGGAGATGCACGATGGCGGATGAAGAAGTAACCCTGGACCATACCAGTGACGCGGAAAAGCCACAGCCTCTACAGTCTGGGCGTGTATACAACATCAAGATCAAGGTCAACACGCTGAGTATTTCCCTGCACTTCGACCCCGAAGATCCTTCCCAACAGGACGACTCGGCCACGCTCGAATCTACAGACGGCAGCTACCGAAAGACCTTGCCGCTGAACAAAGGAAAGGCTGAAGGCAATAGCGTGGTCCTTAAATTCCGCGGCGTGAAGCCTGACAAATCGTACAACTTCCTGATCGACCCAGGCGCCGAAGGGCCTGCCTACTACGTGGCGAAGAACATTCCCCTGAGCAAGGATCAGCTGTCCACCCATATGGCTGGCTGAGGTTTCTTTTGCGGAGAGCGTAATGCCCAATCCTGACAATGACACTACCAAGAAACCATCCATCTATCCGGTCAAGTTCACCTATGCCGACAACTCCGCTGCCTCCAACATGTATGTCTATGTGGATATACCTGGCGACAACAAGTTCAAGCTAGAGAACCGCTGGAAGACAGACACAAAAGGCAAGATCAAGGGGAAGTTGCTGCCAAACACAGACTACAACTTCTATTTGTCCGCGACCGAGCGAGGAAAGAGTTGGCTCGAGTCGCACCTGAAAGAGACGGACTGCACAAAGGTCAAGACGCCCAAGCCCAGCAGTGGGATCTTGACGGTCAAGGTTCCCAAGGTCGTCTACAAGACGCTCAAGGTGCTCTCGATGGCCTTCAAGTCAGACCACAACAAGCTCAAGGACTACACGACCGACTGGCAGAGCAAAGGCAATGTTTTTCCTCGTCCCCAGTGGAAGAACGGGGAATACAGCCATCCGGTCTCGCACTCATTGGACCAGGAGATCGAACTCGAGATCGAGCTCGAAGCGGGGCCCGAAAACGCGCCGACCAAGAAGAAGGCCAAGCTGATGGGCACGGGTCCTGGGGCCCATCTGACCTTCGAGCAGGACATCGAGCTCGACCCCGGCAAGTCCAAGCACACGATCAAGGCGAAAGCCAAGCTGGAGAAGAAGGTCCAGGACCTCAAAGACCTCGCCATCAGCTGGAAGCTCAAGGTCGAGGGCGATGGAGAGCTCGACGGCAAGAAGACCGAAGGACATCGGATCTTCGTGACCGTCGACACCCCCAAGGACGGCAACGGCACGCGCGAGGACGGCATCACCCTCAAGCGCATGGAGCAGGCCGTCAAGTGGGTCGCGCCGATGAACACTCTCGACCCACACACCATCGTCAGCAAGCTGATGAAGAAATACAAGTACTACGTGCTCTACCCGAGCGCGAAGGTGCCCAAGAAATACAAGCATCCGAGCTATTTCAACAACGTCGGCGGCGCCTGGCCCATGGTGGACTATGCCGACGAATATGGTGAGTGTCAGGCGATCGTACGCATCGTGCGCGCACACCTCTGGCAGCTCGGCGTGCCGGGGGATGCAAACATCTTCGTGGTCTGGTCAGAGCCTCTCTCGAACACGACGGCCAAGACGATGGAGGCCGACTGGGAAAAGAACAGCAACGCCGGGCTCAACACATCCAAATTTGAGAATGGCAAGACCTGGGCAGCCTGCCTGGTCGACGGAGAGGTCGAAGAGGGGAAGAGCTATCCGGCCAGCCACTCACCGATGCCGAGTGGCGGTGGCTCGAGTCCCGGCCTGAACCGCTACGAGGCCTGCCTGCGCTTTGCCCACAACGGTGTGACAAAGTACTATGGCGGCGGCGCAGGGGTCTTCAAAGACAAAGATGAGGTCATCAAGGCCTTCTGGGCGTTGATCTGGGTCTCGTGGACGGCCAACGGCGGCTACTAGGTCGAGAAGATCGTCAAGATGTACTCTGGCCATTGATCGGGCCCCGGGGCCGTCTTCGAACATGGGGAATTCCGCAACCCGTGCTCCGCTAAGGGGCACCCTGTACATGAGGCGCGCCTTTGGACGTCAAAGAAGGCATCAAGTTGGAGTCGCGGCGCTTCATCGGTGAGTGGCACGAGGTCGCCGAGAGCGTCGCCGAGGAAGCCTGGATTCCGATTCCAGACTTCGCACAGCTCGGGTCGGGCACGACCTCGGCGCATTCGGAATCCTGGTGCGACAGGTTCTTCACCGCCGCTGCCGATCCGCACGAAGGCGATGCCCGGCATTTCTTCAGCCTTGCTCGGGGCGATGTCCCCGATCTCATGCGGCACGAATTCGAGCTGCTCGATCCGTTCGCCGAACCTGCGGGCGAAGCCGCCGTTGCGCAAGACACGGAGGCACCGCAAGAGGGAGGCCCAGAAAACAAGGCCCCAGAAGACGGGCTGCAGGAAGAAGAGGCGCAGGGCAAGCAGACTCAGGAAGCGGAGGCTCCTGACGAACAAGCCGAAGAACCGAAGAAGATCGCCGCGCACGTGGTCGAAACGCGCAACTGGGCGATCCTGAGCGTCGATGCCGAGCTTTTGGAGCTGCCCGACGAGGAACGGTTGCCCGCCCTGAAGTCCTGGATCAGCGTTCTGCTCGAGTCCCCATTGCACGGCTACGAGCTTCCCGAAGAGGTTGCCGAAGGGACGATGTTCAGCATCTCGGCGAGCAGCCACCCGATGATGCTGAGCAGCTGGCACGAGCGGGCCGACGGAGGCATCCGCAACGGCGCGCTGTGGTTCCTCTGCTTCAAGCGGGTACCGCAGCTGATGGGGTTTTCGAACCCGGATCTGTGGTTCGAAGAGCCCTTCCGCAATGAACCCGATGGCGCTCTGTTGCTGGCCGCCCAGGCTGAGAAGCAAGCCGTACTCGAGCCCTTCGCCCAACGCAACGACTTTGCAGGCAGCCTGGCAAAGCTCCTCCTGGGCAGGGCGGATGCAACCAGTGTGTTGGCGGAAGCTGCAACCGACGAAGAACACCCCCGGGTACGAACGCACCAGGCGCACGCCTATATCGGCCTGGCGGCTGCTGCCCAAGGTGACGAAGAAGCCGCGCGGGCCTCTTTCGAAGCGTGCCTGGAGGCTATGCACTCTGAAGATCCGGCCGAAGACGAGCTGCCGGCCTCCGCCATCAGTCGCCTGGCCGAGCTGCGCCTGACGCCTCCCGAGGACGAAGAGGCGGCCGACGAGGGGGAGGCTGAGACCCCTGAGGACGAAGAGGCGGCCGACGAGGAGGCCGAGCACCCTGAGAGTGGCGGTCCTGCCTGAGGAGCGGCTCACAGGTTCTTGTTGGGGCGCCTGGCGTTACAATAAGGTTGAAGCAGTAGCCCAAAACAGGGGTTTCCATGTCTGACAACCCAAGACAATTCCGTCGCGCTGTGATGACGCAGGTCCAGCTGATGATGGGACAGTGGCACACCAGCGTCATCGATTCGATCCGCAGCTGGTCGAGCCCTGGCATTTTCGGCGATGAGGCGGCTTTCTGGGCCGCTGTCATGGGCGACGTGGCAGGCACGGTAGCGGGAACCGTCAGCTGGGGCATCGCCGGCATTGCGATGAATGTGATCTCGAGCAAGATTGCAGCGCAAGCCCAGAGCGCGCGCGAGACGCGCGCCGAAGAGCTCAAACAAAAAATGATCAAGCTGATGCAGCGCTTCCAGAATGTTGCCCTGGCGCATCCCTACTTCCAGAAGGCCGTCGAGCAGCTTGCGGACAAGATGTTTCCGGCCTACGGCAGTCTGCCCGTGGTGCAGCAACCGCACTACATCCAAACTGCCATCCGCGAACGCGGGCTGATCTGCGACGACCACGAAGCGGTCCGTCGCAACATCCACGCATCTCTCAATGATCGCTGGAAGATCGTCCAGGCGCTGGTGCGGCGTGAGATGTTCCGCTCTGCCATGGAAAGCGTGTCCGCAATGGGCGAAATGCGCATGATGCGCTGATCCCCAACGACCTCTATGCGGTCTCAGCAGGCCAGCCGAGGCTTGCTGCCGCGAACGCGCCTGGCGCCAGAGTGTGTCTGACAAGTCCTCAACGCAGCGGCCAAAGGGGGGATCGCGAGCCCCCTGCAAGTCGGGCGAACCGAGACTTTTCAGACAGCGCCTAGTTCACACTGTCCACGCCGAAGTCCTGCGTCCAGTACGTGCCATCGCGGCCGATCCCGATAGTCAGGTGGTCGCGCGTCAGGATGTTCCGGTGGTGGCCCGAGCTGTTGTACCACTGCAGAAAGGCCCCGCGCCCTGTGCCGCTGCCCATCGCGATGTTCTCTCCGCTGTAGCGGGCGCCTTCGCGCCGCACGCGATCGGTGGGTGAGCCTGTGTTGGGCGAGTGGTGGTCAAAGAAGCCGCTGGTGCGCATGTCGACGGAGTGTTTCCGCGCCGCCTGCACCTGGCGCTCGTCGATATGCAGCGCGCGCAGTCCCATCATCATGCGGTACTGGTTGGTCTCGGTGATGCAGTTGCGCTCTTCGGCATCGAGGCTGGTCTCGACCCGCGCGTTGTAGGCGACCACCCGCTGGCTGTAGTCAAAGGCGGCCTTATCCGCAGCATCGATCGGCGCTCCCTGCAGATTGAGGCGCTCGGCCAGATCGGCGGCGACTTCCTGCTCAACGGCCTCGAGGGCCGCGGCCTCACCGGCGAAACGAAGCTGATCTGCCAAAGCCTGCACCAGACTCTGCCGGGCCTCTTGCAGGCTCGTGCTCTGGTCAAGCAACACCGAGATGGGATTTTCCCAGATCGCACGCACCTTGTTGACCGCTTCATCGACAACGGGTTGGCCCACGATGCCATGGTTTTCGTCGGGATAGATGCTGAGGTCGAAGACAATCCGCAGCGCCTCTTTGCGAGCGGCATTGAGCTCTTGCGCCAGGAACTTGCGACCGTCAGCAAGCTTGCTCTTGGCAGCAGAGAGGTAGCTCTTGCGGGCTTTGTCGACGCGCTGCTGCAGGGACTGCTTCAGCGCCTCGAAGGGGTCACCACCCATCTCGACCAGACGCGCCGCGGCGGCCTCCCACTTCTCGCGGTTCTTGTTGTGGTCGATGATCTGGATCAGCTCTTTGGCGCCCTCGGGCAACACCAGAGGCGCGTCCGAAGCGCCACCCGAGCCGGTGCGTGGCTCTACTTTGGCAACCCACTCTCCATCGACATAGACCAGCCCCATGCGGAGCTTCTCGGCGACCTCGGGTGAGACCAGCTCGCCATCGATCTCCACCCAGCCCTGCGCCAGTTTGTACTCGCGCTCGAGCATCCATTGGCCGTCGTATTTGCGGTAGCCCAGCTCTCTGCGCGCTTTGCGGTTGTCAGGGTCGAGCTCAATGACCTTCCGGTAGGCGCGCTCGACGCCTTCGGCGTATTCACGCTCCACTGCCCAGGCCGCCAACTCCAGGTATCCGTTGACATCCCAGTCACGCAGCCCATCGAAACGCGTCGTAAAGGTGTCGCTGACGCTGCCGAGCTTCTCGATCTCGAGCACGTCGGCCCAAGAGATCACACGCTCGCCGTGGGCCGTCTGGATGATGATCTCTTCATCGGTCTGCTCGAGAATCTGGCCACGCACGGTCGTGCCGTTGGCCAGATGGATGACATCGTCGGCAAGGGCGCCGAGAGAGCAGAGCAACAGGGCGCTGGCGAGCCATCGCAGTGTCCGCATCGCTACGCAACCTCCAAAGATCGGCGGTCTCCGAGAGACCGGGTGATGGCCGAATTATGGCGTCCAGGCCTACGCGGCGTGTCATCAAACTGTAAGTTTTGGTCAAGTCTGGCTCTCTGCCTCCCCGCCAGGTTTGCCGCCCCGGACTAGGGCGTCAACCGCGCCAGGAAAGGCTCGATGGCCTGCCAGGTAGCGCTGTCCGCGCCCAAGCGCTGGCGCGCCGCCGCGAGGATGGGCCGCGTTTCTTGCGCCAGCGTGCTGCACAACGCCAACCCACAGGCGACGGCCAGCTCGTGATGCTCCACGACGGCCATGAAGCGGCCCAACACTGGCACGGTGCGCCGCGGCATCACCAGGTGCCCCAGCAGTTGCAGGATGACGCAGATTTCCCGCTGTTCGGGCTCGGTACGCTCGTGCAAGCCGGCGCGGGCCTGCACGAGATAGGGCTGCAGCCGCTCTTCGAGCAGGTCGACGATCTCGGGGTGACGGAAGCTGCTGAAACGGATCACCAGCTCGGCGGGACTGGCATGATGGTGGGGACGCTCTTTGCGACGAAGCTGGTCCAGACCGAGCCGCACCAGACGCTTGCGCTTGACCAGGCGGGCGCCGCGTGCCTGCTCGACAGTCTGCCCGTGCTCGTGGCGTCGCTCGGGCACAAGCTCCATCTGGGTCAGGATGATCTCGGCAACGTCGTACGATTCCGTATGCAATGCCAGCCGGAAGGCTCGCTCCATGTGGGCTGCCGAGGCCTCCTGCAGACGTGCGTCCTCCCCCTCCTCCAGCAAGCTGTGCAGCTTGCCTGAGATCGGCTGCCGCCCCAACTCGAGCAACCGTCGTTGCCGCCATGCCAACCGCAGCAGATCTTCGATGATCGCGAGGTTCGCCTGCCGCTCAGTCGGTGCGATCCAATCGAGCCCGTCCAGCTCGTGGCTGCGTTCGACGGTCTGGATGGGAGTCTGGGCCAGGCACCTGTCCGCCTCGGACAGCAAGTGCTCGGGCCGCAACGCAGCGATGCTCGCGCGCAGCTCGGACAACTCGTGGCCACGCGCCTCGAGCAACTCCTCGGTTCTGAGACGCTCGGCCTCGCGACGGGCACGCAAGGCCGCGACGGACGCACCGAGGCGCTGGCTCTCCCGGGAAGGCTCGACCTGCGCGAGTTGGGCTTCGGCCAGCCCCAGGTCTTTCTGCTCGAGCGCGGCCCGTGCAAAGGCGAGGCGCGCTCGCTGCTCACCGGCCACCGCCGCCTCTCCGGGCCAGAGCGCGCGAGCCTGGCTGAATCCCGCCACGGCCTGAGCAAACCCTTCGTACAGGCGCGTCCGCGCCGCTTCGTCCGTTTCCCCCGCCAGCTCCCTCTGGCAGAGGCGCAGGCTCTCATCGGCGCGCTCGCAGATTTGCAGGCTCTCGCGATGGCGGAGGTAGTCACGCAGCTCCGCCTGCAGCTCGCGAACGCTGCCATGACGATTCCGTGGCTCGGCGGCCAGGGCCCTGTGGCAGATACGGCGCAGCTCGGCAGGCACGTCCGCGCCCAGCTGGGGCATCGCCCCGCGGCTTGCGCTCTCGATCGTGTGCAGGAAATTGTCGCCCGAATGCGGTGGATGTCCGCGAACCAGCTCGCACAGAATGCCCCCCAACAGGTAGATATCGGTCCAGGCGCCGATGTCCTCACCACGGCCTTCGGCGAGCTCTGGCGGCATGTACGCCGGTGTTCCGCAAGGGCTGTGCACGCTGCTTTTGTGGCGCAACGAGGCATGCCGGTGCTCGCTGATCTCGACCGCCACCCCCCAGTCCATCAGCCAGACCTCGCCAAAGCTCCCCAACATCACGTTGGCGGGTTTGAGGTCGTTGTGGGCGACACCGCGGCTGTGGGCAAACGATACCGCGTTGCAGAGCTGCAGCAGCACCTCGAGATGGAAGTCGAGCCCCTCTTCTGTGAGCATCTCGCTCCACGACCGCCCTCCGACCAGCTTCATGATCATCCGTAGGCGTCCGTCTTCGGCCACATCGAGGTCGTGCACCGGCAGGATGTTCGGATGCTCGAGCATCCCCGTCAGGCGCGCCTCTGCGAGAAAATTGCGGCTGGCGGCCGATTGCGGCTCGCCGTCGATATCCTCGCGCAGCTTCTTGATCGCGACGTGCCTGTCGAGACTGGACTGGTAGGCACGCTGCACCACCCCCATCCCCCCGCGTCCGAGCTCTTCGAGCTCGAGATAGGGTGCACGTCCGCTTTGCAGCTCGGCCACCAGCAGGTCACGGGGCGCGATCTTGTAGGTTTCATAGCCAGACAGCTTCGACCATTCGGGCTCCAGGCCGAGAGTCTGTTCCCAAAGTGCTTGTAGGGCCTTGCGTTCCATCGGCTTCGCTGGCTGCCTCACAACAGAGCATTCAGGTCCGAGAATAGACTCTCGAAAAGCTCCAGCGGGCGTTCAGCCGCCGAGGCCCCTTTCAGCAGCTTGGCGCGGCGCTCGAACAGATAGACAGCCGGCCGCAGCAGGTCGAAGGCTTTCTGCTTGCGGGCACGGAGCGCCTCACGGGCAAAGTTGCAGATGCCAGCCACCCGCGCGCACTGTGCCTCGAGCAAGCGTTGCTTCTTGGTCAAACCATAGGCCCGGTTGACCAGGTCGAAGAACACCGCCTTGCCGAGCATGTCCTCGATGCTCGAGTCCGGCACACCCGTGTACATGCTGGCGGACAGAACACGGCTCTTCTTCAACAGGGCGACCCCGCGCAGATCCATATGCGCAGGCAGATTGCTGAATACCGCGATCTCTCGATTGTTGCGACCGAGCAGGCTCAGGAAGGCGGGGATCTTCTCGATACTCCCCAGAGGACACACCTGCCAACGAGGATCCAGCCCCACACGGCCGCGATTCTGCAGCTCGAGCGAGAATGCCTGCAGGTACAGCAGCTCGGCAGCCGACTGTACGAGCAGCGTGTGTTTGCCCACGGCCAGGTTGCGCGAGATCTCGTAACCCAGGGCTGCGTGCAGGGGCAGCAGAGTGGCCGGATCCGTGCATTGGGCGTCGCGCCGGACCTTGGTACCGAGCACCTCGACGGTGCCGTCCGGGAGCCGCTCTACGACATCTTCGACGGTGCGCGTGCAACGCAGGTTGGAGGCCGGAACCATGAAGGGGGAGTGGGTCGTGAAGATCACCTGGTGCTGGGGCAGAAGCTGCTCCTCGATGTAGCGGAGCAGATCGGTCTGGCCCGTAGCATGCAGGCTGAGGCCCGGCTCATCGAGCAGGATGACGAGCTTGTTCCCGTGGCTGCGGCGGTACTGTGAGAAGAGTACGGCGAAAGAGAAGAACCAGACGAAACCCGAGCTGCGACGGTCGAAGGAGAAGCTGATCTCGTGGTCGGGATTGTAGATCCGCGTGCGCAGAACCCGGCCGCTGTTGAAAGGCGGCCGGTCGCCTGCGCGGCCGACGTCGAGGTGGAATTTGACCTGCAGCCTGCGGTTCTGCGTCCAGTAGCGGAAGACCTCCCGGGTGATGCGTGTACCCGCTGCCTCGAGCCGCGACAGCATGGGCTCGAACTGATCGAGGCTCAACAGGGCGTCGAGAGTGATGCCGGCCAGGCTCAGGAAGGCGAGGAAAACCTGGTCCTCAGGGCTGAGCTGGCGTTGCTCTTTCCTTGTCGCCAGGGCCTCGAGCTGCACCTGTCCGGGCATGCAATGGTAGGCGGAGAAGTACAGGAAGGTGGGCGCGCGTCGGCTGAGGATGTCGATGGCAGCTTCGATCGCACTGCCGTCTTCGAACTGGGCGTGCAACATCCCGAGCAGCGCCTGCTGCCGTTCGCTGAGCGCGTCCTCCTGCTCCTCGAGATAACTGATGAGGCGTTTGACCGACTTCTGCGTGCGTGCTTCTTCGAGCTCGAGCTCGTCGAGGGTCGAAGCCTCGAGCACATTGCCGAACGCCAGGCTGCGATCGATCTTGACCGCCCAAAGCTGACGGCCGGCGTAGTCGCGGGTGATGTGGACGCTGTCGTCGATCAACACACCCGGACCCAGCACCTCTTCGACGGCCTGTGTGTCGTCGGGCTCCAGCTTCCAGACACTGCGTACGACCACCGCCTCCCCTTCGGGGTGGCGCTCTTCATAGTCCAGCAGGAAGCGGCGCGGGTAGTCATCCTCGATGTTGAAGCCCGCGTCTTCCGGGCCATGGGGATTCAGGCGATGCAGAGCCTGCAGGAGGGCCGTCTTGCCGGACTCGTTCTTGCCGACCAGACACGTGAGCCCATTGAGCTCGAATTCGTTCGAGTCCACGATGCTGCGAAAATGGGTGACTTGCGCTCGGACGAGGCGCATGCGTGCCCCTGTGGCGTGCGTCTGCCTCCCTGAATCTAGCAGGAGTCCGCAATCCCTGCCATCAGAGCTTCCAGTAGCGGCTCTGCATTTGCAGGCAGGACTTCAGCAGTTTCTGCCCCGACGGACCCGCCACGCCCGCCTCCGGCGCGGTTTCGCCGGCCAGGACCTGGATGCAGGCGCGCGCGCTGGCCGCGAGCGCAGGCAGGTCATAACCGCCCTCGAGCACCAACACCAGACGCTCGTCCGCGAAACGCCGGGCAAGACTGACCAACGTTCCACAGAGACCGGCGAAGCCCTCGGTGCTGAGCCTCTGGTCTCCGAGCGGATCATCGCGGTGTGCGTCGAAGCCCGCCGAGACCAAAATCAACTGCGGGCGGTAGGCTTCGGCCACCGGCACCAGCAGCTCCGCAAACAGCTGCTGGAAATCGCCGTCGGCCATGCCCGCGGGCATCGGCACATTGACGGTGAACCCCAGCCCCTGGCCGCGGCCGCATTCATGAAGGCTACCCGTCCCGGGATAGAAGGGAAACCGATGGCTGCTGAAGAACAGGACATCATCACGCTCTTCGAAGCTGTGTTGCGTGCCATTGCCGTGGTGGACATCCCAGTCGACCACCAACACCCGCTCGATGCCGAGCGCGGCACGGGCATGGGCAGCGGCCACGGCCACGTTGTTGAACAGGCAGAAGCCCATCGCCCGTAAGGCCTCAGCGTGGTGGCCCGGCGGCCGCACCAGGGCAAAAGCATTGCGGGCCTCACCGCGGCAGACCGCTTCGGTCGCCTGCACCGCAGCTCCCGCCGCCAGCCAGGCGGCTTCCACACTGCGCTCAGAGGCCGCGGTGTCGCCGTCGAAGAACGCCCGCCTGCCGCGGGCCGCCTCGACTCGATCGATATGGGCCTCAGGATGGACGCGAGCGAGCGCCGCACGCTCGGCGGGCAACGCAGCTTGCCAGCGACTACCGATCACAGGACGGTCTTCGAGCAGACGCACGATCGAAGCGAGCCGCTCGGGGCGTTCGGGATGCCCCGGCCCCGGCCGATGCTCGAGCATGCGCGCGTCGTAGCTCAGCAGGGTCTGCTGCGCCTTGTCCATCAGGCTGTCGCGGGGGACTCGACCTGCACGCGCAGGTGCAGCTCTTCGATCTGATCGGGCTCCAGCGCCGAAGGGGAGCCGTCGCACAGGAAGCGCCCGTTCGAGCTGTTCGGGAACGCGATCGCCTCACGGATGTTGGTCTCTCCCAGCATGGTCATCACCAGGTTGTCGATGCCCAGGGCGATGCCCCCGTGCGGCGGTGCACCGAATCCCAGAGCTTCGAGCAGGAAGCCAAAGCGTTCGCGTGCCAGGGCCTCTGGGATGCCACAGATATCCATGATCTCGAGCTGCAAGGCCGGGTCATGGACGCGGATGCTGCCGCTGCCGATCTCGACGCCGTTGAGCACCACATCGTAGAGCTGTGCCATCACGGCTCCAGGATCCTCACGCAGTTTGCCGATGAATTCGCTGCGCGGCATCGAGAACAGGTGGTGCATCGCGTTCCAGGCACCGCTCTGCTCGTCTTGCTCGAACAACGGGAAGTCGACGACCCAGAGGAATTTCCAGTCGTCGCCTGGACGCAGATTCAGGAAGTCGCCGACGATGTTGCGCAGGTTGCCCATCGCCTTGTTGGCCACCACCGGGCTGCCCGTGACGAACATCAACAGGTCGCCCTCTTCCAGACCCACGCGCTCGACGATGGCAGGCACCGCCTCGGCGGGAATGTGTTTGGCGGCTCCGGTCGCGAAAGCGCCGTCTTTGTACTTGGTCGTGAACAAGCCCTGGGCGCCGAAGCTGCGCACATGGTTCTCAAAGCCCTTCAAGATCTTCTTCTTGACGCTCGAGGCCCCCCCGGGCACGCGCATCGCTTTGCTGATCAGTCCGTTGGCCTGGGCCTCTGCCAGCAGCGGAAGCGGCGAAGCGGCGAATAGATCCTGCAGCGTGCAGAGCTCGAGCCCAAAACGCAGGTCGGGCTTGTCGATGCCCCAGCGGCGGATGCATTCGGCATAACTGAAACGTGGGAAGGGAGTCTCCACCTCGATGCCGTAGACCTTGCTCGACACGGCCACGAGGAACTTCTCCACGACCGCAAAGACATCTTCTTGATGGACAAAGCTCATCTCGAGGTCGATCTGGGTGAAGACCAGCTGCCGGCCTCGGCGCGCGTCTTCATCGCGGAAGCAGCGGGCCATCTGGAAGTACTTGTCGTACCCCGAAACCATCAACAGCTGCTTGTAGATCTGAGGGCTCTGGGGCAACGCGTAGAACTGGCCAGGGAAGGTGCGACTCGGCACCACGAAGTCCCGTGAGCCTTCCGGCGTGCTGCGCATCATCAGCGGCGTCTCGATGTCGATGAAGCCGTCTTCTCCCAAAGAAGCGCGGATGGCTTCGATGGTCTGGTAACGTGCGAACATCTTCTTCTGCATCGAGGGTCTGCGCAGGTCGAGGTACCGGAACTTCAGGCGCGTCTCTTCGCCCGCCAGCTCGTTGTCGCGTGCGCGGATTTCCAGAGGCAGGTCGGCGCAGGTGTTCAAGAGCGCGACTTCTGCAGCAGCGAGCTCGATCTCGCCTGTGGCCAGTTTCTGGTTGACCATCCCTTCGGGACGCCGCTCCACACGCCCGCGCACCCGCAGCACGGACTCTTTGTGGACGTTCTTGAACGCGTTGTACAGCTCGAGTTGCGCCTCGTAGTTGATGCGCACCTGGGTCAGGCCGTAGCGATCGCGCAGGTCGATGTACAGGCCGCCCTTTTTCTGGTCGCGCACAGCGTGCACCCAGCCGCAAATGGTCGCGTCAGCGTCAGCGTGGGAAGCGCTAAGCTCTCCGCAGGTATGGGTTCGCAACATCTCGAGCCTCCGTTCAGCCGGCCGATGCCGCAGTGCGGCAGAGATGGGACCGGCAAGGGAGGCAGAGGGTACCATCCTCGGCGGGGGTTGTCTGCCATCGCCAGCAGAAATTGCGGCGCCTGACGCCGCGGCTGGTGCAACCTCTGGTCACACAGGATCAGCGCCAGCGCCAAAATCGACAATCACGTCCGCAGGGGGTGTCCGCGTCGCACCGCAGCTGGTTCCTGAGATCGGTATGGGCGCGTGCGAGGCCTTTGACTTATGCTAGCCCAGGTGGACGGTGTTGAGGAGCAGCGTCCGGGACTGAGGAGAGCGGCATGGGCACAGAGCTGCAGACCCGCGCGCCACGGCGCAGCCCGACGGAGGACCCCGACCAGCGTGTCCTCCTGCACGGGGCCCGCTGGGAGGACTACGAGCGGCTGCTCGAGATCCGGGGCGAGAGCGCCCGCCCGCGCATCATTTTCCTCGCAGGGGAACTCGAGCTGATGAGCCCTTCGCACAGCCACGAGGAACTGAAGAAGACCGTCGCCAGGCTTGTCGAGGCTTACGCCGATGAGTTCGAGATCGACCTGTCCGGGGCGGGCTCCTGGACGCTCAAGAGCCGTCCCCTCGAGCGGGGTCTCGAGCCCGATGAGTGCTACTATCTGCTCGACCCGGCGGCGCCGAGAGCGGCGCCCGACAGGCCGACGCTGGCCATCGAGGTGATCTGGACTTCCGGAGGCATCGGCAAGCTCGAGGTTTACCGCGGGCTGGGCGTGCGCGAGGTGTGGTTCGTCAGGTACGACGGGCTGCGCGTCTTCATGCTCGAAGATGCCGGCTACCGGGAAGTGCTGCCGGCCCGCAGCCTGCTGTTGCCGAACCTCGACCTGTCGAAACTGCTCGAGATCGCCCTGGCCCTGCCCCAGCCCGTGGCCGTGCGGACCTGGCGACGCTGGCTTCGCGGGGAGTGACGCCCCGTCACGGGTCTGGATTCGGACGTTTGCTGGAGAAGAACGCGAGCATGGAGGAGGATCGAACATACTGGCCGTTTCAGACCATTCCGTTCGAGCAGATGACTGACCAACATCATGCAGAGCTTGATTTCTTCAGTACTGCCCACGGGGAAGGGTATAGGGCATTCACCTTCTGTTTCGGATTCGGCGCTGAGAGTAGCGGCGACCGCGTGGGGCATATCGTTCGTCGAGGCGGTCACAACCAGAACTGGGAAGTCGTGCTTTCTGAGGCGGAGAAAGAGGTTGGGACGGCCTATGTGGCCGGGTTCAAGCATGCCTCGGACGCTGTTCTGTTGTGGCTTGGTGGAAGGCCAGCGAAAGAAAGCGTGATCGACATGGAATCCTGGCTCGGGCCCAGTGGAATCAAGTGAGTCCGTCCGCCCGCAAGAGCTGGTAGGGAGAGCGAGAACCTCCGCCCAGCGATCTGTTGTGGTGGCCAACGGCGCTCAGTCGGTCGATTTCGGCCCCGGTCCACACCCAGACGCCTCGGGCCTCGGTTCTCGGTCCTCGGGCTTTCTTGTTCGGCCCACGCAGCCGGCTATCGGTCATCGAGAGGCGGGGGCGCGGTCGGATCCGGGCACGCAACCGGATCCAACTTCGTCTTCGCCCCACGCGCGCTTGGCGGCCGCAGTGACAGCCGCAACCATGACGAGCCCCTTCGGAATCGAAAACCCCTGAGCTCGGCGTGGTCTTGGTGGCTGAGTCTGGGGGGCGAGAGCGTGGCGCGGAAGAGCCACATAGCCGGCTGCGCCTCATGCATGCAAACGACCTCGAGACGGCGAAGAAGAAGAAAAAAAGACTCGGCGGAGCCCAGGAAAGAGTCCAAGGGACATCATGACCGACGAGCGAGCACTCGCGTCGGAGCGGGACCAGCAGAGTTGAGATGTCCGGAAGGGGCGCTCATCTGTATCATTAGCCTTGAATAGGGAATACACGCGGCGCGTCGTACGCAGTACCACCACCAGCACCGAGGAACGAGATGACCCGTATTCTGTTTCCGCTCCTGCTCATTGCTCCGCTCGCGGCCCAGATCCCGGGTTCCGAGCACTTCACCCGCGAGCTCGATTTCTTCGCCGTCGAGCAGTACTTTGCCACTCAGCCATGGGATGCCTCCTACCAGGCGACCCTCGACGCGGTCTTCGACGCCGGCCTCCAGCTGCCGCAGTTCGCCTTCGCCAAGACCGGTAGCGGCGAGGCCGGTGACCCGAATGTCGTGTTCGCCACATTGCGTAGCGACCCGATCTGGCGCACGGCCGGCGTCCGCTTCGAGGACTTCATGGCCGCGATGTGCACCGCCGGCACCGCTTGGGAGCGCGCAGATCACGAGGACGAGCTGCTCGCTGGCCTCGATGATGATCTCGCCGACCTCGCGGCAGCCCTCGAGCTGCTGCGCGACCGGCCGCGCCTGCAGGCCCAGGCCGCCGAGCTGCACGCCAGCCTGAGCGCGCTGCGGGATTCCCTCTCCGCGCGCTCGTCGGTCAGCGACGCTCCGCCCAAGGATTGGGCGCCGCCTGTGCAAGAACAGGCACAGGAGGAGCTGTCGATGTTCGAGTTCATGAAGCGTCGCATGAAGCGCCGCATGCGCAAGATGCGCGAGGCACGCCGCAAGCTCCACGAGGCGATCTTCAACCCCTGAGCGACGAGCAGGTCTGACCCTCTGGGATAAAGCGCACGGCAGGTCCGGCGCGGGAGGTTCCTGGCTCGTTCACGTCGGTGCCGGTCGCGATGCTGAAGTTGGCGTCGTTGCTGACCGACCCCGCTGGCACGTTGGGAGACGAGCCAGCGGGGCTCCCGTTCGGAGGAATCGAGGCTTTGTGCTGGCCGAGGCCTGACGCCCGCTCAGGCCCACCAGTTCGGGATATGCATCGGTCTCGCCATCGCGATCGGCCCTCGGCCTCGCGATCCCGCTCAGCGTCCGGCTCGGGCCTCGGAAGCGACCCCAGACCGACGCACTGCTTCTTGCTAGCCTTGTTCGACCTTATGCCCGTCCAGAGTTTCGCAATGCCCCCGTCTGGCCGTCGCCGCAGGCGACCCGGAGGCCTGGCGCGCCGGTTGCCTCCGTCGGGGATGGGAACCCCCTGTCAAATCAGAGATTGTGAGGTTTGCGAGAGCAAGCAGGGTGCCAGGGCGGAGGGCGAGCGGCAAGACGGTATTGCGGAGCCGAGTTCAGGGGTGTTCGATTCCGAAGGGGTGGCCGAGAGTCGGCCGAAGGCCGGCTCGTGATGGTTGCCGCGGTCACTGCGGCGGCCAGGCGCGCGTGGCCGGATCCGGTTGCGGGCCCGGATCCGACTGCGACTGCGACCGCGACTGCGACCCCGACCGCGACCCCGGCTCGCGATGCCCGATGGCCGACTGCGTGGGCCGAACACGAAGGCTGGAGGACCGAGAACCGAGGACCGAATTGACTGATCAGACCTCACGCAGGCGACGCTGGAGGCTCAACACCTCGGATACCTCGATGTCGGCCGAGAAAGGACGCTGAACATAGCCCCCAAGTAGCACTCGCAGAGCAGCCAGGCTCATACCCGACCCGGCCCACTCCGCCAGAGGCGCCGCTCGCCAAGCTCAACCCGGGGGCGAGTACTCGCGCCACTCAGGCATGACTTCAGGGTGCGAACCCGTTTGGAGTTGCGGTCAAGAAGACTGCGGCAGGCTCGGAAGCCCCACGCCCCACAGCGACTGCACTGGGCACTCGGACTCGAAGGTGTGAGCGATGCATACAGCTCAGTGACCGATGGCTGCCGGGCCGAAGAAATCGGGGTGCGCCCCGAACCCCATGACAGCATGCCATCGCAACTCGCTCAGGCCGCACGTCGTCGACAGAACGGGGGCAGTCGTCCAAGTGGCTCGATGCCGACCATAGCCCGCAAGTGGCGTCCGATGCCCCCAGCATCGATGTTCACAGTCTCATCGCGATCGACCGTCGACCACGGCCCTCGGTCTTCACGGTCTTCGGTCCCCACGGGTTTCGGTCCTTCGGGGTCGGAACCGGAACCGGGCTCGGGATCGGGCTCGGATCCGGGCTCGGGTGCGGGTTCCGAGTCGGAGTCGGGTCCGTCCGAGCCGCCGCATCAACCT
>JAJDCP010000028.1 GCA_029260765.1 Planctomycetota bacterium
GATCTGGGGTGGTTCCGTGCCGAGCGGTCTTCTCGTCGGTCACAGACCGACGCTACAGCGCTGGAAGCCGCGTACGCAGTGGATGAGCCACCGAGGACATCCAGGTGGCGCTCATTCCTGATGGGGCCGAAGCCCGCCGCAACCCCCTCAAGGAAGAACCCGGAGCACCTCCGCTCGCACATCCGGCCGGTACAGGATCTCGATGCACACGATCTTGCCCGCGTCGATATCGAGCACAACCCAGCCCGCGATGCCTTCCACCTCAATACTCTCATGCCCAGGCCCGTAAGCACCTTCCGGCTGGGGAGCCGTGTAGATCGTAGCGCAGAAGTGATCGCCGCAACGGCAACGATCCACAAGCTGCAAACCAGCGACCTGCATGCCCAGGTCGTCGCGGCCGTCCTCGCGAAGGTTCTTCTCCAACTCCGCTGCAAGCCGCGGCAGAACACGCCGCAAGAGCAGTGGTCTCATCTGTCCAGCTCCCTCAACGCCGATCCACAAACAGCGTCTGCTGCGCGCGTCCAAATGCCCCCTGCCGGTCACGCAGAATCGAGCTGGCCAGCCCCACGCCTTCGGCGCTGACATCGGTCCGGGCGTCCAAGCAGACCCACTCTCCGGCGGGGTAGCGGAACAGAGTCACGGTCAGGTCGGGGTTCACAAACAGCCACTCGCGCCAATCGAGGATTGCGCTCACGCCGTTTCCCGAGTCCGCGGCGATCAGCGCCCGCTGCAGCCCGCTGGGCTCTTCGCCGGGCAGGAGGGGCCGGCGCATGCGCAGCCACGCTTGCGTGGGTCCCTGTCCGAAGGTGCCCCTGGCGATGCGCAGCTCCATCGAGTGGTGGTAGCCGTGCTCGGTGCCAAAGAACGGAAACACGAAGGCATCGCTGTCCTCTGGAGGTCTTGCCGGAGACTCGCTCTCCGTCGCTTGCAGCGGCAGCTCGGTCTGCCGCATGCGCCAGCAGGAGGCGCGGATCACGACCTCGCCCGCGACCGACAGGCTGCCCTTGAGAAGCTGCACGCGCTTCCCTGGACGCACGACCTCGACGTGCAACGCATGGTGCCCGGCGATGGGAACTGGCCGCAAGATGTCCGCGGTCACACGCATGACCCTGCGCCCGCCGCCCTCGAACTGCTCGAAGGCGCGGCCCAGCAGCGCGATCGGCGGACCCCCGTGCTGGTGGGCCGGGCTCCAGGGTCCCGTGGTATGGGCCGTGGCGCGGAAACCATCACGCTCAGGTTCAAAGAAGCTCATGGTCTCGCTTCCCCAGCAAAGCAGGTCACCCATGAAGTGGTACCCAGCGCGGCCAGGCAGCTCCAGAAGATTCTGCCGCGGCCTCGTTCCACCAGGCGATCTACTGCCGCAGCCGGCGCAGCCAGCGCTCCACACGCCCTTCCTGACCGGTCGCAGGGCTCTCTGCTGGCTGCCCGCGGGTGCGCCGCAGCGACCGCAGGAAGGCGCCCCGCTCACCAAAGCGCAGTCGGTACAAGCAGGCCTTGGGGTGGATCCCGCGCTGGTAGAGCAGCGTGCCCAGGCTATGGCCCAGGCCGTGGCGGAGCAGTCCCTTGAAGCGTGCCCAGGGGCTGGGCATCGCGAGCGCGAGCTGCTCGAGGATACGCGCACGGAAGGCATCCTCGTCCGTCATCGCGGCGACCAGGCGATCATGGAGCGCGCTCCGGGTGCTGTAGCAGCCCTGGCGGCCGCCGGACGGCACGGCCAACACGGTCAGCCCGGGCAGCAAGCGTAGCTCACAACCCAGCCGCCAGGCGCGGAAGAGGAAGTCCTGTGAGGGCTCGATATCGAGCTCCCGTGCTGGACGCCAACCTCCGACGCGTTCGAAGAGCGCGCGCGAGAACACCCAGGCCGAGGCGGGCACGTAGTGCATCGGGTGGAAGCGCCGCGAAGGAATCCACGGCGCAACCAGCCTGAAGTTGAGCTGGCCTGCGGCATCCTCTTCTGCAACGACCAGGCTGGAGAAGACCAGGTCCGCCCCGGAGCTCTCGAGTTGGCGGAGTGCGCGTTGCAGATGATCGGAAAAGTACAGGTCGTCATTGTTGAGAAAGGCCACGTATCGGCCCCGCGCCTGGCGGCAGCCGAAGTTGTTCGGCCCGGATTGTTCGCCGCAATTGCGCTCCAGGTTGAAAAAGCGGATGCGCGCATCGGCGAAGCTCGCGACCACCTCGGCTGTGTCGTCGGTGCAAGCGTCTCCTACCACGATCAGCTCCCAATCTGAGAGTGTCGAGGACTGGACACTGGCGATAGCGTGGCGTAAGACGTCCGTGCGGTTGTATGTCGCGCAGACGACGGAAATGGCCGGACTGCTGGTTTTGTGCATCGATACATTATAGCCCGCCGGCCAGGGCATGAGAAGTGCACACGGGGAACTCGCACGGGCGCCAGACGCTGCACCTCGGGCCGGCGCAGCAACGCGTACGTGTCGATCTCGAGCCTGCGCACCCTTGCGTTGGGTTTCGATGGGGCCGTGCGCAGACCAGATCGCAGGCGGACTGCGGTGTTCCCATCGCGCAGACGTTACCCTGGGGAGGAATGGGAAGCTCCCCGCGGCCGGTTGGGCGGCCGACGAACGCACTGGAGGCATTGTGGTGACGATGGACAGCCTGCGCAGCCAGGTCCGTGCAGGCCAGAGCTGCGATGCGGTCGTGTGGTTGGGGATCGGGCCCTGTCTGATTCGGGTCGCGAGCAATGCGCCCGAAGTCGCCGCCTACTTGACGGGTTACTTTCGGCCGCTCTTGGCAGAAGCCGGCGAACCGCAAGTGTTTGTGGATGCTCTACAGATGCCGGAGCCGGCCTTGGACCTGGACTTTTTCGATTGGCCGCGGGCCCCGGGCAAGGTGGGGCGCAAGGACAGCTTCGTCGACTTCCCCGACGGACGCGTCTGTCGCAAGGTCCGCACAGGCATGCAGTACCTGCTCGGGGAGCGCGAACGTCTGATCTTCGGGCCCTGCTTGGACAACCTGAACCAGGTGGTCAATTTCATCGTTTCGCAGTACATCTCCTGGCTGCTGCGCGACGGCTCTGTGCTATGCCACGCCGCAGGCGTTGTCGACAGAGGCCGCGGGCTCGGCATCGCAGGACTGTCCGGTGGAGGCAAATCCACCCTGGCGTTGCGCCTGCTGAGCCGGGGACTCTCCTTTGCCAGCAACGACCGGCTGCTGGTACGGCGTGGCACGGATGGGGTGGACATGGCCGGGGTGCCCAAGATGCCTCGGGTCAACCCCGGAACCCTGTTGAACAACCCCGACCTCGTCCCACTATTGCCCAAGGCTCGGGCCGAGCAACTTCGCCGGCTGCCGAGCGCTGAGCTATGGGATCTGGAGGAGAAATACGATGTGATGGTCTCGGACATCTTCGGGGCCGACCGCTTCCAGTGGCGTGCGCCTCTGGCGGCTTTCTGCGTGCTCAACTGGGAGCGCGCGAGCCGCGCGCCTGTCGTCCTTGAACCGACCAGTCTCGCCGCCCGACCCGATCTGCTCGGGGCGGTGACGAAGTCGCCCGGGGTGTTCCACACCAGGCCCGACGGGCGACCATGGCGTGGACGGCTAGTACCGGGACCCTACCTGGAGACCTTCGCCAGCGTACCGTTGTATGAGATTCGTGGCGGCGTCGACTTTGATGCTGCGGCAGATACCTGCCTGCGAGTTCTTCGCGGAGGGAGTCAGTGAGTCCGCGTCCCGTCTGCTACAATGGCTGCACGCGACAGCCGTGGAGGCACATTGGCTACGGATCTCGAGACCAGCCCCAAACCCGAAAACCCGGCACCAGCGCAAGCTGCTACAGCTGCTCTGGCTGCGACCAGCGGTTCCTATCCCACGACCGCGGTCGGTGGCAAGCGGGCCTCGCTGATCGGCTCGGTTGTCAAAGCGCTGCTCTCGATCGGGCAGATCGTCGTCGCGGCACTGTCCGGCTCCGCAGCCCTGATGGCGGACGCCCTGCACAACATCACCGATGTCTTCCACTCCCTCGCCACCTACCTGGCCTTGAGGCTCGCGGAGAAGCCGGCGGACAAGGGCCATCCCTACGGCCATGGCAACGCTGAGACCCTGGGCGCGTTATTCGTCTGCGGCGTGATGGCGGCGGCCGGCGTCTTCATCATCACCGAGGCTGTCGAGAGGGCTCTGGCGCCCGAGGCCCTGGTCGCCCCCAAATTGTGGGGGGCTGCGGCTGCATTGGTAGCGATCGTGGTCAATGAGGCGCTCCACCGCTACTACTGGCGGCTCGGCGAGAAGGTGGGCTCTCCGGTGCTGTTGGCCGCAAGCGCCGATGCCCGCCAGGACTCACTGGCGTCGATCGTGGCGGTGGTTGGCATCGTGGCGGCTAGCCTGGCGTTGCCGTGGATCGACGTGCTCGCGGCAGGTGTGATCGGTGTCTTCGTGATGCTGATGGCCGCGCGGGAGGCCTGGAACAACCTGCACATTCTAATGGTCGGTACACCCGGCGACCCCAAGCTCATCGAGCGCATCGTGGCGGTGCTGAAGGCCGATCCCGAGGTCCGCGACTTGCACAACGTCAAAGTTGTGCAGGTCGGCGCGTGGTTGCACGTGGCTCTGGACATGGCGGTGGACGGCAACTTGAGCGTCGTCGAAGGCCACCGGATCGCGAGCCGGGTCACCCATCGCATCCGTGAGGTCGACGCCCGCATCGGAGACATTCAGGTGCACACGGATCCCTGGATCGATGGCGCGGTGCATGACGACGACGACGACCGCCACTTTCATCAGCCGAGCAAGCACGACGTGCGCTTCTCAGCGGTCTCTCCTGGCAGTGAAGAGGCGGGCGAGCAGCAGGACTGAGGCGACCCCGAGGGGCGATCGAGCCAGAGGCTCGCGCTGGACGGCACGCTCTACTTGCCTGCAGGGGGTGCCTTGATCATGAACGATGCGCCACATTTCTTGCAGCGGACCTTCTTGCCGATGTCCGATTTCTTGCTCCTGTAGGGCCTATTGCACTTGCTGCACTTGGCTTCGACTCTTGGCACGTCCTGACCCTCGCTGTTATGCGGCGTCTTGCCTTCGTCGGCGCGCCGAGGCCGCACTGTACCTCATTTATCGCACTGCGGCACTAGTGCCACCCAGTGCGCCCAGCGTCTTTTTTGGCGTTGGGCGACGGGCCCCAGGATAGATGTCTAGATATTGCACAGGTGTCAGTCGGGCCTCGGAGGTTCCGAAGTTTCCCTGTCTCATTGGTGTGATGGCTTGTGTTGAACGGGAGGTTGATGTATACAATATCTAGACGTTCGTTGGAGCCCCTTCGGAGATTCTGCTATGCCTACCCGAACTGAACGCATGCGCGGCGCCTTGCTGGGGATGTTCATCGGTGACGCCCTGGCGATGCCCGTGCATTGGTACTACAACACCGCGGCCCTGGATCGCGACTACCCGAAGCTTGACGGCTACCTGGCCCCACGCAGGCTGCACCCCGACTCGTTGCTGGCCAAGAGCAACACCGGCGGTCACGGCCGTGGCGGGTCATCCGGGGACATTGTCGGCGGCGTGATCCTCAAGGGCCGCAAGCACTTCTGGAGCCAGCCCCAGCTGCACTACCACCAGGGGATGGCCGCTGGGGAGAACACGCTCAATCTGCGCTGCGTGCGCCTCCTGCTGCAGAGCATCGCGTCCTGCGGTGGGTACCAGGCCGACGATTGGCTCGCACGCTATATCGCATTCATGACCACGCGTGACAGCCACAACGACACCTATGCCGAGTCGTTCCATCGCGACTTCTTTGCGCGTTGGGCTTCCGGCAAGCCCCCGAGGGAGTGCGCTGGCGAGCAGGGACACAACACGGCCAGCATCGGAGGGTTGGTGTTCGTCCTGCCGATGGTGTTGGCCTGCGGTGCCGAGAGTCCCGCTGTCCTCGAGCAGTTGCGGCTGACCCATCGTTCCGACCGTCTCGAGGTTTATGCCCGAGGCGTGGCAGGGCTGTTCGAACAACTCTGCGCCGGGGCTGACGTCCGCAGCGCGGTCGCGCGTGTCGCAGGCCCCGGCATCGTTGCCAGCGCCGAGCGCGCGGCTGCTGAGAAACTGGATGACCGGTCTTTCGTGGGCGGAAAGGTGTCTTCGGCCTGCTACGTGGACGGTGCTGTCCCCGCCGTGTTGTACTTGCTCGCGCGGTACCAGCGGGACGCCCGCAGTGCACTGCTGGCCAACGCCCGCTGCGGTGGCGACAACTGCCACCGCGGCGCGGTGCTCGGGGCGCTGCTCGGGGCGCTGGTCGGCGTGCAGGGCCTGCCCCAGGACTTGCTCACCGGGTTGGCAGACCATGACTCTCTGCGCCAGGAGATCGATGCCTTTGTGATCACCTGCGGAGCGGCGGTGCGCTGAGGAGGCCGCTCTACCCCAGGCGACGAGTGCTCCCGCTGCCAGCCAGGGCTCCCCGGCCTCGACACCCGCTGGACCCACGCCGCGCAATCTGATAGCGTCCCCTTCCTTCCCAGGAGGGTGGATGGTGGCGTCTGCAAAAGGTTCTGGAGACAGTAAGGTTCTGGGGTTGTTCGACGTGTTTGCCATCGCGGCGGGCGCGATGATCAGCTCCGGGCTGTTCGTCTTGCCTGGCATCGCCTTCGCCGAGGCCGGGCCAGCCGTGGTGCTTGCCTATGCGCTGGCCATCATCGGCATCCTGCCTGTGATGTTGGCGAAAGCCGAGCTGGCCACGGCGATGCCGATGGCTGGCGGCAGCTACTTCTTCATCGAGCGCAGCCTGGGCCCGCTGGCGGGAACCATCGCCGGCTTCGCCAACTGGCTCTCCATCGCCCTGAAGACCGCCTTTGCGCTGGTCGGGATCGGCGCCCTGGCGCTGAGCTTCTTCCCCGAAGCTGGCTTGACAGCAGTGAAAGCGACGGCCCTGGTCGCGCTGCTGCTGTTCACGGTCATCAATGTCTTCGGGGCGGGCAAGAGCGGAAAGCTCCAGGTCGTGCTGGTGTTCGCGCTGATCGCGATCCTGGCACTGTTCATCCTGACCGCGCTGCCCGACGCCGAGCCTGCCCGCTTCGCGCCCTTCATGCCCTCGGGCTTCGGCTCGGTGTTGGCGGTGGCGGGCATGGTCTTCGTGTCCTATGGCGGGTTGACCAAGGTCGCCTCGGTCGCCTCGGAGGTTGTCAATCCGCAACGCAACCTGCCGTTGGGGATGTTTATGGCCATCGGCATCGTCAGTGTGCTCTACCTGGGTGCGGTGTTCGTGGTCGTGGGCGTCAGCGATCCAGAGATGCTCAGCGGCTCATTGACGCCCCTGTACGATGCCGCCAAGCAATCCAGCGGCAACGTCGTCGCCGTGCTGGTCGATATCGCGGCCTTCCTCGCCTTCGCCACTACGGCCAACGCGGGGATTCTGGCGGCGTCACGCTCGCCGCTGGCGATGGCGCGGGACGGGTTGGTGCCCGCGTGGCTGGCGAAGACCTCTCCGCGGTTCGGAACGCCTCTGCTGGCGATTCTTTTCACCTCGTTGTTCCTCGGTGCGGTGATCGCGGCGTTGTCGGTCGAAGACCTGGTCAAGACCGCCTCGACGATGCTGTTGTGCATGTTCGCGATGGTGCAGGTCTCGTTGCTGATCATGCGCTACAGCGGCCTCGAGAACTACCGGCCGACGTTCCGCATGCCGGGCGTACCGTTCTTGCCCTTGCTCTCGATCGGGATCTACTTCCTGCTGATTGCAGAGATGGGTTGGACGCCTCTACTGCTGTCGTTCGGTTTCTGCCTGGTCGCGCTGTGTTGGTATATCTTTTATGTCCACCGGCGCATCGACCGAGAGTCGGCCTTGGTTTACCTGGTCAAGCGTGTGGTGTCGAAGTCGATGGTCCGCCCTGAGCTCGAGTCCGAGCTGAAGCAGATCACCATCGAGCGGGATGACATCGCTCGCGACCGCTTCGACCATCTCGTCGACGACGCGTTGATTCTCGACATCGCTGAGCCGCTCGAGCCCGAAGTGCTGTTCCGCAAGATCGCGTCCGGTGCGGCCGCTGCCTTGGATGTCGCCGAAGACCGGCTGTACGAGCTGTTCCTCGAGCGCGAGAAGTCTTCGAGCACGGTCCTGACGCCCGAGTTGGCTGTGCCCCACATCATCATCGAGGGCGAGAAGCACTTCGAGTTGGTCGTAGTTCGCGCCCCGGGCGGGGTGCGGTTCTCGAAGCTGCAACCGCCGGTGCACTGTATCTTTGCGTTGATTGGCACGGCCGACGAGCGCAACTTCCACCTGCAGGCGTTGATGCATATTGCCCGGCTGGTCAGCGAAGCAGGCTTCCAGCAGCGCTGGGACAATGCACGCAACGCCGAAGGGCTGCGGGATGTCATCCATCTGGCGAAGCGGGAGCGGTCCGAAACCTGGACGCCAGCCACAAAGCCGGCTCCCACGAAGCCGCTTGCCGTCGAGAGCGAGGCAAGCGCGCCCGAGGCGAAGCAGGCCGAGGGCGAGGGGCCTCCTGACGATGAAACGTCGACGCCGTCGGAGCAAGACTGAGTCTGCCCACGACACCGGGCCTGCTTGGCCTATCCCTCTTAGCGGGTGGCCTGTGCCGGTGCTTCCAGCTCCTGTAAAACCGTCGCGGCTTCGAGCGCTCGGCGGGCCGAGTAGCCGTTGTCGTCAAACCAGAGTATGCGTCCTTCGGCGTCGAGAATCACGATGCGCGCGACCTGCCCACGTTCGGTGCCGGTCAATGCGGCAACAGGCTCGGCGGCCGCGCCGTAGAGGGTGACCACCGCCCCCCAGTCTTCCTCTGGAATCCCTCCGCGCATACCTTCGTCAATCCAGCCTGACAATAGCGTAGGCACCAGCGCCGGAATGGTGGGAACCTCGATGACCTGGCCGCGGACGCCAGCCTGGAGCAGGCCCATCAACCAGCGGTCGAGGTCAAATTGGGCCTGCTGCTGGTAGCCGATCAACAATACAGCGGGCGCGCCCAGCAAGTCGCTGGGAAGCTCGACCCGCGCCTGTTCCAGCGACTGTCCCACAACCACCGGGAATGTCTCACCGACCGGGTCGCGTGCCGGATACGTGCCGGAGCAGCCGGACGCAGACAAGGGAACCAGACATCCTGCCACAAGGAATACCAACCAGCGCATGACGACCTCCTGAGATCTGATTTCCTGCGATCGTACGCGTTTCGCGTATAGTGTCAACGTTTTGTGGATGTTTTGTGTATGTTTGTGCCTTTGGATCGAGCCGGAGCGCGGCTTGGAACCCTGGTGCTTTTGGTTTACGGTACAGGGGATAGAACCTCGGATCCCCACTGTCTGTGCGGCAACGGCCCGAGCAAAGGAGGCCGCGAGATGGATCGAATACCGGCGGCTCCCTGTTGGGGACGAAGATCATGACCGGGTTCTGGCACTCCACCTGCAGCGCTTTGCGCGACGGACGTGAGCCGGGTTGGACGGCCTTGCAGAACTACCGCGAACCTCTGCTGTTGCTGGTGCGTTCGCGCGATCCGCAGGGCAACTTCGGTGATCCTGAGGACATCGTGCACGAGGTCCTGCTCAAGCTGAAAGAGCAGCTGTACGCGCGTTACGACGCCAGCCGCGGCCGTTTCCGCAATTTCCTGTGCGGGATTGTCCGCATCGAGCTGCTCAATCGCTGGAAGGCCCACCGGCGCCTGGTGCCCCTGACCGACATCGTCGAGCCCGCCGCACCGACTCCCCAAGAAGTCTCGGCAGTGGACCTGGTGGCGGAGATCCTGGACTCGCTGCAGAAGTGGCACCAGCGCTTTCTGCGAGGCTCTGAGCGCGATCCCCAACGCATCTACGTCGTTGCAGGACGTCTGATTCGCGGGTTGGACAACCGCGCGATCGCGCAGCGAGAGGGGATCTCTCTGGCGGGTGTCAAGCGCATCCTGGCCGACATGCGTGACGACGTGCTCGGCGACATCCTGGCCCGCACCATCGGACTTGACGAACAGGACACACTGGGCCTCGCCTGGCGGCGTCTCGGCCGTACAGTGCGGCAGATCCTGAGGCAGCCACGCAGCCGGGCAAATGCGTTGGCCGAGATCGCTGATCCTGTGCTGCGCAAGGCGGTGCTGCGCTGGCTCGACAGCTACGAAGGGGCCCTGCGTAGCCTGCCTGATGACGGGAGCTCGCAGGCGAGTGAGCTCAAGGCCGGACTGGAGGTCCTGTTCGGGGATGTCTGACTCCATCGACACGCAGATCGGAACATCACAACCCGAAGCGCCCCCGGCGATTCCAGGTTTTGATATCGAGGGGCCTCTCAAGCTGGAGTCGGGACTCTGGCTCGGAAAGCGTGCGAAGGACGGCCGGGCTGCAGTGATCAAGCTCGTGCCGGTTTCGAGCAGCTCGGCGCTCGAGGCTGCGCTTCTACACTGGAGCCGGGTCTCCGACCTCGCCCGCGGCGGCGCTGCGGCTGTCCTGGTCGAGAGCCTGGGCTGCGGCAGACTGGGGGATGCCAGGCTGTGGGTAGCGACGCCCCATTATCCCCGAGGTAGCCTGGCAGACCTGCTCGAAGAAAACGGGCCCCTCCCGCAGGAACAGGTTCTACGCTTCGCGCTGCAGGCGGCGCGTGCGTTGCACGCACTGCATCGCGAGGGCGTCGTCCACGGCGGCATCCGGCCTACCAAACTGCTCCTCGCGAGCGAGCAACATGTGCACTTGAGTGACAGCAACAGCGATCCTCAAGGGGAGCAGCAGGCTTTTCTGGCACCGGAATTCGACCTCGGCCTCGCGCGCAGCTCGAACGGCAAGCCTATGGACCTGTACGCGCTCGGCGCGACGCTCTACACCTGCCTGACGGGCGCGCCGCCTCCGTCTGGCAGTCCCGACCTGTTCGAGCTCGAACGTCGCGACATCCTTCGACCCTTGCAGACTCTTCTCGATCAACTTCTGGACCTCGACCCGAGGCGCCGGCTGGCCGACGCCGGGTCGCTGGTGAGCAGCCTGGAGCGCATGTCCGGGACAGGCGAGGAGACACCGTCCATGGTCTTGTCCGACCCGGCGACGGAGTCTCCGGGCATCGGCCGCTGCGGAAGCTACGAGCTGCTCGGGGAGATCGCGCGTGGCGGGATGGGCATCGTCTTCCGGGCCCGGCACGCCATCCTGGGCCGTTGTTATGCCGTCAAACGCCTGCTGTTCGGCGCTGGGGCGAGCCGTGTACGGATCCGACGTTTCATGAGAGAGGCGCGGACTCTGGCCCGCTTGCGGCATCCCGGCATCGTCTCCATCCATGAGGTCGACTTTGCCGACGGCGCACCGTACCTCGTGATGGACCTGGTGGAAGGAGGATCTCTGGCTCAGCGGCTCGCCACGGACGGACCGATGGAGCCTCGCAAAGCCGCGGCCCTGGTCCATCGACTCGCGTCGGCCGTCGACTACCTGCATGCTGAGGGCGTCGTACATCGCGACCTCAAGCCCGGCAACATTCTTATGGAGCCTCATGGACAGCCACGCATCGGCGATTTCGGTCTGGCGGCGGACCTCGAGTCCGCAGAGCAGCTGACCCAGACGGGCGCGGTGATCGGCACCCTGGCCTACATGGCGCCGGAGCAGGTGCAGGGCCACAACGAGCTCGTCGGCCCGAGCTGTGACATCTATGCGCTCGGCGCGATATTGTTCGAGCTGCTGGTCGGGCGCCCGCCCTTTGTCGGCACGCAGCGGATGGAGCTGGCACAGCGCATCATCGAGCGCGGCGTTGAGCCACCGCACCGCATACAGCCGTCGATCCCGGCCAGCCTCAGCGCGATCGTTGAGCGCGCCCTGGCCAAGACCCCGTCGGGCCGCTACCCCAACGCCGCGGCCCTCGCCGCAGATCTGCAGCGCTTCCTCGGTGGCATCCCGGTTTTGGCCCGCCCGATCTCCAGGCCTGAGCGTGTGCTGCTGTGGATCCGCCGCCATCCGACCCGTTTCAGCGTTGGCGTCGGCCTCGCGCTACTGGCGGGCGCGCTGCTACTGGCGCTCGGCTCTCTGTCTGTGCGCACGCGCCATGAGGCCGCGTTGCGCGCGGAGAAGCGTGGGCTCGAGCAGCTGCTGGACCACCCGGCCGAGGCCCAGGAGGCGTTGCGGACCGCGCTCGAGCTCGACCCCTCGCTGTTCGCCGCCCAACGGGCCGTGGGCAGGTTGTTGCTGGACGACGGCAAGGCGGCGGAAGCGCTGCCCTTCCTGCAGCGGGCCGCGGAGTTGGCAGCGGATGACGAAGTGCAGTCGCTGCTCGGCCGGGCCTTCGCTGTGCTCGGAGATCGACGGGGGGCTGAGCAGGCGTTTCGCCTTGCCTTGCGGCACGGCTCGAGCAGGCCTGAGGACCTGCTCGGCCTGGCGCGCATCCTGACCGAAGAGGCCCGCGAGCCGCGAGAGGCTCTAGACTTGCTCGATACCGTCCTGCAGGACGCGCCTCAGCAGGCGCAGGCACTGCGGCTGCGGCTGCGCTGCTGTGTACAGCTCGGCAGGGCCGCATCGGCCACGGCTGATCGCTGGCGACTGCTCGCCGCTGTCCCCGACGACCCTGCGGCGCTGCCGGCGCAGGTTGCGGCTTGGCTCGAGCAACTCGATGCGCTGTCCCTGTCTCGCGGCTGGCAGGAGGTCCACCGACGGGTCGATGCACGAGCCACGCGCTCCCTGATACGGATTCGACAGTCCGAGGAGGGGGCGCTGTCGGCAGCCACGGGCGACGCGTCCCTTGCGACGGCTCGGCGTATCCAGGCGGCGCTGGCGCTCAGCCGATTCCCCAAGCGGCGCACCGAGGAGCTACTGCGCGAGGTCTGTGAGACGGCGAGCAGCCCGGCCCTGGTCGAGGCTTCTTGGGCGAGTCGGCTGAGCATCGCGGGACCCGCGACCTTCGACGGCTGGGTCGAGCATGCCGTGCAAGCGGACGAGCACGATGCAGCGTTCCAGGCGCTGACCTTGATGGAGCAGTGGCGGGGTCTACCACAGTACTCGTCCGAAACCCTGGCCCGGCTTCTGTCTGCCGAGGGTTGGATGCTGCGGGCCAGCCTTGCGCTTGCGCTGGCGATGGTGAGTGCGCTGCCCGAGGAGCTGGGTTTCGACGGTTCGTCCCTGCTCATGGCCCTTCAAGCTGACGAGCATGCTCGTGTGCGGGCGGCTGCAAGTCGCGCGCTGCGGGCGCTCGCCATCATCGCAGGCGACGGGCATCTCGAACAAGGCTTGCCGTCGCACTTGGAGCTGGCTCTGGCCTTGCAGCTGGCGCGTCTGCCATCCGGCGAGCAGGCGGCGCGCCTGGCCCACTGTGCAGAGGCCCTGGAACGCTGCCAGGAGGCGTCCTCGGATGCCGGTTTGCACCTTCTCCGCGCCCGCCTGGACATCGAGGCAGGGCGTTGGCGAGAGGGGGCTGTGTGCGCGGCACAGGCCAGCGAGCAAGCGCCGAAGAATCTCCGCGCGGCAGCCTTGCATGCCCTGCTCCAGCTGGTCGTTGAGGAAGACTCTACGGCGTTCGAGACGCTTGCGGCCCGTGACCCCGTCGCAGCCTCACGAGTGGCCGCGTTCAACCAGGTCGCGCGGGACTGCGGTGTCATTCCTCTCGAGGGGCCGGCAGGCAGCACGCTCCTGGCGCTCGATCTGCGCAGCTCGAGCGAAGTGGAGCTCACACGGGCGTTCGAGGTCTTCCGTCTCGGACCGGAGCAGCGTTCCTCGGATGGCCTGCATTGGTCGGCGTTGACCACCTTGCTCTCGCGGTTCTCGCTCTCGGAGGTGTTTTCGATCGCCGTCGAGGCCACCGGGACAGTCAGTACCGCCATCGACAAAGCTGGCTTCAGCAAGGTCGGGATCAGCAGCGGTTGGGAGCTGCGCTTCGATCGTCGCGAGGAAATGAGGGGTGACCGCGGAGCTTTGGAGCTGCCCGGGACCATGCATCTATGGCACGACCGTCTCGGCGTCATCAGCACCAAAGGGGGTATGCTGGTGTTGCGTGGGCGGGCGCAGGCGCGCGATACCGTGGGCCAGGGGATGGTGGTGTTCTCCTTAAGGCCTTTCCCCACGAACGTCGTGCAGAGTCTGCGCCTGGTTGGCCACCTCGAGCCCACGCTGCCGCGCTCAGCTCCGTCGCTCGCCCGCCCGCAAGAGCTGGTTCCGCTGGCAGGGCCCATCGAGCCGGTATCTCGTGGAGTCCAGGGCGTGCCCCTGCCGACGAGCATGGAGGTCTTGTTCGAACAAGGAGTCGTGTTACCGGTCCGCGGCTGGTGGTTGAGTTCGAGTACCGACGCGCCCGTGTTCCGCATCGCGACCGTCGAAGGCGACTTCGAGCTCTGGACTAGCGTTGGAATGGAAACGGCGAGCCAGCATTATGCGGGGCTAGCCGTGACGCCCACGGCCAACTCCTTTGATGCCTGCAGGCTCGACATCCATGGATCCAACGGGACCTCGTTCCACATCCCCGGGGTCACGTTGCGGGTGCAGGGTGGAGACAGCTGGGAGACGGCGTTGCAAGAAGGCCCGCTCCCTGACAACCCGTACGCTCTGGTTCTGCGCCGCACGGGTGACTGGCTCACCGGTCTCGCGGGACCCGACTTCGACCACCTGGTACCGTTGGGACCGCCGGTGTTTTTTCCGCTGCCAGACCCGGTCGATCTCTGCCTGTATACGCGCGGCGGCAACGGTGCGCGCAGCGCCATTTTTGAGGGCACGCGCGTATTCGTTGATCGGCGCTGAGCCACGGAGCCGGACCATGAAGGAAGCACGTGACGAGGAAGCGGTCGTGACGCGCTGGGAGCGTCGTCACGGAGCGTTGACGGGTCTCGATCCGCACACCAGCTTCAAGCTTTTCTCTGAGGCGCAGACCTGCGGGCTGGCGGCCTCAGATCTGCCCGTCCCTGCCACGGTGCCCGATGAAGTCGTGCTCGAGCGTGAGATCGGCCGCGGCGGCATGGGCGTCGTCTGGCAGGGGTTCCAGGCCAGCCTACGGCGCCAGATCGCGGTCAAGACCCTGCAGGTTCAGGGCGGCACGTCCACTGCAGCGCAGCAGGACGCTGAGATCGGGTTCACCGAAGAAGCCCTGGTCTGCGGCTTTCTCGAACACCCGAACATCGTGCCCGTCCACTGTCTGACCCGCGTGGATGGGACGGCCGCACTGGTGATGAAGTTCGTCGATGGGCGGCCCTGGTCGGCGCTGATCGCGGAGCATCCTGAGGATCTGGAAATGCATCTGGAGATCCTGTTGCAGCTCTGCAACGCCGTGGCTTTCGCCCACTCCCGCGGCGTCATCCACAATGATCTCAAACCCGACAACGTGATGGTCGGGCCGTTCGGAGAAGTCTTGCTGATGGACTGGGGAGTGGCCGTGGCGGTGGGCCAGGCGGCTCTTGATCGGGGCATCCGGGCCGCTGCAGGCTTGCGCGGTCCTTGTGGCACGCCTTGTTACATGGCTCCGGAGCTTGCCAATGGCGACGGACCGCAGGTCGGAGCCTGGACTGACGTGTACCTGCTCGGGGGCATCCTCTACCGCATCCTGTCAGGGAGGCCCCCCCATCTGGGCAGCAGCTTCGCAGATACCTTGGTGCGCGCCGCCTGCGCCAGGAAAGAGCCCCTGCCCGAACAGGTCCCCGATGAGCTGCGCAGCATCTGCCTGCGTGCCATGCAGCCCGCTCCCGTAGACCGCTACCCTCGCGTCGAGCCGCTGCAGCGAGCACTTCGCGAGCACCAAAGGCATCGCCAGAGCCTGGACCTGTGCACGGGCGCCTGGCGTCTGCTGGAACAGACGCAGGTCGCGCCGGGCGGCGGAATGAGCGAGGTCGCGCGCCAGAAACTGTACGCGCTGTACGCCAACGCGCTGGGAGGTTTTACGCAGGCGCGCAAGCTCTGGGCGGACAATCCCGCTGCCGTCCAGGGAGAGTGGGAGGCGCGCCGTATGTTTGCCCGGGCCGCCTTGGAGCACCGGGATCTGGCGGTGGCTGAGGTGCAGCTCGAAGTGCTCAAGGACGGCCCGCACGGCTTGGCGCTGCGCCGCGTTTGGGCCCACAGGCTGCGGCAGCGGCGCCTGCGGCGGGCTCTCGCGTGGTTGTGCCTGGTCCTGGTCGGCGTGGTCCTGCTCGCACTGGCGGCACAGCTGCACGGAGCGCGGGCGCGTGTCGGCGTACTCGAGGGCCGCCTCGAGGATTCCCGTGACGAACGTGACCAGCTGACCGGCCAGCTGGCTGCCTCACGGGGGCGGCTGGCGGGCATCGAGCAGAACCTCGATGCACTGGGCCTGGCACTCCTGCAACGTGTGCCTCGAAGGCTCCTGCCACGAACGCTGCGCTGGTCGTTTGTGTACAACCGTTTGCGCGCAACATGCGCACGCCTGGCATTCCCCCCCAGCGCCGCGCAGCTCGCTGCTCGCGGTGCGCTCTTGCAGAGGGAGGGCCAGCGGGAGGCTGCTGTGCAGACCTACCAGGCAGCGCTCGCCTGCGCGCAGGACCGGGAGCCGGAGTTCCGTGCACGGCTCTGGTCTCGGCTCGGGCAGCTGCAGCCCGGGCCGGAGGGGCTTGCCGCACTCGAGCGCGCCTGGCAGCTGCTCGAGCCCATGGCCGATACGCTTGCGGCTACCGAACGTGTGGCCCTGGCGGTGGATGCCGCGTACGCGCTGGCGCGGCGAGAGCGGGCGTCGGGGCTGCTCACGAGCGCAGACGCGCACCTGGCGGCTGGGCTGGCCCTGTGCCGCCCGGCGCAGCTGGCGGAGGCTCTGGTGCTCGGACTGCAGGAGCGCGCTGAGCTGGCAGTGCAGGGCGGCAACGGCGCGCGGGCGCAGCAACTGCTGCATGCGGCCTGCGATGCGGCGCTCAAGCCCCGCGCTGGCCCACTACTCGCTGGAGTGCTCGCACGGCTGGGGGAGGTTGAGCTCGGGCTCGGAGCTGTAGACAGGGCCCAGGAGGCGTTTGCTGCCGGACTCGAGACGCTCGCAGAAACCGCCAGCCACGATCGGGCGCGTTGCCAGCGGGGTCTGGGCCAGGTCGCGGAGCGCGGCGGAGATGCCGAGCAGGCCGGCGCGCTCTATGCCGCCAGCCTCGAGACCTTGCGTGAGCTTGCGCGCCCGGCCGCGGGCGAGTTGGTACAGAGCCTGCGCCTGTTGGCTGATTGGCATGTGCTGCAGGGCTCCCCAGAGGCGGCCCTGCCGCTATTCCGAGAGGCTGTCGACCGGCAACGGAGCCTCGAGTCGGAGGCGCTCAGCCCCTCGATGCGGGAATTGCTCGCCCGCTACGGACGTACCTGCCGCGCTCGCCAAGAGTTCGAGCCGGCGTCTCGAGCCTTCGCCGAGCTCGCGGCCTACGCGCGCGTCGAACAGGTCCGAGACCCTTCAGCGGTCCATCAACTCCTGGCTTTGCTGGCCAACCTCGAGCTCGAAGTCTGTGAAGCTCTGCAGGGGCATGGCGCAGGAGGGCTGCAGGGCTTTTCCGTCGGGCTCGAGCCCGACTCGGGCTTCGCGCTTCCGTACCTGCGTGAGCTCCTGCAGCGCATGCTGGGCAGCGCCCGAGAGCTGCAACATACGGGTCAGGCGGAAGCGGCGGCGGTTCTGTGGACCCAGGTACGGAGCTGGGCCACGCGCAGGTTGAGCACGTTTCCAGACCCCGACCTGAGGCTTCAATTGAGCTACGCCCAGCTGGGAGAGGCGCAGCTTGCCTGGCAATCGGGGGACGTCGCCAGCGCGCGCGCCCGGCTGCAGGACGTGCGCGCGAACCGCTCGTTGCTCGGCGGAGTGCGTGGACTGGAGCGTCCACGCGAGCAGCTGGACCTCGAGTTGGCCGAGCTGGAAGAGCTGCTGCGCGACTCCCCTTGAGGCGACGGAGCCGAGCAGTCCATTCCGGCTGGTGCCGCCGGGGGCGTCTGCAGGCCAGAGGGAGGGGTTGCCGTCGGTGTCCCAGCACCTGTCCGGCGTCGTCGACTGTTGCCTCGAAGAGCCGGTCGTTGGTGGAGAGGCGCCAAGGAATGCAAAGAACTGTGGGCTGGGTTCCCATCGCTGCGTACCATAGCCTGCGGATCCGCAGCCAGAGACCATACACCGGGGAGACGGGCGATGACACTGCAAGGCAAACGGGCGTTGGTTACGGGCGCCTCGAGCGGTATCGGCGCGGCCGTCGCTAAGGCGTTCGGTGCGCGCGGGATGCGTGTCGCACTGACCGCGCGCAGGCAGGAGAAACTGGAGGCGGTCGCAGCCAGCGTGCGCGCGGCGGGCGGTGAGGCGCTGATCGTGCCCGCGGACGTCCGCAATGAGGCCGAGCTGCTGCGCGTCTTTGAGCGCGCCAGCGCGTCCTGGGGCGGGCTGGATGTCCTGGTCAACAACGCGGGGCTGGGCCGCATCGCGTCGATGCACGATGGCAAGACCGAGGCCTGGCGGGAGATGCTCGACGTCAATGTGCTGGCGCTGGCGATCGCGACACGCGAGGCCCTGGCGCGCTTTCCCGCGAGTGGCGGCCACATCATCAATATCGGCAGCATGGCCTCGCATCGCATCCCACCCAAAGGCGGCTTTTACGGAGCGACCAAGTTTGCGGTCAAGGTCATCACCGAGATCACACGTCGCGAGCTGCGGGCGCGTCAGAGCCCGACGCGCATCAGCCAGATCTCGCCAGGCTTCGTTGAGACCGGCTTCTTCGAGGTTCTGACCGGTGACAAGCAGAAAGCCGAGCAGGTGATCGCCGGCGTTGGCAAGGTCTTGAGTCCCGAAGATATCGCGCGCTCGGTTCTGCATGTGCTCGACGCTCCCGCCCATGTCTCGATCCACGACGTCTGGCTGCGTCCGACCGGGCAGTTGACCTGAGAGCCGTGAGCCCGCCCCCGCACACCCACTTGCCGGCCTTTCGGAATGGCTGGAGCGCCGCAGGTCGGGTATCCTGAGGGAATACGAGCTGACGGGGTTGTCTCGAGGCCATCGCGGTCGGGCTGCCCATGGAAGGGTGCTGAGTCCTCATCCCACCCGGCGCTCGAAGCGGAGATGAAACGTGAGTCGAGCCGTCGCCTTGCTGGGGCACGCTGTCAGGCTGCGGGTCCTGGCACGCTATGGCGGGGTGTTGGCTCTGGTGGTGGCGGTGCTGACGAGCGTGCCGCTGGTGTTCTCGCTGGTGGTGGGCGAGTGGCCGCTGAGCCTGCGCTACGCATTGCTGGCTATGCTGTGGACAGGTGTCGGCTTGCTGGGACGGCGCGTGGACGCCCCTACCAAGATCCAGGCCAATGAAGCCCTCGTATTGACAACGCTCTTCTTCATCCTGGTTCCCTTGGGAATGACCCTACCGATGTGTGGTGCGGGTCTCGAATTCGTCGATGCACTCTTCGAGTCGATCTCCGCGCTGACCACCACCGGCTTGAGCACGGCGGGCAGCCCCGAAGGGCGGCCCATAACCTGGCTGTTCGCCCGCGCCTGGGGCCAATGGGTGGGGGGCCTCGGCATCGTGGTGTTTTCGCTCGCTTTCATCGTGCGCGCAGGCGTGACAGCGCGTGCCCTCGAAGTCAGTGAGCTCGAGCAGGATGACCTGGCCGGTAGCGCGCGGGCGCGGTCGCGCAGGATTCTGCTCGGCTACACGATGTTGACGGTCGGGGGCCTGGTGCTGCTGCTGCTGTTGGGCGTGCAGGTCTTTGATGCGCTGCTCTACACCCTGGCGGCGGTCTCCACGGGGGGCTTTGCGCCCTACGATGCGAGCCTGGGTGGGCTCGGCTTTCTGCCGGCGCTCGGCGTGACTCTGCTGTGCGTTGCGGGAGCGACCTCGTTGCCGTTTTTCAAACGCTCTCAGAGCAGCTCGGGGCTGGCGATCGGGACGGTGCAGCTGATCGCCGTCGGGGTCGCAGGGCTGGTGGTCGCTGGCTTGCTCGTGCCCGGGATGGCGGGCGACAGTTGGCTCGAGGCGGGCAAGGACGCGCTGCTGCTGGCCTACTCCTCGCAGTCAACCGCCGGATTCAGTCCTCGCAACCTCGCTGAGTTGGATGCGTTCAGCAAGGTCCTGCTGTCCATCTCGATGATGGTCGGTGGGGGGGTCGGGTCGACCGCCGGCGGCATCAAGATCATGCGGCTGCTTATGCTGACGCAGCTGTTACTTTGGGGAGTGGCGCGGACCTGCCTGCCGCGCCATGCGCTGCTTCATGCGCGGTTGGGGGGCCAGGTGATCGGTGAGCCCGAGCTGCGCGATGCAGCCCTGGTCTTCGCGCTGTTCATGGCAACGTTGGCGGGCTCCTGGTTGATCTTCCTGGCCTGGGGCTGCGATCCGATCGACAGCCTGTTCGAGGTCTCATCGGCGGTGGGCACCGTCGGTCTCAGCGTGGGGCTCTCGCGCCCCGAGCTGCCTGGGTTGCTCAAAGGCGTGTTGTGTATAGACATGCTGTTGGGCCGCCTCGAAATCGTAGCCTGGCTGGTGCTGCTCTACCCGCGAACCTGGATCGGACATCGGGAGGGAATTTGATGCGTTTCGTCTTTGTCGGAGCTAGTGAAAAGGCCGTGCGCGCGGCCCACCTGCTGTGCGCGGACCGTCACCAGGTCGTGCTGATCGACATAGACCGGGCGCGCCTCGACGAGCTGTCCGCGACTCTGGATTGTGCCTTCCTGTGCGGTGACGGCAGTCGGCCCCACGTGCTTGCCGAAGCGAGTATGCGGGATACCGATGTGCTGTTCGCCGTCACCGATGACGACCGTGCGAATCTGCTGGCCAGTCTGGTTGGCCGCTCTCTCGGGGCCAAGCGGGTGGTGACAGGCATCCATGATCCGGAGTACGAGAGCATCTGCGTTGAGTTGGGACTGACCGACACCATCGTGCCTTCGCGGACTATTGGGCGCTACCTCGCAGACATGGCCCTCGGTCAAGACATCCTCGAGCTCAGCAGCGCCCTGCGCGCGGAAGGGCGGCTATTCACCTTCATCGTTACGGCCTGCGATGCAGTCCCGATCACAAAGCTGTGTCTTCCCCAGAACACCCGGGTGATGTGTTACTACCGTGCCGACGCGTTCTTACTCCCTGACGGCACAACAGAGTTCCATGTCGGCGATGAAGTGGTGCTGGTAACACATGGCAGCAACCTGCCCGTCTTGCACCAGCGTTGGACGGCTCTGGTGCGGTCGCCGGTGTAGGGGGCCTCTGCCAGGAACGTCATATGAGGCGATGAAACATGGAATGCGTGTTTGATCGTCGGTATCATCTGGGCATCACACGTCCATCCGCAGGAGACGAACGGTGTCCAACCTGAGCAAGCTGAAAAGACAATTCAAGGGGGCGGGGTCCTTCGATCCGACCAAGGTCCAACCCTCGCGCACTTTGAAGAACCGCCTGAAAAAGAAATCCGCCAAGCAACTGTACATGTTCCAGTTCCAGCTCAACCACCAAGCGCGCAACACGCCGTATGTGATGAGAGACGACGGAACCCTGAGCGGCGAGTGGGCCAAGGCAGCCAGAAAGTGGCAGAAAGAATATGTCGCCGCTTTCTTGGAGATCGAAGCGCGTGGCGGCATCAAGAAGCTCGAAATGCTGGCCCAGCTGGGTTCTGACGAGTAGCTGAGCGCGCCCTGGCCAGGCCCAATGAGAGCAAGCCGAGCACCAATGTGAGCAGCAGCGAGGCGGGCGCCAACCAGAGCGCGTGGATCTCGGCCGCCTTCCACCACGCCGAAGCAACCACCAGGCCGCTGGCAGCGAAGGCCAGCAGCACGGCCGACACGGCGCCCCATTCGGGACAGCGCCACGGCAGCATCGCGAGCACGAAGAGTCCGACGAAAGGCCCCGCGAAGTATCCCAGCCAGTTGATCATCGTCTCCAGCAAGCCCTTGTTGTTGCTCTGCGCGGCTGCGAGCAGGGCGATTCCCAGGGCCGCAAGGCCGAACAGCAGGGTGAACACACGGGCCAACGAGAGCTCGGAAGCCGGGCTGCGTTTCCGCCCGAAGCGGCGCAGGAAATCGACACTCACAGCGGTCGAGACGCTGTGTATGGCCGAGTCCAGGCTCGACATCGCGGCGGCGAAGATCGCTGCGACCAGCAGGCCGGAGAGACCGGGTGGCAGGCGCTGCAGGATGAAGCCGGCCATGACTTCATCGCCTCCCTGGGTCTTGGGGAGGATATCGGGGAACTGGCTGCTCCAGGCGCCGATCATGACTCCCAGGAAGACGCTCAGTCCCAACGTCAGCGCGCCGATGCCCCAGCCCGTCATCGCGGCCTTGCGGGCCGTGTGCAAGTCTTCACAGGCGAGGTAGCGCTGGACGGCTTGCTGGTTCGTGCCCGCAACCTGCAGGCTGAGGACGCCGTAGGCGAGCAGGATCCAGGGCAAGCTGAAGGCCTGTTTCCAGGTCCTCTCCGGCAACAGGTCGAGCTTGTCCGCCTGCACGGCCAGCTCGACGCCCTGGGAGAAGCCTCCTGGAAGGTCGCTCGCGACGAGCAACAGACACGCAACCAGCGCGGCCAGAATTACGCAGACCTGGATCAGGTCCGTCCAAACGACTGCGCCGATGCCCCCAAAGGTGCTGTAGAGGATCGCGGCCACAGCGGTGACGACGATCGCGGTTTCGATGGACCAGTCGAGCACGATCGCGAGCACCACCGCCGGTGCGTAGACCAGCAGACCCGCGCGCGCCAACGTCTGCAATATGAAGAGCAGGCTCGCGAGACTGCGTGCAACAACCCCGAAGCGTTTCTCGATAAACTCGTAGGCCGTCGTATAGGGCGCGCTCTTGAAGAACCCCATGAAGAAGACGCACACCAGTCCGAAGCCGAGCAGGTCACCGAGCTGGATGGACGTGTAGTGGATGCCCTTGGCAAAGCCGAAACCTACGCCGCCGACCAACGAGCTGCTCGAGAAGGAGGTCGCCAGGATACTGACCCCGATGGCCCACCACGGCAACTTGCGGCCTCCCAGGAAGTAATCTTCGCTCGATTTCTGTTTCCGGTGGGCGACGACCCCGATAGCGATGACGGTTGTCGCGTAGACGAACAGAACGATGAAGTCGACGAAGTGCATGCCGGGCCTTCGTTGGGGGAATCAAGAGCGGATGGGGGGACACGGTCTGCGTCCTCCTGTCGTTCTTTATCGGGTGCAGGGGGCAGTTCGATGGAGAACGACGGCAGTCTTTTGCGTTGTTGTCGACGGCGTCGTCGGCCAGAACGGCCCGTTGGCCTGGGAATCCCAACTCTGGATGCTACGTCTCGGCGGCGGCTGGCTGAGCTTCCTGCTTGGATACTTTCGTGTCTATGTGGTAGTCATCCTGGTACGCAGCCCGCGATGGCTGAAGCACTGGCTGTTCGCCATCCCGGGTAGATGCCGGCGACTGCCGCTTGGCTGGCCGGAAGCCCCCGGCAACCTCAAGGAGCCTGAAGATGGCCAGATACGACATCAGCGGAAAGTGGGCCCTGGTCACCGGCGCCTCGAGTGGACTGGGCGTGGACTTTGCCCGCGAGCTGGCCGCGCGCGGATCCCACCTCATCCTGGTCGCGCGCCGGGAAGAGCTGCTCGCTAAAGTCGCCGGCGAGCTCCGCGAGCAACATGGCGTCAAGGTCGAATGCATGGCCTTCGACCTGGTGCCGCGCGAGGCGGCCAGCGAGCTCTATGCGCAGGTTCAGGACAAGGGGATCGAGGTCGACATCTTGGTCAACAATGCCGGTTTCGGCTTGTTCGGAACCTTCCAGGAGCTGTCATGGGAGCGGCAGTCCGCGATGCTCGACCTGGACATCATGACGCTGGTGCACCTGACAAAGCTGTTCAGCCGCGGTATGGTCGCGCGCCGCTATGGCCGGATCATGCAAGTCGCATCGATCGGCGCCTACCAGTCGAGCCCGACCTATGCGGCCTACTCCGCGGCCAAGAGCTTTGTGCTGAGCTTTGGAGAGGCCCTGAACTTCGAGCTGCGCGGCACGGGCGTGTCGTGCACCGTCGTCTCGCCAGGTGTGACGGCGACGGAGTTCCTGAAGGTTTCTGGGCAGAAGCCGACTCTGTACCAGCGCATGATGATGATGCGCAGCGACAAGGTGGCGCGCATCGGCGTGCGCGCCATGCTCAAAGGTCGCTCCAGCATCGTCACGGGCTTCCTCAACGCCCTGACCTGTTGGAGCCTGCGTTTCACCCCGCGCTGCATCGCGACCTGGATGGCGTACCAGACCATGAAGAGCCAGCGAACGACGGCGACAAAACCTCTCGCGGACACAAGCGGCGCTGAAGCCGCGAGCTGAACAGCGCTGCTTTGGCTTCAGCTCTGGACGTGGACCTACAGCGTGAAGTCGTCCTGCACCACGTACTGGATGCTGGCCAGATCGAGCCGTTCTTCGATCCGCTTCCGCTTGAGGTGCCTCATCGCGGGCGAGTAGCGAATCACGAAGCGGCCTTTGTCCTTGTGGATCCGAATATCGTCGCCCAGGCAGACTCCGTCGCGGCTCTCGACCCGCCTGAGGTCGCGGATGAACATGCCGCGGAATACCGCTTTAATCTCGTCGAATGCAGTTGTGACCATCGGGCTCCTCCTGTTCAACAAGCAATCGCTGCCTTCTTGGGCAAGGCTCTCTAGCTCTATTGTACCCTGGCCGCCCGTTCAAGCGTCCCCTGCAAATCGCCGGCTCTCCTCTTCGTCCGTCCGCAGGCCGAGGTTTTCCGGGTAGCAGCCTGTGAGGCGTCGACGCTGCAATCGGGTTGTTGCACGGGGAGCTCTGATGGTTCCATACTACGATCCGCACACTCCGATCTTGAGAGCCAAACCCACCTACCTGCAGCTCCAGCTCAAACAGCTGAAGGCCCGGCTGCCAGAAGCCCGGTCGACCGGCTTCGGGCCTGCCGGCAGCCATCAAAGCAGGCCCGCAACGACCAGGGCGGGAGTCGGGCGATGACTCCTTGTGAGACAGGCATGTTTCAGATGGAGATGCCATCCCGACCCGTCACTTGCGGTACCATCCAAGAAGCGGCCCGACACGCCGCTCGGTTTCCGCTGCGCGATTGGCCTGGAACTTGCGACACACAGGTTCTCCGCAGGCCCGTCTCTGGATGGCCCCCGTGCTGACACAAGTACCTGTTTTGGACCAACATCGGATCCTCGTCGTCGAGGACGACCCGGATTTCAGTGCCTGGGAGGTCAGGCTCCTCACGCAGTCTGGCGCGCGCGTCACGCTTGCCTGCGATGGTGCCGAGGCGCTGCTCGCGCTCCAGCACGGGGTCTATGACCTGATTGTCTGCGACCTCGACCTGCCGCGTATCAACGGCTTCGAGCTGATGGACTACGCCCGCAAGCAAGCCATCCACGATCCGTTCTTGTTCGTCACTGCCCACCGAGGCAAGGCCAACCAGGCCTACGCGATGGCGCATGGGGCCCAGGACTTTATTCCCAAACCGGTCAAGTCCGGGGTCTTCCTCGAGCGGGTCGGCAGGCTGCTCGCGAGCCGCGCGCCCGCGCCCGCGCGTCGCGGGCCACAGCGGGTTGGACGGGTCTCGCGACGCATCGGGGACTTCGAGGTGATCGGCCTGCTCGGATATGGCGGGATGGGTGTCGTCTTCCGCGCGCGCCAGGTCTCGACCGGGCGTGAGGTGGCGCTCAAGCTGCTGCACATGCGTTGCCCGGGCGACAGTGAAGAGGCGCGCTGTTTCGAGGCAGAGTGTGAGGCGGTGGCGATGCTCGACCATCCCAACGTCGTGCGGCTGTTTGCCGCGGGCGTCGACACCCAGAACGGCAGGCCCTATCTCGCGATGGAGGCGATCAAGGGTGTCAGCCTGCGCGATCACCTGCGCAGAAACACGCCCACCTTCGGCGCCGCCCTCGCCATCACCCGTGGCCTGACTCATGCTGTGCAGGCCGCCTGGCACGAGCGTTTGGTGCATCGCGACATCAAACCTTCGAACGTGATCCTCAGTGCCGGTGGCATGGTCAAGCTGCTGGATTTCGGTTTGGTCAAGCATCTGAGGGGCTCGCAGCTGCAGGCGGAGGCCGGGGTCCTGCTCGGCTCGCCCAGCTACATCGCCCCGGAGAGGATCAACGGCGAGAGCGAAGACTGCCGCACCGACTTGTATGCGATCGGGATCGTCCTCTACCGCATGCTGGCAGGCCGCACGCCCTTCAGGGCGCCGTCGGATGCGCAGATACTCAGCCTGCACCTCTGTGGGCGGCCGCGCCAGATCTCCAAGTACCGGCACAACGTGCCTGAGGACTTCGATCGCCTGCTGGCTCGCCTGCTCGCCAAACGGCCGGAGCAGCGCCTCTCCCACCCGCGGATCCTGCTCGAAGAGCTCGACCGCATCGAGGCCGGGCTGCGCGCTGCGGGCCGCCTTGGCGAGAAGCCGCTGGGGGCGAAGGTTCCAGCGCTGCACTTTCGTGAGCTCTCCTACCAGCCTCCAGAGAGCCCGTGGAATCGCGGTTGGCTCGTGGCGATCGGGGTGGTGGTGTTGCTCGGATGCGTGCTCGCGGCCGTGTTCTAGTGCTCCGTCGGGTCCATCTCATGTAGGTTGGGTTTCCGCTGGTAGCGGCACGGTCTCTCGTGTTGCGCGTGGGGGAACGTGATGTCTGCGAAACGATTTGTTGTTGAGCTGACCAACGAGGAACGGACGAGACTTGCTGGGCTGGTTGACCGAGGTAGGGTCGCAGCCCTCAAGCGACGGCACCGCTGAAGGTTGACGAAGGCGAACATGGGCCGGCGCGTGTTGCTGAGGCGCTCGATCTGCATGCCAACACGGTGAGAGGTCTCCGTCAGCGCTGCGTGGAGGAAGGTCTTGAATCTGCACTCACCCGGAAGAAGCAGAAAAATCGCGGCTCGCGGCCGCCAAAAATGGACGGGGCGCAGGAGGCACGCATGATCGCGCTGGCATGCGGGCCTCCGCCTGAGGGTCGGGCCCGGTGGACGGTTCGACCAGCTTCGTAAGCTTGGGCACAAGGTCGATCGCCAGAAATCGCTGCCGATCGTATTCGACGATCTGCATGTAAACAACGCCTTCCGCCTCGACCTGGATGTTGACGACAAAGTGTTCGTTGAAATCAAGGCAGTGGACATCAAGGCCGTCCATGAGGCTCATCTATCTTCGGCTCGCCAAGCGCCCAGTCGGTCTGCTCCTGAACTTCAACGTCGTCACCGGAATTCGCAGACTCGTCAACGACTTCCCCAGGTAGCTCTCTGCGGTCCTCAGCGGCCCACGCGCTGCGCTGGCGCCTCCGCGGTTTCTCAGGCTTCGCAGATTGCTCGGACCAACAGATCCTGTGGGCGACA
>JAJDCP010000029.1 GCA_029260765.1 Planctomycetota bacterium
TGACCTGGGCCGCCTAGCGGAATCGAGGCCTGGTCCATGCTGTGCACATCGACGGCCGCTGCTGCAGGACCCGGTGTAGCCCTATCCGAATCTGCTTCGTCGGCTCGCTGCAGAGCAAGGTGCAGATGGTCGGACGCATACATTTGAGGCAATGACCCAGGCTGGGTAGCAGAGAAAGCGAGGCAATGCGGTGGGGAGGTGTAATTGTCGCTGGGCAGCCGTCCGTGCAACCTGCACCTTCTCATGCTGTTGGATCGCCGTCTCGCTCAGCAGATCAAGCGGAGCACGGCTATTGAGGCTCTGCTCGCAGCGCCTAAACCAATCGACGAGCGCCTCCCCCAACGGCATCTCGCGACGCAGCTCGTCAGCTAAAGCAACAAAGTCAGGTGATAGATCGCTCACGCACCAGGCTGCTCTTTCTGTTGCGAGCCATACTATGGGGCTGCGGCGTATCCCGCAATGTAGATTGGAGCCCGACCGGGGCTGTGTCGGAGGGCTGGGCTTGGCATTCTGGCCATACTGGGTTGGCCTGCCATGGCAGTGCCAGGCCCTGGGTCCCGGTTGCCTCTAGTCCGTGCCCTTCCGGCAGGTCGTTAGGTCTAAAGTTGCGAGCCCTCGACAATTGGCTCAGAATTTGAATCGCCAGGGATAGATCTCGTACAAGAGCCAGAATTGCAACGGCAAGAACTGAGGAAACGCGATGATAGCGAGGTCGAAGCTCACGGAGAGGGGAGTGAGCAAGCAGCGGCCGAGAAAGCTGCCGAAGTTGAATCTGCCCTCGAACTCTGCTCCCAGCCAAAGCCGGCCTTCTTCTCCAGTGTTGGCTTCCTCGATGAGAATGAAGTCCTCCTCAAGATGGATGCCATAGCCGGCGACAGGGAGTTGTCTGACCCCCGCGTCAAGGGCGTCGAAATCGCCGCGCTTCGAGGAAGAGATGACGAACGACTCGTCGCCGTTGTCCCGATCGATGCGATGCTCGATCATCCTCTTGCGGATCTCCCCATTGTTGTAGCGGATCCACACGGCGATGGATGCGATCCTCTCGGAGCGCCCGTCCCCCACAGCCTGGCGATCGTGCCTGAAGACATGAGCCCCGACCAGTCCCTGGGCTTCGATGCCGAGGTACGAGGTCGAATCGAACTTCGACCACATCACCGCGGTGCTGCATCCGCTTCCCATCAAGGGGAAGACCAACAGAGGCAGGAGCAGCGCCCTGGACCGCTTAGAGGCAGGGCGGCGGCGAGTCCGCGACAGTCCGTGGGTTGGAGCCCATCCAACCCCGCCGGAGGCCATCGACTTCGAACCCGGATCGGCCATCCCGATCGGCTCTCGGCCATCCCGATCGGCCCTCGGCCTCCGAGACGATCCCAGACAATCGTACGGCAGTCTTGACCGTCCGCGCCCGAGCCGCCCTGCCGTTGTCGAAGCACCAGGGACCTGGGCAACGCGTACCGAAGACCAGTAGTCGAGCGCGATCTCGCCCCCACCAGCTCTCATCGCAAGGGAGGGATCCTCGAAATCGAAGGCCAACTAACGCGCCTCGGTCCTCCGCCGTCGCTGCTCGGCCAGCCGCTATCGGGACCGTTGTCGGGGTCGCGACCGGATCCGGAGCCGGCCACGCGACCGGTCTCGGGCCCAGGGCCGTCGGCACCCAGGCTGCCAACCTCACGCCCGACTTCTGGCTTCCACCTCGGCGGCACCGTTCATGAGACTCGAAGCGTTTGAGCTCGCCATGATCCGCGCCCTCACGGCTCGCTGGCCGCCGCCGAGCACCGCAGGTGCTCGAGCACAGCAGCGATCAACCCCAGGCCGGTCTCGTTCGCGGCCTGGTTGAGGGTGTCGGCGAAGACGAAGCCTTCGGTCCACCAGGTCGCAAAGAAGAGCTCCTGGTAGCCCTTGCCAGCAAGCCTCGTCGCCGGGATCAGCTCTCGACCCGTGGCATCGCTGAGCGTGTAGCTCAGCTCGATGTCGCAGGCCCCCCAACATGGCGCCGTGGGGAGCCCAACGATGAGCAGAAAGGACGTGGGCAGGATCCAGGTGAACCAGTGCGCATGCATCTGGCTGGTGAACTTCGACACCTCGCCTGCGAGCACATAGCTCGGCCCTCCAGCTTGCTCGAAGGCGGCGGCCAGGTCGGTCGTGTCCGCGTAGACCACCTCGGCGAAGACGCCCGTAGCACGGAGCTGGGTTGCGTACAGCTGCGAGAGCTCACCGACCGGATCTGCGCAGGCGTCGAGCCAGAAGCCATCCAGAAAGCCGCCATCGGTGGCGTCTGTCAGCCGCAGCACCAACAGCCGGCCCTCGGCCGTCGGACCGGCGGAGCGCGCCGGCAGCGGCCGCCCTTCGATGGGGTGGACCCGGCAACCCACGAGCAGAAACACAGCGATGAGTGTGGAAACGAGCGGCAGAAAGCCCAGCTTCGTCGTGGTTGCGGGATTCTGTGGACTCGTCATCGGCCTACTCCGTCCAGCTTCGGCGGGTCGCCTCAGCCTACCACAGCCCGAAGCCGTGGCTGAAGTCTTCTTCGTCCCAGGCGTCACAAGCAGGGTGCCCAGCACCGTCGGACACCCGCGGCCTGGTCCCTGCAGTGTTAGGGTCTTGACGCTCTGGAGGTGGGTCTCGACAGGAGCCCGGGAGGACTCTGGAAGCATCGTGCGCCGGTCCTTACCGCGCTTTCCGCGGCGGACCGACAGTGAAGATCTAGCAAAGTCGAAATCTTGAACGCGGTGACGCAGGCACCCCTGCCGATGGGACAGTTCCCGCGTAGCCATTCTGGAGAGGCGATTCTGCCTTCTGTCCAGAATCGTGGAGCGGATGACGGCTTGACTTTCTGGGCAATCCGGCGAGGGCAGGGCCGACGCACGCCTTCTGCTTGCCGGGGCGCAACGCCAACCCGGGATCTGCACACAAGGAGCGTCGAAACTGCACACGAACGGCCATCAGCTCGGAACTCAGCGCGCGCTTCTCCGCGACCAGATTCCGGATGTGGACCATAAATAACTACAAAATAGCCTCTTACGATCATAGGCAACAACGGCACGGTGCTTGCAAACGAACCCCCAGTCCCGATCCGCGCGGAAACGGGACCCGGAAAGAGGCTGCCGCCACTGTTTCGGCCGCCACTTCTCCTCCAACGCAGCGAAGGAGCGATTCGATGAAGCTGAAGACCCGCATCAAGGCTGGACCCGGGCAGTGTTTCCCGGGCAGCTGCTAGCAGGCCGACAACCCCGATCCGAATGCCAGCCCCCGCGCAGGCCATTCCAGAAGAAGGAGCGTATCGATGAAGGCGAAGACAAGGATCAAGGCCGGACCCGGAGCATGCTTTCCCGGCAGCGGCTGCTAGCAGCCCCTACTCCCCAAGCAAACGCTGGTTGGCGGCCAGCCAGGCGCGTTCGGCGTCACTGTCTTGATCGTTTCCATAGCCCGCGCGTCATTCGCACCGAGCTCTCCAGATCGGGTCCCGATAGCCGGGGATCCCAAAACGCATCAGGCGCTATCCATCTGATGGGGAAACGCGTAGCCGCGGGTACATCGGTGCTCGAGATTCTCTCACCGTCGGGACGACGGTTGCGCAGCAGCGGGTCAGACGCCGCGGTGAACCTCTACGGGGCATGCCTGTTCCTGGGCCCGCAGGCGCATGACACCTCTGTGCAGTGCCCCGCGTCTGGGGTCTGTGTGAAAACTACGAGAGCCTGCCATTCTACGTAGGAGAAGGTTCACCGACCTCGAGCACTCCGACGCTTCGCTCTCCACTGTTCGGGCAGGGATCCACCCCCGCCCATTGATCGGATCGTCACAAAGCAATTCCCCCGCGTGGCTTGTGGCGACGAATTCTGCCTTTGGCGCTGTCACCATTGGCATGATCTTGCTTTCGACGCAGTCGACCCTTGGTTCTTGCCCGGCGGTTGGCTCGAGACCCGCGCAGAAAGACACATAGACGTCAAGGATGGCAACCACGGTCACGCAGAGGCGGACCACGAATCACGGCCGTACAAACCTTTGTGGGCCAAGAGGATACAATCGTGAGCCGTTGGCCGTGTGCCGTGACCGTGACGGTGACCGTGACCGTCGGAACCGCAGTGGAAATCGTCCTCGGATGCGGATCCGGGCCGAAAAATCAACCGAGGCTCAGACCACCTTCAACCTGAAACGAAGGCCCGACCCAAGACTCTCAGTCCACTCGCCTCCACAAGTCTCGAGCCTCAGTCCTGTCTGGCGCGGTCATAACGTTGGTCAAGACAATTGCTTGTGACGATGTGACGGATGCTGAGGGATCAACCCCGTCCCCTGCGAGCACATTCCCCCCCGACCTCACGTGCGGTCGCCTCTGGTCGCAGGATTACTCCGGATCCACTCGGCTGCGCCGCTGAACTGAAGCGTCCCGTGCAACGACGAGGGACGGGCTGCCATCTCGGTGTGAGGGACGGCGAACGTCTACTGCGAGGAACCGGTCGGCACCCCGGCGGTGTATGGAGGCGCGGGGCAGGTCGCCTCGGAGAAGGCCCGTCGAGCAGGGGCGGGGTCGCGCTCGAACGAGTCGCGCGCAAACCGGCCGATGCCGCTGAGCCGGTCGGCCTGCACGTTGCCGTGCAGGTCGTAGCAGATGCCCCGGACCCGGTCGTCCTTGTTGCCCTCGATGCGGTACAGGACCGCACCCGCGGCATCGAAGCGGCCAACATGCCGACATGGTGGAAGCGGCCGGTGTGCACGTTGCCCTGGAACAGCACGATGTCCCCGCGCCGTGGAGCGGCGGCCGCCACGGATTCACGTACCCAGGTCGTGCGATCCGCGTCGCGCGGGGGTCGCGAGAGCTTGACCCAGAGCTCCGGCTCGCTGCCCTCGAAGAGGTCCTTCAGGTCGTCTGCGGACCTGAAGGCACGCATCAGCGCGGCGGAGACCCCGGCCTCGTGGTCGTTGAAGTCCTGGAAGTGGCCGCACCAGGGCGTGTCTTCGCCATCGATCCCCAGCCGGATGCCGAGCGCGATGGAGCGGTTGACGAACCAGCCACGGTGCGCGCGGGCCCCGCCGCGTAGGCCGAGGTCAAGGCTGGAAGCCAGGCCCCATGAAAAGTTTTTTTTGGAATTCAGGTAGCCCATCGAAGCGCAAAGTCACTGGAAAGGATGGCCACCGCTTCAAAAAGGGGACACCCATGGACTTCTTGGACACCATCAGCCTCGCCATCGCCGGCCTGACCGACACGGCGCCCGCCGCCTCCCCCGCTCCGGCCGCCTCCCCCGCTCCGGCAGCCGCTCAGCCCCAGCCCGCGACGACGCCCCCGCCGCCCCAAGGGAAGACGGTCGTCTTCGGCCGCGGCGCCCAGACCCCCGTGAACACGCCACCCCGCAAGCAGACGGTGGTCTTCGGCAGGAACGCCTCCGCGCCAGGGAGTGTCCCCGTGCATTCGGTGAGAGTGGAGCCCGGCAGGCCGATCATGCTCGCGTCCGGCAAGTCATGGAGTATCGTGGTCCCCCGCACGTCCTCCGCCACGCCAGCGAGCAACTACAGGAAGCTCCTGGTCGAGGAAGCCGACCGCCGTGTCGGCACCGAGATCATCAGCAAAGCCGTGTGGGACAAAACCCGCCAGACCTGCAAGAACTACACCACCTGCCTCGACTTTGCCAACCAGGTCAAGGTGGCCACCGACAAGTTGGCCAGCCTCGACCCGAAGGGCTTCTATCCCATGAAGTTCAAGGAAGTCAAC
>JAJDCP010000030.1 GCA_029260765.1 Planctomycetota bacterium
CGACGCCGACGAACGCGAGAAGATGCGCCACAAGCTCAGCACACCCGAGGGCCGAGCCGTCTATGCTAGACGCAAGGCCATAGTAGAGCCGGTCCATGGCCAGATCAAAGAGGTGCGTGGCTTCCGCCGATTCCTCTTACGCGGCATCGAAGGGGTGGCGGCGGAGTTCTCCCTCGTGTGCCTCTGCCACAACGTGCTCAAGCTGTTCCCAGGCTTCCGGCTGGCGTAGAAGCGCTTTTTCGGACCCTGGCAGGCCCCTCCAAGCCATTTGGCGCGCTCAAAACACCGATTGGGGGCCGCCAGGCTTCTTCATGGGATTCCGGTGGTTCGCCATGCATGGTGTGCGCCGTCAATTGACGTGTGCGTGGACGTGGGCGTGGACGTGGACTCGGGCTATGCGACACGGCCTCCTAGCGCAACAACGCGCTCACCGCAGCGACCTCGATCAGGTTGATGCGGTGCTGGCGCATGTAGACCGCCAGATTGCTCAGCAATTCGGCCACCGCTTCGCAGCGTCCCTCGCTGGTGTCGACCTCAAGCAGACGGCGCACGCGGCTCAACATTGCCGCTCGTACACTGCCTGAAGAGCCTGCGGTTCCACGCGGCTCCAAGAGCTCGCGGAGCAGCTGATGCAGACCTCCGTTGGTGTTCTCTCCAAAGCACGAGTGCCTCTCGAGATGACAGCAATCGCCGGCTTGTTCGACCTGAAACAGCACAGCCCGGTTCCTGCAGTCGTAGCTGGCGCGGATCAGCCGTTGCTTGCGCCCTGAAGACTCTCCCTTGCGCAGAGCACGCTGCCGCTCGGAATCGTAATACCAGGCGTCTCCCCGCTTCAGCGAACGCTGCAGGGAATCGCGATTGGAGAATCCCAACATCAACACATCACCCGTCGCATCCTGCACAACGGTGGGCACCAAGCCTCGATCGTCGAAGAGCACCTGGTCGCAGAACATCGCGCTCATACTCACGCGCCCGGTGTACAAGGCCATACCCATCACGGGACGCGCACCCAGGTTCTCGAGGTCTCGGGCTTGCTCGGCAGTCGCGATACCTCCGGCGATGTAGACGGGGACCTGAACCGTCGAAAGCAACTGGCGCGCCATCGCCATATCCGGCCCGAACATGGTGCCTTCGCGGTCTACTTGGGTGAACAGGAGACCTCCACAGTACTTTTGCAAACGGCTGGCCGCCTCGACGGTCTTCAAGCCCGTCTTGGCACGCCAACCTTCGCAAACCACCTCATCCCCGGAGCTGTCCACCGCAAGAATGATTCTAGAGCTCAACAGTCGACCGTTCAGCTGGCTGAGAAATTCCTCATCGATGCCGCCATCCTTGAAGGCCGCACTCCCGACGATCACACGCCGAGCCCCCATCCCGATCAGATGCAGCGCATCGTCGACCTCACGCACTCCTCCTCCGGCGTGGATAGGAAAACGTTGCGCCAACTCGGCGATCAGACTGAGGTTGTTGCCCTGGTTGCGAGCGCCATCGACGTCGATCACGTTGATCGGACCGTAACGAGCAAATTCTTCGGCCACCGCCATCGGATCATTGCGCTCGAGGACCATCTCTTCGCCGCGCATCAGTTGGACAACCTTGCCCCCCTGAAGATCGATTGTCGGAACAATCATCCCCGCCTCCCGACGTGCCCTGGACTTGTGCCGCCGTGCGCGGCGATGCTCCATTCGTTTCTCCCCTGTTGTACACCAAGCGCCCGCCGCTCGCGCGGCGACGCAGTGCAGCATTGCCACACAAAAACAACCCTGGGCGTGAAACGGGCATTCGGAGAGGCAAGAGACCCTGAGGAAAAATCGCACCAGTTGCCCGGCGGCCGGCTCACCCCAGCGCCGCAGCACCGACGGGAAGCTTGGCCAGACCGAGCGCGCGACCGAGCGCTGAGAAGACGGCTGAGCAGCTCTCGCCCGAGGGGCCCGGGCTCAGCATACGGATGTGCAGGGTGGCTTTGGCACCGGCGCTGAACCCTTCGAGCAGCGCCCGCACAGCGTCGAGCGCAGGTTCCGCCTCCTCCCAGCTGAGATCGCAGGCAAGCCTTGCATCGCCGCCGAAGTCGAGGGCGCACAACGCCAGCGCGGCGCCAACGGGGAATGCGAAACAGCCGACTGCCTCAATCCGTGCGCGGTTGCCCACGGCCTCGGAGACGGCCTGGCCAAGGATCAGCCCGAGATGCTTGGTGGGCACCTCTCCCTGGACCTCGAGCTCCAGATCGATGTGGGCCTGGGCAGCAAAGGCGGCCAATGCCCTGGCCAGCGGCTCACTGCCAACCACCACGCGGCCAGAACCGGTACCGTCGAGCTTTAGCGAGAGGGCGAGCTCGCCTTCGGGAAATTTGCGCAACGCGTGGCTGGCCCGTTCGACTGTCTGCAGCTCCAGCGGGGACTCTGCCGTCTCGGTGTCCGCCGCGGGCAGCTCATACAAGCGCCGCAGCACGGCGACGAGCGTCGCCATCTCGCCCGCCGTCCCGACCCCCACACGCAGGCAGCCCTCCAATTGCGGCCGATCGCTGAGATCTCGGACCAGAATGCCCTCGGCAGCCAGCGACTCTCTCAGCTCCTGTGCCTTGTCCCCCAACTTGACGACCAGGAAGTTCGCCGCACTGGGATGCACAGTGAGTTTGAGGTCTTCAGCCAGAAAGCGCTCGAGCTCACGACGCTGGTCAAGGACGGACTGCACGTGACGGTTGATGTAGACCTGGTCAGAGAGTGCGGCCTGGATCGAGACAATCGCCGCGCGGTTGACGCTGTAGGGACTCTTGACCTTCTGCAGGCTGGCCATGGTCTCTGAGCATGCGAACATCAAACCTGCCCGCAGGCCGCCAAGACCGTACGCCTTCGAAAACGTCCGGACGACAACCAGATTCGGAAACTCGTCCAGCCAGGGCAAGCTCGTCTGCCCATGGAAATCGTAGTAGGCTTCGTCGACAAGCACCACAGTGCCGTGCTTCCCCGCCACTTCGAGCACCTCACGGATCTCATCGAGGGGGATGGCCGTGCCGGTAGTGTGGTTGGGGGTCGACAGGAAGATCACCCGCACCTCGGGCTTGATCGCCGCCAGGACCTCTGCGAGCGGAAAGGAAAAACCTTCTTTGTACGGCACCTCGCGGACAGTGACGCCGGCCAACTCAAGATAGAAGCTGAACATCGAAAACGTCGGCACAGGCAAGATCGCTTCTTGCCCGGCGTCGACGAAAGCGTCGAGAACCAAACGGATGCTCTCTTCACCCCCGTTGGTGACGAGGATCTGCCCCTCTTTGAGGTGGAACTGGCGCGCGAGCTTTGCATAGGAGTCGGCGCTTTCTGGATAGGACGAAATGTCGTAGGGGCTCAGATTGCTGAGCGCCTCGAGCACCCGTGGTGAGGGCCCGGTGGTGTTTTCATTGAGATCGAGGCGGATCTTGCCCTTGCGGCCCTCGAGCTGGGGATGTCGAGTGGAAATTGCCTCGGCTGCAGCCCTCGGAACCGGTTTGCTTACCACCTTGCCCTCAACCGTTTCCTGTTGTTGTTTCGCCCGCCTGTGGGGCGAGCACTGAAGGCTGATCGAAGGCTTGCAACATACTCATTTCGGCCCCCACGGTCAATCGATTCCTGCTAGCTCGAATCCGCCACCAGTTTCTACTGCGGCCCCGCCTGACCGGCGAATTCGACCTCTCGCTGCTCGAAGATACACGCGCAGCGTCTGCGCTGCTCAAGCCCGAATTCTCTCGGCCATCCGGGTCCTCGCTACGAATCTGGTGACGGACCCGCGCTAGCGACCTCGGCGGAGAGGCGGTGGTTGACAGCTCCTGGGGTGGTTGGTAGTGTCCCGATGCAATCGGGACCCCCGGAGAGCCCTCCAGACGTGCAGTCTCAAGCAGCGTCCATGTTCACCTGCGAGTGTGGCCATCAACTAGCCATAGAACCCCTGCCTTTGCGCCGCGAAGGCGAGGTGGCCGTGTTCTGCGACAGTTGCGCCGACGGCGGGGTGATGAATCTGTATGGCGACCTCGGTGCCTACTTGAAACGCAAGTACGCGACCGACAGCTGTTTCAAGACCGCGATGAGCTTCCTTGTCCCTTGCCCTTGTGGAGGCCGGTTCAACCATGTGGCGCCGTGTTGTCCGGAGTGCAAGCGCCGACTCCTCGACGCCCCCGTCATCCCGGGCCGCTTCTTCCTCGAGATCCCGTTTCGCGAGGAGCTGGCCCATCTGATTCCGGAAGTGGAGAGCGATGCCCGGCTTTTCGAACAACCCGCCACGAGCGGTCTGGGTTTCTGCGCGATCCGTTTGTTGACACGCATCTCTCCGGAGTCTGCGATGCCGTTTCTGCGCGCACTGTTCGACGCCTACCCGGCGCCCAATGAAGAGACGGCCATCCGTGAAGAGGAAGCTGAGGAGGAAGGCCTCGACGTCCTCTCCTGCATGCGCACTCTGCTGGATGACCTCGCGTCGAACAAGCCAGCCGTCGGTGGTATCGAGAAGATCCCCCACCCGTACGAGACATTTCTGGTGTTGTGTCTGATGCACCTGCTGCAGAATCACGAACGCGAGACCTGCCTCGATCTGTATTGCCAGCACCTCGGTTCGTCCAACAACGAGAAGAATGACTGGGCGGTCCATCTGCTCAGTCTGGCAGACATAATGCTGGTCGAGATGGGCAGGATGTTCCGCCAGCAACAGGCCCCGTTGCGCTATCTGGTCGACGACACCAGTGCGCGCAAGATCTGGGACCGCCTGCACCACGTGCATTGATTCCCGCATTGCTTCTGTCTGCCGGCAAGTCCCAGAGGATGGGTGTGGCCAAAGCCTGGCTGCCGCTTGGGCGGGGTTGGCCCGAGAGCTCTTTCCTCGCACGAATCCTGTCGGTATGCCGCGCAGCGGGCTGCGGGCCATGCCTGGTCGTGCATGCAGCAGACTTCCCCTTTCCTGACACCATCCGAGGGCTCGGAGGCTTTCCGGTGCTGCACCTGGATGCAGACCGGGGCCGCACCGGTTCGCTGCAGGCGGGTCTGCGCATGTCTCCGAGCGCGGCTCCGGCGGTGCTGCTGTGGCCGGTGGACATGCCGTTGGTGCGCGCTCGCACGGTTGCACGTCTGTTGGAATGGGCCGGACCCGCACCACAAGCGATCTTCCAACCCAGTTTCGGGGGCCGCCTCGGCCACCCGCTGCTGCTGCCCCGCAACTGTTGGCAGACCATCCTGGCAGCCGAGCCAGACACGCCGTTGCGGCAATTGATCGCTGATGTGCCGCGCCAGGTCTGCAAGCTCAATGACCCAGGCGTACGGGCGAACCTGAACACACCCGAAGACTACCGGGCTGCGCTGCGTGTTTGATGGTTTGAGAGATCAGCCGCGGCCGAAGAAGCGGCTGAAGAAGGTCTTCTTCTGCGGCTTTTTGAACAGAGGCACGACCTTCAGCTCGAGGTCCTCGATCACCTCTTTGGCGCTCTGGTAGCGGTCTTTGACCGACTTTCTCAACAGCCGCATCACGATCTCTTCGATCGGCGGAGCGAAATTCTTCTCGGGCACGCGGACCTTGAAGGGGGGCGGCTGCTGAGATATATGCTGGCCGAGGAAGCCCACCGGGGACTGGGACTCGAAAGGCAGCAGACCACAGATCATCTCGTAGAGGATCACCCCAATGCTGTAGAGGTCGGAGCGATGGTCGACCTTGTCGCCCGACGCCTGCTCGGGAGACATATACTGCGGTGTGCCGGTGACCGTGCCGACCATGCTGACAAAGATCGGGCTGCCGTCGGCGACAGTCTCCGTCGGCTCTTCGAGGATCTTGGCAACCCCGAAGTCCATGATCTTGACGAAGTCTTTATTGTTCTTGTCTACCAGAATCATGATGTTGTCGGGCTTCAGGTCCCGGTGCACGATCTTCTTTTCGTGGGCCGCATTGACCGCATTGAGGATCTGCATCGCCAGCTCTGTCGTTCGTTTGAGCGGTACCGCTCCCTCGGCCACCATGTCTGTCAGCGTGCGGCCATCGAGGAACTCCATCGCCATGAAGCAGGAGCCGTCCGGGAGCTCACCAGCATCGTAGATCTCGACAGTGTGCTTGTTCTGGAACGACGACATCGCCCGGATTTCCCGTTGGAAGCGCTGCAATGTCTCGTCGTTGGTGATCAGCTCGGGATTGATCAGCTTGATGGCGACCTCACGCGACATCAGCTCATGTTTGGCCTTGTAGACCGACCCCATGCCTCCCTCACCGATCTTCTCGATGATCTGGTAGTGCGCACCGATCTTCTGGCCGATCCAAGGGTCCCCGCCCCCGGTTTGATGCCCGGCCATAAAAGCGCTGACCGCGGGCGGCGGCTCAAATTGGCCAATGCCAGAATCCTGCGGCGGAGGCAAAGCCATCGCTACGCCGGGGGACCCTGGCGGCGCGTGGCCGCTGTTGCCCCAGGCACCGGGTGCCGCGGGCGATGGGGGCACGAAGACCTGCGCCGAGCTGTCTGCAGCCGCCCATGCTTGGGCCGGAGGCGGGCTGTCTTCGCTACCCCAGGCCTGGGGTACAGAGTCTTCAGAACCCCAGGGCTCGGGGGCGGGATCTTCGGAGCCCCAGGCCTGAGGCTCGGAGCCCCAGGCAGGTGCCGGAGCAGCCTCTTGAGGAGCCCAGGCCGAAGCGGGCGGCGGCGGCGCGCCGAAATCCGAGTTCCAGTTCGCCGGTGCCTCGGTCTCCTCTTCGTCCACAAAGTCGCTCTGGAACCCATGCTGGTGCTGACCGACCGCCGCCGCCCCCCAATCAGCCTGGAATGGCGGAGCGGCTGGTTCCGGGAGTTGCGCCGGGGGTTGCTGCTCAAACGCCTTGGACGGCGGAATCAGCGGCAGACCTGCGGGCGGCGTGGGCTCGGGACGCTCGAATCGTCCAGAGGCCCGATCATGAAACGTCGGTGCTGCCGGGACACTCGGCAGGCTCCCCGAGCTCGCGGGCGGCCCCACGCCGAGATACTGGGCAGAGCTGGCCGGCGGCGGAGGCGGAGTCGAGCGCCGCACCGTCGGCATGCGCACATCAGGCAGCGGCGAACGCTGCGACGGGAACTGGCTCGCCGGCGGTGGCGCCTGGACACGTGCTCCCGCAAACGGCGGGTCGGCAACAGCTGGCTTGGGCGGCGGAGTCACGGGTCCTGACGGCTTGCCGGCCATCGAGTCGTACAGATCGGCATCGATTTTGATCGACGGATGCTTGCTGGTGTATTCCTTGACGAACTTGGCTGCATGGCGGTTGAGGATTCGCGCCTGCTCGCCTTTGAGCCCACGATGCTGGTTCGGCGTCAGGTAGCGTTTCTTGAGCAGGAGCGAGTAGAGGGGCGGACGGTTGTCGTCGCGCTTCTGCTCTTGCAGAACCTGTTGCAGGATCTCTTTGGGAACGAGACCGTTCTTCAACACCAGCTTGTAATAGACCCGCTCGGCATCTTTGAACTGATAGTAACGCTTGGCGTAATCGATGCGCTCGGCAGCATCGTGGGTGAGGATTCCCGTCGTGACCAGGTAGTCCTGGAGCGTGTCCCCTTTGCCGAGGTGGACATAGCTTCCCACCACCACGTTCTCGGGAAGAACCTTGTTGAGAACCGCTATGTTCCCGAAGAGCAGATCGCCGTAGGTCGGCATGAACAAGGCTCCCAGAACGTGTCTCTCAAGACGGCCTCCACGGTCTCGCCCGACCGTGGTGACAGCTTTCTACAGAATAACGGCCCCGCCTATTTTTACCAACATGACGCGGGATTTCACCAGAATTTTGCCCACCGCAACCTGCCAGCCGGTCTCAAAAAAACTAGCGAGGCACCAGCCCCTGAGCCAGCTTGAGCCGTGCCGCCAACGCATCCTTGCCGACAAACTCCAGGCTCTCCCACAGCGGCAACGACGTGCGGGAGCCGAACAGGGCCACCCGCAAGATCATGAAGACATCGCCGGCTTTCTCGCCCAGCGCCTCGCACTGCGCTTTGACCCAGACCTCGAAGTCGGCCGCGCTAGCGAGGCGCGCGCGCTTCAGTGCCTTGACGAAATGCTTCAACACCTTGCGCACCAGGTCGGGGCTACCTTTCTTGGGCACCAGCAGGTCGCCCGGGTACGACAGACTGTGGCTCAGCAGGGCCGCGACCTGTGGCAGGAAATCTCCGGCACGGGCCGTGCGCAACTGCAGATGCGGCAAAAGAGGCCGCGTATAGTCGAGCGCCGCCGTCAACTGGTCCGCCAGGTAGGCGCGAAAGTCCTCTTCGTTCAGATCGCGCACGTACTGCGCATTGGTGTCGTCGAGCTTGACCATGTCGAAAACAGGTCCGGTGGCTTTGACGTCTTCCAGCTCAAAAGCCTCGAGCATCTCTTCGGGCGTGAAACGTTCACGGTCGCCCGACAGCGACCAGCCCATCAAGCCGAGAAAGTTCAGCAGCGCCGCCGGCAGATAGCCCGCAGCTCGGAACCATGTCAGAGACACGGGGTTCTTGCGCTTGCTGACCTTGCTCTTGTCTTTGTTCCGCAGCAACGGCAAATGGGCGAAAACAGGCTTGTCCCAGCCAAAGGCGTCGTAGAGCACCACATGTTTGGGAGTCGAATTGATCCACTCTTCCCCACGGATCACATGACTGATCTGCATCAGGTGGTCGTCGACGACGTTTGCCAGGTGGTAGGTCGGAAAACCATCCGCCTTCAAGAGAATCTGGTCGTCGATGCTCTGGTTCTCGAACACGATGTCTTTCTTGCGGATCAGATCGAAGAAACGGGTCTGGCCATCGGGCATCCGCAACCGCACCGTGTGCGGCTCTCCCGCCGCCTGCCGGCGCTCCACTTCTGCGGGAGGCAGGTGGACACAATGGCGGTCGTAACCCTGTACAGCCACCTTGTTCTTCTGCTGCTCCGCGCGCAGCGCATCGAGCCGCTCTTTGCTGCAGAAGCACGGGTAGGCGGCGCCCTTGGCGATCAGCATCGCTGCGTGCTCGCGGTAGATCTCCGTGCGCTCTGACTGCCGATAGGGCCCGTGGGGACCGCCCTTGTCCGGCCCCTCGTCCCATTCGAGACCCAGCCAACGCAGACTGGACAGAATCGCCTCCTCCGAGCTACTGGTCGAGCGCGCCTGGTCGGTGTCCTCGATGCGCAGCAGGAACTGCCCGCCGTGCTTGTGGGCGAAGGTGCGGTTGAACAGGGCCACATAGGCCGTCCCGACATGGGGATCGCCGGTGGGACTGGGAGCGATACGGGTCCGGACGCTCATTCTGGTTTCCTCGTTGGAGTTTTTTTGGGGGTAGCATACCAGCCAGCCGGCGAGGGCGCGAGATCGGGGATCTGGCTCAGACGTCGAAGATCACCTGGGCCCGCCAGCCATCTTCGTCTCTTTCGAGCTGAAGCTCGTGGAAGGTGACCGCCTTGATCTCGGTATGGACGCAGTGCCGCCCGGCCTCGAAGCTCTCGCCCAGAGCCTGGCCCGACAGGCGACAGGCCTCGGCATCGACGCTGTCCACTTCCGCCCGGGCATAGAGCTCATCATGCTGCTCATGGAGGAAGTTCAGCTCGGAGAGCCACTCCACCAGGAGGCCCTCGAGATCGTCAGCCTCGAGCCTGATGTCACGCCCACGACTCTCGCGCACGGCGGCTGGATCGGTCACGAAATGGAACATGCCGAGAGCGGCGTTCTGGAAGAGCTCTGCGAGATCGGTTCCCCAAGCTTGCAGTGCGAGGTCGGCGGTGTGCTCGAGCGGCTCGAAAGCCGGTCTCAACGGTAGCTCCCGGTCGCCTGCAGCAACCGCCGTCGCCCCGCCCGCAGCACCTCGAGGTTGCGAGGCACGCCCACTCCCGCCCACGCTGCCGGAGCCCTGCCCTCGATGCGCACGAGCACATCATCTTCCAGCAAACCCAACGCCGTGAGGTTCCCCGGGTGTTCGACGAACCACAGCTCGCCCTGCTCCCGCACGACGAGCCCTTGTGGTGCCTGTTGATCGGCCAGCTCAAAGGGGCGGGTGTGCACGAGCACGTCTGCCTCGCTGGTGTCGGGCAGATCCTCTGGATTGTCGAGGGCCTGGGGAAGGACCACCGTGACCGGCTCTCCCAGACGCCGTTCGATCCGCAGGGGAATGCCATGGCGCCCGCCGATATGGCCGCTGCCTGCCAGCACGACCAGGCGTGTACCCGGCGTCGTGCGGCAGAAGCGCGCCGCCGATTCGGCCATGTACTCGTCCCACAGCGTCATCGCCTGGTACATGCGCTCGAAGCCTTCGCCCCCGTGGGCGCCATGAGCGCCCCCCAGGTTGCGTTCGAAGAGCTCGCGATGGCCGGGTACTGCCAGGTCGATCACAGGAAGCTTGAGGCGCTCTGCCAGCGACAGGCCTTCGATTCCCTGACGTCCCACCTGACGCACCAGCTCGCGCGGCGCGTTCAAGCCGAAGATCGCCAGGCCGTGCTGCTTCGCATACCGGAACAGGGGCGCATAGAGCTCCCAGGGGTACCCCCAGGTGTTCGACCAGTCCACCGCCTGCAGGAAGGCGGCTTCGTCGAGCTCTCCAGCCAGGTAGCGGTCGACATGGGGCTGTTGCTCACGCCACAACATCTCGAGACCGATCCCGACGGGCCCCTCACTGTGCAGAGCCTTGACCACCTCAAGCTGGACCCGGTGGTGGGCCGCATCGGGATGGCTCTCGCCGACGCAGACCACTCGGGCCTGCGCCAACCGGGACGGAAGCGCGGTGAAGCTCAGGCGACCGCCCGTGTGCAGATCTTGCCAGACACCACTCAGTCCCGGATCCTGCTGGGCAGCCACGGGCGTGCACAACAGGAGTCCCAGCAGGCCGACGATTGTCCGCATCTTCATCTCCCTGATCCCCGGGGCTCCGCCCCTTTCGTGCCGCAGGCTACCACGACGCTCGGGTCGATTCCAGACTCAGCGGCGCATGCGGCGCATCTTGACGGCTACGGGCCCTTTGTTAAGGTGTGAGGTCTGCCTCCCGTGAGGATTGCCGTGAGCACAACCCCCAGACCTGGTCTTGCCCTGCCCGTCCGCCTCGGCTGCGGGCTGCTGATGCTGATCCTTGCCGGGCTGGGGGCATTCGCACTCACACGTCTGAAGAAAGAGGCTCCCCGCGACGAGCAGCCGATCCCCATCGAACAGGTCGAGGTGCTCGTGTTGGAACGGAGCGACCTCAGCTCGCCGCTGGTCTCTTATGGGTTGGTGCTTGCAGGCCGCCGCATCGAGCTCGCTGCCGAGGTCGCGGGCAGGGCGGACAGTGTGCACGCCGGCCTCAAGCGCGGTCTCTGGATCGAGCAGGGAGAGCTGATCGCCGCGATTGATAGCCGCCGGCAGCGCATCGAGCTCGAGCGCTTGCGCGCCCAACTTGACCGCGCCTCCGCGTTGCTCGCACGCTCTCGCCTCGAGCGCTACCAACTTGGCGACGGCATCCGCATCGCCGAAAAGCTGTACCTGCTCGAACGCGATCAGCTCGCGCGCGCCGAGACGCTGTTCGCCACGGGCAAGACCTCCGACAACGAGGTCAAACGCCTGCAGAAGACCAGCCTCCAGAGCGAGGACAGCCTGCGCCGCCTGCGCGATAGCCAGGCACTGATCGGGCCGCAATTGGCCCAGCTGAAAGCAGACAGCGCGGCCCTGGGGGCACAGCTCGCCGACGCGCGCATCCAGCTCGAACAATGCGAAATCCGGGCGCCTGTCAGCGGCGTGATCCGCGAGGTGGCCCTCGAGCAGTTCCAACAGCTCGCCGCGGGGCGCATGCTGCTCGCGATCGATGATGTCGAGACTCTGGAGCTCGAGGTTCCTCTGACCTTGGCGGACGCCTCGCTCTTCAACCTGCCAGCCCATGATGGAAGCGTGGTCGAACCCGCGGAAGCCACCGTGCTGCTCGACCTTGGCGACGGCCGCGAAGAGGCCTGGCGGGGCCGGCTCGTGCGCCTGCAACCCATCGATCCCGAGACCCAGACGCGCAAAGCGGTGATCCATGTCGCAGAACGTCTCGGTCAGCGGGAACAGATGCTGCTCGAACCCGGCATGTTCTGCCGCATCGAGCTCAGCTCTCCGCCGCAACGTAATGTGCTGGCAGTGCCCCGGCATCTGCTGCGCTCCGACGGCCGCCTGCCGCTGGTCGTCGACGGACGCCTCGAGCTGCGGCCCGTCAAGCTTGGCCGCAGCTTCGGTGATTGGAGCGTGATCGTCGAAGGAGTCGAAGCCGGCGTGCAGGTGCTGCGCAGCCGCCTGCCGATCATGGTGCCGGGCATGCCCCTCGAAGTCGTGGCGCAGCCATGAAGCGCCTCGTCGCCGCCGCCACCCGACGTCCGGTGTTCGCCAACCTGCTGATGGTCCTGCTGCTGGCTGGGGGAGGACTCAGTCTGGCCACCATGAACCGGGAGCGCTTCCCGGAGTTCTCGTTCGACGAGGTCACCGTCCGGGTCCCCTACCCCGACGCCACCCCCGAAGATGTCGAGGCCGGACTGGCCCTGCCTGTCGAAGAGGCCCTGCGCGGCATCGACGGCGTCCGCAAGATCCTTGCGACCTGCAACGAGGGCAGCCTGAACCTCAGCGTTGAAGTCGATCCGGGCGGGCGCGACAAACGGGATGTGTTGCAGGACATCAAAGATGCTGTCGACCGCATCGACACCTTCCCCGAGAAGAGTGAAGATCCGACCATCCAGCTGGTGCTGCGCCGCGATCCGGCCATCAAGCTCGCTCTGTTCGGTCCCCTCGACCTCCCCTCGCTCAAGGCTGCCACCAGGCAGCTCGAAGAGGCGTTGCTGGAACTTGAAGAGGTTGAAGATCTGACGATCGACGGGCTGCCCGAGGATGAGATCTCCATCGAGGTGCGGGTCGAAGACCGCCTGCGTTATGGGCTCAGTCTCGACGACGTGGCCGCAGCGATACGTCGCAGCAGCCTCGACCTGCCCGCCGGCGCGCTGAAGACCGCATCTGAAGAGCTGGTCATCCGCACACAGGGCCTGCGGTACTCCGAGCAGGAGTATTCGGCGCTCGAGATCGTGCGGCGGAGCGACGGCACGAAAGTGCTGCTGAGCGATATCGCGGAAGTCCGCGACGGCTACACCGACCGAGATCTGCTCAGCCGCTTTGACGGCCAGCCCGCTGTCGTCATGACGGTGATGAAGGGCAAGGCCCAGGACATGATCGGGGTGGTCGAGGCGGTGCAGGACTTCGCCAAGGCCTGGCAGGCGAGGCTGCCCGAGGGGTTGCAGCTGGCCCTCTGGCAGGACAGCTCGCGGGTGGTGCGCAGCCGCCTGGGATTGCTCGCCAACAATGGCCTGCTGGGACTGGTGTTGGTGTTTGGCTGCCTGTTCCTGTTCCTCAACCTGCGGCTCTCGCTCTGGGTGGCCGCCGGCATTCCGGTGGCATTCATGGGTGCGTTGTGGTTCCTCGGCGCCACCGGCAACACTCTGAACATGATCACCAGCTTTGGGTTCATCATGGCGCTGGGCATCGTCGTCGACGACGCCATCGTGGTGGCCGAAAATGTCCACCGCCACATCGAGGCCGGCGTCGGCGGGCGTGTGCGGGCAGCCGTGCGCGGCACCTCCGAGGTGGTGATGCCGGTCGTGGCTTCGACGGCCACCACGGTCGCTGCCTTTTTCCCGCTGTTCTTCGTCGAGGGCCGGCTGGGTAAGTTCATGCGCATCCTGCCCGTGGCTGTGATCATGTGCCTGCTCGCCTCCTTGATCGAATGCCTGCTCATCCTTCCCGCCCACCTGGCACACTCGAAGCCGAGCCGCCGCAGCGGCTGGCGCAGGCGCTTGAGGACCTGGCTCAATGACCGTATCGACGGGCTCTCCCGCAGGCTCTATGCACCGCTGGCGCGCTATTTTCTGCGCCACCGTGTGCTGTTTCTCATCGGCGTGTTGTGCGTCCTGATCCTGACTGGAGGCATGATCGCCGGAGGGCAACCGGCCTTCGTCTTCTTCCCACAGATCGATGGCGAGTCGATGACCAGCAGCATCGATCTGCCGCGCGGCACGCCCTTCGCAACCACAGTCGCGCTCGCAGAGCGTCTGGAGGCCGCGGCGCTGGAGCTGCAGGCCGAGGTGGGCCCGGGCAAGGACGGCTTGCCGCTGCTTCTCCATATCCATACTTCTTTGGGATCAGGGGGAGCCCACACCGGCAAGCTCACCATCGAGCTCACGCCTTCTGAGCAACGGGACCAGCCCAGCGTCGCGCTGCTCAAGCGCTGGCGCGAGAAATGCGGCGCTCTGGCGAGCTCGGCGAGCATCAACTTCGCTAGCGGCCAGCGCCACGGTGGCGCGCCCATCGAAGTGCAACTGAGCAGTCGGAACAGCCAGCTGATCGAGAACGCATCCCAACAGATTCAGGAACATCTGCGGGGCTACGACGGTGTGTACAGCGTCGAAGACAACCTCGTGCCCGGCAAGCCGGAGCTGCGGCTCGTGCTCAAGCCTCTGGGCGAGGCCCTGGGGTTACGGCTGCGCGATCTGGCCAGCCAGATGTACCAGGGGCTGAGCGGCGAGAAGGCGCTGACCGTCGTGCGTGGCCGCGAAGATGTCGACGTACGGGTGCGCTACGCAGAGTCTGAACGCCGCAGCCGCGCGCTGCTTGAAGAGATCGATATCCGCACGACCGACGGCCGTGAGCTGCCCTTGACGCAGGTTGCCGAGCTGGTGCCCGGGCGGGGCTTTGGTTCGATCCAACGCCGGGATGGCCAGCGCATCGTGACGGTGCGGGCCGAGGTCGACGAACGGGTCGGGAATGCTGCCGACATCCTGGCAACCGCCACGCGGGATTGCTTCGAGCCACTGGTGCTCGCGAGCCCGGGCCTGCGTTACAGCCTCGAAGGCGCGCAGGAAGATCGGCGCGAGTCGTTGTCGAGTCTGGCCCGCGGCTTCGTGCTCTCGCTGCTCGCGATCTACGGCATTCTGGCGATCTTGTTCCGCTCGTACATTCAGCCGCTGATCGTGATGGCGGTGATCCCGATCGGGTTTGTCGGGGCCGTGTTGGGGCATGTCGTGATGGGCTTTCCGATCACCCTGCTCAGCATCTTCGGGCTGGTGGGGCTCTCCGGCATCGTCGTCAATGACAGTCTGGTGCTCATCGACTTCATCAACCAGGCCCGCGCCCGCGGCGTACCGGTGATGCGGGCGGCGTATGAGTCCGGTCTGTTGCGTTTCCGTCCGATCGTGCTGACGACCGTGACCACGGTCGCAGGTCTGCTGCCCCTGATCCTGGAACCCAGCCTGCAGGCACAGTTCCTGATTCCAATGGCCATCTCGATCTCCGCAGGAGTGATGTTCGCGACCCTGGTGACGCTGTTCTTCGTCCCTTGCGCCTACCTGTTGATCCACGACTGCCAAGAGCTCTTCGCGGGCAGGTTGCCCCAAGACCCGCAGGTCGTGGCTCTCGAGGCAACCAGCGAGGCAGCTGGGTGACCGACCAGACCCCAAACCTCGCGCCGACGGCGCCTCCAACGACACCCGCCGGTTGGTTGAGTGGCCTGCTGTTGCTGACACGGCCCAAGCAATGGACCAAGAACCTGTTGGTCTTTGCCGGCATCATCTTCACGCGCAAGTTGTTCGACCTGCACCTGTTCGGCCGTGCGAGCCTCGCCTTTGCGGCCTTCTGCGCATGCGCTGGCATGGTCTACACGCTCAACGACCTGCAGGACATCGAACGCGACCGCCTGCACCCGGACAAGCGCCGCCGGCCCCTGGCGAGTGGCCGCGTGGGCGTGGCTCGGGCGCGGTTGTGCGCCGCGTTGCTCGCCTGCATCGGCGCGGCGTTGGCAGCCCTGCTCGGCTGGGAGTTCGCCCTCTGGCTCGGCTGCTATGTGCTGCTCAACCTCGCCTACACCTATGCCCTCAAGAATGTGGTCATCCTCGACATCCTCGCCATCGCCAGCGGTTTCTTGCTGCGCGCCCTGGCCGGCATCGCGGTGGTACGTGCGGTCGAAAAGGAAGTAGAGATCACGCCCTGGTTTCTGGGTTGCAGTTTCTTCCTGGCGCTGTTGCTGGTGATCGGAAAGCGCCGCCACGAGACGGTCTCGCTCGGAGACGAGCGCGCCGCCCACCGGCCCGTGCTCGAACACTACTCGCCGCTGCTGCTCGATCAGCTGCTGGCGATCTCGACGACCTTGACCATCGGCAGCTACTCGCTGTGGACTGCCCTGGGCCGCTTCGCCGACCGCCAGGCCGTGTTGACAGTACCCTTCGTGGTCTATGGTGTGTTCCGCTACCTCTATCTGGTCTACCAGCGTCAGGCCGGGGGGGCGCCTGAACGGCTGTTGGGGGACGGGGCGCTGTTGCTGAATGTGCTGCTGTGGTTCGTGACGGTGGTGGTGTTGTTGAACCTGTGAGCAGAACGCAGAGCCGGCGCCTCCCGTCACAGTCTTCAAGGTGCGCCTGGCGTGGACCTTCGACCAGGAGCGCTTCGACGCCGAACTGGCACGGGAGAGCACCTTCATCCTGGCGACGCTGCCGAGCAACGCGTGCACGGACGCGGAGCTGCTGGAGGCATCCAAAGGACCAGCAGGGCATCTAGTGCTCCGTCGGGTTCAGCTCATGTAGGTGGGGCCTGGCACCCTTGGGTCGGCAAGGGTTCGAGATACCACGGAGGCGCCAGCGCAGCGCGTGGAGCGCTGAGGACCGCAGAGAAGCGCCTGGCGGCTGACTGGCTCACCAGGGGTCATCGGCGCGGCGATCGCTGTCCAACGGGGCCTCGGCAGCGGACCACTGGAGGCGGCCCGTGAGACCTGTCGGCTTGCCATTCCCCTGTCGGTCGGCTCCTGAAATCCAAGGGCGTCACGCTGAGACAAGGACGCCAAGCGTGAGTTGGCCAGATGTGCGTGAGAGTCGGCATGAACAGAGGGTCCAGCTGCATAAAGTGTCGGCTCGTTGATGTCGAAAAGTAGGGGCGGGGTTCATACCTCGCGGTCTCGGACGCTTCGCTTTCGCAGACTCGGACGCTTCGCTCGCCCGTCCGCTCGAAATGTCGCAAACCCCTACCGTGCAAGGAATAGCACCTATGCGCTGGACGCGCACACAGGGAACCATGTGATTCCTGGCGCCACGTACCGTCCAACTCGCGCCAAGGGCGTCCACAGGTACCCCTCTGCGGTCCTCTGCGCCTCTGCGGTTTCCCACGGCTCTCACGGTCCTCGAAACCAACAATTACTGTGGACGACGAGGCACTGGTTGTCATGGCACATCCTCCTGGTCGTTGTCCTTCTCTCCCCAGGAGGCCAGGAGGCTCATTGTTTCTGTGGCTTTTGTTGATGCAGCCCAGGTTCGACGATGCCCTGACTACACCTTGCCGATTTTCCTCGCCGCACGCGGAAGAGAAACCGATCGCAAGCAATCCCGATTCCAGTCGCCACCAACCCGCAGCCAGCCGCCGTCTCGACCCACGGATCCCGCGCCAGGCCTCCACCTCGCGATGCGATGGGGGACATACGCATCATTTCCATCCCAATTTCGTCTTGAGCCCGTTTCATGATCCGCGGCGAGATCCCACAGGTTCGGCCTGGCAGGCCACGTTGCGCCTATGGCATCCTGGCTGCTTGGCGCCGGGGGAACACTCCCAGCCAAGGACATCTCCATGCTTCCTCCCGAGATCCAAGGTCCCGTAAGCTTCCTCGGCGCGCCGCGTCGCGTCGATCACCTGCCCGTCGTCGGTGACGTGCTGCGCCGGCTGGCTGTGGCCGAAGCTGTCGACGAGTTGGTGCCCGAGCACCCCGCCTGCGAGATCAGCCCAGGCCAGTGTGTCGAGGTGCTGATCGTCGCGATCCTGAGTGGCTCCCACCCCCTCTACTGTGTTGGCGGCACACCCACGGGTTGGGACCTGGACCTCACTCTGGGCGAAGACTACGACCCGGAGGGCCTGTCGGACACTAGGCTGGGTCCGGCCCTCGACTGTGTCTTCGAGGCCAGCGTGGGGAAGATCAACGCTGCCGTCCGCCTCCGCGCAGTTGAGGCCTTCGAGCGGACCTCAGCCGCGGACACATCGACACTCGGTCTATGGCCGCCACGAGTCCTGTGGGGTCGATGATCCGGAAGATCCGAGCTCGGCGCCGCACGAGACGCGCGGCCACAGCGAGAACCACCGGCCGGACCTGAAGCAGGTCACCTTCGGGCTGTCCGTGACCAACGACGGCTCTGGCCCCATGCTGGGGCGCGTGACGGACGGGAACCGCAGCGACAACCTCGAAGGCGGCTCGCCACGGCGCCAGTCCTGCGCGAAGACGTGGAGGTCCACGAGCGCTACGAGGGCGACCGCCTGCAGGTCCTGGCGGAAGAGGTGCGGTCAACCTGGCAGGGACTCAGGGTATCCGCGCCCCACCGCTAGAAGGAGGCGCAGGAAGACGGAACCGAGACGTAGCGCGAGGCCGGGTTGGAGCCGAGCAAGCGGAAGTCACTTGAACGGACGGCCGCCGATGAGCGGGCAGGACTCGAGCAGCTGGCGAAGCCCTTGGATAGGCGGGAGTTCGCCTGCGAGACCGACGCCGCCAGGCGCGAGTCAGACACTACAGGGCAACGGACATCAGATGTGTTCGTGCCCAGGCATCCATAGTCCAAGTGCTAATTCTTGTAGGGGAGGAGTTTACCACCTCGATGATCCAGACGACAGCGCCCTGCTCAGTCTGCACTTCCAGCCTGCTTCTCGGCCCAGACGGCACAGTCCAGATGCGCGAGGATCTTTCTGTCCTTCGTGAGCAGGGACTCGCCATCGGTCAGGGCGTGGGCGGCGATGAGGCGGTCGAAGGGGTCGCGGGTCCAGGAAAGCGCACGTGCCGCTGCAGCCACAAGCTCGAAGGAGGTCGAAGCGACCTCCAGTCCGATGCGAGCTTTCAAGTCCGAGAGCAGGTTCTCTGAAGACTCGGTCACACGGCCGATTTCATACAGGAACTGCAGCTCCAGCGATGCTGCTGGGGAGCATCGCAACGGCTCGTCCTCTAGCAAACGAATGACAGCAGCTGGAAATTTCTTTCGCAACCCTGCCGCAAGCCAGACGAGAACATGTGTGTCTACGTGCACGGGTCAGGGCTCCAAGCATCGCTCCAGTCGAGCTCAACCAGGTCATCCGGGTCACCCTTGATGAGATCAGCGCGTTCGACCAGATTGTCGAGTTTGGAGCGCTTCTTTTCTGGCACGATCAGGAGTCTCTGGCCCTTGCGCTCGATCTCTAGAGGGATGCCGCTCTGTAGAACCTGATCCAAGAGACGATAGATATTGGCGCGTAGCTGAGAAGCATTGATAGCCATGGGACCCCCTACGTTCGTACGAATCATACAACAACGAACGTACGCATTCAAGAGGAAGCCCGAACTGATGCGACCAGGCCGCGGCAATCCCGCAAACATCGAACCTTGCGGGCCGACTTCGGCCCACCGCTGCAGTCGATGCGACGATGTGCTAGCATTGCCGACAAGCCCGTAACCTCCGCAGAGCCAGACCCAGCCACCTGCCGAAACTCCAAGCCCGGGAACATCGATGCCCACAAGCACACTGAGCGGTTGGGGACGACAAGCGGTCCCAGGCAGCGAGCGTTGCTCCGAAGACCTCGAGGCCTTGAGCTTGGACGTGCCCCTGTTCCGCGGCCTGGGCCGAGCGTACGGCGACGCCGCCCTGCCCGCCTGGGGCCAGCTCGAGGTCGGCGGCACCCGACTGGCCGACCGATTGTTGGCTTTCGACCCCGCGAGCGGCCTGCTGCGTGCCGAGGCCGGCCTCTCGCTCGAAGCCCTGAAGAGCGCTTTTCTGCATCGCGGCTGGTTCATCCCCGTCAGCCCGGGTACCCAGTATGTCACCCTGGGCGGTATGGTCGCCGCGGACGTCCACGGCAAGAACCACCACGTCGCCGGCTGCCTGGGCCGGCACGTCGAGAGCCTCAAACTGCGCACGGCCGACGGCCGCTTGCTGGTATGCTCGCGCAGCCATGAGCCCGAGCTCTTTTTTGCAACTCTCGGCGGCATGGGACTGACCGGCCATATCCTTGAGGTCGCGCTGAGGCTCGAGCAGATCCCCTCTCCCTGGATCGTCGCGCAGAGCGAGCGCCTGCCGGATCTCGAGGCCTTGCTGGAAGGCCTGGAGCGCACACGCCAGCGCTGGCCCTTCACAGTCTGCTGGCTCGACTGTCTGGCCCGGGGGCGCCAGCTCGGCCGGGGGATCCTGATCTGCGGCCGCTGGGCTCGTCCGGACGAGGCCCCCCGCCGCAGCCCTCCGCCGCTGAAGCGGATCGCGATGCCGGACCTGTTTCCCGGTTGGGTCTTGGACCGCTGGTCGATCCGGCTGTTCAACCTGCTGTACTACACCAAGCACTTCCGCAGGAAGAAGCGCTTCCTCAGCCATCCGGACCCCTTCTTCTATCCACTCGATGCCGTCCAGCACTGGAACCGCATCTACGGCTCGCGCGGCTTCACCCAGTACCAATGCGTGCTGCCCGACGCTGGTGACGCGCGCGGTTTTCTGAGCCTGCTGACTGCCCAGAACGCCCCCTGCTTCCTCGGTGTGATCAAAGATTGTGGGCCCGAAGGCGAGGGGCTGCTGTCCTTCCCCCGCAGCGGGATCTCTTTCGCCGTCGACATCGCCATGCGCGCCGATACGCAGCGCATCGTCGACCGCCTCAACCACTATGTCATCGACTGCGGCGGTCGGATCTACCTCGCCAAGGACGCCCTGACCCGCCCAGAGCATTTTCGTCAGATGGAACCGCGCCTCGAGCGCTGGCTGGCCGTTCGGCGCCGCTGGGACCCCAAGGGCCGGCTGAAGAGCGCGCTGTCGGTGCGGCTGTTGGGAGACCGCCTGTGAATGTCGCCATGCTCGGCGCCACCCGCGGCATGGGGCGCGCCCTCGCGCGCCTGCTGGCCGCCCGGGGCGCGCGCATCTTTCTGCTCGGCCGTGATGCGCAGGCCCTCCAGAAGAGCGCCACCGACCTGCAGCTACGTGGAGCGAGCGAGGTAGGTTTTGCGGTCTGCGACCTGCTCGAGAGTGCCTGTTTCGGCCCAGCGCTCGACGCGGCCCAGGCGCACCTGGGCGACCTCGACACGGTGATTCTCAGCGCCGGCTTGTTTGCGCCCCAAGAACAGCTTGAACAGGACCTGAACTTCAGCGAGAAGATGCTGCAGGCGAATTTTACCGGCAGCATCCTCTTCTGCGAGCAGGCGCGCAGTCGCCTCCTCGCCCGCGGAGGAGGGACGCTGTGCGTGTTCAGCTCGGTGGCCGGCGACCGGGGCCGCAAGCCTGTCGTGCTGTACGGGGCCAGCAAGGCAGGTTTGTCTGCCTACCTCGAAGGCCTCGACCACCGCTACCGGGCGGAGGGGCTGGTGACGGTCTGCGTCAAGCCGGGGTTCGTGCATACTGGCATGACGGCCGGTCTGCGCCCTCCCCCGTTCGCAGGCCAGCCCGAGGCGGTGGCGCGGCGGGTGCTGCGGGCCATCGAGCGCGGAAAGCCGGTCGTCTATGCGCCCTGGATCTGGGGCCTGGTGATGGCCGTGATCCGCAGGCTGCCCCGCTTTGTGATGCGGCGGGTGGGATTTTGAGGAGCTGCGCGTCGGCTGGCGCCGATGGGAAATCTGGAAACCAACCACGAGCCCAGGTCCGATCCGTGCGTGGCGTAGGATAGTTGAAAAGGCGTCGGCCGAGGTGCAGGCTGGCGTCCGGCTCGATTCCGCACCAAACAACAGGAGTGGGACGATGGAACTGGAACGGCGTGACTTCAACAAGATGCTCTTGGCAGCTGTCGGGGGAATCCTGGCCGGAGTGAGCGGTTGTCAGAGCACTCCCAGCGATCCGAACATGCCCGACCGGCTCAGCCTTCCCGAGCGCCACGTGTGCGCCGGTTACAACACCTGCTCCGGCAAGGGCGGCTGCCAATCCGGCGACGGCGGCTGCCGCGGCCGCAACACCTGCTCCGGCAAGGGCGGTTGCTACACCGTCGACACCCACTCCTGCGCCGGCAAGAACGCCTGCAAGGGCCTGGGCGGCTGCAAGACCGGTATCAACGGCTGCATCGCCAAGAACGACTGCGCCAACCAGGGCGGTTGCGCCGTGCCGATCAACACGGGCTCCTGAAGGCATGGTCCCCAACCGCTGGGGACTGCCGCAGCTCGGGCTGGGTATCGGCCTGCGCTCTGTGCACTACGGCAGCATCCTCGAGCAGCAACCCGCGATCGACTGGTTCGAGATCATCTCGGAAAACTACCTCGACACCGAGGGGCGGCCTCTCGAGATGCTTGACCAGATCGCCGCGCGCTACCCGATCGCCCTGCACGGCGTCTCGATGTCGCTGGGCAGCACAGACCCGCTCGACTATGCCTACCTGCGCAAGCTGCGCAGCCTGGCAGAGCGCGTCCGCGCCCACTGGCTGGGAGACCACGTCTGCTGGACAGGCGTGGCGGGCCGCAACAGCCACGAATTGCTACCGCTTCCCTACACCGAGGCCTGCCTCGCGCACCTGGTCGAACGCACGCGGGCGGTGCAGGACTTCCTGGGCCGACCGCTGGTGCTGGAGAACCCTTCGACCTACGTGCGTTTTGTGCGCTCGAGCATGAGCGAGGCCGAGTTCATCGGCCGGCTGGCGGAGGAGGCCGACTGCGCCCTGCTGCTGGACGTCAACAACATCTACGTCAGCAGCCGGAATCATGGCTTCGAGCCGCTCAGCTACCTCGAGAGCATCCCCTACGAGCGTGTGGTGCAGATCCACCTCGCCGGCCACAGTGACCACGGCAGCCACTGCGTCGACACCCACAGCGGTCCTGTGATCGATCCGGTCTGGCAACTGTACGCAGAAGCCATCCAACGGGCAGGGCCTCGCGCGACGCTGCTGGAATGGGACGCAGACATCCCGAGCCTGGACGTCGTGCACCGCGAAGTGCTCAAGGCCGAACGCTTCGGAGCCGGACTGGAGGCATCCCATGGCTGAGCTGCAGGCGCTGTTCGGCTGGATGCAGCAGCTGCTCAGCCATCCCCGGGGGATCTCCGCAGCCGAAGCAGAGCTTGCAGACAGCGGCTACAGCGTCGCGAAGGAGTTCTGCTCCAGCGAGGCGCGCAGTGCCGAGGACCGGCTCGCGATGATGGGCCGGATGATCTTGTGGCGGCTGATCGACGTGCTCGTCGAGGACTACCCCGCCACCCGCGCGCTGCTCGGCGACGAGCTGTTCACGCAACGGGCGCGCGCCTTCTTGAGCCGTCACCCAGCGCGTCACTACAACCTGAGCGAGCTCGGGCGCCGCTTCCCCGGCTTCCTGGCGGCGGGAGCGCAGGGGGGCTGCCTGTACGAGTTGGCCCGGCTCGAACGCGGCATCAGCGAGGTCTTCCACGCTCCCCGTGATCCCCAGCTCGGCGGCGCCTCGTTGGCCCAGCTTCCTCCCCAGGCCTGGGCCGCTACCCGCCTGAGGCTGGCCCGCGCCGTGCGCTTGTTCGCCTTCCGCTTCCCGGTAGACCAGCTGTTTCAGGCCACACGCGACGGCAAACCGGTCCAGATCCCGGCCCCTCGCCGCAGCTGGCTGCTGTTGTGCCGACGCGAGCTGACCGTGCGCCGGGTCCCCCTGCAGCGCGCGCAGTTCACACTCCTGGAGGCTTTGTCGCAGGGCCACAGCCTGGCAACTGCGCTGCAACGCTGCGCCGCAAGCGCCGACCCCAAACAGCTGGCATCGCTCGGTACCTGGTTCCAACGCTGGACCGCGCTCGGCCTGTTCCTGCCCATTGAAGAGATTTTCGAAGCAGTCTGCTAACATAGGCCCTTTGCTGGCACGAGCCGCGCGTGGAATCTTCCTCCGACATCCAATCCACCCGCGAATTCCGCATCCACCGGCCGGATGTGGGGATCTCGCGCAAGGAACGGCGCGTGCTGCTGCTGCGCTCGCTGGCATTTGCCGGCGTGCTGTTGGTCCTGGTTGTCGTCGACTGGCTTATCGAACCGGCCATCTCTCCGTTCTCGCTCTTTGGGGCCACCTTCGAACGCCTGCCGATGATGGCCTATCTGACCGCCGTCGCGCGCCTGCTCGGCTTCTTGCTGACGGCTGTGATCACCCTGTGCGGCATCGCGATTCCGCTGACGGCCAACAACTACACGCCCAAACTGATCAGCCTGTTCATGCAGGACAAGCTCAACTGGGCCATGCTCGGGTTGTTGGTGGGGGCCAACGTGATGACCCACTGGACAGTGCTGACGGCTTCGGCCGGGCCGCTGCCCGTCGACAATATGATGATTGCCAGCGTGCTGGCCCTGCTCTGCCTGCTGTTGGTGATCCCTTATGCCTTCTATGTGTTCACCAGTTTGATGCCCCAACGCATCGTCGCGCGCATCGAGAAGGAGGTCTGCGACGATCTCGACATGGTGACGCGCAAGCCCGCCAACTCTTGCCGGGTGCGTGAGCGCGTGGTCGAGAACCTCAAATACATCTCGAACATCACGCTGCGTTCAGTGGAGCGCTACGACAGGGACACGGCCCTGTACAGCCTCGAAGCCCTGCGCCGCATCTTCGACTGCTACCTCGAGCGCAAAGATGCGATGCCGGACGAGTGGTTCCGGGCCTACAGCCATGAGTTCCTGTCGAAGCCGGTGCAGGTCATCCAGAAGATCGAGCGCGAACGCACCATCTTCGAAGTCGAGTTGCTTGAAGAGTGCGCGTTGGTGCTGTCGATGGTGATCGGCAAATTCCGCGAAGGCGTGCGCATGCTCGGCGCGATGACCCGTCACATGGGAGTCTCAGCCCAGCTCGTTGGGGACAGCGGCTCGCTCGAGACGATACGGACCTACTTCAACTCCTTCATCCGCGCAGCCATCGCCGGACGCAATGCGGACGCGATCTACATGCTGATCTACCAGTACCGGCTGCTGGCTTCTCAGCTCGTCGAGCTCTGCCCGGACGAGGCAGTGCGGGTGGCGTTCTTTCTCGACTACTACGCCCACCAGGCGGTGCGCACGGGCATCGTGTTTGTCGCCAACCTGATCGCCTACGATCTGACCAATCTCGTCACGCGCGCCTACAACTGCGACGCGCCCTGCAAGGACAAGCTCCTCGAGCTGGTGCTCGAATTTGACCGCAGCGACGGCATCGAAGGCTACCCGGGCGTGATCAAGAGCCGCATCAAGCTGGCTGTCTGGATGCACCAGCACGATCGGACCCCGGAGGTTGACCAGCTCTGCTCCGTGTTGGCCAAGCTGTCCCATGCCCAACTTGCGGCTGCGCTGGACGAGATCGATCGCATCAAGACACGCTTCTTCTGGGAGATCACGGACCGCCGCTTGCATGTAGACTTTGTGCCCCCCGAGCAGCGGCCCCACTTCGAAGCGGTGCGCGCGCGCCTCTTGCGGGAAGCAGAAACGGTGGCCTAGGGCGCCGCTGGCGTGGGAGAACACGATGGCGGGGCTCCACGTTTCCGGCGCACAGCTTGTCGATACCGATGGAAGGCGGGTCAGCCTTCGCGGCGTCAACCTCGGCAACTGGTTCCTGCTCGAGCCCTGGATGTTGGGGCTGACCCAGAGTGATGGTCCGGACGGCTTCCCCGACCAGGCCAGTCTGCTGCGGCTGCTACGTGAACGCTTCGGCGCGCAGGAAGCGGACGAGCTGCTGGAAACCTACCGCGCGTCGTGGATCGGACCCCGCGACCTCGAGATCGTCCGCTCGTTCGGCTTCAACACCGTGCGCGTGCCCTTCCACTACAGCCTGCTCGAAGATGACGTGCGGCCGATGGTCCTGCGCGAGGACGCTTTCCGCTGGCTGGACCACGCCGTCACGATGGCGGGGGCGGCGGGCTTGTACGTGATCCTCGACCTGCACGGTGTGCCGGGTGGACAGAGCCTCGACGCCCCGACGGGAGAAGTCGGCTGCAACCGGCTGTGGACCGATCCCGCCTGCCAGGAGCGCACGTTCTGGTTGTGGTCGCAGTTGGCCGCCCACTTCTGCGGGCACCCGGCCATCGCCGCCTATGACGTGATCAACGAGCCTTTCTCCGACATGGCAGCAGACGTGTCCCTGCAGATGAAAGGACTGTTCGCCCACATCTATGACGCGATCCGCGAGCACGATCCGGACACATTGATCTACGCCCCGGGGACACTGCAAGGCATCGAGCCCTACGGCCCTCCCGCCGCGCAGGGTTGGCGCGGAGTCGGCTTTACCGAGCACACCTACGTCGGCCTGTTCGGCTGGGGCAAGGCATCGCTGGCCAGCCACGCCCGCGTGCTGGCGCAGTGGGTGCCGGCCCGTGCCCGGCTGCTCGCGCGCTGGAATGTGCCCTTTATGATCGGCGAGTTCAACGTCGTCCACGACTGCGCCGCCCGTCCCGCCCTGATGCGCAGGTATTTCGATACCTACCATGGCTTCGGCTGGGGGACCGCGGTGTGGTCCTACAAACTGGTCAAGGCGCAGCCTGGGCTCGATGCCGACAACTGGTATCTGGCCACCAATGACGTCCCCTTCGACCTCAGTGACCTGGACACGGTCGACGCCGCGAGCTTGCGCGCCCGTCTGCAGTCCCTCGCGACCATGCCTCTGGCGGTCGACGAGGTTCTCCGCAGCGCGCTGAGCGACGACCAGCCTCCGCCGCTGCGCCTGCCCCGCTTCGGCGTCTGTTTCGAGGCCCCCGAAGAGCGCGTTGGCGGCTGGACCAGCAGCGACATCGGCGAGGCCTCACGGGGAGGCCTGGAGGTTCTCTCAGACGGCCGCTGGAGGGTGTGGGGCGGCGGCCGCGATATCTGGAACCGGCGGGACAGCTTCCGCTTCATCCATCGCGCGCTGCCCGCTGAGAGCGCCCTGTGGACCCGAGTGGATGCGCTGGACGCGACCGACCGCTTCTCGAAGGCAGGCCTGATGCTGCGCGAGAGTGAGGAAGAGGACGCCGCATGCGCGCTGTTGCACGTCTTCGCTGATGGGCGGGTCGTCTTCGCGGAGCGGCCGGTGCGCATGGCGCCCACGCGCCAGGAGACGCTGGCGATCAGCGGATTCCCGGTCGGCCTGGGCATCCAGCTCGAGGCCCGCGGCTGGCGGCTCCATTTCACCGATGCCGCGGGTCGCTGGCGCTCAGAGCTGCGCGAGCCCGCACACTTCAAATCGGCGCTCGTCGGCGTGGCGGTGGTGGCCCACGATGCGATGGTGCTGTGTCCAGTCTTGCTCGCTGCGCCCCACTTCGCGCCCGAGCCCCCGGCGGCGATTGCGCGCGTTCCGCTGCACGAGACGCTGTGGGGCCCGGTGCCGGGTCTCGCGGACTGGCCCATTTGGGGCAGCGGGCTGCAGGCCGGACGCGACGGCGGCCTGAGCTATCGGCACAGCTCGGTCGAACCTGCGCACAGCGCAGGCTGCTGGCTGGACGTGCAGGTGGTTCGCGGGGTGCACTACCTGTTCGAAGTGCTCGCGCGCTTCGAACCTGACGAGGAGGAGGGACACCAGCCCGCCGAGGTCGAGTTGCGGTTGGAAACCCAGGGCGGCGCGGGCAGGATGCTGACGATCGCCACGCGCAGCTACCCGGTTGCCGAGTGGGTCGACTTCAAGGGCTGGAGCCGCCTGCAGTTGACGTCCGAAGCCGTCGACAGCTCGTTGCGGTTGTTGATCGCCGTCTATCCCCACAAAGACGCGCCGAGGATCGGGACCCTGCGTTTTGAGAGAGCGCTGCTCAGGACCTCTACACAGGCGGCCCCCGGTGCTTGAGCAAGCCGGTCGTACGTCCCAACTGGCGCCCCAGCCACCAGGCAAGCTCGCGCCGCCCCTGCTGCTCGCGCAGCTTGCGTGCAAGCCCCCCGACGCGCAGCCAATCTTTGAGGAAGGATGACCAGTACACGCTCCGGTCGTCCGACCAGTTCCCGTAGCGCTTGGCGAGAATCACATGGTTCTCGGACCAGCGGGCCGATTGGCGGACCAGGTCGGCGAAGCTCTGGCGGTTGCGGTAGTGCATCAAGGCCTCTGCAGCGAAATGCAGGGTCTCGCCGTGGACGTGCACCTTGAGACAGAGGTCGGTGTCCTCGAGGTAGACCAAGCCCGGATCGAAACCGCCCAGCTTCTCGAAGAGGGCCTTGCGGATGCCGATCGTGCCGCCCGCCGCATGGAGACACCACGGGGGGTACCACAAACGCTGCAGGCCCCATTCCTGAGCCGTCCAATCCAGTCCTGGCGGGTTGAGCTTCTTGCCGTCGGAGCGGCAGGCCACCACGGAATGTTCTTTGAGCGCCTGGGCCATGCCCGCCAGATAATCCTCGCCGACCACATCGTCCGCGTCGGCGAAAGCGATCCACGCCCCGCTGGCTGCGCGCACTCCACAGTTTTTTGCGTACCCCGGGCCTCGTTTGCGTGAGGCATCGACCAGCTTCACGCAGGGAAGCCGCTCACGGTAGCGCAGCACGGTCTCCAACGAGCGGTCGGACGAGCCATTGTCCGCGAAAACCACCTCCCAGGGACCGTCGTAGACCTGCGAGGCGAGCGCCTCGAGCTGATCGCCCAAATACGCTTCAGCATTCAGGCATGGAATCACCACACTCAGCTTCAAGGGGCATCCTGGGGCATGCTTGGACCTGCAAAGGGGCAGATATGGTGCACGCTTCGGCTGCGCGGGTCAAGGCGTCGATCACGGCTCGCCGCTGATGCACGGACTCCAGCAGCGGGCCATGCAACCGACTCAGACATGAGGCCCGCACTCCTCACGGACGGCAGGTGGCATCAGCGCGCCGTGGTGGGCATACTCTCCTCGAGCCACGGCCGCGGGCGCGAGCGTGTCCTTCCCCTACCACGCCCCTTATTGGACGGCGGTTGCCGACTTCCTTGACAGGCATCGGACGGCCGGAGAGACACTGCTCGGCCCCGCGATCTTCTGGTGGCGGGTCGAGCGCCTGGAGCTGTACTCTGGCACCTACCGCGATCCTGAGCGCGCTTACGCCTGGGCGATCATCCACAAGGGGCAGCTGGGAGAGATCGAGCGCGCGGTGCTGCATCGCCTGTTGCGCGAGCTGCGGCCCGTCTTTGCCAACGAGGTCTTCGTCGTGTTGAGCGCGCGGAAGCTGCCTTGGATCGCCGAGCACGATGTGCATGTGCAGGCCCTGCGGCAGCAGGTCGCGCGTTACGACCGCCTCGAGATCGCTCCGCAACCTCCGCCTGCCGCGGAAGGGGTTCCAGAACAACCCGTGGACGTGCTGCCCGAGCCCGGAGCCATCTTCAAGTTCGAGGGCCTCGATCAAGCCGAGCTGCGGCGCGCCATGGATCAATTCTGGCTCGCGGGCGGCTACGAATATCGCACCCTGCGCGACAAGACCTACTACGCCGAGACCGACCACCACACACGCGCTTTCCTGCCCTCAGGCTCCGCGCTCTCCCGTTTGTCTCTGCTCGATATCGGTTGTGGCGACGGACGCCTGGCTGCCCTGCTGGGGTCGGACTGCGGGCGCTTTGTCGGCATCGATCTGTCTCGCGTGGCGGTGGAGCGAGCGCGCAGACTTCCGCTTCAGGTCGCCGACGATGACGAGCGAGGCGGTGATCAAGCCAGCCGTCCCCGGCTCCGCTAAGCCAGCGCTCCCTGGCAGGGGTCGGGTCCGCGTCCGGACCGCTCCGCGCCGGTCGGTTACCCTATACATGGGATAGCGAGGGTGCGAAAAGATGCGGCGAGACACGTGCGCGGGATTGGTGGTCGGCGGGTTGCTCGCGGTGGGGGTGTTCCTCGCCGCTCGTTGGGTGCAGCCTGCGCCCCCACGGCGCCGGGAGCCGCGCGCACCCGCCGCCGTGGGCGCACAGCCTGCTCCGGTCGTTCCCGCGCCGAAGCTGGCGTCCCCCGAAGCCGCGGAGTCGAGGGTCGAGCAGCCCGCGTCCGGCTTCGGGCCGACGATAGCGGGCCGGGCGGATTCCTCCAGTCTCGACCTGGCTCACGCCGCGCCGGCTGCGGACACGGCGGGCGCGAGCATCGCCGGGAGCGTGGTCGACGCGCTCGGGGCGCGCCTCGCCGATGCCTCCGTGGCTTTGGCGTTCGCTCTGAACGACTGGAAATACGAGCGCGTCGACTCGGCCGGCCGCTTCCGGTGGACCGGCCTTGCACCGGGAAACTACCGTCTGACCGCCATCGCGGAGGGCTTCCTCGAGCCTGAGGTGCACGCCTTACGGCTGCTGGCCGGAGAGCAGATCGAAGGTATCGAGCTGCGGATGACGGCGGGCATCCTCCTGCCGGGACGGGTGTTCCTGGTGGAGGATGGCAGCCCGGTGGAAGGCGCGAAGGTCACCGCGACCCTCCTGTCGGTCCTTCCGGGGCCCGTCTTCCATCAGCGGGGTCGCTGGGCCCGGAGCGGAGCCGACGGACGCTTCATGCTCCCCGCCCTGGTCCCGGGACTTTGGAGCATCTTCACGTCCCGGACGGACGCGACCTTGACGCATCGCTTGGAGGTCGTCGTCACCGGTGAAGACGCTCCTCTCGAGATGGGGCTCGAGCGGGGGGCGACACTCGCGGGGGACCTTATCGGCAGCGACGGGGCGGCCCCCGCGAGAGGCCTGGTCGCGGTGTGGCGCAACGGGAGGTTGATCGCCCGTGACCAGACGGTTGAAAACGGGCACTTCCGCACCAGAACCTTCGCCCCCGGACCCGACTCGCTCCTGGTCTTCGCCCGTAACCGTGACAGGAGCGAGTTCTCGGCTCGCTCTATCGCCCCGATCGAGGTGCCGGGCGTGCATCGCCACACGGTGCATCTGCTGCCCGGGTCGAGCGTGGCGGGGCACGTACTCGACGAGCACGGGCGCCCCGTGGCGGGAGCGCTGGTGGTCGCACGTTGGGAGGCCGACGGCAGTCATTTCGAGCGCAGCGACGTCAACGGCAGCTTCGCCTTCCGCGGCGTGCTCCCGCCCGGCGCGGTCGGGCTGTCTGTCGCCGCACCGAGGGTCGGGGCAGAGACCGACTCCGTGGTCGTGCGGCTCGATCCCGGCGTCGAGCACGACGGCATCGTGTTGCACGCCCACACGCCGACCTCGATCCGCGTGACCTTGACGCGCTGCCCTGTGGGCAGGGCACTGCGCACAATGGCGGCGTCCGAAGGGGGCGTCCACTCGTCGTGGTCCCTCAGGTGGTCCGAGGGGGAGACCATCACGGCGCAGTACAGCGGCGCGTACGACGGACGCAGCGTGTTCGTGGCGGAATCGGGGGACCGCGTCCTTCGTGCGGCATTCGAGGCGTCGCTCGGTGAGGAGTTGCACCTCGAGTTTGCATTCGAAGACGCCACGACTGTCGAAGGGAAGGTCGCGTTCACGTCCATCGTCCCCAGCAACGTGACCGTGATCGACACCGAATTCGGGTTCGTCTATTCCCGGGCGAGGCCCGCGCGCGACGGCAGCTTCCGGCTGGCTCTCGCCCCCGGCTCCTACATCCTCCAGGCCCACCGGTCGCGGTACCACGGCCCGCCGCTCGCGTTGACCGTCCCTGCCGACACGGATCGGGTTGCGGTCGAGCTCGCGTTCCCGTAGAGCCCCGACATCGTCGTCGAGGAGCCGGACAATGTCGAAGTGACGGACACAGGGGACGAGGCGGAAACAGGGGACGAGGCGGACGCACACACCGGGGACACGTCGGTGCCGAGACGCGCCGGCTACGCGAGCCCCCGATAAGCCGCCACGACCTGCTCGAGGTGCGTGAGGGCTTCGCCGGCTGTCTGGGAGGCCGGCAGCCCGCTGCCGGCAGAGGAAGGCGTCGGCCTGCACCAGGGCGCGGAAGGGCGCGACCAACGCCGCATCGAGCAGCGCCGCCGTCGCCGGCTTGGATGCGCGGAAAACGAGCCTCGAGCAATGGAACAAGGGCGTCCCCCATCGCCACCGTACGGAGCTGAGCGCGGCGGAGTGTGCGCTCTTCGACCAGGCCTTCGCGGAGTTCTACCGCGACTTCCCGGCGTGCCGGCCGGACTGAGCGGGCGCGGCAGCCCTCCGCCGGCTGTGCCCGCAGTGTTGGATGCGCGAGCTGTTGGGGCGGAAGACGACACTGAGGAGTGCAGGCAAGAGGGGGAGATCAGCACGCCACGATTGTTCTTGGCGAGGCTCCCTACGCCCCGCTCCTGTCCGGGAGCCCGGTTGAGCAGCGTCCCGACCAGCTGACCTCTCCGTTCCACGGCCGGCCCGGCGGACAGGGTCGGCCCCGAGATGGTAGAATTTCCCGCGATTGCGCAATGCATGGATCCGAGACAGGACACAAGGGGGCACCCACGGCGCACAAAGTCCAGCTCACCACGCTGATTCGCCTCGCAACCGGCCCCGCCGGCATGGCGCAGAACGGCATCAAGCACGATGGCTCCCACATCAACAACGACGGGTTCGCCCTGGACTTGGACAACGACGGCGGCATGATGGGCGGTGGGCAGCCGACCAGCTTCGACAACTTGTTCGGCTAGAGCCTGCTCACCGACGGCCCGGCAGGCCTGGGTCTCGACCCCAACATCGACGCCGATTTCCGGGCGACGGGCTCGATCGGGCAGAATGGCAACTACAGCAACCTCGGGTTGGCCGTGCTGCACGTCGGCGTGGCCGACACCAGGTCATGGGCGCTGCGCAACGCCAGCGACGACGACCGCGGACGGGCCTCGCCGACGAGGTCCCGCGCTGTCCGGAGGCCGAAGCGAAGTACACGCGGCGCATAGCGAGGCTGCGCGAAAGGCACGAAGACGGAGAGCTCGAGTTCAACTGGCGGAGGTACTGGAACTTCCCCGGCGAGCTGCCCCCGGACATGAAGGCCCGGGCCAAGGGCGTCGACACGGTCGGGAGCATCGCCCGCGCGGACGACGGCAGCTTCGCGGCCGCCGTGTCGACGGGCGGAGCCTCGGTGAAGCTGGACGGCCGGGTCGGCGACGTGCCGATCGTCTGCGCCGGCCTGTACGCGGGCTCCGCCGGCGCCGCCTTCCCCGACCCCAGCTCCCTGGGGGTGATCGCCGTCGACGGTGCGGGCTGGGCGGTCCCCTGCAACCGGCGCGTGTCCTATGGCCTGGCGCGGAGTGAGCGCGCCGCCCAGGGCCGCTCGCGGGCGGGATGGCGTGGCTCCTGCTGCTCGGCCTCGCTAGCGCGCAGGGGCGCTCGCTGCAGGTGCCCGTTGCGGACCCGGCGACGCTGCGGGACCGCTCCGTGCGTGGCCTCGTCGGGCGTTGCTGGACTTGAGGCAACCTGGGCCTTTGGCAGGATCTGGCGGCTTGCGGCAGGATGGGCCCCGGTAGGCTTCGTCCAGGCCGGTTTGGGGGCAGTGTTGCTGTGGCGCGAGGTGGGTGGAGGCGGCGATCGCGAAAGGAGACGCCCTCCTACTATCAGTCGAAGTGCAGCGTGACCGTCGCAGTCCTGGAGAGTTGATAAACACGCCAGGTGAAGCTGGACACCAGCTCCATCATGCCCAGGCTGCGTTGCAGGTCTTCTGCGTCCGGCGGGGTCTCCCCCAACTCTTGAAGAAGCGATGCGACCCGCAGATCTGCGTCTTCGAGATCGACCTGACAGATCTCGCTCGGGATCAACTCGTCTTCCCGCGATTCGTGAAGGTCCTGGAGTGTCAGCCCGATGAGTCTCCAGATCGGCACCCCAAACATGCGGTCTTCAGTATCTGGAACGTCACCGTCGCCGCTCCGCGCGTCGTCGCGGTCGACGTATTGCCGCACGGCCTTGATCCAGGCCACCGCAGTCAGGAATGCCTCACGCGCCACCTCGTGGGGAACGGGCTGACTGATGCCCTGACCCGACCAGGAGCCCGTGTTCGTGGACCCGAACACCGCGTAGAGATCGAACCCCGTGTTCTCCATCGCCGCAAGGGTCCGCCAGCTTGTGCCACCACTCAAGATCGTGCCGCCCCCCGCCCACGAGGCCTGGATGTAGTGAGACATGTCCGCCTCCTCTGTGACTCTGTTCCCCGGTGACCTTCCCCTCAGCTGTGTCTCCGGCGGGCCGAACGGATGCAAATTCACCGACGACCTGGCACGGTTCATCCAGTCTGCATCCATCCTGGCCCGCGCGGGCACACTCACCGGAAGGATGCAGAGATCGAGACGCCTGTTGTCAGGGCTTCTTCACGATCTGGATGAGAGCCTGGATACGGTCGAATTCGTCCCGGGCAAGCTTGATGCCGAGCCTGGTGTCCGCGTTCTCGACCACGACCTGCAGCGTCTCCGACACGGCGGTGACCAGGAGGTGGGCGAGATCCGGGTTGAGGGTGGCCTGCACCCCGAGGTTGGCAATCCCCAGCCAGGTCCGGATCGAGCGTACCTGCTCGGAGCTGAGCTCCCCGTCCTCGAACAGGACGTCGGCCGTGTGTTGCAAGGCGACGCTCAAGAAGTCTGCGGCATGGCCAGCGCCCCGCACCACGCAGGCCGATTGCAGGCCGGGAGTGAAGCAGACCAGCGCGGTCGTGCTGCCTGCGAGAGCGTTCTGGGCGGCCCAGTCCTTCCACATCCTGGCGACGCCTGTCGCAAAACGTTCAGCCGTGAGCCCTGCTAGAAACCGTGCCAGGCAGCCCTCCGTGTCGGGCTCGAGGGGGCGCTGCGCGCAGACCTTGAGGACGTAGCCCTCCTCGTGGGGAAGCAGCAACAGGGTCGTCGCTGACCACTCGTTGCCGTCGTCGAGAGAGACGGTGACGGCGCAGGGGCCTGGGACTCGGCCGAGTTCGATGACCTGGTTCGCGGCGACCCGCAGGCTCTGGCGAGTCAGGCCGTTCTCCACGCCCACCTCGGTCGAATCTGCTAAAACCAGACCCTCGATCCGTGCCCCCTCCTGGAGAACCGCGTCCTCCTGCGTGAGGATCAGGACTGGTCCATCGGCGCACACAGGAAGGCAGCTGAAGAGCATCACCAGGAGGAGGCCGAGCGTGCGCACCGGGCGGCTGTGGAGAAGGAACGGCACGATTCGAGCTCCTTGAGTCATGGCCAGCAGCTCTCGGCTACTCCGATTCCGATTCTGCCCACGTTGAAACGCGAAGCTTGAGATAGTTCGACCCGGCGTCGTCGGGGCTGCGGAAGATCAGGTCATAGTCCAGGTCTCCAACGGGCTCTTCTATGGCACAGGGTTTCCATGACGCGTTCGGTGATCGAGCGAAGGCGGCGATGAAGACCGCATGAGGCCCTTTCGTATCGACGATCAGGTCCTTCGCCGGCTCGACCTCATAGCGGGCTTTGTCATCGGGGGCTGGAAGCGAGGACAACTCGACGCGTCCGCGCGTGGTCGCCTCGCTCCACACCCTGCGATCCATGCGGAAGACCACCAGGACGAACTCGTGCCCTCCATGCGCGCCGCTGACGCCTCGCGCACGAAGAAACAAGGAGAGACGTTTGTCCTCGAGCTTCTCGGCGTAGTAGCCGGCCCTCACGGGGGGAAGCCCCGGAGCCACAAGGTCCATGCCATCATCGGCAAAGAGGTTGGACCGCTCGCGGCGGACCCGTGTCTTCTTGAAGCCGGGCAGCGGCTTCGTCCACAGGCGCGCCAGCGGGTGTTGGTCGTTCTCGAAATAGTCACGGAAGAGGCCCGCCAGATCCCCGAGGTGTTCACTTCGAAATGCGGCGACCGCCTCGTCCCAGGCGCCCCCGTGGCCCTGGACCACGCGGGCCAACAACTCGTTGATCATGAGGGGATCGTGGTCGCTCTCGCCGCCAGGGTTCCTCAGAAGCCACTGGACAGCCGTAGCCTTGGCGACGTCGACCTCCTGGCCGAGCGCGCATTCGAGAGCGGCGGTGAGCGCGAGATAGCGCCCGAGCCAGCAGGGGTTGGGCTGAAGCCCCGCGCCCTCGAGCACGTCGAGGATGGGCTTGAGGGAATCCGGGTTGTCCATCGCCTTGAGGGGATCCAGCGTCCTCAAGTCTGCGAGCAGCTCGTCGAGTCGCTTCTTACTTGTGAGCTTCTTGAACACGTCCCTCCAGGCCATCGGGTTCTCATTTTCGTCATGAACGAGGCACCTGTCAGCGGGCCGCGCGTCGTTGAAGACCCAGTTGTGGGTGGCGCCGTGTGACTCGATGTCCCGCAAGATCTTCAGCGCCTGAGCCGCGGCGGGATCCGTAGGAAAGCGCCGTCGGATCAGGTCCAGGGCCGCGACGATCCCCATGTAGTTGTCCTGCGAGTTGCGCTCCTCACTCGGCCCGCCGATCCACCCGGGTGAGCGGCGGAACACGCCGGGCGCGACGGTTGTCTGAAGGATGGCGCGCAGGTAGCGGTGGGCGTCTTCGACTCGCAGCATGTCGTGGTCGTCGAGCAGAAAGAGCTTGAACGCCGCGTATTGCTGGCCATTGCCCGTCGTGGTCACACACGGGTTGCGCTCATCTTGAAGCAGGCCCGCGGCATCCTCCCAGTCGGCGAATTCGAGGCGGAGCGAGTCTTCGGAGGTCTCGTCCGCCCATGATCGGGGGCTCCCAAGCGCCAGGAACGCCAGACAGACACAGAGCAGGCTCCCTCGAGCCCGCAGCCTCCCTCGAGGGCTGAGAGCCCTCCGATGACGCACAGAGGTCGCGGAGCGGTCCCGTCCGCCACGCCGGCGCCGGTGGAATGCGTTGGACATGTCTGCCTCCGTGTCTTCAGTCCCCACTGTTGACATGAAACCCTAACAAAGCCGACCGGGAGCGGCAAATCTACAAGATCTCAAAACGCAACCGTATCCCACCAAGTCCGATCACGTCGCCTTTCTTCAGCTTCCGAACACGCACGCGCTTGCCGTTGACCCAGGTCCCCGAAGACGCCCCGAGGTCGCAGAGCGTGAAGTGATCCCCGCTGGCGACAATGCGTAGGTGTCTACGGCTGATCCCCGGGAAATCCAGGCGTGGATGGCAACCGCGGCCCCGGCCGAGGACCTGTTCCCCATGCAACTCGAAGCTGCGGCGCGCGGTCCGACCGAGCAGGGTCAGCGCGGCCTTGGGTCGCCGTTCCACCACGCGCTCGGTCAGCGCCTCCGTCAGCTCGGTTGTGGTCGTCTCCCCGAGGTCGCCGGCCTGGCTCATCTGGAAGTACTCGACGTCCGCCCGGCCCGGCTTCGAGGCCAGGAAGCGGCTCTCGTCGCAGAGCTGCCCGTAGGCTTCGGCGAGGGGCGAGCCGTCATCGGCGACGAAGCCAGGGAGGGAGGCGAGCTTCTGTAGCTGCTCATGCAGCAGCGTGGCCCCTTCCGCTGCGCTCCCCCCCGTGGCCAGGCGGCGGGCTCGCCGACGCACGCTCTCCGTGTCGAGAAGCGCTACCTCCGCGACCACCGAGGCATTCTGGCAGGCGCCATCCGTTCTCGCTCTGTTGACCTCGAGCACACTTCGCCACGACTGAACGGGCGTGTCGGCCGACAGGCGATAGATGACATGGGCCTCGATCAACGGTACGCCCCCCGGCTCCCGGGACCCCTTCCCCAGCTCAAGCTCGACCGCCATCACCACCCGCGCCGCGGGAGCCAGGTTGCCGATGGCGATCGTCGAGAGGCGATCGCGGGCCAGATCGCGGCGCGGCAGGAACGCGCGCGCCACCCGCACGCCCTCCCGCGGGGTGAGGTTCACGCACACGTCGCGCAGCGCAGCCACGCCGTGGTTCCCCACGGCCAGGGCCACATCATTGGCGCAGAGCTCGGGATCGGGGATGAACACGTAGCTCCCTCGGCCATGCTCTGCGAGCTGGCCCAACAACCGAGCGCTGTGACTCCGCCCGTAACCCAGGCAGATCAGGGTCTGGCCGCGCATGCGGTCGGCGACCAGTCGCGCGAGCCCCTTCGGCTGGGCACACCCCTCATTCGGCCACCCGTCGCTGAGCAGAAGAGTGAGCTGCAGCGCGCCCTCGGCGGCTCTGTGCCCGACCGATGCAGCCGCCTCGAGACCTGCCTGGAGGTTGGTGGCTCCCTCCGCGCGCAACCCGGCGAGGTGGTGCACCAGCTCTCGCCGGAAGCTCGGCGTCAGGCGGCTGGGTGCCAGAACCACGCGGGCGCCCTTCGAGAAGGTGACGAGGCCCAGGGCATCGGTGTCCTGTAGCCCCTCTGCGAGAAGCTTGACGGAGCGGACGACCTGGCGCAGCGGCTCGCCGTGCATCGAGCCGGAGACGTCCAGACACAGGACGACACACAGGGGCGCTCGGTCTCCCTGCTCGACTTCGGGTGCCACGACCTCGAGCAGGGCGTGCAGGCGACGGACCCTGGGGTCGATCTGAGCGTACTCACAGAGCAAGCGCACGCGCGGGCCCGCAAGCGGCCGAGGAGCTCTGCGGAGCCATCCCAGCGCCTCACGCGCGCTGGCGACGCGCTCCTGAGGATCGCTGACGTATGCGGCGTCGAAGAAGTCTTTCAGGCCAGGGAGGCGGGTCTTCAGCCGCACCGGTCCGACGGGCGGCTCTCCGGTCAGCAGCTCGTACGCGACGACCGCCAGCGCCCAGAGGTCGGCGCGGCCATCGGGCACCACTCCATGCTGCCGCTGCTCGGGCGCCATGTAGGCCGGGGTCCCCGCTCCGAGGCTGGGACGACTCAAGGAGTTGGAGAGCGCGGCTCTTGCCTGGCTCGTTTGCCTGCCGAGCCCGAAGTCGACGATCCGGACCCGGCCCGTGGCGGAGTCCAGCAGCAGATTCTCCGGCTTCAGATCCAGATGGCAGACGCCGCGCCCATGCGCATATTCGAGGGCCCCGAGGATCTGCTCGAGGAAGTCGGCGACCTCCTCCGACGGCAGCGGCCCCTCGTCGCGCAGCCGTTCTCGCAGGCTGGGACCGTCCACATAGGCGAAGATCACGTGGGGACAGTCGGACGAGTCCACCATCCCCAGACACGGCACGATCCCCGGGTGTTCCAGGCCCGCGAGCAGCTCTGCCTCGCGCAGGATGCGCGCGAGCTGATGGCGATGGTGGGGCACCTTGACGGCGACCACCGCGCCGCTGGTGCTTCTGGCTTTGTACACCTGCCCGAAGCCGCCGCAGCCGACCAGCTCTTCGAGGACGTAGCCTGACAGGCACCGGCCCGTCAGGCTGCCGACCGGCCGCGGGATCGCGAGAGGCAGGATGGCTCCATCCTCCGACAGCATCAGGCTACCCTCGCTCAGCGTTCGGCGGGCCGCGTCGAACAGCCCGCCGACAAGCGCTTGGCCGCACGCGAGTTGGCCACCCGCGGGTTGGGCGAAGAGCGCGTTCGAAAGGACTTCGCGCTGCTTCCTGAGGCTGCGCGCGGTCAGCTCCAGCGCGGCCAGGCTCTCGGCGAGCTCCCGGGCCGCTTGTCGACGGGCGCGGCGCGCTGCCACCTCGATCGCCTGCAAATCCGCATCGCCCGCTTGCAGCCGGTCGCGCAGCCAGCGCCACACGCGAGGAAGGGCGGCTGCCGCCAGGGCCGCCAACAGGAGCTCGCTCAACATGATGCCGTCCAGTGGCTCCCGGTCGGAGCCCTGCTCGTGGTCGTCTCTCGCTGCTCGCGCCTGTCGAGCCAACGGATCAGTGGCTCGAGGGGCAGCCCGTTGCCGCCCCTGCCAGGGAGCTCGAGCGCAGGTGGCTGGGTCAGGCGCAACACCGGACGGAGGCCGACGCCGCCATAGCGGTCCTCGCCCAAGTGACTCGGACGGCGGGCGGATCCGGTGCGCTCCGCCGGACTCCACCAGCCCCCGCCGCGCCGGATCTTCCGCGGGTTTCCGGGATCGCCGAGCGGATCGGTGGTGGCACCGTGTCGCGGCCTCTCCCGGCCGTCGGCACACCACTCCTCGACATTGCCGTGCATATCGAACAGGCCCCAGGGATTGGGGGGGAACGTGTCGACAGGCGTCGTCCGGTCCGGGCTTCGCGCTGTTTCGGAGGACGCACGCTGCGGCCTGAAGCGGAAGTTGGCGGCATCCGGGCCGATGGCCTCCCCGGTCCAGTACATCGTCTCCGTCTCCGCGCGGCAGGCGCGCTCCCACTCGGCCTCGGTCGGCAAGGCGAAATGCGGCCGAGGTTCCGGTCCGCTGCCCAGGCGGCGGCAGAAGTCCTCCGCTTCGAACCAGCTCACGCGTTCGACGGGCAGCCGGCCCGCTCCAAGGAAGCGGGCCGGGTTGTATCCCATGACACTTTCGAACACCTCCTGCGTGATCGGTGTCGCTGCCAGGTAGAAGGCGCGGGTCAAGGTCACCTCGCTGCGAGCGCCGGTCTCGACACCGTGTGCCGAGCGTAGTCGTGCGCCGCCCATCCGGAAGGAACCGAAGGGGATCAGTGCGAAGCGCACCCCGCGGGCGTCGCGAAGAGCCAGGGGAACGCCGAGCGCACGTCCGACGCGACGCTGGACATCCTGCGGGTCCCACCAGGGCCGGCACGGTTTGAGGCCGAGTTGCCGCAGGCGCCATCCCAGGAGTGTGGGAGCACCCGACTCCTGGGCCTTCGACCGCAGGGCCTGCGACGGTCCCGACCCGCGTCGAGGCTCGCGGCAGAGAACGGTGTGGAGCCTGGCCGCGAGATCGTATTGTGCGAGCAGGAAGGGGAGCGCAAGGCCGCGCAGCAACCAGGTCCCATCGCGTTCGGGATCGCACGCGAAGCGGTGGCTGAGATCGCTGAGGAGGCGCAGGAGCTCGTCGAGGCAGATCGATCCATCCAGCCGCATCTCGACGACCCGCCGTTCGGCGCAGGCCGCTGTAGACGAGAGCACCCCGCGGACGCCGGCCGACAGCCCGAGCCCCGCCCTGTGCCAGGCGGCGTCGAGGGGCAGACGCCCGCTTTCGAAGCACCGCGCGGCGCCCCGGTCGTCGCCGGCCAGCTGGTGGCAGCGAGCCGCGTCACGCCAGCGCCCCCCGGACTCGTAGCCCTGGGCGGCGCGCTGCCAGAGCCCAGCGCACTCGCGATGCCAGGCGGCGCCGACCGGATCGTCCAGGGAGTCAAGGGCGTCGGCGTAGGAGGCGGAGCTCTCGCAATGCCGGGACCGGCAGGCCGCATCCGCTCCTGCATCGAGCTCTCTCTCTCTGCGCACCCGCTCGAGGCGCAGCGGCTCGCTGTGAGGGCCGCGCTGAAACCGCAACTCGTTGGGGGCCAGGCCCAGTCCGGTCCAACCCCTCGGCGGGAGTGGCCGGGGAGGAGCGCTCACGGTGGTCGTAGAACAGCGTGCAAACTCGAGGGTCAGGGTCTGCATACTCCGTATACCGGGTGCGTCTGCACGGGCTCGGCGCGGCGGACCGCGGTCATACTCGCGAGCGCCCCGGGCGATCCCCTCCTCGACGAGCCTCTGCTCGCAGAGCTCGTCGAGCCTCGAAGGGCGGCTGTCGACGCTACGAACCTCGAGGCGGACAAGCAAGCCTGGGTACAGGGCGCCGAGCGCGAAGGCGACGTCCTCCGCGCCGCGCCTTGCGAAGATCACGAGCAGCCGTTCCTCATGCCACAGCAGCTGCATCAATGCGGCGTAGTAGCGCCAGCGGAACCTTCTCCCGCGTGCTTGCCCTCCTCCCAGCACCGTCCGCAGGCGTGCGAGGACCGGGCGACCCACGGCCGGGCACAGCTCGAAGCGGACGTCGGCGTCGTCTGCCGGCAGGCTTCGCCCGCGATCGCTACGCAAGCGCTCGAGAGGGGCCCGCGGGTCCCTCTCGAGCTGCACGACCACGCGCACGGCCCGCAGGATGTTCGGGGCTGGGGTGCCGAATGTGTCCACCAGGGCGTCATGGAGCGCGGAGCCTTCGACGACGCCTCCGATCTCGAGCCGTCGCCAGCCGGGACGCTGGGCGTGCAGCGAACTCGCGAGCTTGGCCACCAGGCGGGAGGGCTCGAGCGTCAGAAGCGTCGCGCTCGTCGACGAGCGCGCCAGAGGACCGAGGATGGCACCGTCTGGCCGGACACACCGTCGCAGTGAGACGATGCCGGTGGGGCCGGACGACAGCCAGGGCTCGCCCCAGCCCCGTCTCCCGTCGAGCTCGTAGTGGCGCGCCAGCATGTGCGCCAACGAGGAGGTGTGCAGCTGATGGACGGGCAGGCCGACGCTGAAGTGCTCGAAGAGTGTTCGGGCCCTGCCGCACCAGGCTGCGCGTGTCTTGCGTCTCGCCATCTCACGCATCTCGCAGGTCTCCCTTCCATCCGCTGCGGAGCCCTAGCGACTCCGTGGCTCTGTCGGCTCTCAAATGCGCCGTCTCTCCGTGGCTCCATGGACCAGGCCGTGGGCTCCATCCTGTCTCTATCGGCAGCCCACTGACCGGGTGGGACGTTGCGGCCCTAACCCGGCTTGGCGGTAGGCCACATTCCAAGGCCACGTGGCTCAGGTGAGCGGCTTCCAGCAAACGCCGCAACGCCGCGTCGCCTTCATGAGCTTGGACCTGGCTCGTTGGACCCACGACTTGACGGTGTTGGGGTTCGCCCCGAGCAACCGCGCTGCCGTGGCCGTGGACTTGCCGAGCACGACCGCGAGCCAGAAGGCCTCCCACTCCTGGGTCGGGAGGCAACGACGGCCGAGCCCCTGGACCCATCCAGAGAGAGCATGGACATCGAGCCAGTAGTCCGGACCAGGCGACGCATCCATGAAGTGCTCGTCCGTGCTTCCAGCTCCACCGATGGCCGAGATGGCGACCGGTCGCCTGCGCTGGCGGGCCACGGCCTTGAGCGCAGCCCGCTTAACGATGCAGCGGGCCAGGCGGGACGGGTCTCGCGCCTCGACCGGCCTGTAAAGGATGTTCTCGATGCACCCGGCGAGCACGTCTTCGGCCTCCGAGCCGCAGATCCGACGCGCCAGATGAAAGAGGGCGCCTCGGCGATGCAGATCGTCCAAGATGCATCGCCCCAATGGGCAAAGAACGGGTTTCATGTAAGACCTCCCCGGGCCGGGCCGCCTGGAGGGGTCCTTGTGACCTCAAAGGTTGGGGGTGGAGTCTCTTCGTTGAGCCAGGCGGCCGCGGGTTCTTGTGCACCGAAGTGCTGCGTCGAGCTGTTTCGGGTCGAAGTCCGCCAGCTTCACCGCGCAAGGCGGCGCTTGCGCGCCGTGCAAGACAGAGAACCAGCCCTCCCATCTTCCCCATGGCTTCCGTTGAACGGATCGTCGTCGCCGAACGGCGGGAACGGACAAGAGGGCCATCGCAAACGCCAAAAACATGCAGGTTCCTCCCTGACTGCAGGGGCCAACATGGCCCCCGTCTCACCTCTAGTGCGTGGGACGGGCCAAACAGATGCACTCTTCAAAAAAATCGAAGTGATCTCCCGCACCGCCGCACGCAAGCGCATGCAAGGAACATGCCACTCACTTGGACTCGACCGAGATAGCGCGGAAGACGACTCGGCGGGAGGGGGCGTCGCAGAAGGACTGGCAGATTGACGTTGAAGAGTGCATCCAGCGTGCCTCGCTGTCGCACCTGGTAGAGAGGGCTCCGCCCTGAGGGGGCACAACGAGTTGCCTGTCTCGCGCGCGATCGCCGGTCGTTTTGCACCGAGCGACCGGATGTGCGCGAGCCGCGCCCGAACCAGGAGAGTGGAATATGTCCCTTTCGACCGAGCCCTTGACCGCGATCCAGAACCACCGCAGCTTCCGACCCGTGCGTCGCGCCTGGCAGGCCGCCTTTGAAACCTCGTTACGCGTACACCGTTGTGCCCTCCTCATCGGCGAGCCCGGCTGCGGCAAGACCACCGCCGCGCAGCTCGCGGCTCAAGAGCTGACCGGAGCGCCGCCCGAGCACGTGCAGGGATCCTCCGACACGGACCGCACGTCTTTCTGGGGGCTGTTCACGGTGGCCGGTGGCGAGACGCGCTTTTGCGACGGCCCGCTTCCTCGGGCCCTCAAGCATGGCAGGCACCTCCTCGTCGAGGAGCTGACCCTCATCCCCCCCGACGCGCTGGCGACGATTCTGGACATCCGTGGCCAGATGGTCGTCACCAATCCCTTCACCGGCGAGCGCATCGAGGTGCCGAGCAGCTTCCGTCTGATCGCGACGAGCAACCCGGTCGGCAAACGTTGCCGCGTCGATCTCGGGCCACGGCATGCGCTGCTGAGCGACTTCCACGTCCACCCGGTGCCTGCGTTGAACCATGACGACATGCGCGGCTTCCTCCAGGCGCATTTCCCCGAGGCGCCGCGCGCGCTCCTGGAGAGGGTCATCCAGCGCTACACCGACTACCGGAACGTCGCGAGTGAGAGCTCGACCCGGGTCAAGCCGATCGGCTTCCGCGCCGCCTACCACTGCTTGCAGCTCGTCCAACTCGGAGGCATGGCGTTGGACAGGGCCGTCGAGGTCGCGATGGTCAACCCCTACGTCTTCGATGCGGCGACACACACGGCCGCGCAGCTGCGCAATGGGCTCGAGGGAGGCTTCTGACATGGACGCAGACGTACCTGCCTGCAGGTTCTCCCCGGGGAGCCTGCAGAAGCTGGTGACGAGCCTGGTCGGGAGACCGTGTCGCGTCGTCTTCGTCAGCCGGCTGGAGCGCCGCGTTGTGATCGTCATGCAGAGCCGTACGCTCCTGCTGCGTCCTGCTTGCTCGCTTCTCGAGCTGCTCGATGGTGCCTGGCTGATGAGGCCCCGCTGGCGTCGCCGGACCCGGCGCTTTCGCCACGCGTGCAAGGTGTCGGCGGAGCTCGTGCGCTGTTGGGTGGATGAGAGCCGTCGCGCGCTCGTCCGCTGCTTCTCGGGCCTCAGGGCTCAGTGGGAGAGCCTGGTGGCGCTGGGGCCTCCCTCCATCTCCTGGCGGCACGCGGACGTCTCGGCGATCGGCCGCGGACAGGCGGTGGACGCCGGCTCGATCCGCTGGCTGCCGGGCGTCGAGGTCGACGGGGTGCGCCACGACAACGCCGAGCTCTGCCGTCGCATCGAAGCAGGCGAGATCCCCCTCAAGACACGAGACGACCTTCCGGGGCTTCCCTACCTCGAGCTTCCGGTCGACCTCGCCCTCGCGGACGGCCTGCCGGACGACTGGGAACACGTGGAGCAGGCCATCCGCCGGACCGAGGGCGAGGCCCGGGATGCGGCGATCTGCATGATCGACAAGTCGTTCGGACAGGAGGTTGAGGTTCCGTTCGACAGACGCCGAAGCACCGGTTGGCGCCTCGATATGCGTCGGCTGCATGACCTGCACGTCGGCCAGCGCCGGGGCAGCGAGGCGCGAGTCTTCGTCGAACGGCAACGCGCCACGATGGAGGACTACGACCCCGAGAAGAACCTCAACATCCTGCTCGTCGACCTGACCTCGACCATCCGTGACACCCGTCTGCGCTCCTCGCTCGCGGCGAGCATCGTCGCGTTCCTCGCCCAGACCTGTTTCGAGCTCGGCGGGCGCACCGTCTTATGCGCGGTCTCCGACCGGCTCCTACGTCTGCAGAGCGGACGCCAGGTGTATGTCCACAGCCCCGTGTCGCTGGGCGAAAGCGCGAGCTGCGATGAGCTCCTGGCCCGGCTCTATCAGGCGCGCGAGCTCGCGCTCGGTGATGTGCATCGTAGCGCCTGGCTGCCGCTGATCATCGACAGGGTAGCCCGGATCATCGAGGAGGACGCCGAGGAAGCCTCCCGCCGGACCATCCACGTGATGGTGCTCTCCGGGCGGGGTCTGGACTGCGAGGCCGTGGACGAGGAGCTGGCCTACGACCTGAGCGGTGCGTGGCTGGCCCAGCGTCTGAAGGCGCTGGAGGAGGCGGTGCCGGCCCACTGGTTTCAGAGGGTCAGCTGCGACAGGCGCCACGCGGACGCCGCAGAACGTCACGGATGGACCGGGGCGTGGGGGTGGGAGGGGTTGGGGAGGTGGTGAGCACATCGACAGACTCCAATCGGAGTCTCGAGCCAGCAACGCGCCTTCCGTTGGGGACACATCGGATTCTCGTTTTGGATGGTGCGTTGGAGTTCGCAGAAGGAACGGCGGACCTCGAGGGTGGTCGTACTCGAGGGAAGCTTGATAGTTCATGGCGAGTGGGTTAGACTCCCAGTAGTCCCGAGTACAAGATTTGTGCAATTCGCAAGCCCGTTGAGACTTCTCGAAAGTCATCCGGTCGAAAGAGGCTTCCCCCGAAGGAGACTGACTATGGAGACAACTCTTGGCAGTCATTACGACGCCCGCGTCGTGATGTTTGTATTTTCGACGGCCCTGTTCACACTAACGGGCTCAGCGCAGGACTATTATGTTCCGGGCGCAGACTCTCCGTCTGCATGGAGTCCGGGAAGGCAGGCGATTGAATGGTACGGTGCGGTCGGGACTGGGAAGATCCTTGGCGCAGTTCAGAAGCGAATGAACAGCATTGAGGCTCGAATAGGCCTTCCCAAGACAGCCTTGCAAATTGGAGGTTTGAACATAGGTTCTGTCGACCGTCAGTTAGCGGAAATCGAAGAGACTCTGATAACAATCGCCAACAGAACCGGGATGGCCGCACCAGGGATCGTTGCACCTCACATTCTTGAGAGGATCTCCAGAATCCATGAAGAGCCCCACATTCTCGAGAGGATCTCCAAAATCCATGAAGTGCTAGGTGAATACGAGAAGATCTCGTCGATACATTACGACGGAGAAAGCTCAGGCCTCGCGGACCTCAAAAGAGTCGGAGGTGGTGTTACATTGGACACCCTTCCTACGCACTATGACATCATCATTGCTTGCTATCCCACAACACTTTTGGCGAATTCCTTGATGGTCTTCATGACAAAAATTGTCGATGACTCCCACTCCCTTGATGAATGGTACCGCCTAATTGACATCTATCGTCACAGAGAGGTGTCCAGATATGCATACAGTCGAGTATACGAAATTGTCTCAGAGATCGACCACCTTCAGCCTTACCAGATGTTCGTACAACGCTGTCCGGCTTCGGTTGAGTCGGAATACGTCCACCTTCGAATGCAGTTCCTGATATTCGAGTTCGCTACCATCACGAGAAATGAAAAACTTCTTCTAGAGTTGATTGATCAGTATCCGAGCACCGCATTGCTTGAAAGGATCAAGATTGAATACGCAAAAATACGTTTTGACGCTATCCAGAAGGCGGCTGGTCTCCCAGTTGGTTGGACTCCTCGTCCCGCAGATGGGATGAGTTCAACACAAAAGGAGATTCACGCGTACATTTTGTCGAGAGCAAAGGGTGTAAAAGAAACAGAACTCTCGAACAAGGACGACATCTTGAGAGAAAGGCTTAGCGGCGGCCTCGTCAACTACTCAAAACAGTACAGCACTGCAATTGAAGCAAGAAAACCATCACTCTCTGCGATCCTGAATGCCGAGCAGGACTTGTCCATGGTAATGTTGGGCAATGACCCAGCTGTTCTAAATGCCGTGGAGCATGCCACGGCAACTCTCCAGAGAGAAGAAACAGGAAAAGCTATTGAGGATATCAGGAATGAGATAAGACTTCAGCACGAACTCGATCGAAAAAACCTACGACAATGTGTTGGCGAGGCTCGTGTCGCAATTGTAGAACACCTTGAGATAATCGAGGGACAGTTGCTCGATGTCAATAACAGTCTCGATGACATCAAACATGAGCTTCAAGAAGTGAGGAATGACCTACAAGCTATCAGGGTTGAGGTAGCGGGTTTACGAAGGGACGTGAGAAATCGACTCGACCAAATCCACAGAGCCATCCATGATGGTTTCCGTGCGCAACTGAACGCCACTCAGAACGTCGTGAATGCCATACGTGACTTTCACGAGGACTTCAACACTGCAGCAAGCGAGATGATCAGCCTGCAAGCTCTCTCTATCCAAGTAACGGAAACGGGATTCAACAACGTCTCCGGTGCGCTTGTGGACGGTTTCGGGGTTTTGAGCACGGACATTCGCGAAATGAGCCAAAAACTGGCAGAACAGCAGAGCACGAGGACGAAGGGTGGTGGGCTGCTATCAACGATTGGAAGCTTGGCCGGTACTGCTTGGGGTGGACCGCTTGGAGGCCTCGTTGGCGGGGCGATTGGCGGTAACATGGATGCACTCTTGAGTGGCGGGGACGCGAGCCTGAACGAGGCCTTCAATACGGCCCTCAGCCAACCAGCTAATCTCAATCTGGTGAGCATGCTAGAGGGAACGGTCGGCGCCGAATTCAAGGCAAGTGCACTTGCGCTTATCAATCCTGAAGCTGCGGGAGGACTCTGGAGAGGCTGCAAACTAGACTTGGATCCGTTTATCACAGAAATTTCCCAGCTACCCGGCAATCCGAGCAGCGGGATGGATGTGTTGAAGCATGTCTTGGATGTTGTTGGGCCAACGATAGGCGTTCCTGGCAACTGGGATCTTCCCGATGACCTGGGTTCAAATTGTTTTATAGACATAATTAGAGAAGCTGTTGAGCTAGGAGAAGTTAACGAAACTAGCGCGATGGAGAGAATACGTGCTATTGCAGAAATAATCGGCAAGGAGAAGGGTGATAGCGTCGATGTGAATATGATTGAGGAGGCCTTGCGCATTGGTGAGGCAATCCGTTTCGGAGCCCGGCATATTGGAAATTAGGAGGAAAGTTGTGAAGAAGCGAGACAGTTCGTCAGCCGACAGTGGAAGTAACAGAAAGCTAACGTTGAAGATGGCCGCGACTACTTGCCTGGCGGCATTGTTGGGCGCGGCCATTGGGCAGTCGACTGTTGTAGGCGTGTTGCAAGCTCAGGGGGTCGAAGACGAAGGGACGCTTGTGCTTCCTGTCGGAACTGTGCTGGCCGGGATGAGTAATCAGGAGGCGTTCGATAGAGCCCTCGTCGGAACATGGGTGATAGCCGATGGTCGGCAGAAGGCTGCCATCAACGATCACTGGAATTACTGGGAAGACTGTTGCCCAGCAACAGATTTCGATGATAAACTACCTGATCTACGTGGTCAGTTTCTGCGCGGAATCGATGGAGGTAGACGACCTGGCCATCAGCAAGATGATGCTCTCAAGAGCCACAGACACGCTCTGGAAGCGGACATCATCACTCCTACTCCAGGGAACTTCCATGGGGTTCATCATGAAGAAGGACCACAGTACGAGGCCGGACGACCTGCGTTGAGCTTGACAGGTGCCAACGAGACGAGGCCAAAGAACGTTGCGGTCTACTTCTACATTCGAGTTCATTGAATTGAATGAAGGAGTATTTGTGTTTGTCTGTGGTACTTGGTCCTGCGTGATCACTAACGTAACATAGTCCGACAGAGTTGCGCCAACCCGTCGATTCCGCGCCTAAGATCAGCGCGACTCGCGCCGCATAGCCCGTTACTGCCTCGTTGCCTTTGTGTGAAGAGCCTTCGGCTTCGACCTCGAGTGCATTCGCGCCATGTCGCGTTGTACGTTGTACTTGTACGCCATGGTCCGATCCGGGACACGGCATGACACGCATGATCCAGATCCGCAATCTCCCCGACACCATCCACCCCACGTTCAAGGATGCCCCCTACGCAGCGCCCTGATTTTTCTCCCGCCTGCCGCCGGGCTTCAGAGACGCCGGTATCCGTCGCACGAGTCGGAACCTCGGGGCGGGATCACCGGTGGGTTGGTACCCTCGCTGCCCCCGCTTCGGAGGTGAAGCTGCCGCTACGACGTCCTCGCGGTTGACTAGATCGACGCCGAGCAGCTCCAGCGCCCGCTGCTGCTCGGTTGTCATGCCCAGCAGGACCGTCATAGGTTCACCATCCGGTTTCGCCACGATAAGACTCTGCAGCCCCTCCATGAGCCTGAACAGGACCTGTGACGTCGGCTGGCTAGAACGTCCCTTGTTGCCCGGGATCGTGGCCTTCGCTTCCTGCAACCTGGCTCGGATACGACGTTGGATCAGCGCGTTGACCATCAGGGCGATCACATACACGAGGCCCAGGGCGGCGATGCGGTGCTCCGTTTCCAGGAAGATGGGAGCGACCGCGGCCGGCCCTTTTGTCCATCGAAATAAGCCTTCGATGCCCTGCTGATCTTTGTACGCAGCCAGCAGTTCCGCGGCCTGCCGCTCGGTGCCCGGCAGCGTGCAGAGGATGAAGACGCATTCGCGGCGCAGAATCTCCGCGAAGCGCTCCTCGTCCCGAGTCCAGGACAGGGCGACCTGGAAGAACTTCTGCTTCGGGGGAGGCTTTCCCTCCACCCCCTTCTTCGGCCTGCCCCGGGGTTTCTTGCCCGACTTGAAGTCGGTCTTGACCAGGACCTTCACCTCATGAAAGCGCCAGCGCTTCTGAAGCAGCTCCTCAGCAAGCGTCTCTGCATCCGGCTTGCAACAGAACTCCCGCTTGGCGTGGCTTACACTGCGCCTCCCGATCCACTCCCCGCGGAACGGCCAGTTTCCTAACTCGAAGCCAGTCTGTGCCCGACCACAATCAATGAGGGTCCCGTGACCACGCTTTCTGAGGGCCCGCGCCGACGCCGGCACTCCGGGAGCGGTCGCGTTCGTCGACACGTCTGTAGGCCTCGATGAGGACGCCGAGCCCCTCCGCAATGAGGCCGATCGCCCGTCCAAGTTCGTCTCGGTGTCGTCCAGGCGTGGTGCCCTGATCCCGAAGGATCGTCGCAGCGACATGGAGCGAAGAGGCTACGAGGTCGAGGACCGCAGAGCCCTCGACGGTCCGGCGATCCCCAGTCATTGGGTGGCTCCGGTCTTCGCGCCGAGCTGCGCGCTGTGTCCAAACGCCTCGAAGAAGGCCGCTTCGTCGAGCTTCTTCAACTTGTGGCGCAGACCGTAGGCGAGAATGTCGCCGCACATGGTGGCGAGCATGCGGACGTTGCCCATGGCCTGCTCGCACAGGACTGCGCGGAGGCCTTCGGCCATGAGTTGCGGGGCTCCGGCGGCTTCCAGCGCATGATCGAGGTATGCCTTGAGGTCCGCCGGGGTCCAGGGTTTGAGGTTGAGGCGCACACGCACACGGCTTCCGAGCGGAAGCAGCTCTGCGCTCCGGAAGCGATTTGGAAGCCGTTGGTCCCCGCAGAGGACCACCGTGAGGAGGTTCTCGGAGTCGAAGTTGGCGCTGCTGAGCAGGCGCAGCTCGGTCAGGCAGGAGGTGCAGACCTCCTGGGCCTCGTCCATCAGGAGGACGGGGCGCATGAGCGTGGCCTTCATGTGGCTGCGGAACCTCTCTCGAAGCGCTTTGAAGCTCCCGTAGCGGTTCGCGGGCGAGAGGTTGACGCCGAAGATGTCCCCGAGCTCGCGGTAGAAGTCCCCGGTCTTGCTCTGCGGGCTCTGCATGACGCCGACGCTGATGTCGTCGAGGTTCTGGAGCCAATCGTCGACGATCTGCAGGACCTTGGACTTGCCGAGTCCTGGCTCTCCAGAAATGAGGGCGAAGCCGCCGTGGCGAACAAGCAGTCGTAGACGGAACTGGAAGGCCTCGAGCCCGGGCGGCTGCCAGAGATCTCCGACGGGGATCTGAGGCAGAAAGGGGTCGTACTTCAGGCCGTACATGGCGGACAGGTCGCGGTTGATCATGGCGTCTCCTGGTCTTGTTCGGGATTGAAGGGCAAATAGGCGGGAGGTCTCCCCGTTGCTGCGAAGTCGCGGAGGATCTTGCGGGCGAGCGGGGGAAGTGGCTCGCGCACCTCACCGGGCGCTGCTTGGAGATCTTCGCTGGGCGCCACGGAGCGTCGCCGCGCGTCGGCGTTCTTGTGCTTGTCTTGCGGCCGGATGGTGGCCAGCTTGGTTTGCCTGCGAGGGTCTACGATCCAGGCAGTGGCAAGGTCCCAGCGGCGAATGCGGAGACGGACCTTGTCGAGCAGTCGGAACCGCGACGGCACCTCGAAGCGGGTACCTTCGATGGAGAC
>JAJDCP010000004.1 GCA_029260765.1 Planctomycetota bacterium
TGCGGCGGGCTTCGGCCCCATCAGGAATGAGCGCCACCTGGATGTCCTCGGTGGCTCATCCACTGCGTACGCGGCTTCCAGCGCTGTAGCGTCGGTCTGTGACCGACGAGAAGACCGCTCGGCACGGAACCACCCCAGATCTTCGGGAGCCGCCGCGCACGCGGCTCCCGGCGCTCACAGAGCGCCGCTACAGGGGCAGCTCCCTGTCGCATCGGGCTGTCCACAACGGGAAGACCGATCCGGACGGAACAACCCCGTTTATACGGGGTTGGCGGCTGCGCACGCGGCTTCCGGCGCTCACCGAGCGCCGCTACAGGGGCCGGGTCCGGCCCCGGATCCGACACCGGGCCCGGATCCGACACCGACTCCGTCCCCGAAATCCGAGGACCGAAGACCGAGGGGACCGAGGACCGAAAACCGAGGGGACCGAGAACCAACGGCCCCGACGACCCCGCATCCTCCTACCCCTCCTTCGCCTTCCCCTTCCGCTTCAGGCCCGGCATGCGGTCCTGGCCGGAGCGGTCGATCATCGAGCGCACCGCCGGCATCAGCCCGGTTCCCCCGAGCACGTCGGTCAGGATGCTGCCGATATCCCGGCCCTTGAACAGGCTGACCAGGTTCATGTTGCCGGCGACCTCCTTGAGCAACTGCTTGTCGCCCAGGGCGGTCATCGCCTCGACCAGCGCGGGCTGCACCGCCGTGCGCTCGTCGACCGTGGCCCGTGCCCGGGCCTCGATCAGCTGCACCTCGATGGCCCGCATAGCCGCGCGGTACTCGAGGTCTTCGCCGTGCTGGGAGCGGTTCGCATCGGCTTTGGCGGTCGCCTCCAGCGTGATGCGCTCGAGGTTCGCATCGCGCAGCATCGACTCCCGCTCGACACGCGCCTTGGCCTCTTCAGTGTCGCGCTGCGCGCGCAACAGCATCTGCGCCCGCTCGGCCTCGGCCTCGGCGCGGATGCCCGTCAGCCGCGAGACCTTTGCCAGCTCGGCCTTCAGGCGATCGAGCTCGGCGGCACGCTTGCACGAGACCTCTTCGATCTTCTGGCGCTCGAGCTCGAGCTCGGCACGCAGGCGGGTCGAGGCCAGCTCTTCCTTGGCACGCCGGTCGGCGATCTGCAAGGCGACCAGGTCCGACTGCACCGAAGACATCAGGCTGGCGATCTTCTTGTCGATGATCTCGGCGCTCAGCACCTCGACCTCGTGCACCTCCATGCCGTTCTCTTCGAACTTGCAGCGCTTGCGCCCCTTCTCGGTCCTCGGCCCCAGCACCGTATCGCGGATCGTGTCGGGCAGGGTGGGCCAGAGCACGCTCAGGCTCATCTTTCTGCACACGCCGCGCAACTTCGAACGCAGATGCTCGACGAGGACCTGCACGTAGTTGGGATGGTTGAACCAACGATCCTTCAGAATCGGGTCGAAGCCGACGTGGTAGCTGCAACGCACGCGGAACTCGACGAAGTCGCCGCTCTCGAGTACCAACTCGTCCGACACGCGGTTGCCGTTGGTGCGCAGGAAGCAGGTCTCGATCACCCGCTCTTCCTGCTTGGGAGTGCCCGTGGACAGGCGCATCGTCACCAGGGTCTCTTCGTACTCCAGCAATGTGACGCAGGGCCCTTCGATCACGCGGTGCCCGTCGGCCGAGGCCGCCATCACCGCCATCTTGTGCGGCACGATGACGCTGATCGCCCACGGCGTCACGATGGGCCGGCTGGCCGCTTTGTGCTGCTCGCTGGGCGTGATCCACAGATTCCATTGCTTGGCGGGAACCCTGCGGGTGATGTGGATCTCTTTGCGCGGGTCGACCAGGTAGGTCTGCTTACCCCGCACCAGCCGGACCTCTCCGGTGGTCAGGTCCCGTACGTAGATACCGCTCTTCTGATCGATGCCCAGAGCCTCGATGAACACCTGGGAGTGGTCGTTGCCGATCAACGCCATGCCCGTGTCAGGGCTGAGCACCTCGATCTCGTTGAACGGGAAGAAGAACCCGCTGACGCCGGTCAACAGCACCTCGTCGCCGGGATGGAAGACATCTTTCTGCAGCTCGAAACCCAGCGGAAACTTCTTCTGCAGCTGTGCGCGAGCAATCTGCGAGATCACCCGCAACCACAGCCCGCGCTGCGGTAGCAGCTCATAGGCATCGTAGACCCGCGCCCGCGAGCCTGCCGTCTGGAACTGGTCGTAGGGACCTGGGAAGACACGCGCCGGCCCGACGTGGATCTGGCGCTTGCCGTCTGCGTCGATGATCACGCAGAACTCTTTCTCGCCGAGCACCACGGCCTCACGGACCAGGCGGGTCGAACGGACCCTCTTCTCCAGAGCCCTGCGCAGGGCGGCGGACTCGGCCAGCAAGTTGACGGGAATCGCGGCCTCGGGAGGCACGGCTTCCGGCGGCGGCGAGGGCGCCCGCTGGCGGAAGCGCGCCGCCTGCTGCACGGGGGCGGCTTTGTTCTTGCGCCGTCGTGGAGGCCGGGACTCTTGCACCATCTCTTCGACTTGCTGTTCCTGCTCGAAGTCGTCGACACTCGGAGCGTCGAGCTCACCAAGCAGGTGGCGGGCGGCCTCGGCGGACAGCTCGAGGCCGCTGTCATCGCTCGAGGTGTCGGGCACGATGTCGACACCGGTCGGGGGAATATAGAACTGTGTGTCCAGTCCACGGATCACGATCAGCTGACCCCGATGCAGCTCCTCCCCCTTGTCGGCGCTGGGCATGTTCGTGCTCGGGCCGCCCACATCGGCCGCCGTCGCCTCTTTGATGCCGGCGGAGGTCTTGGTGACCGTGAAGTAGGGCGCGCTCGCGTCGACCTCGCCATAGACTTTGACCACCAGGTATTGGTTCGCCGCCAGCTCGTGGGCGTCGCGCACCTCGCAACGCTGCCCGGGGCGCAGGTAGTACGAGCAAGGCCCGGCGATCATCGAGCGCGTACCATTCTTGAGCGGGCGCGACTCGTTGCGGCCGGGTTTGAAGCGCCCGTTGGGGCCCTGGTCGGGTTCGAGCAGGGGATTGTAGAGCACGCCATACTGGTGATCGTTCAGCTCGATCATCTTCTGGGGACGGGTGAACGAGTCTTCAGTGAAGCCCCCATCACCGTCCTCGATCACGACCCGGTCTGCAGCTGTGGGTGAGACCATGGTCGGCCCCACATGCAACACCACCTCACCCTTGTCGTCATCCTGGACCCAGAGGAACTCACGTTCGGTCACCGGAATCTTGCGGCTGCCTCGTTCTGCCATGGTGTCTCCTATCGTGACGGGGGTTGCGGGGGTTGCGCCGGTCGGTCGGCTCCAACGCATACGAGAACGCCGAGTCTACCAGGATCTTTCAGGGCGCTCCAATCCGTCCGGCGTGGTAGGATAGAGCCTCACTTTGGCCTCTGGAGGACGGCATGGCCCTGACTTTGAGCTTGCACAAACGGCGCGTGGTCGGCGTCTTGATGGAGAAGGCGCTGTCGACCCCTGATCAGTATCCACTGACCTTGAATTCCCTGGTTTCTGGTTGCAACCAGAAGTCGAACCGAGATCCGCAGTTGGAGATGACCCGGGCAGCTGTCGAAGACACGCTCGACGATCTGCGCGAGCAGGGTCTGGTGATCTTCGTCGACCGTGAAGGCGCCCGCACGAGGCGCTACAAGACCACCGCACGGATCGAGCTGGCGCTGGCCAGCGAGAAGGACATGGCGGTCATCGCCGAGCTGCTGCTGCGGGGCTTCGGCACACTGAACGAGTTGGTGCGGCGCGCCAGCCGCATGCGCCATAGCATCGATACCTCCGAGATGGAGGGCTTGCTGGAGGCGTTCACGCAGCGGGAGACTCCGCTGATCAAGAAGCTTCCGCGGGCTCCCGGTCAGAAGGAACCGCGCTACACCCACTGCCTGTGGGGAGAGGGAGAGGAGCCTGAGCCGCCCACGGGCACGAGCAGTCCCCGCGTCGCTGCGGCCCGCAACGCCCTGCAGAGCGAGGTCGAGACCCTGCGGGTCCGGCAGGCAGAGCTCGAGGCCCGGTTGGAGGCTCTGAACGCAAGAGTTGCTGAGCTGGAGGGACGCTGAGCTTGAGCAGCCAGGAGTGTCCCCGCTGCCGGACGCATCTGCAGAGCCCCGAAGAAGAGAACGGCCGTCTGCTCTGCGCCCACTGCGGGGCCGCTTTTGTCATGCGCGACGGCGTGCCTCTGCTGTTCCCGCGCCGCGTGGGCGGACAGGACGCGGAGAAATACGGCGTCGGCGATCTGATTCCACAGATTCCCGGGGTGCGCATCGAGAAGTGCCTGGGCCAGGGTGGTCTGAGCTTGACCTACCTGGGACGCCGCGGGGACCAGCCCCTGGTCATCAAAGCGATCTACCCCAGCCTCAGCCAGGCGAGCGACTTTGGTGAACAGCTGTGGACCGGTGCCCTCGAGCTGATGCCCCTGGCGTTGCCAGGGGTGGCACGCCTGCTCGGCAGCCACGTGTTCGAACAGGAAGAAGCGCGCGTCCACTGCCTGCTCTGCGAGTACGTCGAGGGCCCCAGCTTCCGTGAATGGCTGGCGACGACGAAACCCGCCCTCCCCGCTTTGCGGGCTGCCCTCGCCGAAGTGGCCCGATTGCTGGCGCGGGTGCACGCTGCTGGACAATTGCACCTCAACCTCAAAGCAGAGAACCTGCGCATGCGCGGCGCGCAGCCTCAGCTGCTCGACCTCGGTCACGCCCGCCTGGTGGTCGGCAAGACCGGGCGGCCCGCCGAATTGCTGGTGCGCGCCCACGTCGATCTCGGTACGCAAGCCTACATGGCACCCGACCTGCGCGACCCCAAGCGTGAGCCCACGCCAGCCTCAGACATGTACAGTCTGGGAGTTCTGGCCTACGAAGCCTTCAGCGGCAAGATTCCATTCGATGGCCCGTGGGGCATCCGCGAGACGAGCATCCCCGCAGAGCTGCAGCAGACCGTCATCGCTCTGCTCGACCCCGATCCCGAGGCGCGACTGAGCGACGCGGGCGAGGCGGCCCGGCGTCTCGGCGAGCCACGAGCCTGGTGGCAGCGCTGGCTCGGGCGCTAGTGCCTACTCGGCGTTGGCATACACGACCAGAACGATGTCAGCCCCACGGACGTCATTGAGCAGTGGGTTGTCTCCGTCGACGATCCGTCCGCCGTCATCCTTGCCATCGCTGCCCACACTGTAGAGCAACGGCCGCATCCCTTCCTCGCGTGGCAAATAGACCAGGGAACCCGTTCCAAAGGGATCGGACACTTCTTCTGCCTCCAACCCCAGCTCGTCCAGGCTGGTCGGAAGCGCTCCCTTCTGCTGCTCGAATTGGTAGATCTGCTGCGCCAGGCGCAACAGCTTGATCTTGACGGCCCCCACCGCGTGGCTTGCCATGAATGCGCTGAGTTGCGGCATGGTGGAATTGGTCTGCCGGATGGACGCCTCGAGAGTGCGCAAGGCGGGCAAAGACTCGGGCAGGGGTTTGCCGGTAAGCGGCTCGGCCTGGCCGTAGAATTCCTTCACGACCCGCCAGTTTTCCGCCACGACCGAACGCTCGAACAGATCCACACTACGCTCGGGCAGGCCTTCGATGTCCGCTCCTGCCTCCGAGGCGGCCTGGAACTCCCAGAGCCAACGTTCTCCGCTGACCATCTCGGAGAACGGGACGACGCCTCGCTCAACCCGCTGCAGTCCCCCGATCACGGCTGCTCGAGCGCTCGAGTCCATGCTGCCCGAACCCGACACCATCAGCACGTAGCAGGCCTGATCGACGATCGCCCGCCAGGACTCGAAACCTGCCAGTGGCCCTCCACGGCAGAGATCGTGCGCGACCTGGAGGCAGAGATTGCAGAGCTCGAGGGCCTCGACCGTGAGACCCTGGGCCCGTTGCCAGAATGCGTAGTTGATCAGAGCCCGCAGCAACAAGGACAGGTTGATGTACGGCTTGGTGTCGATGGCTGTCGCGCCCCGGCGGAAATCCACCCAGGGGCTCATTTGGGTCGAACGCACTGCCTGCCGTAGCATGCCGAGGGGCGCGGCCATCCGCTGGCTGAATTCCATACAATCCACGCTGTCCGCCTTGCCTGCATCGAAGGCATTGACGAAGTCGGCAATCCCGACATAGTCGTCATCGCTCAAGCTGTCCATACAGCTCTGGTACAGCTCGCGGGCATCCCCCTCGATGCTCGGCGCCGCCGCGACGCGGGGCCTCGGCGCAGCCAGCGAGGCCGCTTCCCCCTGATAGGTTTTGAATTCGCTGATCAGACCATTGAGGGCGGACTTGGTCATGCCGTCATAGATCAAGAAACCGGCCACGATCACGACCACCAGGCCGACGATGATGCCGCCGGCCAGCTTGGGGGAGATTTCGATGTCGCCGAGACCTTCTTCGTCCTCGCCATCGGCGTCTGCTTGGGAATCACTGGCGGCAGCTGGCTCCTCGGCAGGTGTTTTGGAAGGCGGCGTCGAAGCCTCCTCCCCAGCATCTGGCTCCGAAGCAGGTTCGTCTTTGGACATCGGGATCTCCTGAGATGGCTTGCCGGAGGGCCGGCGCTGTTCCCCGTCGCCGGGCGGTGGCAGAGATAGTAACGCTGGACTGGGAGGCACGCAAGCCAGCGAGGCGCCGATGCGGTAGACTGGTGGCCGTGCATGAAGGGAGGCGCGGTGTGACATTTCTGTCCCCCCAGGAACGTGAAGAGCTCGAGCGGCTCATCACACACTACCGCACACTGCTCGAGAGCCACGCGGCCAGCCCGTTCGACCTGCACAACCTGGCCCTGGCCTACTACCGCAAGGGGGATTTCGAACAAGCCTACCGCAGGTCGGTGCAGTCCCTGGAGATCGAGAAACCGGGCGAGCGGGCGCGCACTCTGCAGCTGCAGGGCCTGATCTTTCGAGCAGTCGGTGAGCTCGAACGCGCCGCCGAGGCTTTCAGCCTGGCACTCCACGACGGCGGACCCCTGCCGGAGGTGCTGTTCGAGCGCGCAGTGACCCATCATCAACTCGACAACCTGCCCGCAGCGGAGGCGGATTTCGAGCACTCTCTGGAGCTGGAGAAGTCCCTCTCTTGCTACTACAACCTCGGCGTCATCTACGTGCTACGCAAGAAATGGACGCAGGCCGTTGAGTGCTTTGCCAGCTGCCTGGCCCTCGACCCCTTCGGCCGCGACGACTATATCGCCCTGCTGGTGCAATGTGGCCGGGCTGAAGCGCGGCAAGAGGTCTACGCGCAGGGGCATCGCATGAAGAACCTGCTCGGCGTGCTCGGCAACGAGCTGCGTGGCCTCGAGCGGGACCTGGCTCCTCAGCTCACGGCTTCAGGGAGCGAACGTATCGACCAGCTGCGTGGGCGCCTCGAACGCATCTACCAGGACATGGTGCAGTACCTGAAGATCCTGCAGCAGGACGGCGATCCCCCGGACCTTGTCGACGTCAACGAGATCGTCGCCAAGGTCTTGTTCCTGGCCTCGGGCTCATTGCGGGGCATCGAACTGAAGACGCAGCTGGCCGAAGATCTGCCGGGCATCGTGGCCCCACCCAACCAGGTCTCCGAGATTCTCTTGAACATCCTGATCAACGCCATCGAAGCGCTCGATGGACGTCCTGATGCCCAGATCCAGGTCAGCAGCGCCGCAGAAGGCGAGCTGGTCTGTGTTGAGATCGTCGACAACGGGCCCGGGCTGCCCGCCGACGTGCAGCGGCTGTTTGAGCTGGGCTACACCACCAAAGAATTCGGCAGCGGTATCGGACTCGCGCACGCACACAACCTGGTGCAGGCGCTCGGGGGCACCATCAACGCCGGCCACCGGCCGGGAGGAGGCGCCCACTTCCGGGTGGTGTTGCCGCTCGCCTCCGACGGCGGAGCCGGCCTCGAGGGGCTTGCGATCCGCGGGCGCTTCGCTGAAGACCTCAAGGAACTCTTGATTCGGAACGACCCGCCCCCGAAACTGGAACCCGAAGACCCCAAGGGAGACAGCCATGGCAGAGTTTGATGCGGCGCGCGAGCGCTGGGAACAAGAAGCAGCCCAAGGGCGGACGCGCGACGCCCTGTTCACCACCCTCTCGATGAAGCCGATCCCGCTGCTCGGGCAGCCGCAGAACCTGACGAGCGAGCAGCAGAAAGACTACCTCGACAAGCTGGGTTTTCCCGGGCAGTTCCCCTACACACGCGGGCTCCATCCCAACCTCTACCGCGGGCGTCTGTGGACGCACCGGCAGTTCGCAGGCTTCGGCAACGCCCGCGACACCAACAAGCGCTACCACTTTCTACTCGAACGCGGGCAGACGGGCCTGTCGGTCGCCTTCGACATGCCGACGCTGATGGGCTACGACGCGGACCATCCTCTCGCTGAGGGAGAAGTCGGACGCTGCGGCGTCAGCATCTCCAGCCTCGCAGACATGGAGGTGCTGTTCGACGGCATCCCGCTCGGCGAAGTCAGCACCTCGATGACCATCAACGGCCCGGCGGCTGTGATCTGGGCGATGTACATCGTGGCCGCAGAGAAGCAGGGAGTCGACAAGGCGAAGCTGCAGGGCACACTGCAGAATGACATCCTCAAGGAATACATCGCGCAAAAAGAGTACCTGTTTCCGCCCAAGCCTTCGATGCGGCTGATGGTCGACACCATCGAATACGGCACCAACGAGATGCCGTTTTGGAACACAGTCTCAGTCAGCGGCTACCACATCCGCGAAGCCGGCTCGACCGCCGCACAAGAGTTGGCCTTCACCCTGGCCGATGGCTTCGCCTATGTCGAGGCCTCGATCGAGCGCGGGCTGGACGTCGACGCCTTTGCGCCGCGCCTGTCCTTCTTCTTCAACAGCCACTCCGACTTCTTCGAAGAGATCGCCAAGTTCCGCGCCGCCCGCCGTATCTGGTCGCGGCGCATGCGGGATCGGTACGGCGCCAAGAATCCCCGCTCCTGGATGCTGCGCTTCCATACCCAGACGGCGGGCTGCAGTTTGACGGCACAACAGCCCGAGAACAATATCGTGCGTACGGCGCTACAGGCCCTGGCAGCTGTCCTCGGCGGCACGCAGAGCCTGCACACGAACTCGATGGACGAGACGATGGCGCTGCCGACCGAGAAGGCGGTCGAGATCGCCCTGCGCACCCAGCAGCTGATCGCTGAAGAGAGCGCCGTGCCCCACACGGTCGATCCGCTGGGAGGCTCGTGGTTCGTCGAGCAGATGACCGACTCGATGGAGGCGCAGGCCGAGGAATATTTCGCCAAGATCGATGCCCTGGGTGGGGTCGTGCCTGCCATCGAAGCCGGCTTCTTCCAGAGTGAGATCGGTGAGGCATCCTATGCCTTGCAGAAAGAGTATGAAAGCGGCAAGCGCGTCATCGTCGGCGTCAACAAGTACCGCCACGACGAGGACCTTGGCGCTCGGCAGCTCGAGACTCTGAAGATCACGCAGGAGACCGAGAACCTCGCGATCCGAGCCCACAGAGCTGTGCTTCAGCGTCGCGACGCCGACAAAGTGCGGCGCGGCCTCGAGGCGGTGCGGCAGAGCGCTCGCTCGGACACCAACCTGATGCCGGCGCTGGTCAATGCAGTGCGCGAGTACGCGACCCTCGGGGAGATCTGTGAAGCCCTGCGGGAGGAGTTCGGGACCTACACTGAACCGGCAGCGTTCTGATCCGATGCCTGATGACTCCGAACAGGCCGGGCCCCCATCGCCCCGTGCGGACGGGCGAGGGGGTGACGGGCGCGCTCCGAGCGAGAAACCCTCCCGGCGCACGAGTAGCTCGGGCGACCCGCATCGGCCCCGCAGACGGACCGGCAAACACCGTTCGGGGGGCCGCTCGGGCACGCACCGCAGCAAAGGCCGTGAGGCAGACCACAAGAAGAGCGGTCGCGCGAAAGCTGACCACAAAGGCAGCCGCAAGACGGGGCGGGAGACCAGCAGACAAAGCAGCTCCTCAGGTGAGCACCGGCGCGCTTCCGACGAGCAGGGAATCGCCGACGTGGTGCCCGACCGGCCTCGGCACGCGGGCTTTGACACGCCAGAAAACGAACGCCGTTCCGCGAAGCGCAGCCAACGAAGCTCACTGGGCCCCCACACTCCGGTACGGGCCCGACCGCGCTCTCGGGGAACCTGGCTGGTGCTGTTCGTTTTGCTGGCGCTCGGCGGCGGCTATTTCGGCTTGAGCAGGGTACTGGCGTGGCCGCGCGAACGCTTCCACAACCCCGTGCCCGGCTCGCTGCACATGCGGCCCATGGCCGGGCCAGCGGTGTTTGCGCCCGGGCCGGTGGCGAGCTTCGAGCTCGCATTCCCTGGACCACACTACGAGATCTTTGTGGCGGGAAACGCCCTGGCCGAGCTGCCGGAATACGCTGTGCTCAACGGGCAACCGATCTTCGCCTGGTCTGAGCCGCGCCCGCACCAATTGCGGCTCAGCTTTGGGCTCGAGGGGAGAGTGCCGATCAGCGACGAGGGCCTCGAGCCCTTTGCTCGCCAAGAGCTACGGGCGACCGAGCTGTGGCCGGCAGCCTATGGCGGGGCGCGGCTGCTGGTGGTGCGCGAGTGGATGCTGCAACGCCGGTTGTTTGGCCCTCCCGCCCTACCGATCATCGATGTCTTCCGAGCGAGCGGCCACGTCTCGCTACCATTGACCTGGTTTGCCCGTCCGGAGGAGGCGCTGCGGCGCGCTCCGGACAACCGGGAGCCCTTCAACCTGGAGGGACAGCCCGTGGTCTTACTGGCGAGCAGCGAGGCGGCTCTGCGGGTCGTCCCGGACTCCCGCCCGCTGGTGTTGGCGACCTGGGTCTGGCCCGACAGCCAGCAACCTCCTGGGCTTGCCTGGAACCCCGACGGCAGCGTCCGCGTCGAGACCTCTGCCAACGACCTCGCCCTCGAAGATTGTGGCCTGCCCTGGTTGCAGATCGGCGTGCGCTCACAACGGGCCGCTGAAGCGGAGCGCAGTCAGCAGCTGAGCGCGTTGTGGGACGGCCTCCAGGCTGGCGCCGCTCAGGACCTCGGTCGCCTGCTCAACACCCGCGATCCAGAGCTGATCCGGCAGGTGGTCGAGCGTTTGCCGGCCACCTTGGCCGGCGCTGGCCTGCCGGCCTGGCAACTCGAGCGGCTGTTGCTTGCCGGCCCCCGCGCGCTCCCCACGATCGTCGGACAGCTCCTACGTGGGGGGCTGCCCGGTCTGCCCTTCGCCCGGGTCAGCGACAGCGACCACGGTGTCGACGCGTTCCGATCGTGGCTGCCCGCGGACTACCCGGCTCGGTTGCGCGAGTGGCTGCTGCTGTACGACCCGGACCTCAAGTATGTCTGGCAAGAGCTCCGCGCGCACCCCGAGGCGCATCCCGCGCTCTGGCTCGACCTCGGCCGCGAGCTCGCGCGCCTGCACGGACGGAGCCAGGTGTTGCCCCTGCTGGCTCGACTGCTCGAGGACACGCGCCCAGCGGGCGGCCAAAGCACGATCCACCTCGGCAGCCAGGTGCTCGACTATGCGCCGCGGTTTTGCGACAAGGCCGTAGTCCTGCTGACTGAGCTGGCTGGCTGGCCCCTGGAGCTGCGACCGCTGCAAGAGTTGAGCGGACAGAGCCTTGACTGGAGCCGGCCGGAGTACTGGGACCTGCAACGCGAGCGAGCCCTGGCGCACTGGCAGCTTTCTCAGTTCCAGCCTGCCGGCTGGATCTCGCTGCAGGCGAGCAGTCTTGCTCCCCAGAGCAGCTGGGGCGCCGAGCTGCAGCTCAACGGAGAATGGCGCCGCGCGCGGGGCCAATGGGATGCCGCGCGCCGGCAGCTGGTGCTCGGGCCGCTGCCCGTGGGACCTCAGCAGCTGCGGGCTTTCCACGCGTCGGAGCTGGGCGAACGCGTCCTGGGGCCGACGCTCACGGTGGACGTTGCCGCGGAGAGCACGGTGGTGTGCCCTGTGACCCTGCCCAGCTTGCCCGGTCCGGGTAAGGGCTGGTTGCGGCTGCACCCCGGCGTATCCTCCGATTCGACCTGGCAGGTCGAGCTCCGCGACGAGACGCAACTGTTCAGCTGGTGGTTGCCGCAGACCGAGCTGCTGCTGGGACCGCTGACCGCCACCTCCTACCAACTTCGTGCCGGGCCGCTGCTGCAATCGCCCGGGGAGCCGCAGAACATCCAGCTGATCGCGGGGGAGACGCTGCAGGTGCAGTTTCCGTCGGAATGACCGTAGGGATGTTGCCGGCGGCAGGCTGTGGGCATTGGGAAGTCGCCTTCGCAGCGGGCGCTCCCAAGGTCGTGGCCTTTCCTGCGAGATGGGTGCTTGCGGCTTCTCCAGGCGGTTGTCGTTGGGTTGATCAGGCAGTGTGCCAGTGGTAGCCTTGGGGAGTTGCAGCCGCAGTGCGGGAATTCCGACCCCCTTGGGACTCGCCCCTGGATTCTGAGCCCGCGCGCCCGCAACAATGGAACTGGGCGTGCTCGCCCTGCCAGAGGATGCGTCTCTGGAACCGGGGAGACCATGGCAGACGGGGAGAGCCTGATCGATCTCGCCTCGCACGTCTGGGACCAGACCCTGGGGGCCGACTCCCTCGCTCGGGACATAGAAACCAGCGTAGGCTACCACTACAGCTTCACCCCACCTCCAAAGATCGTGGCAGAGCTCACAGACGGCGATAATGCGGCTGCTGTTAGGAGAGTTCGAGCTCATCGATGAGGTCGAGCTGGAGGTCGTGGATGTTCTCGACGCTGAGGCGGCTGGGGCAGCAGTGGAAGAACAGCGCGAGGCGGCAGATCCAGCTGACGTAGGCTTCGATCGTCCTCCGGGAGTACGGACGGAGCTTCATCCGCTTGATCAGCTTCATGCGGAGAGGGCGGGCGGAAGTGGGAGCGAGCATGGTCACGGCGCATCCTCCTCTGTAGCCGTTGCTGATTCCAGGGTTGGGATTCGGGCCCGATCTTGCACGGGCTGGTGGCTCTCATAGGGAAGGGGGCGCTCGATGGCCTAGTGCACGTAACCCATTACAAAAAAAGCCGTTTAGGCCAATAGTCGATCCGACACTCTCAGCTGATAGCTAAAGGCTGAAAGCTGATAGCCTCGATAGAAATAGAGCAACGATCAAGAACCCCACCTGACGCCACAAATAGAGTACCGTTTAACTCTCGCCCAGCGCAGCTTTGAGGCCGAAGACTACAACAGTGTCTGCCTGCGGTTCTACCGTGCCCGGAGCAGCTTCGGACATGATCCCGAGGTCCGCGCTCGTGCTCTCCTGGGCCTGGCCCAGAGCCTGGTGGGCGTGGACAGCCAGGCGATCTTGCCCTTCGCCCAGGGTCCATCCCCTCAGCTCCTGGCCCTGTGTCTGCTGCTCCAATTGCTGGACGCTGAGGGCCGGCCACGGCCGGAGCTGGCCGCTGCCCTGGGGGATGCGGCTGGCGAGTTTTCAGCGCTCCTGAACGGCGATGGACGGAGCGACTTGATCCTGTTGGCGCGCCGCCGCGGCAGCCCGGTCGTCTATTTCCAGAACGCGAGGGGCGGTTTCGGCCAGGCCAGAATTGTCAGACCCGATTCCAGGCCTGCGCTGAGCGACTGTGTGGATGTAGAGGTCGCGGACCTCGACGGGGACGGGCATGCCGAGCTGGTGCTGAAACTGGACGAGTGGCACGATGACTCTGTGAAAGTCTGGCGCGAGGATGGCGCCCGGGGTTTCCAGCTGCTGGACAGTCTGACCGTGGGGCGCGGCCGGCTGGCCCTGCGCCAGTTGCCCGAAGGTCCCCGCCTTCTTATCGACCCGTATCTGGAGACGGAGGACCGGAGCCTCCTCGCTTCGGGCTTCCCCTTCGATGAGGCGCCGCTTTGCTGCGCCTCGAGGCGGGGCGGCTCAGCAGCGAGAGTCTTTCAGCGCTGAACAGCGGCCGGAAAGCTCAGGCCGAGGTGTTGCGCCTGATGGGCAAAGAGCGCCTGGCTTTCAACAGCAAGCAGGGCTGTCTGCTCCACATCTTTAGAGGGAACCCTGTTGAGGAGCCCATTGGCTGGGAGGCTCTTCTTACCCCGCACGATGCTGCGAGCGCCGGGGCCGGGGCTCACCGACGCAGGCGGACGCCTCTACCGCCAACCCCGCAGTGAGGATCTGCAGGCGCTGCTTCTGGCTGAGCACCTGGTCGACCTTGATGAAGCGGCTGCACCCACCCGAATGCGGCTCTACATGCGCTTCCTGGCCGAACAGTCCGAGGATCCTGGCGCGCCTTTCGTCGCGCTGCGCTTTCTGGAGCTATGCCAGGGAGACGCACAGACCCCCGCACAGGCACAGGCCCTGGAGGCGTTGCGGCTGGTGGGTTCCGGCGTGGATGCGGTCCAGTTGGAGCAACAGGAAGACATCGCCGCCGAGCAGCGCAGCCTTGCCGCGCAGCAAGAAGCTTGGGCCGCAGGCAGAGGTCTGCGCGCGCCCGAGGATCCAGCTGCACTCCTGGAGCCGCAGCAAGGGCCCTGAGCCGTAGCGTGCTTCCTGGGGGCGACCGCCCGTGGGTATCGGCCGCCCCACCATCGCATCCTCACGAGCGATCATCGACAGCGCTGAGGCCTTCTCCACACAGCTGCGCGCTGCAAGCAACAAAAAAAAGATCCACTTTCTCTGATACCCGACAGCATGTCGCGGAAGTACCTCCAGTTGGTCGAGAGTTGTACTCGAGTCGGAGGAGCCATGCCAGATCCCAAACCCAGGTCAGAGGTCATCGAGACGACCCGCGAAGGCGTGCGCAACGGCACCCGCATCCACTCGGGCCGCAACACCACCATCATCGTGCGCCGCGACGGCTTCGTGCGTTGTCGCTGGTCGACCCTGCAGGGACGGGTCGGAGACCAGGTCGAGCTGATCGCCGAGCTCGCTCCTGGCGCGACCATCAGCACGGCGACCTTCCGCATCTTCGAGCGCGACAAGGCGACCGAGGACGACGTGGTGACCGTACTGCCAGGACAGGTGCAGGGACAGAACATGCGTGCCACCTGGCGGGTCCAGAACATCGCGGAGGAGGCGGCGGAGCGCGCCGAGGGCAACAGCGACGGCCGGCGCTGGGAGTTGCCGGAGTTCTACTTCAGGGTCGAAGCCGGTGAAAAACGCGCCGATTCGGGCCGCGCAGACAACCGGCTGCTCAAGATCGTCGACCGGGTCGACCGGCCGGTGACCGGCTTCGACGGCAAGCCGCTGCCCGGGGCATCCTACGAGATGGAGCTGGCCGATGGCAGCACGCGGCGCGGCACCCTCGACGAGCGGAGCCGCGTGCGGGAGGAGGAGGTACCCGCCGGCCGGTTCAAGCTGCGGGTCGAGCTGCCCAATCCCCTGCGCACCAGGCGACCGGCCAACCTGCTCGACAAGCTGAAACCCCTGCGCCCGATGCGTTGGGGGAGGCCCGACGCGGCCATCCGGCGGGCGGCTCTCGGCAAGCAACCCCTGAGGTTGCGGGGGCTGGGCTTCGACAGGCCCTTTGCGCTCAGCGGCGCGACGGTGCGGCTCTGGGCACAGCTGGACGGGGGCGGATCGGAGGGGCTCAGCTTCCTCATCAAGAAGAAGGGCTCCGAGGCTACCGTCGCGACAGTGCCCGCCAGCCTGCGCGACTCGAAGCTGAGTGGCCAGTGGGTGGTCAGTGGGGCTTCGGGTGAGACGGCGTCGGGCCATCCTTGTGCGGACTTCGTTGTCCAGCTCGAGGTCGCCGGGCAACGTCTCGTTCCCGACAAAGCTTGCCGGGCCATGAGGGCCTACACCATCGAAAACAGGGAGTCCTAGTCATGCCCGACAAACCCGATGCCACCACCACCAGCACCAGCACCACCACCACAACCCCGAGCAGCGGCCGTCCCACAACCCCGAGCAGCAGCGGTTCCACCACACCCAGCAGCAGCGGTCCCACAACCCCCAGCAGCAGCGGCTCCACCACACCCAGCAGCAGCGGTTCCACCACACCCAGCACCTCCCCCGGCCCCAAACCCGAGCCCGGCGGAACCAGCCCGCCGCCGGCCAGCGGCGAAGGCGCAGCCACGGCGCCCGGCACCACCCCGAGCAACCCGCCACGGGCCAGCGGCGAAGGGGAGGGCACCGCAGCGGACAGCACCACGACCCCGGCCCCGACCCCTGGCAGCGGCGAGGGCGAAGGCGAAGGCGAGCGCCGCGACGTCGGCAACGCGACGCGGCTGTTGACCGAAGAGGACCTGGCCGGTGAGACCCGCGACCGCTTCTTGACCGGCGTGCTCGAGGATCCCGCCCAGGTCAACAACATGCGCTTCTATTTCCGCTGGGTGCGGCGCTGGTTCCCCAACGTGACCCGGGCCTGCATCCGCGACCTCAATCGTGGCCTGCAGCTAGCGCGCGGCCAGTCTTCCGAGCTCGACAGCAACTGGAAGCCCATGCTGCAGAGCATCAAGCAGGGCATGGACAAGCTCGTCGAGGGCTTCGGCTGCAATCAGGGCACCGCAGCGGACTGGACTGTTGTGCTCGACGGTCTCGGCACCCTGTTGGCGGGCGTCTACGACAAGTTGCAGGAGGCCGCCGTCGACGAAAACGACGCGCCGGTCCACGATGAGCGCGGCATGCGTGTCAACGAGAAGGAGGCCTTCCACCAGTCCCTCGCCCGCACCATCCGCGCCATTGTGACCTCGCCGGCCCGCCTGGCTGTCTTCTTGTGGAATGGCAGCGGCGAGGAACCCCCAGCTCCCGAAGAGCAGCCCGGAGACTCAGCCCGCCTGCCCATGATGAACCAGGTCGCCGAGGGCTTCATCGAGTTCACCATCGGCGGCCTCAAGCTCTTCAGCGGTTGCAGGAAACTCAACCAGAACCTGACGACCGGCTGGGGAGACCTCTTCGGCGCCTTCGGCCGCATCGTCAAAGGCATCATCATCCTGGTACGGGCGGGCACGACCCGCAACGTGCAACGGGCCCCCCACAGCCCCGAGCATCAGGAACCGGGCGACCACCCGAACGCCACCGCCGTCTGGTGGGCCACGGTCATCGGCAACGTCGGTGGCTGGATCGACCAGCTGATCAAGACCATCAACGCCTTCATGGTTTGGATCCCGCTGGACCTGAGGGGCGACTGGAACATCAACGGCGCCGACGACAACCTGAGCTGGAAAATGGAGATCGACGACCCCGAGCTCAGCGCCCAGACCACCCGGCGCGACGGTTCCCTGGTCTACCAAGGCAAGCTCTACGCCATCGGCGAGGTCAACGGCAGGTTCTACAAGGAGCAGCGGGCCACGGTCGAGTTCTTCTCCGCTGAGGGCCTCAACTACAGCCTGAACTGGACCGGCACGGGCGCCACAGGACAGTTGAGCTCCCCCTTCGACGCCCAGTTCGCCCGGGGCCAGCTCGGCTCCCTCAGCCTGCAGGGCAGCTCCTTCGCCATGACGGCCCGCCAGGTCGGATGGCTCACGACCAACAACCGCCGCCACAACCTGTTCTTCGGTCGCGGCTTCGCCCTGACCAAGGGCTTCGACTTCATGGCGGCCCTCGGCAAGCTGCTCTGGAAGAGCGTGACCCTGACCCCCGAGTGGAAGCGCGAAGCCGAGAACCGACTGCAAGACCTGAGCGAGAGCCTGACAGACATACTGCCCGCATGGTTCAGGGAGCATGTCGAGATCGGCATCCACAATGGTGCCGGACGTCCGGATCTGACCGCGGGGCGCTGGTACGCCCACCTGGGCTTCGACTTCGCCGAGAAGGTCACCCTGGCCGCCGACTGGGACATCGGCCTGCTCTTCGACTTCGACCCGAGCGACCTCCAGGGCCGCGAGGCCTCGCCAATCGTACCGGCCAGCTGCTCGGTCACCCTCAGGCATCCCCGGGTCGGCGGCGGCATCAGGCTGGGCTGGTCGCGCTGGGACCAGACCCGGGAAGGAGACGGCGGCAGCAAGGGCGGCCTCGAAGACAGCATCCCCTTCCTCAAGGATCTGGTCAACGAGTACGTCGGCGGTGAGAACTGGAACCTGTTGGAGCCGGTGCTCAAGGGCAACCTGAAGGCCGACCCCCCGGAGATCCCGCGGGTCGAGCTGCCGGTCGTGATCTTCGTCAACGAGGTCGGAGGCGATGCGAACGCCAGTCCTCCGGAGCCCGCCTACCCCCTGCGCTCGAAATTCAGCTTGACCTTCATCCTCGAGGGTGAGGCCATCCTGAGCTACTTCCCGGCCATGCGGGCCTGCATGATGGCTTGGGACGTCGGGTACGCGGCCGGCACCCTGCTGCGCGAGCTGCTCTTGCAGTCGGAGACCTACCAGGCCATGGAGGATGGCTTCCAGAACTGGTGGGCCGACCTGATGTACGACACCGACATCACCAACCAGGTCACCGAGTTCTACGGCAACAGCCTGGTCAAATGGGTCAACAGTGGTTACATCAACCACCACGAGCGCTACCTGCTCGACCAGAAATCGGCCCACTACATCTGGTCCCATGTCCACGCGCGCCCGGCCTGCGCCGATGTGCACGACGGCTTCCGGCGCGGAGTGCTCGAGGAGATCGAAGAAGACCTCGAGAAGATCGAGCGCAACGACCTCAACGGGGTCACCGTCAACTCCGCCGCGGAGGCCCATCTCTACAAATACCTGTGGGGCTCATCCCAGCAGACCAAGCCCTCCTTGCAGACCGAGCTGCGGCGAAGCATGGAGGCGGGCACGATCTCGCGCCCACGCTACCTGATCTACCTCGAGTGGCTCAAAGAGCTCAACGAGCCCGTGGACCGCGCCGGCATCATGGATGCCATCACGGCGGCCCGCAACCAGCTCAGCAACGACTCTGCGGGGGCCGAAGTCGACCAGAAGCGCCGGCTCGAGCTCGTCACGCTGCACAGCCTGGTCGACAGCGCCTGGGATCCCCGCTCGATGACCAACCACCTGTGGTTGCAGGGTGGCAGCACCTCCAACCCGCCCCGGCCCTTCGAGGTGATGTGCCGCATGATGCGCTTCGGCTGGATCGACATGAACCGCTCCCGGGAGTTCTACGTCTCGCCCGATTCCGACGGGCAGTATCGGATCCACCTTTATTGGGACCAGGCGGTCGCCAACCTGCGCATCTCCTTCTGGGACCGTGACGCCGGCACCCGCGACGACCGCATCACCATCAGCCAGAACCACACGACCTACAACGCCTACAGCATCCAGCTGACCAACTACACCTGGACCTCCACCACCACGACCATGCGCGAGCTTCGCAACGGGCTGCTGGCCCAGCGCGAGAGCGGCGATCGGGTGCAGCTGAAGATCTGCGTGGAGGACCTGGACCGCGGCGATGAGGAATGGTATCCGGACTACCACTACGAGTGCCTGCTCGACCCGACCACCGGCAACCTGGCATCCGCCGACCGCCGCCTCGACTCCGAGGGACTCAGCCAGACCCAGCGCAACCTCAATGGCCCCTTCGACGCGGCTCTCAAGACCTCGGGCAACCGGGTCTACTTCTTCAAGGGCAGCCGCTGCGCCTTGGTGGACATCGTGACCCGGCGTATGGTGGCGGGTTATCCGAAGGCCATCAGCCAGGAGTTTCCGGGTTTGTGGAGCTCGGACATCGACGCGGCCATCGACTGGGACGACCGGGCCTACTTCTTCAAGGGCCACCAATACTCCCGCATGGAGCGCACCAACGGCCGCTGGCAGGTCAGCACCGTCAGAAGCTACCCCAGGAACATCACGAGCTTCCACAGCACCTGGCCCGATGCCTTCGACAGAGACCTCTCTGCCGCCGTCAACTGGAACAACGGCTACGCCTACTTCTTCAAAGGCTCCCAGTACATCAAGTGGAACACCCGCAGCGATGAGCGCGTCGGAGGGCTCCGCTCCATCAACAGCACCAACTGGCCTCAGCTCGAGGCGCCTCTCGACGCGGCCTTCCACTGCGAGGCCGGGCACGTCGAGCAGGGCGGCACCCCGTGCGTGGCCTATTTCTTCAAGGGCGAGCAGGTCCAACGCTACATCGACGTCGGGGGCGAGCGGGCGATGCACCAGGTCGATATCGCCGGCCAGTGGGGTCAAGAGCCGGTAGACTGAAGGCCCCCGCCTGCCTGGGCCTCTTCCCGCTCAGCGGCATGTTTGCCGGGCGGGCCGTACTCAGGAAAGGGCTTCGTCCAAGATCTTGAGTGCTAACGGCCAGTTCTCCTGGTGCCCTGCGCGAGACTTCTCGGAAACGAAACCCGAGTGGGTCAAGCGCACTTGTGTGGCATCACCTTCGGGAACGAGCTCAATCCGCAGGATGGTCTCGGCTCCTTCTGTTCCCTCGCTCGTCCCGTCTCCCGTCAGCCAGGTCATTTCGATGAGCTTGTTTTCTGTCAAGTCGAGGAAACGGCCGTAGTGGGGATGTCTGCCCCAGTCGTTGCGGTTGTAGAAGAAGTAGGGCCGCCCCACCTCCGGCACCATGGCAAGCGTTCCGGCCTGCGCGAACCAGGTGTCGAATCGTTCGGTCCAGGCGGCGTAGACGTCTTCTGGCTTCGCGTGGAGCGAGTATTCGCAGGTCATCTGCAACGGTCGGGTGGAGAAATCGGGGCGGGGGACTGAGCGCATGGGAACCTCCTCGTGCTGTGGCCCTATGTATATCTCAGTATGCCGTCTCAGCTGCAGCAGGCACAGCCCGATGCTTGCCTTAGCGGCGTACCCAGATCTGCCTCTGCTCTTGGACGGAGCAGGCGGCGCATTTGGGCTTGAAGGGTCCTGCTTTGAGGCTGGTTTTGATTCCCATGACTGTCTCCTTGCAAGGTCTGCTGGTTCTTTCGTTGGTCAGGCGATCCGTCGCCCGGCACCTCGTCTCGACAGGGAGGTCTCAGCAAGAGCCATGCCAAACAGTGAACACCGATGCCTTCGTAAATGCAGTTTGCTATTTGACCACATTGTCGGCATCGCCGCCCAGATTGTGGGCATTATAGATGGCTCCGCGGCATCGGCCCTCGCGGATGGCCTGGGCCGCCGCCGATGCAGGGTTCAGGGGCAGGCGCTCCGTTCGCGCGAGCTGCATCCCGCGCGCGAGGTAGTTGGGCAGGGCGGCCGGGTGGTCGAGGTTGCAGGTGTCGAGTACGACCTTCTGCGTTTCGCCCTGCCAGGCCCGCTCGAGTGCCTCGGTCAGCAGATGGGCCCCGAGACCTCGACCGACGAAGTGCGCGAAGAGCCCGAAGCACTTGATGCGGGTCTGCTCCCTGGCACGGACGAGCTCGAAGTACCCCACGGGCGTCCCCTCGAGATAGCCGAGCCAGGTCTCGAAACCCTCGCGCTCGGTGTAGCGCTGCCAGTCTTCCGTTGTCCAGCCTTCGCGGCCGAACCAGTAGCCTCGACCTACTTCGCCGTGCAGCCAGCGGTTCAGGGACCAGAGCCTGAGACGGGCTTGCCGCACCTCGAGGTCGGTGCCGCGCTTGTGACGCAGATCTGTGGGACGCCGCATCTCGAGATGGTGGATGACCTCGAACAGGCCAGCGGGGTCGGCAGGCATCACGGGCGGCTCCAGAAGGTGTCGTTTGCGCAGAAAAAATCCCCTCTGGTGCGCGCGTGTCGCGGTGGCCTACTCGGATTAGAACAGCTCCTGGAGCTCGGGCAGGCTGCGAAGAGACTCGAGGTCCGGATCCCCTTCGCGGGCAACGCTGAAACGCTCGAGGAGCCAAAGCCGGCTCTTCTCGTACACCTTCCTGTCCCTCGCGGTGAGGTCGTCATCGGCCAATCCCGCCTCAAGATAGTCCAGAAGCACAGAGCGCGGGACGCCGCCTACGCCGGACCTGCCTGCTGCGTTCCCTGTCGGTCAGAGCCTGCTCAGCGGCCACGCTTTCCCAGCCCCGGTCCAGAACCAAGAACCCCTCACAGGCCTGGCCGAAGCAATCAGCGAGGATCGCTTCGGCCCCGGAGCCGGGCAGAAATCGAGGGTCGAGGTGCACCAGCGCCCGCCAGGAAGGCGCACGCTCCAACCAACGCCGGTAGAGCCAGCGGACCACCAGTACCGGGTCGAGCCCTTCGGGAGGGCTGAAGTGGGCCACGGCGCCTGCCAAGAGCTCCGACTCCAGGGCTTCCAGTGGCTCCTTGAGCTGCGGGGCAGCCTCGAGCAGTGGACTGTCGTATAGATGGAAAAGGCTACTCTGGTGTGTCATTCCACCAGGAGTAACAAACGGCGGATCACGTCACACATCAAATTTTCGCCGCGCCCCCGTGCCGGCGGCGCTGCTGCTCCGTGAGGCCTCGCAAAGCAGGCGTTCTTCGCGGACATCGGGGTCAGCTTGGCCAGGAACCGGTCGACTGCGAGAGTAGTAGCCTGCTACGGCTTCCCCTACGGCCGTCTGGCTCGAGCACTCTGCTGACTGCGCCGATGCTGGCAACCAACGTGCCGTAGTGGGTCAGCCCCCTCAAGCCCGGCACACCTCCACCAGGTCCGCAACTACGGCGCACAGCCGGCCATAGAAGCCCGTCCGGCCCGTGGCCTGGCGACGCAACCAAGGCAATGACCATGCGAGCGAGCTGCGTGCGAACGCGGCCCCCTGGTCGGGAGCACGCTCGGCCACTTCTGCCCACAGCTCCAGCTGCGCTCCCAGATGGTCCGGAGGCGCCCCACGCGCGGCCTGGGATCGACGGTCCAGCCCCAGTTGCGCCGCGAGCTCGCGCATCGCTGCCGCGGGTTTGCCCTCGTAGCTTCCGCCCTGCACTAGAGACTGGATCGGCGGTGGACCGGGATTGGGCGCCACGAAGATCTCAAAGTACTCAGCGGCCCAACTGTCCAGGGCTGCCTGATCGTCGGCGCGCGGGAGCTGGAGTCCCAGCTCTGCGAGTGCCCCCGCGATCTCGGGGCCGCGCAGCACGGCGAGCGACTGTGCGTCGAGCTCGCGCTGCAGCAGGAAACCCAGCACGCGCGCCGCGGCCGCCAGTTTGGCTGTCTCCGCGACGTTCATGCCGGTAGCTTCCGGATGCGCACCACCGTATCGTTGAAGGACTGTTGCCCGGTAAGGTAATCCGGCGCGATGGGCAGGATGGAGTTCTGCGCCCAGCCGTTGCCGGTATTGCGTTTCCACTTGCGACGATCTCCGCCCGAGTCGTCCTGCCACCACATGTTGCGTTCCCAGTCCTGATCGCGCAACGCAGCGGGTTCCATCCCCTGGCTCTGGCTTCCCAGCGGCGCGTCCTTGCGTGCCTGGGCGACGCGGGTGTATTCGCTGTGGCCGAGGCTGTTCGAGATCGCGATCGCACGCGGATGCACTCCCCGCGTGACGACCACCGGGATCTGCAGCTTGCGTTCGAGCTCTCCGCTGCCGAGTCCCAACCCGGAGAGCCTGGCGTCCACGAATTGCGAGCGGGAGCCGGTGATCTCGACCCAATCGCCGTTCTCGATGCCGAGGCGCGCCGCGGTGTCGGGGTGCAGCCAGGCCGGGTTGCTGTGCACGATCTCCGAGCACCACTTGAGGTTGGCGGTGCGGCCATGGTTGTGGACGTTCCATTTGAAGCTGGTCATCACCAGCTGGTCATCCTCGAGCTCGAGGTGCTCCTGGATGGGAACGTACTGCGGCCAGGGGCTGACCTCATAGCTGTACGGACGATGGCTCTCGGGGCGGTTCTTGCCCTTCGAATTCGCACGCGCGATCAGCTCAGAAACATCCTCGTTGCGGGCGACCTTGGCGACGAACTCCGAACGCACCTCGAGTTTGCGGCTCGGGGTCTTGAATCCCCGCACCGGCTTGCCCTGGAACATGATCCCTACGCCCAGGCCATCCTTGCTGATGATGGCTGTCTCCGGGTCCACCACGGCACCCTGCATCACATCGTCGGAGAGCTCCCTCAGGAACGGCCGATGGTAGCTCTGCAGCTCGGGATCCTCGAAGGCGCCGACCTTCTCCATGAAGTCCCAGGCATCCTTGTAGCGCTCCGCGTCGAAGGGAATCGTCTCGACAGCCTGGCGCATCGCGTCTTCGGTGCTACGCTCCGCAGGGAACCACTGCTCCATACCCTGGCCCACCCGGCGCGCGAGCTCGGGGAAGATGTCACGCACATCGCGCGACTCTCCGAGCGGAGCCATCATCGGTCGACGCATGCCGATGTAGGGCTTGAGGTTGTAGGCCCCGCGTGCGTCGACGTCCCAGCGTTCCAGGTAGGTCGTCCAGGGCAGGACGATGTCGGCGAAGCTGGCGGTCTCGTTGAAGAACGGGTTGATGCAGACATGGAAGCCGATCTTCTGTTCGTCGAGCAGCACGTTGCGCGTGACGTCGATCTCCGGCCAGGTCAGCGGGGAATCGAGATTGTAGGTCATGTAGACGCGGATCCGGGCGCGCTCCTGCTTCAAGTACCAGTAGACGATCTCTCCCACCTTCATCGTGTTCCAACGATTGGCCAGCACGAACTCCGGAGGATCGGCGAGCAAGGACGGCGTGGTCGGCTTCGGCGCGCTCTTCGGCAAGGTCACGTAGCGGGCGTCGTAGCCGCCGGTGTACATCCAACACCAGCCGCCGGGATGCCCGACGCTTCCCACCAGGACGTTGAGCAGGCCGATGGCCCGATCATTCCAGTAGCCGTTGTGATGGGCGCTCGAGCCGCGGTTGCACATTGTTGTGGCTCGTGGCGCAGCCGCGGCGAATTCGCGCGCGATCCGTGCGATGTCGGCAGCGGGCACGGTGCTCTGCTGTTCGGCCCACGCGGGTGTGTAGGAAGCCAGCTGGGCTGCCAACTCAGCGATACTGCAGTTGGCCCAGGCAGTAAAGAATTCGGCGTCGTAGAGTTTCTCTTCCACCAATACGTGTGCCATCGCCAGCGCGATGGCGCCATCGGTGCCCGGCGCGGGCATGAAGAACTCGTCGGAGTTGCCCGCCGTGTTCGACATGCGCACATCGAAGGTCACCAGCTTGGCTCCGTTCTCGAAGCGCCCGCGCTGGACCCGCTGCGCGCCCGCCACATGGCCTTGATGCGCCTCGAACATGTTCGACCCGAAGTTCAGGATGTACTTGCTGTGTTCGTAGTCGCCCAGGTCCCAATCGGACTCGAACAGGTAGGTGAGGTTCGCCGCCCGGCGGGCCGCAGAGCAGAGACCTCGATGGTTCAAGTGCGTGTTGGTGCCGAAGGCGCGCAGAAACGCGGCCACGGCATCTTTGCTACGGCTGCGACCCTGATGGAAGGCGAACTCCTCGTGCGCGCCGTCCTCGCGCACGGCCCGCAGCCGTGCGGCGATCTCGTCCAGAGCTTCATCCCAGGAGATACGCCTCCACGTGCCCTCACCCCGCGCCCCGACCCGCCGGATGGGATAGAGCAGGCGCTCCGGATGGTACAGATGGTTGAGCCCCGCCTGCCCGCGAGCGCAGAGGCGCCCGCGCGAATTGGGATCGGCCGGATTGCCCTCGATCTTGATCACCCGGCCGTCTTTGACGATGCCGGTGATGCCGCAGACCGTGGAGCACAGCTGGCACATGCCGTGGATGCGCTCGACGTTCTTGTATTTGTCCGGGTCTGGAAAGCGTGTCTTCTTGAAGGGGCCTGGCAGAAGGCAGACTCCTGGCATCTTCAGCTCGGTCAGCTCATAGGGCGTGCCCGCGCGCCTTCGCCAGGTGCTCAGGTTCTGCTCGCGGGTCGGCTTGACGAAGGGCTTCGAGCCAGAGGGCTCGCCTGTATCGGTCGTGGCGCAGCCGCCCAGGCCTCCGGCGAGCAGGGCCGCGCCCAGGCGCAAGAGGCCTCTGCGTGTCAGCCCAGAGGATTCAGGGGAGGCCGTCACTCCTGCTCCTCCGGCTCTTGCCAGTTGAACACATCGTAGGCCTCCGGGCCGTAGCTCTGCCCCTCACGGGGAACCTTGGGCTCCACCACGGAGAGGGGCCGCGCGCTGTCGGTCACAAAACGCACGCGAGGCTTGGCGCGTTTCTCAGGCCGAAGGACCTCCAGCCGGGCCTCCGACTCGAGCCGTTGCGCCATCTGTGAGATGTGCGCGTCGGGGTCGTTCAAGTCGCCGAAGATCAGCGCCTCGGCGGGGCAGGTCGCCACGCAGGCAGGCTCCATGCCGGCATCGACGCGATGCGTGCAGTTGTGGCACTTGACTGCCTGGTTGGCGACCGGATCGATGTAGATCGCTCCGTACGGGCAGGCCTCTTTGCAGGCGGCGTGCCCGGAGCACGCGTCGTAGTCGACCTGCACACTGCCGCCGCTGCCTTTGTGCAGCGCCCCGCACGGGCAGGCCTTGATGCAGGGTGCATCCTCACAATGCAGGCAGGACATCGGCAGCATGATGCGCGCGACCTGCCCTCCTGGGCGCTCGAAGTCATGGTAGATCGTCTGGCGGATGAACTGCCCCAGCGGGACGTCGTTCTCCGCCTTGCAGGCCACCTCGCATGCGTGGCAGCCAAAGCAACGGCGGACGTCGACCAGCCAACCGTAGCGTTTGCCATCATCGGACGCCTGCATCCTGTCACGCCAGTGGGCTTCGGGCAGCGCCGGAGCCTGAGCGACTTCCTGCGCGGCTGCAGGGACCCCCGAGACTGCGAGCCCCGCCGCCAGGGCTGCCTGCTTGAGGACATCGCGGCGGGTTGAAGAGTCTGGTTCCGGATGGTTGTTGGGGTCGGTCAGATCCGTCAATTGCAGCTCCTGCTTCGGTTCCCCGTCAGGTCGTCACAGGTTACGAACCGCCCAACGGTCGCGCAAGTTCCCCCAGAGCCGTCCGTGACAAGGAATGTCACGGGGCGCGCTGGCCAAGAAACGAGGAATCGATGTTTGACCTCCACGGCCGCAGAGGTTTCGATGGAGAGACATTCACCCCATGCAAGGAGCAGATGCGATGGCTGCCTTTTCGAGTCTCTTCGAGCCGCGTAATGTCGCGGTGATCGGCGTCTCTGAGAACCCACGTTCCACGGGCTTCGTGGTGCTCAAGAACATCCTGCACGGCGGGCTCTACGCCGAATACCCCGATGGTTTCCTCGGCGAGGTCTACGCCGTCGGCGCGGCTCAGAGCCCGATCCTCGGCGCACACCCCCTGGCGGATATCGCTGCCCTGCCCGACCAGGTCGACCTGGCGGTCTTGTGCGACGATGCTGCCAAGGTACCCGAGCAGCTCGAACAGCTGGCCGCCCGCGAGGTCCCCGTCGCCGTTGTGCTGGCCGCCGCCGACGCCGACGCTGCGCAGCGCATCGGGCAGACTGCGGCCGAGCATGGCATCCGCGTGCTCGGGCCTGGCACCCATGGCGTGATCGCGAACACCCGTCAGCTGAACGCCAGCCTCTGTCCGATGCGGCCCTACGCCGGACGTATCGCGCTGCTCGCCTCGCATGGCTCGGTGATGAACAGCTTCCTGCAACACAGCCATGACGAGAACGTCGGCTTCTCGTTCTACCTGTCCTGCGGCCAGACCGCGGACATCAACGACATCGAGCTGCTCAAGGCACTCGCCGACCACCCGATGGCCAACTGCGTCGCCTGGTCGTTTGGGCAGGCCGGCGAGACGCCCGCCGTCGTCGAGGCGGCCCAGGCGGTGCTGGCCAAGAAGCCGCTGGTCTACCTGCGCGCGGGGCGTGCCGAGGGTGCAGAGCTTGACAGCGCTCTGCAGGGTCTGGGCGCGTTTGCGACCCAGAACCTGGCAGAGTTCGTCGACGCCGCGCGGGCTTTGTCGACGATGCCGAGCGCCGCGAGCAACAAGATCCACTTCGTGACCAATGGCGGCCCGTTGGATCTGGCCTGCGACACCGCGCGAGAGATGGGACTCGAAGTCTGCGGCTCGACCGACCTCGGAGCGATGGCCACGCGTGAAGAGTTCCGCGCTGCCCTGGCTCGGGCCGACGAAGACCCGCAAGCAGCGGGTGTCTGCGTCATCCTCTCGTTCCAGCCGGGTTCGCCTCCGCTGCCGATCGCCGAAGTCATCGCCGACTGGGCTGAGGGGTGCCTGAAGCCGGTCACGGCTTCCTGTGTGGGTCTCGCCGGCCAGCCCTGCGAGGACCACCTCGACATCCGCGGCGTGCCCGAGTACGAGTTCCCGCACCGTGCCCTGTTTGGCATGAAGGCGTTGGTGCATCGCGGCAGCTATGCGCCCGCGGCTGTCTCCTCCGAAGAGTAGCGCGGCTCAGCTCTCGCGACGTCCGGACGGTCGCTGCTCGGGAGCGCGCGGCCGCTTGGCCGCGGGGCTCTCTTTGCGCGGGACTGGCCGGCCGAGGCCCGGCACCGCCCTCTTGCTGGCAGGCGCCCTGGGGGCCGGTCGGGGAGCCAGGCCCTTGGCGGGCGGCTTCACCGCTGGGCGTTTGTCAGGCGTGCGGACGGCGTGCGCTTCCGCCGCTCGGGCGGGGCGCGTGGCCGGCGCGGGCTTGGCCGGCGCGGGCCTGGCCTGCTTGGGCTTGGCCTGCTTGGGCGCTACGCTGCCGCGCGCAGCGCGCAACAAGCGCTGGACCAGACGGACGATCTCGGTGGTGGACTGGTCTCCGATCTGGATTCCCTGTGTCACCCTGAGCACCTCCGCTGGCGAAGTGATGCCCGCGACCGCCTTGAGCCAGGCTTCCTGAAACAACGTCTTCCAGCCTGTAAGGCGCGCCAACCTGCGCAGGATCTTCGAACGCGCCTCATTGGCGATCGCGGCCCGCACGCGCTCGTCGACAGCCAGGACCTCCATCACCGCGCTGCGCCCCTGGAAGCCCGTGTTCTTGCAGAAGACGCAACCCGCGCTGCGGAACAGCTGGATCGTTTCCTTGTCGATGCCGGGCAGCTTCAAGGGTTTGCGGCATTCGCACAGCTTGCGCACGAAACGCTGAGAGACCACACACTGCAGGGCTTCGGCGACCTTGTAGCCCGGCAGCCCCATATCCTTGAAGCGGCCGATGGTGCCCAGCGCATCATTGGTGTGCAGCGTCGACAACACGCGATGGCCTGTCGACGCGGCCTGTAGAGCGATCTCGGCTGTTTCTTGATCACGGATCTCCCCGAGCATGATGATGTCGGGGTCTTGCCGCAGCAGCGCACGCAAGATCACGGGGAAAGTCAGGCCGATGTCGGGATTGACCTGGGCCTGCAAGATCCCTTCGCGGATGAACTCGACCGGGTCCTCGACGGTCACCATGTTCAGGCCGGGCCCGTTGATCGCCTCGGTTGCAACGTACAGAGACGTCGACTTTCCACTCCCCGTGGGTCCGACGTGCAGGATCAGGCCATGAGGACGCTGCAGACAGACGCGGTAGCGCGCGAGTCCCTGCTTCGAGAATCCCAGCTCATCGAGCTTGAAGCCCATCTTCCGATGGTCGATCAGACGCATCACCGCCTTCTCGCCAGCGATGCCCGCGGTGACGTTCAAGCGCACATCGAGGCCCTTGACCTTGACATCCTTGATGAAGTCGTAGGCGTGGAAGCGCCCGTCCTGCGGGAGGCGCCGCTCATTGACGTCGAGCTGGGCCATCACTTTCAGTCGGGCGAAGACCGCCGACACGTTCGCATCGGCCAACAGATCGAGCCGCTCGAGCGTCCCATCGATGCGCCCGCGCACACGCAGCGAGCGACCCGCGTGCTCGACATGGATATCGCTGGCGTTTCGTTGGAAGGCCTCGAGGAGCCATTTGTTGACCCGCTCGCCGGCATCGAAACCTGGACTACTCATCGTGTGTGTACCTTTCCGCAGGTGCGTTGAGCGCATCGTAGCAAGTACGCGCGGAAAACACCGTTCCCTCTTCCCGAGCTTGCCCCTTGGCACGCCGGAGGCACCGCCAGGGACACACACGGAACCCGCGCAAGAGCTGGTGGCTGCTGGTCGGGCTCGGGCTTGCCGGGGCACTGGCGTCGGGGCCCGCCGCGCTGCGGACATTGGCACCTTTCCAGCGAGGCTCCTGGTCGGATCCTTCAGGCCTGGTCCATGCCTTCGAACTGCTGAGAACCGCCTGTAGCGGCGGTCTATGAGAGGCTGTCTCAGGGAACGAGATTTCGCCACACAGTCGCTTTGGCTTGTCATGTAGGGGCGGGGTTCACCCCCGCCCGCGGGAGGAGCGAAGCGTCAGAGTCTTCGAGGTGTAAACCCCTCCCCTACAAAGAGAAAAGTCGGTTTTCCTCCCCGAGTCGCAGGGGCATGAGATTGTCTTCAGCAATCAATCGCACTCCTCCAAACGTCCCGTGAGACAGCCTCTATGAGAGCGCCGCT
>JAJDCP010000031.1 GCA_029260765.1 Planctomycetota bacterium
GAGTGCAAAGAGGTGACCTGTCTCTACCACTCGGTCAATTGGTGGATCGAAGGCCTGATCGGTTCCGACGAGCCTCTGGAATCGGTTCCGGCCCAACACGGCCGCGACGACCTGTTTCTCTAGGACCCGGGCAGCCGTCAGGGTGGATGCTCGCTGTCTGCCGACTTCCGCATCCGCGGGCCTGGGCGGCATGAAACCTACCTGTCCGCGGAGACCCTCCCTGAGGAGACCAGCCAGCTATGTGGAGCCCTGAGCGTATCGCCAGTGCACTGGCCGAAGTCGACGAGGCGCTGCACGCCGATGAGCTCGAGGAGGCTGTGGCTCTGCTCGAGGCCATCGAGCCCCAGGCAGCGGCCTTCGATCGCGACCAACGCGTGGCTTTCCTGATCTGCCAGGCGCGCTGTCTGGCGCAGATGGGTGAGATGGAGCCGGCCTGCGAGGCATACAGCGCTGCCTATGAAGAGAAGAAAGACCCCGATCTGGGCTTCGCAGCGGCCTACTGCGCGATCGATGCCTCGCGCTTGCCCCTGGCACGGCAGCTGCTCGACACCATTCTGGCGAGCGAGCCGTACGACAAGCGCGCGCTGATGGAGCGCTCGTTCCTCGACTTGAAGCAGGGGCTGTTCCGCAGTGCGCGGCAGCGGCTGCCGGAGCCGCAGGAGTTCGAGGACTTCATCTTCCAGAGCCGCCTGTGGCTCGACGCGGGTGAGACCGTGCAGGCCCGCGACGCGCTCGAGCGCGCGAGCGCGTTGGCGACTGAGCCCGAACAGCGCGCCTTGTGCGCGCGCCAGGAGCGGCGTTTCGACCTGCCTTTGGCACGCTGCCCCAGAGATGAGACCTACCTGCAGTGCGGCTGCCTGTTGCTCGACCAACACGAGGGAGAGCGCCTCGAAGGTCTGGAGCAGGCCCATCTGCTGGCGATCTTTGCCCGCCTGTGCAAGACGGGGTTTATCCGTCCGAGCGGTTTTGCCGCCCTCGACCGCAAGGCGCGTCCGTTCGTGGCTGCCCTGTGCGCGGCACTCGACGTGCCGGAGGCGGCTCCCGGGGAGACGGGCGTGTGGTCCTTGATGGCCATCTATGACGCCGAGAAACCAGCGCCGGCGCGTTGTTTTGTCTTGGCAGCCAGTCAGCTCGGCGATGCGCCTCCGGCGATCGTTGGGCGCATGGCGCCGCAGGGGGCCGAGCTCGAACCCCTGCCGGGGGACCGCACGCACCAGACCGAGCTGTTGCTCAGCCTGGTCAGCTCGGTCGAGCTCGACCGCGAGCTGGAAGACTGGCTCAACGCCCGGCGGGGCTTGCTGTTCGAGCGGGGTCCGGGGCGGGAGCAGCGTGCGCTCTCGCCGCTGAAGGAAGGCGAGATCGACTTCGAGAACATCTCGTTGCGCGATCTGGGGGCGCTGATCAGCCACGATCCAGAGGGGATGCGCAGCGCCGTGCTCGAAGGCGGAGCGTGGGCGTGGTTGCCCTTGCTGCGCCATGTGGACTCCCCCTTCCTGAGCTGGGCACACAAGCTCGAGACCCCGAGAGACAGCCACGTCGAGGAAGCCGTGGCGGCGAACCCGGCCGCGCGTTCGGTGTTGTACTGTGTGGCGTTGCAGGGACGCTCCATGAGCTTGCCGGGAACCCATCCTTTCGGCCACGCCGAACCGCCCGCGGAGGCGCAGCAGCTGTGGAGGCTGGTCTGCCGGGCGGCAGAGGACGAAGATCCCGACGCGCGGCTGCTGGCCGCGGTAGCACTGTGTCGCGGAAGCTCGGGGAGTCTGGCCGGGGCGGACGCGGCGCTGGTCTTCGATGAAGTACTGGGTGCGCTCTGCCAGGATCCTGTCCCGGAGGTCGCCAGCTGGGCGCTGGCGGTGGCCTGCCGCCTGCCCGGCGGCCACGACCAGGTCCGTAGCGCGCTCGAGGAAGCACCGCAACGGCTGGGCGTTGCCTTGGGAGGGCGGCTGCTGTTGTCGGCAGAGCCCGCCGACCGCGCTTTGTATCTCGAGACCCTGGCGCGTCTGGTCGAGCTGCCGATGCTGCCGCAAGGGATCGCGAGCCTGTCCTGCCTGGCGGCCGCCGAGGATCGGCTGGCGGTCTTGCAGGAGATCCCCGAAGAGCTGCGTGCGGCGGCGCTGTCGATGAACATCCGCGCTCTGGGCAGCGAGGCTGCCGCGCTCTTCGAAGAGCGTGCCTCCGAGTTGCTGCTGGCGCCCCATACCTATCTGCTCGACTGGCTGCAGCGCTGCAAGCTGCTCACAGAAGAGTGGGCCCAGGCCTTTCTCGAGGCCTGTCTCACGGACGATAGCCTGCGCTACGCGGCGGCGGCCCTGCTGGTGTCTGCCGGACGCAGCGAGTTTGCCGAGGTGATTGAGCTGGGCTGGCGCCGCTTGCAGGGGCTGCAACAAGACTTTCCGCTGGTGGCCCGTTTCTTCCCGCCGCAGGCCGCCGCCCCTTGGAGCCAGGCGCCCGGACCACAGCTCTGCGATGCGCTCAACCCGCAGCTGGAGTTGTCCGGCCCGGAGGACGCCTGCCCGGAGGTTTTCGACGCTCTACGTGCCCGGTTCCGCGAGCAGGCGGCCGATCCCGAGAACCTGTGGGCCAGGACGGCGGCGATGCTGCGCTCGGCGCCGCACCTCGACGAGTTGGGCGAAGCGCTCAAAGCCGAGCTGAGACGGGCAGCATGGCAAGGAGATGTGCCGGTGCCCTTCCTGCCCTGGCCTGCGGAAATGGACCGCTCGGCGTTGGCGCTGCTTCGGCTGGACGCTCCCGGCGCGCAAGCTTTTCTGCGCGAGGCGCCCGCAACCGCGACGCCCTGGCAGCGCGTGCAGATCGCGCGGGCCATCGAGCTCGAAGCACCCTCGCTTGCGCTGCAACTGGCCGGGCAGTGGGTGCAGTCGAACGACGCTGAGCTGCGTGCCTGGGCGCAGCGGCTCGACACCCAGGGCCCATTGTTGGCTTGAAGCCCGCGGCAGTCGCTTGGCAATCGCCGTCACTACAGGTACGATGCCCCCAAACCCCAAGGCGCAGCGGTCGGGAGACGGACATGGAAACCAGCCCCCTCGAGCCGGGAGCCCGACCGCCTGTTGACCCGAACGCGGACACCAGCAAACCCCAGCCCAAGGCCGTGACAGGCCGGATCAGCTCCCTACGGCTCGAATCGCTGCAGAGGCTTGGCGAGTTCGTGATCGAGAAGCGCATCGGCAAGGGCGGGATGGGCGTGGTCTTCCTCGCCAGCCAGATCTCTCTGCAACGCAAAGTCGCGCTCAAGGTCTTGCCCCTCTCGATGGCCGAGGACGAGAGCTTCTGCCAACGCTTCCTGCTCGAGGCCCGCTCGGCGGCGGCGCTGGCCCATCCGAATGTGATTCAGGTCTACACCGTTGGCATCGACGATGCCACCAACCGCCTGTATTTCGCGATGGAGTACGTCGAGGGTCAGAGTCTGACCGAGTACCTCGCGCCCGGGGACCCGACGTTCGGGCAGACCCTGCACATCGCCAAGTCGGTGGCGCGGGCCCTCGAGCATGCCTGGGAGCAGCAGCTGGTGCATCGGGACATCAAGCCCGGCAATGTCATGATCGGTCCCAAGAACCAGGTCAAGGTGCTCGACTTCGGCCTGGCCAAGTCGCTGCAGGAGCAGACGGGGCTGACCCGCACCGGCACCATCGTCGGCACGCCCGACTACATGTCTCCCGAACAGGCCGGTGCGCGTTCGACAGACTGCCGCAGCGACCTGTACTCGTTGGGAGTGCTGCTGTACCGGATGCTGGCGGGCGACAGGCCGTTCTCTGCCGACTCGGTCGCAGGCATGATCTTCTTGCATTCCTACGCAGTGCCGCGGCGCATCAGCTTCTACCGCAAGAACGTGCCGCAGCAGTTCGAGAATGTGCTGCGTCGGACCCTGGGTAAGGATCCCGAAGACCGCTATGACAATCCCCGCCAGCTACTCGCCGACCTGAAAGACATCCGCGCACACCTTGAGGCCGAGGGGCTGATGGGCATCAAGCCCTCGGGTGACAAGGTCCAGCCGGTGGGCTTCAAAGAGGCGCAGGCGAAGATCGACAAGGGCGACCTGTTGGATCTCAAGCGGCCGGACCCTCAGGACTCGCGCTCCAAGGTCGCTGCCAAGTCAGCCGTCGACGTCCGGCAGGGCTCTTCGGGCGGTCGCCTGGTGCTGTTGCTGTTGGGGTTGTTGGTGGTGGGCGTCGCGGTCGCCTATGTCTCCGGTAAGCTCGACGGCTTTCTCCCCGACGCCGGAGCAGGACAGGGCAACCAGGCCGCGCAGGCCAACGTCGGGAGCTCTGGCAATGCTTCGAATGCCGGGGCTCTGACTCAGCCGCCTCCTGCCGACAGCAGCGCACCGGTCGAGGTCGAGCCCAGCGAGCCGGAGCTGGCGCAGATTTCCTGGGATACCGGCGCCCTGGTCTGGGATCCGGCTGTGGGACTGGTCGAGAACGGTGACGGCTACAACTGGAGCTTCGATAGCTTTGGAGACTATCCCGAGGCGTTGATCGGCAGTGGCGAGGGATTCCTCTCCTATCATCTCGAAGGCCCCTGGCGGCTCGACGGACAGTTCGTCAATTTCGGCGCGACCGAATTTGGTTTGTACGTCGACGTCGGGGGCGCGCCGCACCTGGGCGTCGGTTTCCAAGACTTCGGTAGCGGCTACTTCCGATCGGTGGAGGGCTGGAAACCCGATGCGCGCGAGCGCTCGGAGAAGGGCGCCCCCGAGCTGCAACCCTTCGAGAGCATGATCGGTTTCGAGTTGCAGGTCGGGAGCCGGGCCATCGAGCTGCGCGTTGACGGCCAGTTGGTGCTCGAGCGGGTGCTGGCCCAGCCTGTCAGTGGCTTCTCACTGTATGTCAAAGGCGGCAACTCAGGCTTCCGGCATCTGCGTCTGCGGCGCCCAGTCAGCGAGTAACTGCGCAAGAACAGGGAGCAACCATGCACCGTTGCCACGTCCGTCACCATATCCGCTCGGACAGTGAGACCTTCTGGAAGGTTTTCTTCAGCGTCGATTACATGGACAAGATGTTTCTGGAAGGGCTCGGTTTTACGAAGTTCGAGCAACAACAATTCGAGACCCGGGCCGATGGCACATTGCATCGCCGCATACTGGTCGAGCCTCGCCTGCACATGCCGGCCATCGTTCGAAAAGTGGTCGGCGACGCGGTGCAATACATCGAAGAGGGAGACTTCGTCGACGAGCATTGGAAGTGGTGGATCATCCCATCGCGGCTCGCCGACCGTGTGCAGATCCGCGGTGATTTCTGGGTCGAACCACGGCCCGACGGCAGCATCGACCGCTGCATGGACTGCGAGATCGACGTCCGCATCTTCGGTGTGGGCGGGGTGATCGAGAAGTTCATCAAGTCGGCTGTCGAAGACAACTATGTCAAGTCAGCCGATTTCACCAACCTGTACATCGAACGGATGGAAGCCGCGCGCGGTTGACCATCCCCCGGGCGGGCGCTACCATCAAGGGCACCGCACGAACAGCGGCCTTGCGACGATGGGAGCTGGATTGGATAGCGTCTGGGAACTCGTAGGCGGCGAGATCAAACGCGGAGACCGGGTTTTTGGCGTGGTTCCGGCCATCGTGACCAACAACGTCGATCCCGATGGGCTGGGGCGTGTCAAGCTCCGCTACCCCTGGCTGACCGGCAACGAGCAGGAAGAAAGCCACTGGGCGCGGGTCGTCCAGGAAATGGCGGGCGCCGCGCGGGGCACCTGGTACATGCCTGAAGTGGAGAGCGAGGTGCTGGCCGCCTTCTCCCATGGCGACATGCGCTTTCCCTACGTGCTGGGCGCGCTCTGGAATAACGTCGACAAACCGCCGATCAGCTCCGATGTCGATGGCAAGGAAGCCAGCAAGCTGACCGACCGCAACCAGGACGGCAAGAACGGCCTGAGAATGATCCGTTCACGCTCGGGGCACCTGGTGAAATTCGACGAAGCTCAGGTAGCGCTGAGCGTGCTGGACAAGACCGGCAACCACCGTTTCGAGTTCCTCTCCAAAGAACGCGAAGCGAACTTTCTCTCCACCGATGGCAACGTCAAGCTCGACGCTCCCAATGGCCGCATCTTCATCAAAGCCAAGCGCGTGATCCTCGATGCGGATGAGACCTTGAAGGTGCAGGCAGGCGAGCACATCGATGCCCAGTCGGAAGGGCGCAGCGATCTCCGAGGAGGTACGCTGCAGGCGAGCTCGCAGACAGAAGTTTCCCTGCATACCAAGAACACTCTGCGGCTGGAGGCGGGCGGCAAGCTGTCCCTGCGGGCGCAGGCCAACACGACCTTGATGTGTGTGGGCGGCAACCTGGGCATGCTGGCGGGAGGGCTGCTCAAGCTCAAGGGGGCGCAGATCCATCTCAACGCCCCGCCGACGCCGGTCAAGGTGGCCGAGCAGACGCCGAGGGAGGCACCAGACAAAGACCTGGTGCAGAGCCTGCAGCGGATTCTCAGTGCCCTGCAAGACGCGCGCACCCCCGAGGCCAAGCGCGCGGCGCTCAAAGCTGCCCTGGAGAAGTTCGCTGCCACGGGCGAGAAACCCGACCCGGAGCAAGCCGTGACGGCGGCCCAGAAACGTCGGGAAGAAGCGCAAGAGAGGCGAGCCGGCCGGCGCGCAGAGGTCGATCCCGATTGCCCGAGCTGCGGCGAGTCGATGCATCTGGTTTGTGGCCGCAAGGAATGCCGCGATGCGGCCTCAGGACTGCCGGACGTGCAGCAGGTGGATGGATGAGCCAGACCGAGCTGTTCGACATCCTCAGTGGTGAGAACCCCGAAAGTACCGGGCGCTTCTACGGCGTGGTCACGGCCAAGGTGACCGAGAACAAAGATCCTCTACAAATGGGACGCATCAAGGTGCGCTTCCCCTGGTTGCGTGAAGGGGAGGAAGACTCCAACTGGGTGCGCCTGTCGAGCCGCATGGCCGGCAACAACCTGGGGACGTGGAACCTCCCGGACATCGACGACGAGGCTCTGGTCGCCTTCGAACACGGTGACTTCCGCTTCCCCTACCTGGTCGGCATGTTGTGGAGCAAGCCGTCTCGGCCCCCGAAAGTGGGCGATCTGCTGCACCTGATCGACGCTGACGGAGCCGACCCCAACGACGAGCGGAACAAGAACGGCGCCAACCGCTACCGGGCCATCCGCTCGAAGGCCAGCAACATGGTGGTGTTCGATGACTCGGAGGGCAAGGGCCGCGGAGGGGTTTCGCTGATGGACGGTACGGGCCTGCACCGGCTCGACATCATCACGGAGCAGAAGCGCATCGAGATCCGCTCACAGGATGGCGACATCAACTTCCACGCTCCCAACGGCCTGGTGCAATTCCGTGCCAAAGAGATCGTCATCGAGGCCGAAGAGATCGTCGGCATGAACGCCGAAAAGGCGGCCAGCACCCAATCGGGCACGTTCAACAAGATGCTGGCGAACGGTTCGCTCGCGCTGAAAGCCGACACCGACTTGCGCATCACCGCAGCGACCACCGGCCAGATCGAGGCGATGGGAGGGCTGTTCGCGCTGGCCAAGGGCGGGCTGACAGCCGAGGCCCAGGCGGGCATGACCACGCTGCAGGCGACCGGAGCCGTGCAGGTCAAGGGGTCATCGGTCTCGATGTCGACTCCGGATGGGCCGTCGGGCAAGATCAAGGGCAGTGAGCAGACGCTGAATGAGCTGTTGTCCGATGTGCTCTCCGCGATCAACGGCGTGATCGCGGACATGAGCGTGGATGAGCGCAACAAGCTGCTCGATGTGTTGTCGCAGTTCCCCGGTCAGGACGCGGCGCAGTTGCAGGCCGCCAAGCAAGAGCCCAAGCCCGATGGACGTGACCTGAACGCGCCCGGTCCGCCGCCGGACATGACCATGGTGGACGGTCCCGAGTGCCCGGCCTGTGGGGTACCCGCGCAGTTCGTCTGTGACAACCCGCACTGTCAGACCGAGGCGCAACGCGACGCGGCTGCTGGTGCCGGAGGGGCCAAGTCATGACCCAGAGTTTCTGGGAGACCGCGGTCGGACCCGGCGCCCTGCGTGAGCTGTCGAGCGCGCGCTTGTATGGGGTGGTCGAAGCGATCGTCAGCAACAACGTCGACCCCGAAGGGCTCGGCCGGGTCAAGGTACGCTTCCCCTGGTGGACCGGCCGCGAGGGCGAAGAGACCAGCTGGGCCCGCATCGGCAGGGGCTTCGCGGGCAACGAGCACGGCAGCTGGTTCCTGCCCGAAGTCGAAGATGAAGTGTTGGTGATGTTCGAGCACGGCGATGTGCGCTTCCCCTTCGTGGTCGGTTGCCTGTGGAACCGCAAAGACCGGCCGCCGGTATTTCACGAGACCGACGCGAGCGATAAGACCCGTAAGCCCGAGCAGGTGGCCGGGCCGATGGACGATCTGAACAAGAATGGCGAAGACGATGTACGGGCCATCGCCTCGCGTGCCGGCCATATCCTGCGTTTCCACGACAAGGCCGGCGTTGCCATCATGGACAACACGGGCATCCATCGTATCGACCTGTTGCCCGATACCTGCGAGGTGCAGGTGACCAATGGGGACGGGGACATCCACGTGCGTGCGCCGGTGGGCACGGTGCGCCTGAAGGGCGTCAACGTGACCACCGAGTCGAGCACCTTCACCAAGATCTCCAGCCTCGATCGTCTCGAACTGGTCGGCAAGCAGACCCTGGAGATTCAGGCGGGCAGAGGTCTCGAGCTGGCTGGCATGGAGGTCTCGGAGGCGGTCGCGGGAGCGCACCTCGATTTCGCGAGTGGAATCTCGACGGTGGCCGTGGCGATGCAGCACTTCACGGGCTTGTCGCCGACGGGCAATGTGACCTTGAAGTCGCTGGCCCCGATCCGACTGCTCGGCGCGAAGGTCGCAGTCAACCCGCCCGACAGCGTCGGCAAGAAACTCGAAGGCGTCCAGGCCCAGGCGCTGACGGCCGGAGCCACCCTCGGTGCGTTGCTGACGGTGATGCGCGACGGCGGGGATGAAGAGAAGAAAAAGGAGCTGGCCGAGGCGCTGGCCGAGGTCTTCGGCAAGGCCCAAGAGCGTATGGATGCGGCCAAGGCCGCCGCTGGGGGGGGCGTGCCACCAGAAGTGCAGGCGCCTCCGGCCGATCCGCTCGACGCTCCGCCGCAGAAAGCTGCCGATGTACCCGGGCGGCCCGAGCCCAAACCGAACCCGGAAAAGGACGCCGAAGGCAAGCTGGTCTTCCGCATGCAGTTCGGCGTCGACCCGAACTCGACCAGCAACGACGACGACCATGCCGAGCTGAAGTCGAAAGACGGCAGCTACGTCAAGAAGCTGCGTGTGATGGATGGGCAGCAGGTCAGTGCCGGTCTGGTCGAGTTGGTCTTCGAGGGCCTGCACCCGGACAACTACACTCTGAGCTACGATCCCGGCAAAGAGGGTGCTCCCTACGCCCTGTTCGAGAACCGGCCGATCGGTTGATCGCCGTGCGACCCAGTTTGCATTCCTGCTCCTAGCACGGTGATTCCATTGTGCCTGCCTGATCAGTAAGATCGGGGCAGCCACACATCCGGAGAGAGCAGCTTGAGCAGCGCTGAGGAACGACGCAGCCTGCGCGACAAGGCGCGGGAGGAGCGCAAGAATCGGCTCTCCGACCGCCGCGCGCGGCGGGCGAAGTCGATGCGCGGCAAGACTCAGGACCTGCTCGAGAAGAGCGAGCCGGAAGCAGTCGCGGAGCCGGCCGCAGAGACGCCTGCCGAGAAACCCCACCCTAAAAAAAGCCGCGCCGAAGAGCTGCGGGAGAAACGCCGGAAGCGCGAGGCCCGCAAGCGCAAGTCGACCAAAAAGAAGGAGGCGGCCAAGCCGCCGGAGCCTCCAACCAAGGCAGCGGTCGAAGCAGACGACGAGCCTCCGCCCGCGTTCATGGGCGGGGACCCGGACGAAGAGCCCTCATACATGATGGCCGATCCGGACGAAGAGCCCTCGTACATGATGGCCGATCCGGACGAAGCACCCTCGTACATGATGGCCGACCCGGACGAGGAGCCCGCATACATGGCGGCCGATCCGGACGCCGAACCCGCCTACATGACCGCCGACGCAGACGCGGATTCTGTGGCCATGCCGGCGGACGCCGGGGCAGTGGGTCTGGTCGCAGGTGGTGGCGTTGAGCCGGGCAGCGAAGCAGAGGCCACGGCCGACGAAGGCGAGCCTGCTCCAGGACAAGCCCCTGCACGCAGCGCAGCGAAAACGGCCGAAGCCCGCCCGCGGGTGCTGGGGCTCGGTGATCTGAAACTGGGCGAGCGCGCCTATCCCGAGGGCGATGTCGCGGCGGCCTACGAGTTCTTCGCGGCCATCATCCGCTCTGTCGGGATCTTCCATGAGCAGGCGTTCCAGATCAACTGCCTGGGGGTGAAACACTTCCGCAAAGGCGCCCGGGTGGCTCCATCCGTGTCGAGCTACACCGACACGGTCGTGCTGCTGTACCGCGACGAAGATGGCAATCCATGGGCCGAAGAGTTCAGTGCCAAGCTCGATCCTCCGCCAGCTTGTTGGAATGACGGCAGGCGCAGCCTGCACCTGTGCGATGGCCAGTATGAGTTTGCCCTCGACACGTGGAACAACATGCCGACCCTGGTACAAAGCGGCGCGGTCAGTGTCTGGCGCGACCCGGATCCCTGGCGGGCGCGCCGTGACGATCCGATCGTGAAGACCGGGCAGTTCGGAGTCTGCCTGCGCTGGGGCGATGATCCCGAGCAACCGCCAGAGAATCCCGAGGGGCATCAATTGCTGCGCGGAGGCCGGGGTTCGTCGAGCTGGAGCCATTTCATCAAGACGGCCAGCCTGGACCGCGACCGCAAAGTTCCCTACACCCTGGTCGACAGCGCCCGGCTGCTGGCGAGCGGGGGCGCCCAGACGGCCATCGTGGGAACTCCTCCGGGGTTTGGGCCGGCGGTGGCTATGTTTGAGGACGATGGCAGCTTTGCGGAGGTGCCTCTGGCGTCTGACCTCGAAGGCCAGTTTCGCGAGTGGAAGGGCCTGCCGGCGGACGTGTGGCGCGAGAGCTGCCCACAAGCCTGGTTGGGTTCGGACTTCGAGGCCGATTATCTCGGAGTCCTGCACGCGTGCCGTCGCTCCGGGGCGGCGTTGATCGTGGGGAGTGGCCGCCGCACCCATATCCAGCAAGTCTCGAGCGACACCAGCCCGACCTCGTTGCACTACCTGGGGCGTGCCCTCGATCTATGTCCCCAAGCGGGGCTGCTGGCTGAGGACTTGCCGTATGTGGTGGTCGAAGACGGCAAGGATGCGCGCGGTCTTCCCTTCGCAAGGGTGTATGTGCGCGCGGGCGAAGGCGCACCGGGCGTCGAAGTCCGGACGCTCGAGGCCTTGATCTATCGGCAGGGAGAGTTCGAGAAAGTTCCTGTGGAAGGAGCGTTTCTCGACCTGACGGCTCTGCTCGCCAAACACGGCTTCGCGCGGGGGGCGGCGCGGGACGGCTATCTGCAGGATCCTGGCTTGTGGCATTGGTGGCACTTCCACAATCTCAAAGGCCTGCTGCCCGGACGCACGACGTTCGGCATGGAGATGTTGCGTTTCCGCGGCCTGGGCCCCGAGCTCCTGCTCGAATGGGGGCTCGGACCCCAACTCAAGGCGCGCTGGAAAGTGGAGTGGTGGGGCTGAGCCCAGGTGCGCTGCTGAGGAGCGGGACAAGCCCTGTAGCGGCGCTCTATGAGCGCCGGAAGGCGCCTTCGAAGCGGTCGCTCCTGACGTCCGGGCGGATCCATCCAGATCGGTTTTTTCGGCGGTCACAGACCGCCGCTACAGCGGCGCGCCAGGTCTGCAGACGTCTCCTCAGAACGCCGGCGCCTCCTCGAACGTGGTGCTCGGGCGCAGGTCGGATCCGGGCTGCGGCGTGGGCCCCGCGGCGGCTTCCCCGGTCTCCTGGGTCACCGTCTGCGGGCGACTGTGGCGGCCGCTGGCAGTGGGGATCTCGATATTGGCGGCGATCAAGTAGTTGCCGTCGAGCAGCCGCGTCGAGGCGACCACGTGCAGGCGTGTCTTGTAGACCTCCCCGCCGCCTCGCTCGAGGATCGCCCGCAGGCGGGTGCCCAGGGACAGCCCCTTACGGCGCATGAATTCGACGCCGTAGCGTTGCAGTTTGCTGATCACTCCCTGCTCGATCGGGATGCCGTCCCCTGTGTGGAGCGGCTTGTACCAGAGGCGCTGGCGGCGGCCGGTGGTCGTCTGGGGTTCGGGTTGCTCGTGCACCTCGAGTGCGTCGAAGTGTCGGAAGCCTCGCCGCGGGGTGGCTTCGACGCTTGCGATCTCAGCCTCGGTCTCGGCGGTCATGGCAGGCAGGGCCTGCATCTTCTCTGCGGGATTCGCGAGCCCCTTGCGGGGGGTAGCGAGGCTGCTCATCTGTTGGAACGCGTGAGCGAGCAGGCGCGAGCTCTCCTCGTTGGGATCGCGCTCCCGTCGCGGGAGCTTGCGCGTGATCGCGCCGTACGTGCTTTCCCAGGGGCGTAGCTGGGCGGTGCGCCAGATGCTGAACGCCAACAACGGCAGGGCGAGGCCGCACAGACTCCACACCCAGGGAGCTTGATAGGCGCCGGCGTCGGTGAGTTGCCAGGCCTGGGCCAGGCAAACCAGCAGCATCGCGCAGCTCAGCGTCAGAACCGCCACGCTCGCTCCGAGCTTGCGGCGCAACGCGACGATCAAGCTGATCAGAGCCAGCAGCAGCACGCCGGTCGCGTTCAGTAGCGCGACGGGCAGCTCGGCCTCTTCCTTCTCTCGATCTGTGGGGGCGACGAACAGCGTAGCATTGGGAAGCCAACCCGCCGGATCTTCTCCAAGATCGATACGTCCATTGAGCTGCACCAACAGGGAATGCAGCCTCGCCACCAGCTCGGCCTGCTCCGGAGAATGACCCCGCTGAGGATACAGCGAGTTGTACATCACGCGCAGCTCCTCGAGCGCCGGAGAGCCACGCCGCGCCCAGGCTTCGGCTGTCAGCAGCCGCAGCTGGAGGTCGAGGCCGGGATGGCAGAGGTGGCGTTGCAGGGCCGGTAGATGCTCATCAGCGATGCACAGCCCCGGCGTCACCTGCAAGCAATGGCGCAAGAGTGTCACAGAGCTCCCGTCGAGGGCATGGGAGAGCAGAGCACGTGCGGCATCGCCGCCGCCCGATGCGATGATAGGGGCGGCCAGATCGGCCTGTTCCCCCTCGAAGTAGACCATCTCTGTGCCCAGGCCAGCCACCCAGGTCGCCTCGTCCGCCAGCCGTCGGGCCATCACCTTCAGCGGCATGACCAGACGTTGGCGTTGGAACTCGGGCGCGTCGGCTGCCAGGTTGAGCAGCGCCATGAAGCTGGAGAACTCCTTGCCGTGCTCCGCGAAGATCTGGGCGATCTGCAGTTGTTGCGAGGCGGTCGTTCCGGGCAGGGCTGTGACGACCAGGTCTTCGCCGAAGCTCCCCGTTTCCAACAGCAGGGACTCGCAAGCCTGCATCATCCCCAGGCCGGTCGAGTCGTGTTGCAGCTGGGCAGAGAACGCCCGCTCGAGCTCTTTTGGGCTGGGCTGCTGTGCGTTGCTCGCCGACAGCAGCGCACATACGAGGCACACCCGGAGCTGGGAGCCGATCATGGGCTGACCTCCGTGCGGGTGCTCAGGGTCGTGATCACAAAGTGTTCGCGCAGCATCGTCAGCTGCTCCTGCAGCGCCACGTCATAGCCGCTGGTCTCGAAGTTGCGCAGGTGGATGACGTCGGCGACGATACTGCCGAAAAATGCGGTCTGCTGGGAAAACTCCGCCTCGCCGCCGGGGTTGTAGATCGTGCCGTAGAAGATCTTCGGTTGGACTTCGAATTTGATCTCGGTGCCGCTGTACATCCAGATCTGGAAGTCGACGGGCCGTGGAGGGGCGCCCATGGCGTTGCCATCGCTGCGGATCTTGATGTCCGACTTGGTGTAGATCTCGAAGTGGGCGTCTGCCCAACCGTCGCCGCGGTCAGGGAGGAAGATCTGTGCACCGTTGTCAAGTTTGAGGCCCGTGGCGGATCCGCTGTCGATCAGCACGGTGATCGCCCCTGTCGCGTGCAGCACAGCGCTGTTCGCCAGATCGAGTTCTTCGAGCATCAACGTCAACGGTCCTTGCAACTCGAGCCGACCCGAGACGTCCAAGTGATGGTAGAGGTGATTGCCCGGCCCCAGGCTGAGGGTGTCACCGCTCGACACACTGACGTTGCCCGCGTCCGTCAAGCCCAGCGCCGCGAAGGTGCTGAGCGCCGTGTCGATCTCTGCGTCGCGCAGCGGCATCTCGATCAGGCGCGGCTCGCTGTAGTCGAAGCCGGCCGCCTGCGTCGACTCGGCGATGATGCTCGGGGAGCGGATGATGCCGGCGATGGAGGTGTTGTTCTCGAGCTCGACGGAGACCCCCGCCGACACGTCTCCCTGCACGACCGAGTAGTTCTCGATCTCGACGGTGCCGTTCGAATGGATCTCGCCCGCGCCCGCCAGGTTCCCAGAACCGGGCAGTCCTATGCCGCTGTCGAAGGCGTGTGGAATCTCATTGTTTTGTTCCAGAGTCAACTCGCTGTTGGCTGCCAGAGCCTTGCTGAAGACGGGAATCTCTGTGCGCTCGGCAATGGCGTGCAGCTCGCTGGAGAGCTCCAGGCCGGTGGCTGTGGCGCGCAAGCTGACCCGGTTGGGACCGTGCACGCTCAGCTCGACCTCAACGCTGACACCTGGGAATGGATAGGACTGTGGCGTGGTGCTCAGGTCTCCCCCGTTGAGCTCGAGCAGGCGCAGGGCGAGACCGAGCTCGCCGGCCTCCCGCAGACGGGTGAGGCGCCGTTCCTGGAGCAGAGCTGAGGACTCGGTACCCACAGCGCTCAGCAGGACCACGCTGAGGGCCATCAACACCAACAGGGTCAGGACGGCGAAAACCAGCGCCGAGCCATGACGAGCGCCCAGAAGGCCAAGGTGCGTGCGCATGCTGCTTTCTCCCTGCTCAGTTCCGTAAGGCCAGAACCTCGGCGACCGATCCGAGGGCGAAGCCCTTCTGTTCGGGATAGACGCCGCGGCCGTCCGGGCTTTGTTGGTAGTTGGCTCCCGGGCTCCGCCTGCGCGCGACCTGGAAGCGAAGGCTGAGCGCTCGCTGTCCGGCGCTCGGCAGACCGAGCCGGAACGATCCGGGCAGTACAAAGGAAAGCAGGATCTGCTGGTTGCCGTCGCCGTGGATCAGGTAGAGCACGCCGTCGTCGATCAGGCCGTTTCCGTCGTCATCCACGCCGTTGAGGGGGTCGTTTCCGCTGTACGCGAAGCCGAGCTTGAGCTCAGGCCCGAGGCTGACAGTACCGTCGTCGTGCGAGATGCGAGCCTTGCGGAAGCGCAGCTCCAGGGCTTCGCCCGCACCATGGACCAGGCTCAACTGAGAGACGGCCGCGTCGCGCAGGTGTGCACTGATCAGCTCGCGTGCCTGTGCAGACGAGCGCCGCGTCTCTGAGGCGAGCACCAGCGCGTTCGTCTGGCGGGGCGCGCTGTGGAGCAGACCGGAGACGACGCTTCCGATGATTCCCATCAGCAGAGTGGCGAACGAGAGCTCGATCAAGGTCCATCCTCGGCGTGTCTTCATGACGGGTCCCTCATTGTGGGCGCTCGTGCAGCAAAGCCTGCAGGCGGCGGGTCTGAGGATGCCTGCCGGCCGTCCAGCTGGCGACCAGCTCGACGTAGAAGCTGAGCATCTGGTTGTGGGCGGCTTCCACCTCGTTGCTCGTGCCGTCGAGGTCGAGGTCTACGGCGCGGCCGAGCGCGACGGCGGCCGCACTCTCACTGCCGATGTTGACGACCAGCAGGCCCCCGCTGACGCCCAGACTGTCGAGCGCGCTGCTCTCGCCCTGGTAGCGCACGAGCAGGTCGTCCCAGGGAGCTGTGCGCAGCTCGGCAAGCTTCGAGCGCAGTGCGCTGGCGGCTCGCTGGTGGCGGTGGCTGTTTTCGCTCAGGCCGAGGCTCGAGGCCATCACGGAGAGGGTGGCGAGCAGCCCGACCAGCAGGAGTGCGGTGGCGACAGTGATCTCGACGAGTGTCAGGCCGTTGCGGTGGTGTCGGATTCTCAAGACAATGTGTCCCGAATTGAGACTCTCTTCTGAATAGATCTTGATGACCCGCCTGTCAAAGCCCGTGCGACATCGCACCACGTGCGTGAGCCGGCTTCAGACGGGGCAGTAGATCCCGATCAATCGCATACGGCAGGATTTAGGAACCTTGGGAAGTTTGGTGAAAAAAACTTTCTTTTCTCAAATTGAGATGCGATCCGCCCACTCGAGGACCTCAAAGTGCAATCTGAGGGGCCCAAGCCGGGCGCGGACTCCACGGACGCACGGGCGCGCGCCGCAACAGCAGCCACCAGGCCCAGAAGAGGCAGCTGAGCACGGGCAGCAACCAGCCACACACCATGGGCAGGTGTCGGCTGAGGTCGACCAGTGTGCCATCGCCGGGAAACGCCCCGCAGCCGAACAGGGCCGGTAGACGGAAGGCGTAGTAGATCGCGATGGCGAGCGTGGGGAACAGCCTCTCCCACAACCGCTTGTGGGCTGGGAAATCGCGCCGCAACAGCGCGAAGGCTGTGAAACTGAGAGCGAACCCGGCCAGACACCAGCTGTAGGCCGCCAGCAACTGTTGCAGGCTGAAGCTGCCGTCGGGAAGCTGGAACCAACCCCAAACGAATCCGGGAAAGCCCCCACACATCAGCGCGCCCGCCAGGCGCGCCGCGGGCATGCGCAGCTGGGGCAGAGGGCGAGGGCTGATCGAGTCGGGACAGCTCAGGACACAGCGTTGGCAGGGGCCGCACTGGGCGTTGCGGACAGTACGGGCAGGGCGGCTGCCGTAGAGTTTCTCGACATGATGTACGGGGCAGAGACTGGCGCACCAGCCACTCTTGACGTCGAAGACCGCCCCCATTCCGAGCGCCAACAAGCCGAGGCCTGCCACACACAAGCCCGTGGCCACCCCGCTCTGGTCGAGAAACACGCGACGCAGAGGTACGATCGCGAACAGCAGGAACACCCCCAGGAGTTGTAGCCGTCCCTGCCAAAGCGGGGACAGGCGTCGCCGCAGGGAAAGGCCGAAGCGTTGTGGCAGGAGCGCGGTGCTGGCGAGAGGGCAGAGATTCCGCCACGCCCCGGGGGCGAGCACCAGCAGCGCTGGCAGGACAGGCACCGCGAGGTTCCAGAACAGGCGCAGGCCCAGTCGGGGGGTGAGAAACAGGCTGGCCCACAGGCAGACACCGAGCAGCCAGGCAGCGACTTGCCAGGACCGCCAGCTGGTTGATGGTTTGATAGGATGCGCGCTCGCCATGGACGATCTCCTGCAGGACACGGCAGCACTGGAAGCACACGTTGTGCCGGGGCTTCCGTGGCCAAGAGGGCGGCCCCGCTCGGTCAAGCTGCCAAGCACAGGTTGGCAGCTGGCACCCTGAAGTGGACGCCGACGCGGGACGTTGTCTCACGGTTCTTGCGATT
>JAJDCP010000032.1 GCA_029260765.1 Planctomycetota bacterium
AAATCGCTTCGCCAGCCACCACGGCGGCGGCCCGCTGGCTTCGTTGTCCTCCTCGCCGGCCATCCGGGCCGACTGTGTCGTCCGCCTCGCCATCGAACCACCGGCGCGGCACCTGGCTTCACGATTTTCGCCGCAGGCTGCTATGAGCGCCGGAAGGAGCTCTGGCGGAGGTTGCCCGGTGGATTCGGTTGCTCCCTCCGGATCGGTCCATTCGGCGGTCACAGACCGCCGCTACAGGCGGTTCTCAGCAGTTCTAAGGCACTGCCCGCGTGGTAGCCAACAACGTCTGGCCTTGGATTTGCTTCTGACAGGCAACACCTGCAGGAGACAATCCGATGCTGAAACTCCGCCGCGCAGAACGCTGGCTCTCTCTGGGGTTGATCTGCTCAATGGCCAGTTGCCTGGCCTACGCGCCCAGTGACCCTCGTCCCGAGCACCTGCAGATTGCCTGGCGGGCCGATGTCGCGGACGCGGCCGCGGCGATGCAGGCGAGCAATAAGCCAGGTCTGATCGTGGCAGTCGCGGGCGACATCCGTGGAAGCTGCTGAATCGGTGGTGCCGCGCTCCGGGACGGGGCGCTCTCCCATCCAGCTGTGATCCGTGCGATCAACGCCGACTTCGTTCCGGTCTGGGTCGACATCCGCCGCCAGCCCTATCCGGACATGCCCGCCCTGCGTACGATAGCCGAGACATTGGCGCTCGACGCCGAGGGATATGTGGGCGACCTGGTTTCCTACCACTTCCATGTCCGCTCTTATCTGGTTTCACCGGACCTACAGACGCTGTACAACCCGGAACAGGGCGAGGCCGGCTTGCCGGAGGTCGGCTCCCGGGCCTACCTCGCCATGTTGCAGGACGCTCGCGAGCGAGCCCGAGCAGATCCCTGAATGTGTATACTCGAGGATCTGCTTACTCGAGGCCGTGCCATGAACCGCTGTCTGTTTCTGCTGTGTGTGTGCCCTCTCCTGACGGGCTGCCTGGCGTTCATGCCGCCCGATGAGAATCCTCTGCATCTCGAGATTGACTGGCGCGCAGACTTTGAGGCTGCGCGGGCTGAGGCCGAAGAGACCTGCAAGCCATTGCTTCTGGTGACGGCGGCCGGGGACATCGAGGGCTTCTGCTGAATCGGCGCCTATATGCTCCGGGACGGAGCGCTCTCTGACGGCCGAGTGATCTCTTTTGTCAACGACAAGCTGGTACCCGTCTGGATCGACGTGCGCGCCCAGGCCTATCCTATGATTCCGGCCCTGCACGACCGTGATGGGGTGATGTTCACGACCTCCGATGGGCAGGTGCTCAATCTGTACTACCTCAGCTTCCTCGCCCGCAGCTATGTCCTGAGTCCCGATCTGCGCACCCTGCTCAACGAGCAGGACGGCATGCTGGGCCACGCCGACATGGCGGGCGGCTCGTATATCGGCATGCTGCAACGTGCGGTCGACCGCTATCAGCCCCCGCAGCGCTTGGCGTTGGCAGGGCCCTGACCCTCAAGGCCGACCTGCCAGGCTCCGATAGATGCCCTGACGATCATGGGTCAGGAATCATGCGACGCATCCCAGGCTGGTTTCTCGAGGGCGTGCTGCTGCTCTGGGCCCTGATGTCTGGATTGGGGGTGGTCGCCGGGGGCTCACAGCTCTGGCTGGCGACTCCCGTGGGTCCCGGGCGTTGGGGGCACGGGCTGCAGTTGGGGCTCGCGCTGGCGTGTCTGGCTGTGCTCGCGCGTCGCCCTCAGTGGCGTGTCTGGCTGCAGATCCCCGTCTTTGCGGCGCTCTGCCAGGCGCTGTTCGACCTGGTTGGCTACTACCGGCTGCTCGGTGACGGCCGGCTCTCGTCCCGCCTGCCTCTGCCTTTTTCGGCCTGTGTGTTCACCGTCCTGCTGGTGGTGGGCCTGCAGCTGCGCCCCGGAACGGTTGCGCGCCGGTCTGCAGCTCGCTGGTCGAGGAGGCTGCTGGCCTGGCCGCTGCGATGTCTCGGGGCGCTGGCCGCCTTGCTGGCGCTGCTGATGTGTTTCGGCAACACCGACTACCGCCGTCCCGCCGATTGCGCTCTAGTGCTTGGGGCCGGCGTGCGGGCTGACGGATCGGCTTCGCTGGCTCTCTCGGACCGCGTCATGCAGGCGGTAGAGTTGTATCAGCAGGGCCTGGTCGGCCACCTGGTCATGACCGGCGGTATCGACCCGCGGGGTCACAGCGAGCCTCGCGTCATGCGTGATCTGGCCTGCGCTGCAGGTGTGCCGCGGGAGGCCATCCTGCTCGATGAAGCCGGCCGCAACACGCGCGCGTCGGCACTGAACTGCAGGATCTTGATGCAAGAGCAGGGGCTGAAGAGCGCACTGCTCGTCAGCCACGACTACCACCTGGCCCGATGTCGGGCGGCGTTCCGGCGCGAGGGAATCCGCTGTTACACCGTGCCCTGCCGGGAGACGCGTCGGCTGCAGAAAGCCTGGTACTACTTGATGCGTGAGTGCGCGGCATACATCTACTATGCGCTGCCGTTTCGGGTGGACGATTGAGAAGCGGGGGCAAGAAAAAGGCGCCTCTATCAGAGCGCCGTCTCGGATGCGATTTTTGAGAACCCCAGTTCTCAGGTGGGAACCTCGAGACCCCCCGCCGGCTTCCGAAGCCGAAGCAACGTAATGCCTGGAGTGCCTCCGATAGGTCCCCGAGGGCGAAGTATAGGCTCTAAAATCATGGACCCGAAAAACGGACGCGACAGAGGCCCCATAGGGCTGCTGTGTCTGCAGTCGGAGACACAGCCGCGAGCAGCATTCTCAGCTGTTCGCAGTGTATTTGCGCGCGGTCTCGACGAGGGCTTCGAAAGCCTGGGGCTCGTGGATGGCCAACTCGCTCAGCTGCTTGCGGTCGATGGCGACATCGGCCTTGAGCAACCCGTTCATGAAGGTGCTGTAGGTCAGGCCATGGGCGCGGGAAGCGGCGCTGATGCGGGTGATCCACAAGCGACGGAAATCGCGCTTCTTCAGGCGCCGATGCTGGTAGGCAAAGGCCCATCCGCGATGGAGATTCTCGGTCGCGATCTTGATGTGCTTGCTGCGGGCACCATAGGCACCGCGAGCCTGCCTCAGTATTTTCTTGCGGCGGCGGCGTCCCGCTACAACCTGCGTGTTACGCATGGGTCGGTTACTCCTAGACGCTGAGTCTGCTGATGATGGCTTTGGTGTCGGCGGGTGAGACGAGCTTCCCGCGCCGCAGACGCCGACGGCGCTGGGGCGATTTGCTCGACATCAGATGGCCCGCGAAACCGCTGTGCCGCTTGACTTTTCCGTTCTTGCTGACTTTGACGCGCTTGCGCAGTCCGCGATGCGATTTCTGCTTGGGCATCTCTCTCTCCATCCGTTGGCCGGGACTTTTCGCAACGTCCCTCGTTGACTCTTTGGGCCCAATTGCAGGCCCCGTTCTTTGCTTGCGCCTCTCAGCGTCTATTTTCCGGGCGCGACGATCATCGACATGCGCCGGCCTTCCATACGAGGTTGTTGCTCGACCTTCACGGGTCCCAGGTCTCCGACGAACGACAGCAGGATCTGACGCGCTAGCGGCTTGTGCGCCAGTTCTCGACCGCGGAACAGCATCACGATCTGGAGCTTCATGTCCTTCTCGATGAAGGCCTTGGCTCGCCGGAGCTTGGTTTCGAGGTCGTGTTTGTCGATCTTGGGCCGGAGTCGGATCTCCTTCCATTGAACCTTGTGCTGCTTCTTCTTCGACTCGGCCTCGCGCTTCTGCTTTTCATAGCGGAAGCGCCCGAAGTCCATGATTTTGCAGACGGGGGGCTGCGCGTCCGGTGCGACTTCGACGAGGTCCAGACCCAATGTTCTGGCCATCTCGAGCGCTTTGACCGTGTCTACGACGCCGACCTGTTCGCCTTTCTCGTTGATCAAGCGCACACAAGGCACACGGATTTTGTCATTGACCCTAATCGAGGAATCCTCCAGAACAGTTTTCCGGCGTCGACACCTGGCCTTTGGGAGCCTGCCGGCGTGGCGCGAAGTTGAGCGCGCTGATGTAACCGAGTGGGCAGAGTACTGTCAATGGAAATCCCGCCACCCGACCGGGGAGCGGAGCTTTTTGTTCGCCAGAGCGTCTCCCAGCAGTCGCCTGCTGCTTGGAATTTGCGCGCGCTGGCTTTCCCTGCCTGAACCGGCTGGTATGATAGCCCAAGCACACCCGCGATGGTACGTGCAAAGAATAGAAAAGTTGAGGCACGGTAGATGTTGACGCTGCAAGAGCTGCGCAGGCTTCAAACCAGCGATCCCGAGGAGCTGGCGGAGTGGTTGGAGCTCGATGTGCGCCAATTCCTTTTTGGCGTTGTCGACCAGACCGGTGCGTTCGGAGAGGTCTGGGGAGGCGAATACAAGCTGGTGATCAACCAGAACATCGTGCTCGAGTTCATCCCTTGCCTGACCGAAGAGATGCATTCCTTCGCATGCCTGCCCCAGTTCAGCGTGATGCCCCATCCGCGGCGTCACGGGGTCGATCAGCTCGTGCATTTTCCGGGAGACGAGAAGACCGGTCTCGACCCTTTCTGTGGGGTGGTTTTTTTCGTCAAGCCCGAAGAGTTCGTACAGATGCGCGAAGAGCTGGCTACGGTCGTCTCCCGCTTCGAAGACTTTATGGGCATCCCCGACACCTGGTTCCTCAACACCAGATTCGTCCATCTGGTCGTGAAACGCGTGTTCGAGCACTCGGAGATTCGTGCCGAACGCCGCTATGATTTCAGCAAGCAGACCTACGCGATCTTCAAACCCCCTCGCCCGGAAATCCCTGATGGACCCGATCTACCGTAGCGAGCTCAATCGCGACGTGGAAGCCGCGCGCGAAGGGGAGTTCCAGCCACTCAAGCTGGCAGGCATCTCGGTCTGGCCTCCTGTCGTGCTGGCACCGATGGCGGGGGTGACGAATTATCCCTTTCGCTCGATCTGCCGTGGCTTCGGGGCCGGGCTGTACGTCAGCGAGATGATCACCGCGCGTGCCCTGGTCTACGGCAATAAGAAGACGGCCAGGTTGGCGAGCTTCGGTCCCGATGAGTCCCCACGTTCTTTGCAGCTCTACGGCAGCGACCCCCACTATCTGGGCGAGGCTGCCCGTCGCCTGATCGCTGAGAACGGGGTCGACCACATCGACCTGAATTTCGGTTGCCCGGTGCGCAAGGTCACTTCGAAAGGCGGCGGCAGCGCGATTCCCGCCAAACCGCGCCTGCTCCGGCGGCTTGTGCACGCCGTGGTCGAGGCTGCAGGGACGGTGCCTGTGACCATCAAGGTGCGCATGGGACTGTGGGATGAGCTGCTGACCTTCCTCAGCTCGGGCGAAGTCGCCGAAGGCGAGGGCTGCGCAGCGATCGGCCTGCACGCCCGGACCACGGCCCAGCTGTACTCGGGCGCCGCTCGCTGGGAAGCGATCGCCGCCCTGAAAGCGCACGTCGGCATCCCGGTGCTCGGCAATGGAGACATCTGGGAGGCTGAGGATGCGCTGCGGATGATGCGCACGACCGGCTGTGATGGAGTCATTGTGGGACGAGGTTGCCTCGGGCGTCCCTGGCTGTTTCGCGACCTTGCCGATGTCTTCAACGGACGTGAACCCCAGAATCCTCCAGGGCTGGCCGAGGTCCTCGAGGTGGCTCGCTTGCACGCCAGAAAGCTGATGCAGTGGGTGCCCGAGAAGCTGGCCATGAGCTGGATGCGCAAGTACAACTCCTGGTACACGAAGGGTTTTAGCGGTGGGGCAGGCCTGCGCAAGCGTCTGATGGGCTGCAGCACCTACGCAGAGATGGATGCGATCTTCAGTGGCCTCGACGGTAGCGAGGCCTTCCCCCCTGCGGCGGTGCGCGCGCGCCGCTGCAAGTCGGGGCAGCGCCAACGAGTGGTGCTACCCGACGGCTATCTCGAACAGCTGCAGCAAGACGACCTCCCGGTCGCCACCGGTGAGACCGTGCCCGGCGGCGGTTGAGCCGGTGACGGACTGGTGACCGGAGACCGCAACATGCAAGGAAACCAGGCCGTGGAGATGCCGATGTTGCGTGCGATTCCCCTCGTTGTTCTGTCCCTGCTGCTGGGCTGTGCCGGTTCTGGCCCGGCCCAGCGCCGCTCGGTCGAGGTGCGCAGAGTCAGCACCCCCGAGGTCTATGAGCTGTTCTCGCAGGCGCATGCCGAGGACTCCCAGGTGCAGATCGCTTTCCTCGATTTTCCCGGCATGCCTGCCCAGATCCCCTTCCTTGGAGACCTTCCCATCTTGTCTGGGCTGTTCAATCCGGCCCCGGTCACGCCCCTGGCCGACCAGACCTGGAGCGAGCTGCTGCGTGCGGCCTTCCCTCCGGAGACCTTTGCAGCGCCCTACGCCTTGATCGAGCAGGGTACCAGCCTGGTGGCCGTCCAGCGTCCAGAGGTCCTTGACAAACTGCAGGCGGCTCTCGATCAGATCTGCCGTGAGCAGGCGATCTATGAGGTCTTGTTGAAGCTCTACCATTTGCCTGGCTGTGACCCGGAGAGCGGGCCCTCGGCCGCACAGCTGGAGGGCGTCCAGCCGATCCATGCTCCCCGTCTTCATGTCTATGCCGGTCAGGCGGCCAGCATAGCCAGCCGCAACGAGCAGAGTTACATCGCCGACTACATGCCCGTCCGTGTGAACGGAAAGACTGTGCTGGACCCCGCCATCGACATCGCCTGGAGCGGTTTCCAGGCAGAGATCCTGGTCGACCTGACGGGCGGGTCCAAGTCGCTGGAGCTCGATTTCGAGCTGCGCGAGCTACACGAGCTGCGGGAAATTACGGCCCCCGGGATCGGCACCATTCAGGTTCCTGAATCCACCAGCTTGCGGGTCGAACGGACCCTCGCCATCGGTGACGACCAGGCCTGGCTGTCATTGGGCGCAGAGCGCTGGCTGTCAGTCGAAGTGCGCCGTATCCGCGGCTCCGATTGAGTTCCTGGCGTGCGGGCTGTGAAGTCCCTTCTAGGCGGCGATAGCAGATTCATGTGCGGCAGCTCAACTTCGGGCCGGGTTCGCTCAGGACTGCACCGCACGCGCCTGTGCGGGTTCTCTGACCGGCATGAACTGGATGATCTCGCCGGGATCGACCACCTTTTCGCGATGCTCGGGAGGATGCAGTTCCACCCAGTCATTGGGTGGAGCTTTGCCTTCGAGGTAGCGCCGTGTCCAGCCGCTCATACGGCACAGCACCCCCTCCATGAAGGAGACGAATGAGCGTTCCGCTTCAGGGCCGGCGTCGGCGGGTGGAGGGTAGAATGGGCCGTGGAAGGCATGCACGATATGATTGAAGGGTAGGGGCACCATGGTGCGGTCCCAGGTCTTCAAGCGCAGGTAGCGTTTGCACCAGGTCCGCTGCGCTCCGATCGGGCGGCCGCTCACCATCGAGAGGCTGCAGGCTCCCCGTTTCATGCGGTAGATCGGGCCTTTGGAGCCGTCGACCGTGATGCCGAAGACCACGCCCTCTTCAGTCTTGAAGCACTCGATCATCTGCTCGAGCACGCGTGTGGCGCGGCGCTTGCGCGCGCTGCTGGATCCACCGCGGAAGACCTGGAAGCCGCACTTCTCCAGGAATCGTGTGATCAACTCGCCAAGATCGCTCTGGCTGGCCAGGGTGTGCGGCCGGAACTTGCCGAAGGCGTAAGCGACGAACACCACCTCGTCGTGCCAGACGGCGTAGACGCCGCCACCGCAAACGTCTCGCATGTGGCTGGGAACAGGCCCGAGGTATTCGACCTTGCTGGTCTTGTAGACCAACCACATATAGGCCAGATAGAGGGGCGGGATCACCCGCACGGCAACGCGCACAAAGGCGCGCTTCAAGACCTTGACGACGCGTCGTTTGAGCGAGCGCTTGCGCCTCTCTGGCGGGCGATTTTCCACGTGGAAAGGCCTCTTTGCCGGTGTTGTCGGTCAAAGTAGCACATGTGGGCACAGATTTCGAGCCGATGTCGGCTGTCTTCAGCGCTGCTGCATTTCGATGCGCTGGATGGCGTCGCGGGCGTGGCTGCGGACGGCCTCGTTGGGGTCGGTCTTGAGCAGATCTCGGAGCAGGCGTAACTCGTTGCTCGTGCCAATCTTGCCGATGGTGCGCACTGCTTCACCGCGCGCATCGTCGTCCCTCTCGGTGTGGACGGCGCCGAGCACGGTCTGCAGCGCGCCGGTAGCGCCCAGGTTGCCAAGCGACAGCAACGCGGCGCGGCGCACCTTGCTGCTGGTGTCGGCTGTCAAATCTTCGAACAGTCCGATGGAGCCCTGGTCTTTCTTCTGCGTCAGCATCATCACCGCGCTGACCCGGCTGTCTTCGTCGGTGTGCACGCGCGCCATGTTCTGCAGGCCCGCGATCGCCTCGGGGGAGTGGATGTTGCCGAGCGCAATCAGCGCGGAGTTGCGGACGTTGTCGTCGTTGTTGTGCGTCGCCAGCTCGACAAGTTGAGGCACCGCCGCCGGGTCTTCGACTTTCGCCAGGTCCAGAGTGGCTCGGAGGCGGCTGGCTCGGTCGGCGTTTTCGATGCTATAGATCAGCTCGCCCACATCCTTGTTGTTGCGGACTCGGCTGATCACCCGCACGAGCGAGGTCTTGACCAGCACGTCGCGCGCCGAGCGCAGCAGCGCGGTCATCTGGGGGAGCGCGGGATTCCCCAGCTGGAAGAGCGCGTCTTCGATGGCGGCGATACGGAGTTTGTCCGAGTCGGCGATCGCTTTCTTCAGCTCTGCGACCAGGCCTTGCAGGTCGGCGGGCAGGTTCGAAGGCGCGGCAGTGGCCGCTGGCGCGACGGTCTGCGTGGCTGCGGGTTGGGCGGCCGCGGGATCTTGGGGGCGCGTCTCGTTGGGCCTCGGATCGACCGGGCGTGGCGTCTGCGAGTCGGGTTGGGGCTGAGGATTCGCTGCAGGATTCTGGGAGCTGTCTGGTGGGGCGAGCTCAAGCTCTTGCGCGGGCCGTGCGTTTCCGGTGCCGGCGCTGGCGTTCCCCTGCAGCCGGTCGTCAAGGATCAATCCTTTGAGCAGGAAGACCGAACCTGCGACGATCGCGAGGAAGATCGCAGCCCAGGCGTAGGCTCCCGACGCACCTGTACGCACCGGCTTGGCCGTGGTCTTCGCGTCCGCGTCGCCACGTTTCCCTGGATTCGGCGTGTAGCCCGGCACCGGGAACTCGCCGGTGTCCACGGCGGAGAGGCTGCCTGCGAGGGCCTGCGCGGCGAGCTTGTCGATCGTCTCCATACGTTTGCGCAGGAGTTGCGGGCGGGCGGGCGGCCAGTTGCTCGGCTTGTTCTGGTTCTGCTTACTCGCCGGGGCATCCTTCTGCTTTTCTTTCTCCGCTTCGTCGGCGACAGCCTGCTGGCTTGCCAAACGGGCCCGCTCTCGCGGGCTCATCGGAGTCTCCGCCCCGCGGCCCTTGCTGATGGGGACCCGGGAAGACCGTTTGGAGACCAGCTTGCTGAGGTCGGGGCTTTGGCCGGCAAGCAGCTGTTGCAGAGCCTGCAGGCTGTCGGCCGGCGCTGGCTGGGCGGTGGGGCCTTCGGTGGTTTTGGCGGCAATGGGCAGTTGGAGTGCTTCGCGCACGCTGCGCAGCTGCGCTTCGACGTTGTCCACCACGCCCTGGAGTCGACGACGCTTCTGGGCCTCATCGTGCACCAGTTTGCCCGCGAGGGCCTTGAGGTGGGTCAGCTCAGCGTCGCGTTTCTCGAGCTCTTGCTTGTCGTGAGTGTGCGAAGTCTCGAGCTCAGCGAGTGCTTCGCGCACCTCTGCAAGCTCTTGCAGCACTTCGGCCGGGCCGCCAGGTGCAGCCCGGAGAGCAGCCAGCTCGGCCTGCTGCGCCGCGACAGTGGCTTGAAACTGGGCACCTTGTTCAACAGTCCGCTCCAGCTCCGCGATGCGGTTTTCGTAGGCCGCGTGGATGCGAAGGATGCTACGGCTGGTCTCGTCCAGCTCTCGATCCTTCTCCGCCAGCTGGGTCTCGAGATAGGCGCGCGCCGCCTCAAGTGTTTCCACCTGGGCGGCCAGCTTCGACAGCTTGGCCAGAGCGATTTGACCAAGATTGTAGGATCCCGACAGAGATTTGCTTTCCACGCAGCTCTGCTCCGACACTGGGATGAGGCCTCCGGGGCCAGAGATTACCACAAAGGCGAGGCCCTTCCCCGCTAATTCATCGACGCTTGTTTCGTCCAAAGGTTCAGTCTGGCACAGCATTTCTGTGCAGCCGGGCCCTCCCGAGCTCTCGAGGCCAGGTGACGCGTTGTGCGCTGCGCGTCCAGCAAACCGGCCCGCAGGACGTCCCAGGCTCCGCGTCGAGTTCCAGCACAGCCCCCTGCCAGGCGGTTTCCCCGGCATCACCCGGAACCGCGCTGCGTGTGGAATCGGCCTCGCAAGACCATGGTGACGGTGAAGCTTGTGTTAACTCAGAACATCGTTTCGGAGTCCACACGCACTCCGTCGTGGAGGATCAGGGGATCATCGCGGGATGTCTCTCGCGGGATCCTGGAGCAAAGTGGTCAGAAATGCTCATTTTGGGTGTCTGGACCCGAAGAAAACCCTAAAAGTGTGCAGTTCTTCAAAAAAAAACGGCACCAGTGCAGCTTCCTATTCCGTAACAGCACGCAGCTTTTTTTTTCGACAACACTATGGACATCAGATCAAAGGTGCGGGCGGCGATGTTTCTGTAAGATGTTTCAAGGTAGACTCTTGCGGAGCCATGGCGTGTCTCCCGTTGTCGCAAAACAATTGACATTCTGGGTATTCAATTCTTTGGGGTGGCAGTGTTTCGGGGAGGTCCGGCGGCACAAAAACCCGAGAAAATTCCAAAAAACGACGGAATGCCGGCTTGCAGGACTTCATCAGGAATGCTAAAACACCCATGAACCTTGAAACCTTCGACCTTCTGCCGGAAGGAAGGGGACGCTCGATCCTGGAAATCAAGGGGTTTTTACAAGTATCCATTTTCTCTGGGGAGTGTTAACAATGGCCAAGAAAGCCAAGAAAGCTGCAGCAAAGAAGAAGCCCGCCGCAAAGACCAAAGAACGTCCCGCCAATAAGTCTGAGTTGGTTGAGCTTATCTTCAGCGCAGACAATAAGCCTTTCGATACCAAGAGCCAGGCAGAGAAAGCTGTCGATGCGGTTCTGAAAGGTATGCAGAGAGCTATCGAAAGTCGTGGCGGTCTGCAGATCATCGGTTTCGGTTCGTTCGTTGTGCGTCTGCGCAAAGAGCGGATGGGGCGCAATCCCCGCACTCGGAAAGAAATGGTCATCCCGGCCAGCAAGACCGTCAACTTCCGTTGCGGCAAGGCTCTGAAGGATGCGATCAACGTCTGATCTTCAGATCATGAAGTATCGCTAGCAGGAGGGGTTCTTCCCCTCCTTGCTGCTTTGTTGGCCTCGGATTGAAAACAACGTGCGGAGCTTGTCTCTCGATCTGTTTCCGCTATGGTGGTGCCTTCGCGGGCGTGGCCTGCTCGCGCGAGGGTTGGCGTGAAGCACGAGTTCTTCGATGTCATCGATGATCTGGAGCGCTACGTCGCGGGCAGCGACGGACGCCAGCGCGCTGCCACGGCACGGCTGCGCCCGGCTCCTGCGGATGACTCCGAGGTCCCATCGGAGCTGAACATCCTCGCTGCTCTCTATAACCTGTCTATGAAGCTGGCCTCGACAGGTCTCAGTTTCGACGCTGTGCTCGGGCAGCTCATCGACATGGTCGTCAACCTCGCCGGAGCTGAGCGCGGCTGCATCTTCCTGCGCAGCACTCGGCAATACGGCTATAGCAGCCTCGAGCAGGGCGATCTCAGGATTGCCGCCGCCCGCGATGGCCGCGGCAACGATGTGCGCACGGATTGGCAGGTCCCGGACGATGTGATCAACGCCGTCCTCGACGACGGCGGACCGGTCCGCGTGCCCTCGGAGGGGGCTTCGTTGGGCATGGCCGTGCCGCTGGCGCTCTACCCGCCGCAACTGGCTGAGAAAATCGGTCCGGAGGCGGCGCAGAGCTTCCGCGAGCCTGTCGTGCGCGGAGTGCTGTACGTCGAGACCGCCCCGCCTCGCGACTTCAGCCTCGAAGATCTGCGGTTTTTGACCACCGTGGCCAACCATGTGGCTGCATTCCTTGAAGTCCATCGCCTGAACAGCCATACGACCATCGACCGGGTGACCGGCCTGTTCACGCGGACACAGCTCAGCGGGCACCTCGAGACCCTTGCGCGGCAGGAGGCTCTCTACGGCGTACCCTTCGCCGTGGTCTTCGCCGACATCGACGGTTTCCGCGCCTACAACGAGAAACACGGTGCGCCCGACGGCGACCGACTGCTGGCTTTGATCTGCAAGAACCTCGTCTCGCATCTGCGGCGAGAAGATGGTGGCTTCCGCTATGGTGCCGACAAGATCGTGTTGTTGCTGCCCGCAACCAACGCCGAGGGGGCCGAGAACTTTGCCGTCACCTGTCTGGCGGGCGTCGAAGATGATGTGGCCGAAGGCTTGAGTCTTAGCCTGGGGATTGCGGCGAGCCCCGAGCACGGCACCGATCCGCAGCTTTTGCTCGCCCGCGCCGACCAGGCCTTGTTCGCAGCCAAGGCCGGTGGCGGCGGAGCGGTGCAGGTCTATGACGAGAGTTTTGGCGAACGCTCTCCGCGGACCGATCGCCTGGCTGGAATCCTTACCGGAGAGCCCGCCGTCGATTACAAGAACGTGCTCGCTCTGGTCGACACTGTCAGCCATCTCGGCGGAGAACCCGAGCCACGACTGCTGCTGCGCACGATGGTCGACAAGCTGATCGCCGCGAGCGGTGCGGAACGCGGTGCCATCCTGCTCGCCGACCGTGGAGCTCTCGAGACCGCCGTCGCCCGTCAGGCCTGTGCGCAGGATGTTGAGCTGCGCGGTCAGTACAGCCGTACCGTCGCGGAGCGTGTGTTCTTCAGCGGTCAGCCCATCTGCCTGAACAATGCTCTCGAACAACTCGACGCGACGTCGTCGATCCGCGAGCTCAAACTCCGTACCGTGATCTGTGTGCCTCTAGCATCGGGAGAGCGGACGCTGGGCGTACTCTATCTCGATGGGCCCGAAAGCGGTCAGCTGACCGAGGCGCATCTTCCATTGTTTACCGCCATCGCGCGTCAGGCGGGCCTGGCTGTCGAGAATGCTCGGCTCAAGGCCCGGCTGGCACTATTGGGACTGACCGAAGGGATCGACTCATGAACGTTCTGGTGGTGGGAAAGGGAGGGCGCGAGCACGTTCTCGCCGCGGCCATCGCGCGCTCCTCCCTACTGACTAAGCTCTACATCGCACCGGG
>JAJDCP010000033.1 GCA_029260765.1 Planctomycetota bacterium
AGCGGCGCTCTCATAGAGGCTGTCTCACGGGACGTTTGGAGGAGTGCGATTGATTGCTGAAGACAATCTCATGCCCCTGCGACTCGGGGAGGAAAACCGACTTTTCTCTTTGTAGGGGAGGGGTTTACACCTCGAAGACTCGGACGCTTCGCTCCTCCCGCGGGCGGGGGTGAACCCCGCCCCAACAAGACAAGCCAAAGCGACTGTGTGGCGAAATCTCGTTCCCTGAGACAGCCTCTCAGTCGACCTTGCCAAAGCCGTACAGGTCTTTGCGGTCGAGGCCGCGCTCGCCGATACCATCGCTGATGTTTCCTTCGATGGTGCGGATCTGGCCGCCGCTGACACTCTTGACCAGGCCGATGTGATGGAAGCTGGTTCCAGAACCCCAGAAGATCATGTCGCCGACCCCTGGAGTGTCGTTGGCGCCGATGATCCGCCCCTGAGCCTTCAAACCCGCGACCACTTTGGTCAGGGAGGGAGAGTCCCCGCCAAAGCTGGCCCCCGCTTGCTTCCAGCAGTAACAGGCGAAGCCGTTGCACCACGATGCCAGCTGGGCTTTGATGTTCTCGGGAGTGTAGAACGTCTCGTACTTCGCGAGCGTCAGACCTGCCACGGTCGCAAAATACTCTTTGATGCGCGGATTGCCATCCCTGATGCCCTTGGCCTTCTCGGCATCGGCGATCTCGATGATCTTTTTGCGGATCTCGGTCGCAGGCGTCGAAGGACTGTTGGGGTCGGCCCCGGGGCTGCTCTGGCTCGGCGCACCGCTATCGCTCGGCGCACCGCTGCCGCTCGGCGCGCCGCCTGGGGCTCCACCCGGTGCTACGCCCGCGCTGCGCATCATCTGTCGCACAGCTCGCCGGACCTGCCGCACGGTGGCCGTGCCGGTCGCCTGTCCCATGCCCGCAAGCACTTGCGCAGCCGTCGCAGCGGGATTGCCGCCGGCGGCCTCCATGCCCATCATCGGCGCCGCGCCCGCCATGCCTGCCCCACCCAGGGCCGCCCCCAGTGTCTGCAGGATCGCATCGAGCTGTGACGGCGCGATCACCACCGGCGCTCCCGGCATCTGCAGTCCCACGGGCGCTCCGACCAGATTGCAGACTCCCCCAGCGTAGATGTTCGCGACCCCCCCGGCCTCACAACCGAAGCTGCCCGCGCCGGTCACCTCGCCCTTGGAGCCCTGAACATTCAGCGCGGCCCCGGCTTTGACGCCCACGACCCCGCCCGCCTTCAGCTCGAGGTTGGCGCGGGAGTCGAAGGTCGTGGTTCCGCCGGACTTGATCACGACGACGTTGTGCGACCCAAGGGTCGCATCGCCGAGCACCTGCACCACAACCTCTTTGGCCGAGAGATTCATGCTTCCCGCCGGACAATTCAGCAGGTTGTTCCCATCGGCGTTGCTGATCTTGACCTTCTTCTCTTCGGTGATCAGATCGAAACGATGCTTACCGGTCTTGTCCGAGACTGTGACGCCACTGTTGTCGTCGAAGACGATCATGTGTCCTGAACGCGAGCGGATGTACTTCTTGTCATTCTTGCCGTCCGCATTGAAAGCGCCTTTGTGCGTATCGATGTGGGCCGGATCTTCGACACATTGGGGACAGAAGACATCGTACAAGGACGGAGGTCTGTCCTTCTCGTTCCAGAGCACCCCGAGCACAAAAGGACGCGTGACATCGCCGTGCTCAAAGCCCACCAGGCACTCGTCGCCCACCTCAGGCAGGAACCAGAACCCCCTGCCCTTACCGGCCATCGGCTGCACAACACGCGCCCAGTGGCTCTCGACTCCCTCTCCCATCCAGGGCAGCAGCAGCTTGACGCGGCCCAGGCCTTCTTCATCCTGATTGTTCGAAACCAAGCCGATCGCCAGGCCGGTGATCCTGCAGAAGGTTCCTTCGCCACTGGACTTGAGTTGCATCGCTATCTCGCAGGGCTGGTGCTCGGGAAGTACCCTCAAGTATACCATCAAGCAGCCTGGACCCCCTCTCCTTCCTTACCCTCGCCCCTGGCCATCAGCAGCGCCCTGGCAACTGCGTTTGCGCGCTGACTGCCGACCGCGCCGGGGTCCGCGCGGCCCCCTCGCGGCGAGGCTCAAGCGCGGGGCGTGGAACACCTCCGGTTGGCAGAGTGAAACCACTTCGGCTATCATCAGGGCCAAAGCGATGTCAGGCTCATCCCGCCCATTCTGCGCGGGACGGGGGCAAGAAGTGCCGAAAGTCAGCGAGTACGACCGGGCGTTTGCCCGGGTGACGGTCTCCCTTGGCTTGCTCAGCAAAGGCAAAGTCAAGGACTGCGTCGAGGCCTGGGTGTCGCGCCCAGACCGGGGCCGGCCCGCTCCGCTGCGCACATTCCTGATGAGCTATGGCAAGCTGTCCTCGGCCCAGATCCGCTCGGTTGAAGAAGAAGTGGCGCGGCTGAGCACGCCCTGCACCAAGTGCGGCAAGGCACGCTTCAGAGGAAAGCCCAAAGCCAAGCTCAAGGGACCGTGTCCGCACTGCCAGGCACCTCGGGTCGACAATGGCGCACGCCGCACCCGACGCGGAAGCAAACCGCGACTCGAGCCCGCCTCTGGCGCTTCGGCGCCTGCACGCAGCGAGCCATCGACCTCGAGCGCACGCAGCTCCCAGGATGCCCCGCTGGTCCGCCACGTGGCCGGAGAATCTGTAGAGGACTCAGAGGCCGAGCTGTTCGGAGCCGCAGAGTCGGACGAAGAGCGCGACTTCCACAGCGAGCTGACGCATATCCCGGCAGAGCCCGAACCGCCGAAGGAGGCAGCCGCCGCCGCCGCGGCCGCCGCGGCTCCGCCCCCCCCACCGAGTGAACCCAAGCCGCCGCCCCCCGAGCCTGCCCGTCGGCCGGAACCCCGGCCCGAAGGCCGTGATCTGGTCGGCAAGGCCTGGCGCCAACTCAAGGGCAAGAACCTCAGCGCCAATATGCGTCAGGACGACGAAGAGCCCGTCCGCACACTGAAGATCGGCTCGACCATCGGCTCCTACGAGATCACCAACAAGCTCGGGCAGGGCGGGATGGGCGTGGTCTATCTCGGCGTGCATCGCGAAATGCGGCGCGAAGCGGCCATCAAGGTCCTGCCTGTCAAAGCCGAGGGCTCGCGTCGCAAGCTCGATGCCTTCAAACGAGAGGCCCAGGTCCTCGCGCGCCTCGACCACGCCAACATCATCGGCATCTACGATGTCGGCATCGATGGCGACTACGCGTACATCGCGATGGAGCTGGCCCCCCACGGCAGCGTTCTGGACAAGATTGGCAAGGACAAGCGCCTGAACCACTTGGAGGCGACACGCATCCTGCTCGAGTCGTCACGCGCACTGGCCAAAGTGCACGCAGAAGGCTTGGTGCATCGCGACATCAAGCCGGCCAACATCCTGCTGGGCGGCAAAGACGAGGTCAAACTCACCGACTTTGGCCTGGTGCGCGATGAGCACCTCGACCCCAACAAGAGCTATTTCGCTGGCAAGATCGTCGGCTCGCCCGCGTACATGTCCCCAGAGCAGGCCGACTGCCGCCCCCTCGATCACCGCACCGACCTCTATGCCCTCGGCGTGACGGCCTACCACATGCTCTCCGGGCATCCGCCCTTCAAAGGCAAGAGCGCAGTCCAGGTGTTGGTCAAGCAGATGCGCGAGTCGCCCCCACGCATCCGCGACGAGGTTCCGGAGGTTCCCGAATTCCTCGAAGAGTTGATCCTGGGGCTGATGGCCAAGAACCCCGAAGCCCGGCCGCAGTCGGCGGACCAGCTGATCGAGGCCTTGCGCAGCAAGCGCTTTGTGCGGCAGAAGGTCGACAAAGCGCTGAGCATCAATCAGCCCTTGGCCAAAGTCGAGAAGTCGCAGAAGCTCAAGCCCTCCCGCACTCTGCTGGCCCCCCGCCGCGAGCAGGTGGATCTGCTGCCTGCCTGGCTGCAGCGGGTGGCTGTGACCGTGCTGTGCCTGCTGGCCGCGCTGTTCTTTTTCCCCCTCGATGAGGCGATCCGGGTGTACGTGAAGGGGGAAGATCAGCTTCCTCTGACCATCTACGATCGAGCCCCGAAAGACGAGCTCGATCGCTGGCGTCAGCGCTTTGAAACCCAACCGATCTCCGAAGATTCCCTGGAAGTCTGGGCCCAGCGCTTCTCTGAGCGCTTTTCGTGGGAACCCTGGCCAGCCCGCGCGCATTCACTGTGCGCGGAGCTGCAGCGCAAGCAGCGCGAGCGACAGCATTTGGAGCACAACGAAGCCTTGAAGTTGGCGCGCTTGGCGTTCAGTCAGCAAGACCTCCGGGGAGCCGCCGCCGCCCTTTCGGGCTTCGAGGCACCGACCGACGAGAGCTTCTCAAGCTTCAAGCAGACGGTTCGTGACGCTTTGCTGTCGGATGGCTGGTGCTGGGTCGAAGGCGACGAGCCGTTCTTGTTGCAGCGCACCGAGGTCAGCCGCGAGGCTTTCGCCGCCTACGTGTCTGCCTATGGACTTGATGCCGCACCTCCTGGCTACACCGTCCCCCAGGGCACCGAGCTGGCGCTGCCGCAGACCGGGGTCAGCTACGGGGAGGCGGCAGCCTATGCCAGCTCCTACGGCGCGCGCCTGCCGACAGTGGAGCAGTGGCGGGCAGCCTTCGGGCACACGCTGTATCCTTTCGGCGAGGCTCTGCAGGACCCGGCGAGCGTCAACGCCCGAGGTAGTTACGACGATCAGCCTCTGCCGGTAGCCTCCGAGCTTCCCGGCGGGGCCAGCAAGCTGGGCGTGTTGCATCTGTCGGGCAATGCCGCCGAGTGGATCATGACCCCTGACGGTGCAGCGGCCGCTGGTGGCGCGTTCAAGTCGTCACCTGCCAACACCACCATCGACGACGTCGTCCCCTATCCGGAAGAAAGCCGGTCGAGCTGCATCGGCTTCCGCTGCGCGGTGCCCCTGCGATAGCGCAGAGGGGAGCTGGCAGGCTTTTCTTGTGAAGGCTTGATCGAGGTGCCAGGCATCGTTAGACTTGCGGGTCCGAAACGGTCAACCCTCATTTTGGGATTCAAGCCATGAAGATCAGAATCCGCAATTCTTCTATCAAACGAGCGCGCAAGCACGGATTCCGCTCCAAGCCCACCAGCTACCTGAAGAAGAAGCACAAGGTCAAGACGCTGCGCATCGTGGCCCGCATCCGCCGCAAGCGTCGCACCGACTCAAACAAGTAGTCGGCCCGCCGGCCCTCATGGAGCCTGTGCCGTGTTTGAGACCATCAAGACCGCGGCCGTCCTCAGCTCCCACTACAAGCCCCTCGCGCATCCCATCGCCCTTGAGGTTCAGCGAGAGCTGGAGGCTCATGGCGTAGGTGTGCCTTTTGTCGATCTCGAGGGCACCGCCGACCTCGAAGCGGCGCTGAACGGGATCGACCTGGCCATCTCTTGCGGGGGCGACGGCACGCTGCTGTCGGCCGCGCGCCGGATGGGCCAACAGCCGGTGCCCACGCTGGGGATCAACCTGGGGAAGGTCGGCTTTCTCGCCCACTTCAGCCTTGAGCATTTTCTGAGCCTGCTGCGGGGCCAGACTCCCCCCACGAGCCTGAAGATCGTGCCACGCATGCGGCTGTGTTGCGAGGTCGTCAACGAAGGACGAAGCACCACCGGCTACGCACTCAACGATGTGAGCATAGCGCAGGGTGTCCGGGCCAAGCTGATCAACCTGCAGATGGAAGTCGACGGCGTGCAAGCTACGCAGTACCGGGCCGATGGTCTGGTGATCTCGACGCCGACCGGTTCGACGGGCTATTCGGTGTCTCTGGGCGGGCCCATCCTGATTCCCGGGATCCAGGCCTTCTGCATCACACCTCATGCTCCCCACGACCTGACGAACCGCCCGATCATTGTAGGCGCTTCGGCCCGTATCGTCGTGCGCGTGCTGACAGAACCGCTCGAGATCGCCGTAGTCTTCGATGGGCAGCAGCATGTTCCGCTGAGACGGGGTTCTGAGGTGCGCGTGTCCCGGGCACGCAACCCATTGCCGCTGGTCGCGCCGGTCAAGCTGTCGCATTATCAACTGCTGCGCGACAAGCTGCACTGGGGTGTCGGACCCCTCTCCCCTCCGGAGGGGCCGCAGGCCACGCCGACAGCGGCATACGACTGAGACGAAGTGTCAGGGCCTGGCCCACAGGGCAGCAGCCGCCCAGCGTCCGATCGCCACCATCGCCAGGCCCATCACCAGACTGATTCCGGCGTAACTCAGGCCCATACCCGTACGCCCCCGTTGCAGCAGAGCAAGAGTCTCATGGCTAAAGGTGGAGAACGTGGTCAACGAGCCGAGCAGGCCGGTTATCAGCAGGCGCTGCCAGGCAGGTGTCAAGCGCGCGTGCTCGCTCAAGACCATCAGACATCCAATACAGAGACAGCCCAGCAGGTTTGCTGCCAACGTGCCGGCGACCACGCTGCCGCTGAGGTGCTTGAGCAGCAGTGACAGCAAGTGGCGGGCAATGGCACCGCAGAAACCTCCGAGACCGACGAACAGAACCTGCATAGGAAACTCCGGGTTCTACAACGGCTACCTTGCGCCTCCCGATCAGAAGACGGCAGTGCAGCGCGAGCACTTTTGTGCAAAACTGCTACACTTATACAGATGCATCGGCAGGTGCGGGAGCACGGAGTGCTCGATTCCATGACGGAGCTGGAATCCGGCAGAATGCAATATGGAGACTGCCCCAAGTGCGGAGACATCTTCCGGCTGGGGAGCGAGTGTCCCACATGTGCCCAGAGCGGGGGTCCCGCAGCACCGATGGCTGAAGCCGATGATGAAGGTTTTTTCGACGACGCCGACTTCGTCGACGCGCAGGCGGAACGCCTCCCCGTCGCTTACGGCGGCTGGGCTGCCCGTCCTCCCAGGCCTGAGTCGATCGACTTCGCTGTCCCCAAGCGATTCAAGGTCTTTCAGCTTCCCCGAGAGGCGCGCTACCGCGAGGCGGTGACGCCACACGACATCGACATACCCACACCACTGATTCCTGCCCACCCGCGGCTCGGGCCCGACAAATCGGTGAGTCACGAGTCCGATACAGATTTCGACCTGCCCGTCCCCGCGGGCGTGGTGCGTGGAGACGAGGTCACCACGCACGAGCTGCCCGTGCCGCGCATCCACGACGCCGACACGCGTCTGGACGTTCGGATCCATCCCACACCGGAGCAATTCCGGGCGTCTGAAAAAGAGACCGAGCTCGAGATCCGAGCGCCCTGGGCCAACCATGACGGTTTCCACGAGTCAGACACATCGTTGGACCTGCCCCGGCCTGGGCGGCAACGCCGCAGGGAGAACCAGGACGATATGCGCGAGACCGGCGTCGACTTCGTCGTTCCACAACTCGACGATCCACTTCCCGCCGACCAGCGTGAGACCGGTGCTGATTTTGCCGTGCCCCGTTTCGACGAGCCTCTGCCCTCCGATCAGCGCGAGACCGGCGTCGACTTCGTCGTTCCGCAGCTCGACAACTCCCAGCCCGCCGACCAACGCGAGACCGGTGCCGATTTTGCCGTCCCACGCCTCGACAAGCCCTTGCCCGCCGACCAGCGTGAGACCGGCGTCGATTTTGCCGTCCCTCGGGTGGACACGACGCCTCCCGCCCGGCATCGAGTCGACAAGCCTCGCCGCAAGAGCGACCGCAACAAATCGGCGCGCGAGTTCCGCAGCTTCTCGGATGAGCTGCTCGAGGGTCCCTAGGAGCCTGCTAGAAACTCCCGCACCAAGCAGTGTAGTCCTTGGGCCCCAGCGGCTTGTAGCTGCCGGCTGCTGCATCGAGCACGAACAGGGGATCGGCGATCTGCGAAGGATCTGCACCCTCACTCTGCAGCCTCCGCTTGTCGAGCTTGAAGCTGCGCGTGGTAGGAAGCGTCGCCAGAATCCGAATGCAGCGCGGGTGTGCGGCAGGCGCAAGCTCGCCACGCAGCCAGGCATGGCAGGCCGCGGGATCGAAACGCGCGGCGTCCCGGAGTTGCAGGCTCGCCATACCGACAGTTCCTGCGAGCGAGGGCAGCTCGATGCTGTAGACCGCGGCCAGAGCGACCTCTGGCAGGGCATGCAGAACCCGCGCCACCTGCTCGGTAGAGACGGTCTGCCCTTCGAAACAGTAGCAGTCTGCCAGGCGATCGTAGAACCAGAAGTCACCATCGGCGTCCCGTCGCAGGACGTCACCGCTATGGAACCAGGCGTCCCCTGGCTCAAAGGCATCACGCACGATGCGTTGTTCGTGGGCATCGCGCGCCATGTAGCCGTCGAACACCGTCAACGGCTCGTCAGAATCGATGCGTGCCAACAGGACGCCCGGCTCGTCCACGCCGCAGCGCTGAAGGGTGCCCTGCGCGTCCCTGCACAGCTCGTGGCTGGTCGCATCAAAACGCACCAGGCGCACGCGCCCGGAGGTGCTGAAAGCCCGCCCCACTGAACCGGGCTTCTCGCCACTCAGATTGGCCAACACCACATTGCCTTCAGTGGACGCGTAGAACTCCAACACCCGCAACGGCCCAAACCGCTCGACCAGGCGCTCCCAGACGTCGGCCCTGAGGCCATTTCCGGCGAACAGACGCACGGGATGGCGGTTCTCCGCCTCCTGTGCTGGCTGCTGCACCAAGAATCGACACAGCTCTCCAACATAGAATACGACGCTCGCGCCGTAGCGCCGCACATCCGGCCAGAAGTTGCCGGCCGAGAACCCCGCAGCCAGCGCCAGCCGGGAACCGCCCACCAGAGCGCCTCCGCAAGCCACCAGCAAACCCGTAGCGTGATGCAGGGGCAGGCAACAATAGACGGTATCGCTTGAGGTCAGCCGGCAGGCAGCCGCGCTGGCGAGGGCGGCCAGAGCCCATCGGCGGTTGGTAATACGGGCCGCCTTCGGCGTTCCCGTCGACCCTGATGTGAAGAGCAAAAGCGCGAGCTCTTCGGCCCGGCCGGGATTGAGCACAAGCTCGTCAGGCAAGGGCGTGCCGAGCGCGGGCAGTACAAGCCTGGCAACCCCCGGAGGGAGCGCTCCGTCCGCGCGAGCCAGCGCTCGCAGAGGGCGCCCGCCCGCCTGTGCTACAGCCGCTGCCGCCCCCCCGGCATCGACGAGCAGGCGGTCGACCTGGCCCGCTTCCAGGGCGTCGTGCAGCGCGGATCCGCGCAACTTCTCGGGAATCAAGACGGCGACCGCACCCAGACGGTTGATGGCGGTCACAAGGGTCAACAGATCCGGGTGGTTCCCCATCAACAACCCGACATGGCGTCCGCGCTGCAGGCCCCAGGCGAGCAGCCCTGAGAGAACCTGATTGACGCGCGCATCTGCCTGACTGTAGGTAAAGGCCCGCTCCTTCCAGAGGAAGAACACTGCGTCGGGAATCGCCGCTGCCTGCTCGGCGAGCACGCGCCCCATATTGACCCGTGAGCGGCCCTTCAAGCGCCTCAGGCGCGCGAGCCGGGGAAGCTGCCAACGGAGTGTGTCGAGCACACTGCCGACCTCGAGGGACACGTCGCCCAACCGGTCCCACAGGCCGTCGAGCACGTCACTGGCAAGATCGTAGAAGGGCAACACTCCCTGTGTCGCAGCGGGCTTGGGCGGTTCCTCGTGCTGCCAGTCGGACGCGCCACCATTCTGGACCCAACGCACCACCCGCGGCCAGGTGACCGTCATCGCTTGCGAGCCTACGACCAGCCCGAAATGCCCCGATGGCAGACAGATTTCCGTCAGCGGTGCGTGCATCGCAACCTTGCTGATCGCGCGCACCGCCGGGGCTCGGGCGATGTCGTCCCGCTCGCCGACGAAGATCAGCACCGGACAGGTGATGTCGCTCAGGCTGACCGGTTTGCCATCGAGAACGAAGCCGCCAGTCGTCATACGGTTTTGCACCACAACCTGGTCGAAGAACTTCGCCAACGCAGGCCCAGGCCACGAGACAAACCCCTCCCCCCCGAGGAATCGGCGCTTGATCTCGGCTTTCTCCAGCGCTTCGCGGTTGTGCAGCATGCCGAAGAAGTCGACCAGCTGGCGCACCTCCTTGCCCGCACTGATCAGCTTGAATCCGCGACTGGTCAGCTCTTTCGGCAATCCCTCGAGGTTGTTGATCGTTCCCCCCAGGGCCGTGCGCGCGCCGCGCAGGAAGCGTTCGGCGAGCTCTCCGTGCACTTTGACCGGCGACATCCGCCGCATGTCGACCGGACTGCCGAAGGTGATCAGGCTGGCGATGCCCCGGGAATGGCGGTAGGCGGCTGCCTGGTAGGCGAACATACCCCCCTGGGAGTAGCCGGAGACGTGCACGTCCCTGTCCCGCAGCTGTCGGATCTTGTCGATGCTGTCAGAGACGGCCAGAACGTGGTCGTCGAGGGTCCGCTGCAGGCCCCCGCCGACATCTTCGGGCGCGCCGAAGTCGACCAGCCAGACATCGAGCCCCTGGTCTGCCAGCCAGCTGACGGCGCTGAGCTCGGGGGAGATGTCGTAGATCTCCGAGCTGACCATCAGCGGGGGCACCAGGAGCAGCGGCTCTGCTGCATCGTCCCTGCCCGTCTCTGCGCCGTAACGCCGCAAGCAATAGGTGGGCTCGCGGACCAGCACCTCGAACGGGGCCTGATAGGGTGCGCTGAGCCGCCCATTGCGCAGCAGGTCGACGGCGTTGCGAGCAGCGGAACGCAGATTCTTCAAGGCCTTGGGCCAGCGGATGCGTGAACGTTTGCGGTCTGCCACAGATTTCTCCCTACGCAGCACCTGGCTCTGCCCATTCTCCACAAGCCAGCCCGGACAGGTCGGCGCGAGCCCGGCGTTTGGCTTGCCCGGGCTACGGGCCCCTGACTCCGGGCTCCTGGCGGGGGTCTCAGACATGTTGGCACGTAGAGGTCGTGCCCCCCATCAAGCGGAAGGCCGCATGGCAGATCGCCAAGCAGGCAACACCCAGGCCGACCCGCAGCTGCAAGCCGGTCGGAGCCTTGCGCGTTGCTGCATCCGCCATCCTCTACAGCTCTGCTAGCCGCGCTTCGAGCGCTGCCAGCTCTTCCCGATAGCCCCCCGACAGGATGGGAAAGCGGCACCAGGTCTTGGGATCGAGGTTCTCGTCGTCGAGGTGGAATGAGGGCGCGAACCGTTCGCGCTTCCACTGATTGCGGCACCAGAGGCGGAAGAACTTCGCCACGTACCCCCCCAGACGGCGCACACCAAAACGCTCCTCGAAGCCGGGGCGCAATGCCTCGAAGACCTCCAGCGGCTCTTTGCGGTCGCGGATGGCCGCCTTCTCCACCGCATCGAGCAGGTCAAAGGGCATCAAGTCGCTCTCATCTGTTTGATGCTCGGCCTGGGGCCGCAACTCGGCGGTAGGCTGCTGGCGGTTGACATAGGCGAGCGCCGGGCAGGCTCCCAACTCCGGGGGCCCCTCGACTTCCATCCAGCACAACCAACTGCGCAGGAAATTCTTATCGATGCCGGCTATCGGGCTGATGCCCCCACAGGTGTCGCCGTCCATGGTCGCGTACCCGACAGCTGCCTCCGAACGATTGCTCGTCGCCACCAGCAGTGCGCCACGAACATTCGCCAGCATCCAGATACCTGGCGCACGCGCCCGAGCCTGGATGTTCTGCATGGCGATGTCATCCTGTTGCCAACTGAGCTTCCGCCCCAACATCCCTTCGACCAGCTGACTGTAGCCTTCGACCAGGCTCTGCACCGAGACGTGGTGGAATTCGGCCCCCAGCGCGTGCGCCACCTCTCTCGCAGCGGTAGCAGTGACCTCGCCACTGTTCTCTGTGCCCTGATAGATGCACGTCAACAGCCGCGGTATCAGCTCGTCAACACTCTCGACCTCGGCGGCGGCCGGCAGGTAGGCGAGCCGCTGACGCAGTCCGTCGAAGCCCATGTCGTGGGCCGCCAGCCGCAACGCGCCCGCGATCAGCACCGAACAGGCCGCCGAATCGGCGCCCCCGCTGATCGACACGACGAACCCCCGACTGCGGCTCTTGCGCATATAGTCGAACAGTCCGAGGGCGACAGCCCGGGTGAACTCGAGCTCTTTGAAGCGCGGGTGCTGCAGCGTATGGTCGGCCAGTTGATTGTCTTCCGGCCCCGAAAGGGGGTTTTCAGGCCAAGAGAAGTCAGCCTCGACCACACGCAGCGGGCTGCTGCCCATGTTCGGATCGAAGCTGACGGTGCGCTGCCGCAGCATGCGGCCCTCGTCGATGTCGACCACCGCCCCGGTCAGCTGAACCTCGTCGAAGAACAGGCGCGGTCCGGCCGCCGCCATGCGCCCATTGTGGGCAATCAGCACGCCTCCATCGAAGATCACCCGGCCGGCTTCGAGGCCGACCAGATTCGTATACAAGTAGGTCAGACCCAGCGACCGCGAGCCCTCGACCACGAACTGCCGCCGGATGTTCACTTTGCCAAAGGCGAAGTGGCTGGCGCTGGGGTTGAGGATCAGGTCGGCGCCGCAGAACGACAGCTCCTGCCCGGGACGATTGGCCACCCAGGCGTCCTCGCACACCTCGAAGCCGAGCTTGATGCCGCCGACATCGAAAAGGATGTTTCCAAACGGCACGTCCTTGCCGAGTGCTTCGACCTGCAGGAAGGTGTCGGCGGGCATGCGCTTGAACCAACGTGGCTCGTAGTGGATGCCGTCGCCGGCGAGGAAGCGCTTGCCGACCAGGCCCACCAGAGTGCCGTCGACGACGAGCGCGATCGCATTGAAGAGCGCGTTGCGCACGGCAAACGGCAGGCCGAGCGCGCACACCAATCCCTGGGTGTGCGGTAGGATCTCAGCCAGGCTCCGCAGCGCCTTGCGGGCGACTCCCAGACTGTGGAAGGCGTCTTCACAGCCGTAGCCGGTGATGCACAGCTCGGGCAGGCACAGAACCGTGACGCCGCGAGCGCGCGCCTGCTCGAGGGCCTCGATGATCCGTTGCTGGTTGCCCTGCCAATCGAGCGGCAGCTGGTTCAGGACGGCTCCGGCAATCTTGATACGGTGCATGAGGCGATCCTCCGCGCCGATTCTACCCTGCAGTGCTTTGTGCTACCATAGCGCGGGCTCGGCAGGAATCGGGGGGCGGGCAGTGGACATCGTCTGGAAGCAGGGCCATCTGGCACGGTTCCCCTCCAAAGACGGAGGGGCAGGGCACTTGAGGTTCCGCTGGTGCGGTTCGGAGCAGGCCCCGGCGCTGGTCTGTGTGCACGGCTTCCTCGACCACGGCGGCAGCTTCGAGCACCTGGCGGCCGAGCTCAGCCAACATTGGCGGGTCGTGCTGCTCGACCGCCGAGGCTATGGCAACTCAGACTGGTGCGCCAGCCCCTATGTGATCTGGGACCACGTCGCCGACCTGGCCGCGCTGGCCCAGAGCCTTGGAGGCTCGCCGCTCGCGCTCCTGGGCCACAGCGCGGGCACCTACATCTGCGCCGCCTTCGCGGCCTCGCATCCCGAGCAGGTCTCCAAGCTCGTGATGCTCGAGTGCTACCCGATCCGTCCGCGCCCAGAGACCCTGGCGCAGGGTCTCAAGGTATGGGTCGACGGGCAACTGCAGCCGCCCGCACGGAGAGAATACGCCAGCATGTCTGAAGCCCTCGGGCGCCTGGCCGCGGTGCAACCACGCATCGAGGCCAGCCTGCGAGAGAGTTGGGGCCGCCGGGGTCTCGAAGTGCTGCCCAACGGCCGCGTGGCGTTCCGCTATGATCCGCGCCATCGCCTGCGGGAACCGCAACGTCCCCAGCGGCAGCATGTCTGCGAGCTGTTGGCAGGGCTGCAGTGTCCGGTGCTGGCCGTGCGAGGGGAGGAATCACCGATCCCCGATTTCCCCTCCGAGCTCGACAGCATTCCGCAGCTGCAGAAGCAGGTCCTGCCCGGGGCGGCCCACATGCCCCATCTCGAGCAACCCGAAGCCTGCCTGGCGATGCTGCAGACGTTCTTGGCGGGCGCCTGAGCGACCCAAAAGAAACCGCCCCGCTCGCGCAGCGAGCAGGGCGGCATGGGACGCGGGCTCAAGGAAGCCTCAGGGCCTGTAGTGCGGGTTGACCGCCAGCTCCAGCTTGTAGGTGCGGCCATTGGTCTTGGTGACCTGTATGTACGCCTTGTGCCCCGCCTTGTTGCCGCCGACATCGAAGTTGAAGGTCTTCGGCTGACGCGGGTCGGTCAGGTTGCACTCGACCGCGCCATTCGGCGTGTTGGCGTAGCTGGTGATGTACACGTTGTCGATATACAGGTCGACCTTCCAGATCACGCCCTCGTCCGTGTTGTCGACCACCTTGAAGTTCGACTCGACCCAGGGGCCCTGGCGAGGAATGTTGCCATCGTTGCGCAGGAACTCGACCCGGATCTCGGCCAACGAGAAGGGATCCACCGGCGGGGGCGGGGGCGGCGGCGGCGGGGGAGGCGGCGGCGGAGGCCGCAGCAGGTACTCGCAGACGCAATCGACCGCGGTGCCGATACCGGCAATACACGAGAGGCCATCGCGGTAGGCGATGATCTGGTTACGGATGCGCCGGTACACGCGCAGGTCGAGCTGCGCAGCCGCCAGATCGCACGCCTCCTCGACAGCGGGAATGCAGCCCGCCAGCTCGTCATATGCGCTGTTGAGCGCGTTGACTTCCGCCTTCGTCGGGGAGCGCCCGCAGGTCTTCAGATTGTCGATGTACCAGACAAAGCCACAGAGAGTGTCGTAGAGGTAGGCGACCTCGGCCTTGCTCTTGACCTCAGAGGTCCAGAAGCTGCGTTGCGTGAACAGCTCGATCAGGCTCTCGTTGAGCTTTGCGGTGCTGTCGCCGAGCTCTCTCATCGATGATTGCAGGTCGCGGACAAGGTTGTCGTACTCGTCGGCTCCCGCGCTTCCTACCAGGAAGGCGGCGACCAGAGCCGTAATCAACAACGAATTGCGCATGGCTACTCCGTATTTGAGACTCGATGCAGTCTAAGGGTCCGCATAAGAAAAACGCAAGCTCCGACCACGCATACGGACCACTTCACGTACACAGCTGTCAGACGGCGAAGCACATCGATTATTCATCGCTCGTCGAGAACAATCTCCCCACTATCGAGGTACAGGCAGACCTGGTTTTTGCCGGCCCGTTTGGCCGCATACATGGCCTCATCAGCTTCTGGCAGCAGGTCGCGGCCCATCGCATCTGGCCGGTACCCTGCGATGCCGATACTGGCCCCAAGGCCTTCGATCTGGCTGATCGCCACCCGCAAGCGCTCGCAGAACACACGGGCCCGCGCGAGGTCGCAACCCGGCAGAATCACAACGAACTCATCGCCCCCGTAGCGGCAGGCGGTATCGAGGTTCTTGCGGATCATGCCGAACAGGATCGAGCCGACCCGACGCAGAATCAGATCTCCCGCCGGATGCCCCTGTTGGTCATTGATCTCCTTGAAGCCATCGAGGTCGATCATCGCCAGCGACAGCTCATGCCCCAGCCGCTCTGCACGCTCTTTCTCGAATTCCAGCTGGCTGAAGAATCGGCTCTGATTGTACAACCCCGTCAGTTGGTCGGTCTCGGACAAGAGCCGCAGCTCTTTCTCGAGCTCGACGCGTTTGCTGATGTCTTTGCCGACGCCGACGACAGCCTCTGGGTTTCCCTGCCGGTCGCACAACAGCGAGAGGGTCAAGGCCAGGTGGCGCCGACGGCCACGCCGATCTCGGATTGCAACGTCCATGTGGACGGGCGTGCGGGTCGCGAGCAGCTGATCGACCGCGAGCGCGCGCTCGTCGGGCCTCTCGTAGAATTGGGTTGCGCTCTGGCCAATGGCGTCAGCCACCGCCAGCCCGAGCAGATCGGCGGCCCCTTCGTTGAACTCCTGAATGATGCCCTCGAGATCGGTCACCACGATCAAGTCCGCGCTGGAATGGATGATGCGCTTCCAGCGCGCGAGCTCTTCGCTCAGATCGTCCATCTGCTGCCGCCATGGGTGTTCGGCTGGAAGCGCCTCCGCGGGTGTGCTCGAAGAAAGACTGCGTTCGGACGGATCCATCAGATGGACTTTTCCGTGTGACGCTTCCCATCATAGCTGAGCAACTTGCGCTTCTTCTCGACACGCGTCTCGATATGGGTCGGGCGCGCCCAGACCTTGAACAGGTTGTGCAGCGTGTCCTTGGCTTCATCCAGCTTCAAGTCGCTACCATCGTGGCGATGCACCAGCAACAACTCGCCTCGGTTGAGGTAGTTGGCGTTCTCGACATGGATGATGGGGTCACCGAAATTCGAGAGCTGCTGCAGCAGCCGGTCTTTGACCTTCTTGTAGTCCCGGTCGCTGATCACGTACTGACCGGTCTGGTTGTCATAGTCGTAGAGGAACATCTTCTGCTCGTGGCAGAACTCTTCGGTGAGGAACTCATCGATGAAGGTGATGTCGTTGAAGATCTTGCGCACCTCGAAGATCTTCTCGCGCCCGCGACCGAGCTGCAGGTCCCAGGTACGTTTCTTCTTCATGTCGTCGCAGGCGTCGTACTCCCCGCCAAAGCGTCCAGTGTTCCAGCGCTCTTCGATGTTGCGAAACAGCTCGATCCCGACTTTGTAGGGGTTCAACGTGCCCGGTCGGGTGCCCAGAGTCCCGCTGTGGTGGTCTGCGTACTCGACGACTTCGGTGTCGTCCATGATCTCGCGCGTCATGAGAAAGCTGTGCCAGTACGAAGCCCAGCCCTCATTCATGATCTTGGTCATGCCCTGGGGGGCGAAGTAGTAGGCCTCGTCGCGCACAATCGTCAGGATGTCACGCTGCCAGCGCTCGAGCTTCGGGGCGTGCTCGATCAAGAACAGCAGCACGTCGCGTTCGGGTTCTTCGGGGAAGTTGCGTTGCCGCTCAAATTCCTCGACCAGGCGGTCCTTTTGTGCCTGCATGAAGTCTGGTGGATTGATGTAACGGTCCATATAGCTCTTGGCCTTGAGCTTCGAGACCGGCTTGCGTTCGATCGGCTCATCGCCGGGCTTACGGGGCTTGGCCGAACGCCGCCGGATGAATGGTGAGTGGCGGTCGATCAAATTCTCGAGGCTCAACGCGCAATCGAGGAATGCCTCGACGGTCTCCAACCCATAGCGATCGATGTACTCGCGGATGCGGCTGCCGTGGTTGGCCATCTCATCCATCATCTTGCGGTTGGTCTTCGAGAACCAGAAGTTGTTCTTGAAGAAGTCGGAGTGGCCTTGCACATGGCACATCACCAGCTTCTGGTCCATCAGGCCGTTGCTCGACAGCAGGTAGGCGTAGCAGGGATCGTTGTTGATGACCAACTCATAGATCTTCTGCAGACCGTAGGTGTAGCCTTTGCGCAGCCGCTCGTATTCCATGCCGAAACGCCAGTGGGGATAGCGCGTCGGGAAGCCGCCGAAGGCCGCGACCTCATTCAAAGCGTCGTAGGTCAGCCGCTCGAAAATGATCTTGAAGGGATCGAGGCCGTAACTCAGCGCTCGCTCCGAGATGATGTCGGACCACTTCTGCAATTCCGGCGTCAATGCGGTGCTGCGGATTTTCACAACCACCCCTTACGGTTTGAGCTGGAACACATGGTTCGAAGCTAAAGTGCCTTGCCGAGAAACGCCTTGATCGAGTCGACAATTTCGTCGCGACCCATGATCTCAGACAGGCGCACCTTCTCGTGGTCGGAGAAGTGCTCCTTCAGATCCTTGATGAACTGCCCCGAGCCATAAGCGCTCTTGACCTGCCCATAGCAGAAGAGGTTGACTTTGGGAATCAGGGCGTCCTTGAGCAGTGAGAGGCAATGACGCGTATCCTCGCCGCCCCAGTTATCACCATCAGAGAAGTGGAACAGATAGATATTCCAGTCTTGCGGATCGAACAGCTGGTCGATCATGCGGTTCGACATGTCGTACGCCGAGCTGATCTTGGTGCCGCCGCTCTCTCGGATGTGGAAGAAGGTGTGCTCGTCGACCTCTTTGGCCGCTACATCGTGCACGATGTAGCGGGTCTCGAGGGACTTGTACTGGCTGCGCAGCCAGGTGTCGATCCAGAAGCTCTCCATCCGGACGATGTCTTTCTGTTCCTGCCCCATCGAGCCCGACACGTCCATCATGTAGATGATGACCGCATTCGACTCGGGCATCTGCTGGACTTTCCAGGAGCGGAAGCGCCGGTCTTCGTTGATCGGCATCACGATGGGGTTCTTGGGATCGTAAAGACCAGCACTCAGCTGGCGCTTGAGCGCCTCTTTGTATGTGCGCTTGAAGTGCCGCAGTGATTCCGGCCCGCTGCGGCGGATGCCCGTGTAGCGGTCTTTGTCGGTGGACAGGCTGCGTTTGCCCTTGGGTTGGATGTTCGGGAGCTCGAGGGCCTCGCCCAGAATGCGCGCCAGCTCCGAGAGTTGCACCTCGACCTCGAGCACATGGTCGCCCGGTTGGTCGCCGGCCTGCGGCCCGAAAGGCTGGCCATCACGCCCCAGTGGGGTTCCCAGCTCGCCTTCGCCCTGCCCGACCCCACCTGTCTGCTGCTGGCCATACTTGAAACGGGGAAGCTCGATCGAAGGCAGAGGGATCGACACCACGTCACGCCCCTTGCGCCCGATCAGCTCGCCCTGCGTCATATACCGTCGCAGCTCTTTACGGATCTTTCCGCGCACGATCTGGCGGAAGCGGGTTTCATCCTTCTCGATCTTTCGGACCATGACCGGCCTCCTTCCGCGCAGTATAACGGCGCGGCCGCCAGGCGGCAATGCACGCAGGGGTGCTGCGCGGTCAATAACCCAGGCTGGTCCAGGCGTGACGCAACGCGGCATGAAACTCGGAGGGCACCTGATAGCGCGCATTGATATCGCGCTGCATGGCCTTGGCGAGAACGTCAGAAACCACTTTGGGGACATTGGGGTTGACGGTCATCGCCTCGGGCACGTCCTGCTTGAGGATCTTCATGATGAAGTCGGGCAGGTTCTTGCCCTCGCGCGGATAGTGTCCGGTCACCAGGTGGTAGATGGTCGCCGCCAGACTGTAGATGTCGGCACGCTGATCGGCTGAGATTGCGTTGGAAACCTGCTCGGGCGGCATATAGTGCAGTGTCCCCTTGCCCGCCCCCTGATGGGTCAGGCCACTGGTGCCGGCCGACTCGAAGTTCTTCGCCAGGCCAAAGTCGGTCAGCTTCGCAATTCCTGCACTGGTGACGATGATGTTCGATGGCTTGATGTCACGGTGCACCAGCTTGCGCTCAAAGGCATGCTCGAGAGCGCTGGCAATCTGGATGGCGATGTGGAGCGCATCACGCGCGTGCAGCACGCCATGTGAAGAGAGGATGTCGAACAGGTTCGTGCCGTCGACATACTCCATCACGATGTAGGGAATGCCGGCCACTTCCGCTGCATCATAGATCTTGATCAAGTTGGCATGGTCGAGCTGGCCACCAGCCATCGCCTCGCGCATGAAGATCTGCATCTTGCGGGGGTCGAGCGCGCACTCGGGGTTCATGATCTTGACGGCCACCAGCTTGCCCATCAGCTGCTGCTTGGCCAGGAAGACCGTACCGATGGTCCCCTCGCCCAACTTGCGCTGGAACTCGAAACCCTCGATGTGGATCGGGTCGAAGTCTTCGACGAAGTGGCAGTTGAGAGACTGCGAGCCGATGCGGACCTCGTCCCCCTCCATCAAGGGCGCCGCCTCGATCCGATGACCATTGACGTAGGTACCGTTGTAGCTCTTCAGGTCGCAGACCTGATAGCGCCCTTCAGCGATGTCGACCCGGCAATGATGGCGCGACAACAGCGGATCGCGGATGCGGATGCCCGCATCGGCTCCGCGTCCGATGATCGAGGATTCCTTGACTGTGTAGGTCTTCCCGTTCTGCTCGTCTTGCAGGACCAGGACTACAGGCATCGACCGTCCCTCTGCTGCCCGAGAAGAGTGCTGTCCACGCGCAAAACGCCACGCACCGACACGCGCCGACACTGGCGGCCTGGGCATCATACACCAAGGCCCCAAAGGACACTACCACGAATTCCCAATGCGACCCCGCTCGCGGCCCTGGGCCCCCGCCCCCCGAAAAGGACCACGCGAAACCTTGCAACACACGCCCGCAGGGCAATTTCGGCAAGAAAACTTTGCAGGAATCCGGCCCCAGCACCGTCTGAGATAGATGACATGCCCGGCCTGCCCCGAGACTTCCGCAGACTCCTTTGGCGGGATACACTGGGCGGCTGTCGCAACAGTACCGGCAATGTGCGCAGCGCTCGGGCTGCCGGATGCCACTTCCTCGATCTGGAGGTCCCCATGAAACGTCTCCCGCGCATTCCCCTACTGCTTCTGGTAGTCGCGCTGCTCTCCTCGCTGGCCTTCGCCGGAGATCCCAGCAAGGATCTCAAGAAAAAGGCCCTCAAGGCCGTCCTGCAGGGCGACTTCGCCAGCGCCGCAGAATTTGTCCAGCAAATCGGCGCAGTCGACAGTGAGGATGCGGCCGAAGCTCTGGTTGAGATCGTCGTCGCGATCGACCAGATCCCGGACCTCGACTCCAACCAGGCGGTCGCGGTCTACGACGCGTGCACCGAGGCCCTCGCTGAGATCTCCGATCCTGACGCCCGTGAATATGTGTACGAGCAGATCGCCTCCCGCAAAGCCGACTGGCGCGTCAAGATCGTGTTTGTCGAGGTCTGCTCGCGCTACAACGACGCGGCCGCCACACAGGCTCTGATCGAGGCGCTCACTGCCAAGAAGCAACACGAGAAGGTGCAGCTGTCGATCTGTCGGGCCTTCGGCGACATGCGCTGCGTTGAAGCGGTCCCAGCGCTGATCGACCTGATCGAAGATCTCGACAAGCGCAAGGGCGACGTCTGGGTCGAAGCGAAGCTCGCGTTGACCGACATCACCGGCGAAGACCTCGAGACCCCCGACGACTGGCGCAACTACTGGGCCGTGCGCGGCGAGAACTTCAATCCCGAAACCGACCGCGGAGAGACCGACGAGGCGGGCACCGTGCTGCGCAACGCTCCGGACATCTTCGGCACCGAGGTTGTAAGCAAGCGGATCGTCGTGATCATCGACATCTCTGGCAGCATGCATCGCAAAGAACCGATGTCGGAAAAAGAGCTCGAAGGCACCGCCGCCGACGACCTCCCCGACCAGGACAACTCCAAAGGCGCATGCGACGAGTGCGGCGACAACCACAAGGGCGTCAACCTGCCGGAAGAGCGCATGCGCATCAACCGCGCCAAGGCCGAGCTGGTACGGCTGATCGAATCGCTCAGCGATGACGTGCAGTTCAACATCATCAAGTACAACCACGACATCTCGCCCTGGAAAGACGGGCTGCAGCAGGCCAACGACAAGAACAAGCTCGCGGCGATCAAGTATGTCAAGGCCATGTACCACGAAGGCCTGACCCTCACCGGAGAGGCCCTGCAGAAAGCCTTTGAGATCAGCGAAGACGCCAACACCTTCTACCTGATTTCCGACGGTGTGCCGACCGGCGACGACGGCATGGCCCTGCCCGCAGACGAGCTCGAAGAGATCCATCGCATGGTTCTCGACCTCAACAAGTTCCGCAAAGTTCGCATCCACACGATCGGCTTCAAGGGCGCCCACAAGCCTTTCATGGAAAAGCTCGCCGATGACAACGATGGCGAATACCATACCGTAGATTGAAAAACCGGCTGGAAGCCCAAGCGGCCTGACCCCCCTCAATGGGGGGACAGGCCCCTTCCATGCCAACAGCTCCTCCCAGGCTCCTGCTCCGAAAAACCTTGATCTCGGGGCTCTCTACAGGTAGCGATGGAGGGGCGGAGACGACTCGTCGCAGTGTCTTGCGCTCTCCCTCCGCTGGACGAGGACCGCCGTGGACGGCTACGACATCTTTCTGGGCCGCACCGTCTCGGACTACAAGATCGAGCGAAAGCTGCGTGACGATGCGCTCGGCGGGCTCTTCTCGGGCGCGCACACCAAGTTCGCCGAGAAGATCCTGTTCCGCGTCCTCGCCCCCGAATACACCTCCGACGCGCCCTTCATCGAGGGCGTTGTGCGCTCTGCACAGGCCCTCGCCAAGGCCGACAGTCCCTACATCCTGCGCATCTTCCGGATGCTCAAACCGCGCGGTTGGTTCTGCATCGCCATGCGCGACCCCGGGGGAGGCAGCCTGCGCGAAGCACTCGACCGCGAAGGGCGCTTTTCCCAGCAGCGCGCTGCCAGTATCGCCCACCAGCTCGTGCTGGGACTGGACGCGGCCGCCACGCAGGGGGTGTGGCATGGCGACCTGCATCCGGAGAACGTCCTGTTGACCACGGCGGGACGCGTGAAGATCGCCAACCTGGGGCTCCCCTCGCGCTGCGAAGTTTCGACCGCCCTCGACCAGAAACGCGTGGTCTGGGGGACTCCGGCCTACATGTCCCCCGAGCAGTGCCGCGGCAACGTACCCGTCGATGGCCGCTCGGACCTGTACGCCGTCGGCTGCCTGCTGTTCGAGATGCTCACCGGCCGCGCCCCCTTCGAGGAAGAATCGACCGCCAACCTGATGGTCAAGCATCTGCTAGAAGAGCCCCAGGATCCGAAGGCGCTATGCCCCGAGCTGTCTGCAGCGCTGGCCTCGATCCTGCTCAAGCTTCTGCAGAAAGAGCCCCAAGACCGCTTCCAGACCGCGCAGGAAGCCGCAGAGCTCCTGGCCCCTATCGCCGGCGCCGCCCGCGATGGCGGCGTGCGGTCGCGAGCCAGTCTGCCCGTCGTGTCGCTCGAGCGACCGCGCAGCACGGAGTTCCGTCTGCCCAAACCTCGCCGGCTGGCCAAACCCAAACCTCCCATCGCAGCCCTGAGTGTGCTCGGCGTCCTGGCACTGATCCTGCTCGTGGGCTTTGTTTTTCGCGACGAGTTCTTCGGCAGACCGCAGCCAGGCTCCGACGACTATGACGTCATCCAGAGACGCCTTACGGCGAATGTCCGCTTCAGCGACCTGGTTCCGCGGGACAACGACACCGTCCATGGCCTCTCGGTCCTGCTGCGTGGCAGGCTCATCGAAGAAGAGCCCGGAAACCGGCGCCTGGTCGACACCGTCTTCGTCGCCGGTCAACCGGTGCTGCTCGATGACAGCGGACGCTTCGAGCAACAGCTCGAGCTCGTCGAGGGCGCAAACCGGATCGAGCTGAGAGCCGCGCGCAAGCTGCGGCAGCTCATCCTGCATGCCACGGGCACGCCCTTGGAGGTCAACTTCCTCGAGCCTGCCAAGGATGCTCTGCTCGGTTCCGAGAGCGTGCAGGTCGCGGTTCAGGTCGGCACGAGCAACGTGCGGGAACTGCGCGTCAACGACCAGGTCCTGCAGCGAGGGCGAGACAACATCTACCGAGGTTGGTTGCAGCTGGCTGACGGCCACTACGACCTCGAGGCCGTGTGCATCGACAACGTTGGGGGTCGCTGGCAGGCATACCGGTCCGTGGACGTAGACACCAGCCTGCCCGAGATCGCCATCGTCGAACCAGCTACAGAGTGGGTGCGCACGCGCACGGTGGTGGTTCGTGTCGAGCTGCTGAACGGAGACGCGCGCAGTCTCACCGTCAACGGTCAGCAGGCCAGGCTTGTAGCGCCGGGCATCTATAGCCTCGAGATCGAGCTCTCCGAAGGGGCGGCCCAGGAGATCAAGGCCCTGGCGATCGACTCGAAAGGGCGCGAAGCCCACACCCTGATGCGCGTCAATGTCGACACAGAGGCCCCTGAGCTGACCGTGATTCTGCCCGCCGAAGGCCAGCTGCTGGGCCCCGAGAACCTCGAGGTCGAGCTCGACGTGCCCGGCGAGGATATCTACGAGGTGCGGGCCGCCGACACCGTGCTGCGCAAGCTCAACAAGACCTGGTGGGGGCTGATCGATCTCGAAGAGGGTCGAGGCCGCCGCATTGTTGTCAGCGCCGAAGACTGGGCCGGCAACATCACCCGCAAGGAGCTGTCGGTCGACGTCGATCTGACAGCTCCCGAGCTGGTGCTCGGCACTCCCGAGATCGAGGGCGAGACCTGCCTGCTCTCACTGCGCGCGGACGAAGACCTGCTCCACTACCGGGTCGACCTCGAAGACCCTGTCGCCGTCCAGGGGCGCGAAGCCACCGTGCGCTTCGCCATCGCGAGCGGCCAGACCAGTTTCGAGCTGGCGGTCGTCGACCTGGCGGGCAACGAGGCTGGCGAAGAGGTTACGATCCCCGTCGAGGCGCTCAACACCGCTTTCAAGCTGCACTTTGAACGCGGCACAGCGGCGCTCGCGGAGCTGCGGATGCAAGCGGATGGTGAGCAGGGCCCCCTGGTGGAGTTGCGCGAGCGCTGCCTGCAGGAGTTCCAGATCTGCAGCAAGCTGTTTCCGTTTCTGCACGAGTCCTACTACAACATGGCCTGCGCCTGGGCACTCAGCGGCGACGCCACGCAGGCTGTTGCCTTGCTCGACGAGGCGATGGCCAACAACTTCGAAGACCTGGCGAGCATGCTCGAAGACCCGGACCTGCTATTGGTGCGCAACCGTCTGGCCCTGCAGCACGCGATCATCCGGAATCTCCCCGCACGCCTGCCCGTGCCGATGGTCGATGCCGCCGAAGATGTGGCGCAGCTCTGGTGGCAACCCACCGGAGCCCAGCTGCAAGCCGTCGACGATGAATGGGCACCGCCTGCCTTGCAGGACCCGATCGGCATGAAGTTCGTCATGATTCCGCGCGGTGAGCTGCAGATCGGCTCACCCAATGGAGAGGCGGACCGGAATGCCGACGAGACACGGCACCAGGTCGAGTTCGGCCAGAACCTCTACCTCGGTGCTCACGAGGTAACCCAGGCCCAATTCGTGGAGGTGATGGGGTACAACCCTTCACACTTCGAAGACACCTCCGCGCGCAATCCCGTCGAGGGAGTCAGCTGGTTGGAGGCCATCGACTTCTGCTTGCAGCTGACCGAGCTGGCCGGGCTCGAGCCCGTCTACCGGCTGGACGAGGTCGTGCGGGATGCGGATGGACGGCTACAGAGCGCTGAGGTCCGCTTCCTCGACTTCACGCTCAGCGGCTACCGGCTGCCGACGGAGGCAGAGTGGGAATACGCCTGCCGGGCGGGAGAGCGCGAGCCATTCGCCTTCGGTCGCGCGTTGCGCGACAACGAGGCCAACTTTGCCAGCGAAGCTGAAGCCCTTGAGCGCCCGACCGCCGTAGGCAGCTACGCACCCAACAACTGGGGCCTGTTCGACATGCACGGCAACGTCTCCGAATGGTGCTGGGACTTCTACGGACCCTATCCGGAGGGCGACCAGAGCGATCCCCTGGGCGCAGCCACGGGCACGCAGCGCGTGGCTCGCGGCGGATCCTGGGCCACGCCGGCCAGCGCCTGCCGGGCCGCGTGCCGCCAGTCTCCGGCGAATCTGCCCGACGGAACGCGCGGCCTGCGCCTGGTCCGCAACATCACCCCCTTCGATGAGGAGTAGCTAGCCCTCGGCCAAATCCTGCAGAGACTTGGCGAACCCAAACCGCACAGGCGCGTGGTCGCTGACGCGCAGCGCACGGTAGACCTGGGCCTCGGCGAAATGCTCGGCCACTGAAGGCGTCGACAGGGCATAGTCCAGGCGCCAACCCACATCTTTAGCGTAGGCCTTGCCCCGGTTCGACCACCAGGTATAGATGCGCTGCCCGGGATAGCGCTCACGGAAAATGTCGCGGAAGCCTGCTCCCAGCACCCGATCCAGCCAGGCCCGCTCCTCAGGTCGAAAGCCACTGGTCTTTCTGTTCGCGCGCCAGTTTTCGAGGTCGAGCTCGCCGTGGCAGATGTTGTAGTCGCCGCAGATGAGCAACTCACGCCCGGCAGCACGCAGCTGCAGCATGTGCTGCAACAGTCGCTCGCAACAGACCAGCTTCCAGGCGTGCCGGTCCTCGCTGTGGGAGCCCGAAGGCATGTACAGGCTCACCACCGACAGCCGCCCGAAGTCGAGCTGCAACCAACGCCCCTCGCGGTCGAACTCTGGCCACCCCAAACCGTACTGCACCCTGTCGGGCACATGGCGACTGGCGACAGCGACCCCCGAGTAGCCCGCCTTGCTGCGGGCGGCGTTCCAGAACACATGATGCCCACGCGGGAAGCTCTCTTTGGTGGGCAACTGGCTGAGATCCGCCCGCACCTCCTGCAGGCAGACAATGTCGTGCTCCGTGCGCTTGAGCCACTTGAAAAAACCCTTGCGCGCGGCCGAGCGGATCCCATTGCAGTTCAAGCTGAGCAGCTGCATCGCAGCCTCCTTTCGGGACAGACTGTAGTCGCCTGAACCAATCACCTCCAGGGATGACTGGTGGAAAAATGCGCGCGCGCCGCTACTCTGCCAAGCGGAGGCATGATGGCCCGCCGGCACCGCAAAGACATTCTGATTCCCGCAGCCCTCTTGCTGCTCACCCTGGCTGCAGTGGTTCTGCTCACCTACTGCGTGCATACTGTCGGCGAGGCGCGCCGCCTCGACCGCCAACACGCGGGATTGCGTGCCGAGCTCGCCCTGCAATCGGCGATCGAGCTCGCGAGCAAGAAGATCAAGGACCGGGTCCGCGATCTCGAGATCGCTCCGGACGGCAGCACCAATCCCTACGCGTCCCTGGCCAGTACCTCGGCCATCATCTCCGGCCCATTGGTCGTCAACGGCGACTCGATCGCGTGGACCGAGGCGCGCGTGTTGACCCTGTGGACCTCGGCGGACGGCCAGCTCCCGTGGCACGTCAGCACCCGCTTCATCGCCTGGGTTGCGTCGCGCGGCAAGAGTGTCGACCGCCGCCTGATCCTCGGCGACCCCGAGCACCTGATGGCTGAGCGGGATGTTCTCTTGCGGGTCAGACGCGACCAGGTGGAGATCGTGCTGACTGGAGGCAGCGAGCCGCTGCTGGGGAACACGGCTGGCTCTCCGATCGCGTACATCGCCCAGCTCCAACCCAGCGACGGACCTCCACCCGCCCCTCCACCCGCAGCCGAGGCCCCTGCAAACGCTCACACAAACCTGATCTGGGGCGCCGTCGTGGCCTTGGGCCTGCTTCTCAGCTACGTGCGCCTCAACCGCAGCCGGCCCGCCGAAGGAGGCCCGAGACCCACGCAGGCACGCAGCCTGGCAAGCTGGGATGCACCCACCCGCATGCTCGAGTCTGCAGACCCGAACCGGAGGATCTGAAGGTGCAGACTTCCTCCTCGCGCGCCGGGCTCACGTGGCTCGAAGCCCTGGTCGGCTTCGCGCTGCTCAGCTGCCTGGTGGCCTCCTTTCTCGACCTGCTCGGCGCCACCATTCACGCCCGGGGGCGCGTCACCGAGATGCAACGCGCCGAACAGCTCGTCACAGAGGCGGTGATCCAAAGCCGCAAACTGCCGGCATCTCAAGTCAGGGATCGGCTCGATGGACGCCAGCTGCAGACCGAGGACGGATACAGCGTATGTTTCGAAGTGCGCCCGGCAGACAGCAGCACGGTGGTCGCCCACGTGCCCTGCCTGACGGTCACCATCCGGGTGTTCCGCCGCAACAAAGCGATCCTGTATTTCAACATCTTCCGCAGCGATGGGCTCGAGTGATGCCGTATACACCTGTGCTCGCGACGCTGGGGTATGTTCTGCATCCCGACGGGCGGCAGGTCTTGATGATGCGACGCTCCACCCGTCCGGACGACCATCATCAGGGCCGCTACGTGGGACTTGGAGGGAAGCTCGAGCGCAGCGAGGACGTCGTGGCCTGCATGCGGCGCGAGATCCGTGAAGAGGCGGGCATCGAGGCCGCCGCCCTCGAGCTGCGGGGCACGATCTCCTGGCCCGGCTTCGGCAAGAACGGCCAGGATTGGTTCGCCTTTGTGTTTGTCGTGCCTCGCTTTGAAGGCGAGCCCCGTGCCCTCAGCGACGAAGGCGAGCTTCTGTGGGTGGGCATCGACGACTTGCTGGCCTGGCAGGTGCCGATCTGGGATGGGGACAAACACTTCCTGCCGTTGTTGTTCGACGCCGCCCCGGACGGGCAGTTCCATGCCGTGATTCCATACCAGAACGGCCAGGCGCGCAGCTTCGATTACAACGTCTGCTGATCATCGGGCTCGCGGTCCTGTTCACCCAAGCGCCCAAGCACCGCCAGAATCACGCGCCGCTTCTCGTCGGAGATGTAGCGGAACAGCTGCCGCAGGCCTTCGGGGTCGGTGTCCCCGGTTTCACTTGCGGATGCGCCCTCGTCCAGCACCCGAGCCGCCCGCTGCAACACCGCGAAATCTTCAGGGTGGAAGCGCTGGCGTGCCCAGACGGCGAATGCCTGCGCACCTCTCTGGATGATGTTGCGGACAGTGCGGGTGGTGGTACCCAGGCTGGCGCTCAGCTGGTGCTGGTTCTGGCCTTCGACGACCCAGTGCCACAGCGTCTCGGCGTTGCGTCGCTCGGTGCGTTTGGGAGGTTGGGCCGCGATGAACTCTTCAAACAACTCGCGCCCTCGTTCGAGCAAGACCTCGAAAGCGGCACTACCGAGCAACTCCTCCTGCTCAGGGGGCTCTTCAGGCCTCTGCCTGTGCGCGGCAGAGCTACGCAGGTCTTCTTTCAGGGCCTTGTCTCGCCGCAGCCCCTGGTAATAGTCGACGAACAGGTGGTAGAGGATCTTCTGGTAGTAGCTGCGGAATCTGCCCCGGGAAGGGTCGTAGAGCTTGACCTTGCGGCACAGGCGCTCCAGGGCCTGCACCGTCAGGTCCTCGATGTCCGCGTCGGGCACACGGTACTTGCGCAGCAGGGCACGCGTCGGCCCCAGGTACGCCATCCACTTCGACGGCCCCTCGTTGGTGCCGGTCGTCCGCAACAGGTTTTCGCTGGTCTCGGGCCAGAACTTCTCTTCGCCAGCTGGTGAGGTGCTCAATGCAGGACTCCTCCTTGACGCTCTCCACTTACCCCGGGCTTGCCAAAGGCGGAAGCGGCAGACTTGAGCCAGGTATGCTACCCTGGGAGGGAACCCGTCCGCAAAGGATCGTGATTTGAAACCTCTGCTGCCGGGGGCTCTCACGATCGTGTTCCGGAAGTTCGACCGGGAAACTCAACCCGGAGACGGCGAGGTTCTTCTCACTGGTCAAGTCTTCCGCTCCGATCGACCGCGCCAGTTGGCTCTCGACGTGCTCGCCGATCCGAAAGCGGCGCTGCTGACGGGCCCGGGCCCCTTGCATAGCATCGTGCTCGACTTCGGCAACAACGGTCCGAACTTCGATGACATGCTGGCCACCACTCTGGTCCGCCGCTGGCTTCGCGGCGCCCCCACACTGCCAGGCTTGGAGGCTTTCGCGCGCTACTCTGCGCGTCAACGCAGCGGCTGGCCGGTTTCCAGAGTGCCCGTCGAAGATTCCCTGGAAGGCTTGTTTCTGGAGAGCCGCAAGGTCTGGGATCCACAACTGCCGCCAGTCGGGTTCGAGGCCAAACACAAGCGTTTTCTGGCCAGCTGGCGGCAGGTGGAGGCAGCGGTCATCGAAGCCGCGGGCCGGGGCATCGACCCGGGACACTACACCTTCGACCGACAGACCTTCCGGGCTGAATGGGAATTCCTCCAGTCCGACCACAAGCGCTACGCCGAAGACGTGCAGAACGGCGAGCGCTGGTGGGTGCATTTCCCCGGCCGTAAGGAAGCGGTGGCCGGCTTGTTTCTGCGCCAGCCCCGTTCGAGTCTGTTCAAGCAATGGGCCGACCAGGATCCGCAATGCGGCTCGCCCTCCGACTATGGTTTCATGGCGGTGATGTTCGCTCCGGGCAACTGGGTCTTCTGCAGCGCACGCGACCGCCGCCAACCGCTGCACTTCCTGGCGGAGCGCTTGCAAGCCGCCGAAGAGCAGAACGAAAGCGCGCAGCCCGACAACCCCTGGTTCCGCGGAGAGCCCTTCGACTGTTCCCTGGTTGCTTCTCCGATGGGTGGCTCGAGGCTCGACGAGGCCATCGTCGTCGAGGTTGTCAAAGACGTGCTCGGTGTGCGCCTGTGGGAGCCACCTGCCGGCAACGGCAGCTTTGCCAGCAAGAGTCTGCTCGCGGGTTGGCCGCTGCCCGAGTTCCGCAATCCGGAGCCTCTTTCGGAAGGCGGACAACAGGCCCCGATCTTCCGGGCGGAAACCGGCTCGCGTCGGGTTGCGCTGAAGGTGTGTGGGCTCGAGAACAGCCAGGAAGCCCAGGCGCGCAACCGCCGCGAGACCGAGATCCACGCACACATCCGGCGACGCCTGCAGGCGAGTTTCGATCCACGCGGACAATACCTCGCTGTAGCCGAGCGCATCGTGCCCGTCCACTGGTCAGGCTGCGCGCTGCAAGTGCTCGTGTCGGCTTTCCATCCTGAAGGCAGCTTGCGTGACTGGCGCCTCAAGCGGGACACTCTGCAGCTCGAACAGCTGCAGCGCTTTGTGCGTTGCGTCGTTCAGGGCTTGGAGCTGTTGCACTCATGGGGGCTTGTGCACCATGACGTCAAGCCCCAGAACATTCTGGTCTCGCGGAGCCGGGGTCGCTTTTCGGCCGTCCTTTCGGACTTTGGCTGCACTCTCGAACACGGCCAGAACACCGGTTTCCGAGATCCAGTCTTCGCCCCGCCCCTCCATGAGAAGACCGCGGCTGCCGACCTGGTTTCGCTGGCGTATGTCGTTGCCTGGCTGATCGCGCCGACGGACCAGCCCCTCAACTTCCGCGGCGGATGCGAAGTGCGGGCAGAGGTCCTGGCCCCCGCGCAGAAGGGTGCATGGATCCTCGGCGCTGGGGACCGCTGGTATGACGCGACCACTGATCTGCTGTTGGAGGCGACCCAGAGCGACCCCGAGCGCCGCCCCCAGCTCGGGAGCTTCCTCGAACGATTTGTGACGCTTCCCCAGCACTAGCAGGCTGCTAGCCGCCCTCAGGCTCCGTTTCCCACCGCTGTCGGCTTGGCCTGTTTCTCCGCATATCCCGACGTGTCATAGTCTGCGAGGCCGACACACGCCACCTGCAGGGCACGCAATCGAGCGATGCGCCGGTCGATCTCCTCGAGGTGCTTCGCGCGCTCGCCAGCTCCGAGCGTCTTGGCGAGCTGCCCCGCCTCGACGGCGGTTTCCAACTCCTGGGCGTAATGCGCTGCGCTGTGCTGAATCCCCTCACGCAGTGCGCGGGCGTAGCGGCTGGAGACGCGATCTGCCAGCTCGTCTCTGCGGGACTGCAGCCGATCACAGCGCCTGTCCACAGCTTCCCGCAGCCGGCTCCCGCTCAATGCCGCCTTCGGGACAGCTGCCCCCTCTGCAGCCGGGTGCTGCCCGATATCGGTCCACGGCCCCGGCAGAAAAGAGTCTGCGAGCAACCCCAGCAGGTCATCGATCAAGCGCTCGGAGACATCGGTTTGCACCGGCGAGAGCTCACTATTCATATCGTGCTCGAAAGTGGCACACAGACTCGAGGCACCACTCTCGAAGCGTCCCACCAGACGACGCAGCTCGCGGCTGAGCTCGAGCCCGAAGGTGTCCGAGCCAGCCTCGCGGAGGACCGCAGCCAAGCGCAGGCGCAGCCGCTCGACTTCGATCCCCCACATCTCTGCGACCAGGGGACGCATGCGCTCTTCGAAACCCTCCAGACGCTTCTGAAGTGCCGCAAGCCGTCCCTGCAGCTGGTCCTGTTCCCTGCGCAATGCTGGCAGACCAGCGCTTGCCAGCTCTGGCGCGCTCGCCAGGGCCAGGGAACGGATCTCGAGCAAGCGCAGCTGTTGCCCGATCCATCTCTTGAGACGGATGCAGTAGCCACGCAGACGGCCCGACAAAGCGTGGGCGTTGGCGAAGGACAGCAGTCTGCTCTCCAGAGCCTCGAAGCGACCCATCCATGGTGAAGGGATCCCCATGTATCGCGCGCGCAGGACCTTCAACGCTGAGACAGCAAACACCTCGGGGGCCGCCATTCCGGCCAGCTCGCCCAACCGCTGCCCCACCTGCTGAACGAGTGTGTCCAGGCGCTTTGTGTCGTAGGGATCGGCCTCGGAGAGCTCGTCCACTTTGTTGATCACGAAGATCATGCGCCGTAGGCCGTGGTCCGGCACACATTCACGAAGAAAGACGCGCTCCAGTGAAGTCAGAGGCTGCTGAGAGTCGAGCAAGACGACGACAGCATCCGCCTCACGCAGGTAGCGGAACACGATGTCCTCGCGCAGCTCGTCCAACTCATGCACGCCCGGCGTATCGACCAGGTCCGCTTGGATCTGCTCGAGCCGGCCCGGAAGACTGAGATGCACCTGCCGGATGGTCCGGGCGCGACCATTCTTGCTCGTGACGACGTAGTCCAGGTAGCTGTATGTGCGCGCACTTGGCAGGTCGAGCCATTCCTGGTGGCCATCCCGATAGGTCACGATAGCGCTGCGGCGGGCGCCTCCGCGCAGCAGGCTGATGGTCGCCGTGGTTGGCAGGGCGCAGGACGGCAGGATGGGCTCGCCGATCAGAGCGTTGATGAACGTTGATTTTCCGCGCGAGAACCGGCCGATGACCAGGATCTTGAGCCGCTCGCCAGACAGGCGACGACGGGCCGCTGCGATGCGCTCGGCGAAACCCTCATCTGCACATTCTGTGAACGACTGCAGCATGGCTCCGCAGTGCCTCTGGAAGTCTCTGAGTTGCATCGGCGGTTCTCCTCCCGCGCGTTCCCGACAGAAGGGTCGGGTGCAGCGCACCCCTCATCGGCACGGCGTGCAATGAGGGTCTGTATGCGATGACGGAGGAGGAGGAAAAGGCGGAAAAACTGCGCAGGATTTCGCAGAGAGAGGGGACCGACATTTCTGGATGAAGGGGAAGCCGCAATCGGCTCAGGCAGGCTGCCCGTTTTGAGAGGAGTGCATTTCCACCTTTTGGGGACGCCCGTACATCTCTGCAGACCAGGCGAGGCGCAAACCGGCCTTCCTGCAGCGAAGCACAGGAGAGTCCCATGGCCAAGACATCCCGAGGCAGCCTCTTTCTGGTGTGCGTCATCTCTTTGGCTGGCTGTGGGTGCAATGAGCCCGGCAGCGCCCCCAGTTACTGCCTGACCCTCGACACCAGAGAGCCCGCGCTGGGGAAGGCCAATGAGGCCCGCCTGTTTCTGGGACAGCTGCAGGTCAGCGATGGTCAGAGCTACGCTTTCTGGGGGACGAAGAACAGCGATGGCAGCATCGACCAGATCTCGGAGTCGCTGGCCTGGATGAACCTCCCGCTCTTCGGACTCAGAACCATCTATGATGCCACCACGGGTCTGCCCACTCTCGTATACTCCGAAGCGGACAACAGCGCGATCACCATCGATTGGCAGCGAGACCGCGCGGTGTTCTCGGGATTCGACGACCAGGGCCGTTTCGTCGCGGCTGTCGAGGTCACCCGCAACGCGGGAAGTTTCGTCACGCAGACGCTGAAGTGCTGCCCTTCCGCGCAAACAAACCCCAGCGGATCCGCCCGCGATGCCAGCGAGACCTCGGACGCAGCGCGGTCCTCACCAGCCTCCAGGACGCTGGGGCGTCCCGTTTGCTCGCAGGAGATGCATGCGAGACTGGTAGAAGACGCGGTCGATGGCTCCCTGTTTGGATTCCTTGGACGCATCGACGACATCGACTCCCTCGATGGGGTCCGCACATTCGGCAAGGACCTGCTTCGGGAAAACGCGGAGGGAGTGGTCTGCGCAAGCCAGGGCCTGCTCGCCCTGGCGGTGATTCCTGTGCTCGTCGGCCCGCCTGGCACCAACTCCGGGCTGGCTGTGGCAGGGGCAACAGCGATCGCCTCAAGTATGGTCACCAAGACCCTGCTGGCGGATGCCGCTGCCCACCTCGCCGGACGGATCGAGAGCTGCTTGAACGCCGGGGGCAGCGTCGACGAGCCGGCTTTCGCCGCGATCGCGCAGGACTTGATCTATGCCGGAGAGAGCTGCCTTGTTCCCGATGTCGAGCCGGACGATCCGGCCGACCAGCCCACTGATCTCGGTAGTGCGCTGGGCTCGGAGTTGCCGACCACGGCAGCCTTGGTAGAAACGCCCCGCTGTAGCCTCACCACCGACAAGGGCCCCAGCACCGCGCTCGAGAACTTCAGACGGCCTTGAGCAGGGCTTCGGCCAGCTCTTCCCCAGTCGCATAGCGCTTGGCGGGGTCTTTGCGCAACAACCGTGCGACCAATTCGGCACGCGTGGCCGAGATCTCCGAGCGCAGCTCACGGACATCAGGCGCATCATCGCTCAAGTGCTGCTTCTGGAAAGCAGTCCATCCCGGCCCACGAAAAGGAGTCTTGCCCGTCAACAGCTCGAACAGCGTGCAGCCCAGCGCATACAGGTCGGAGCGGTGGGTCGCATGCAAGAACGCGGTCCACTGTTCTGGAGCCATATAGGCCGGCGTTCCGAAGATGTCCTCATCGGGGTCGCCATGCCGGCAGGCGATGCCGAAGTCGGCAATGCGCACGCGCCCCTGGCTCAACAACAGGTTGTCGGGCTTGATGTCGCGATGGACGATTCCTTCACGCGCGGCTGCGAAGAGGCCCAGGGCAGCCTGCCCCACAATGTCGACAGCATCCTCCTCAGGGAGTGCCCCCTGACGCTTGAGCAGATCGCGCACCGAACCGTCCCGCGCCAGGGCCATCACGATACAGAAGAAGCCGTCGGCCTCGAACATGTCATAGATCGGCACGATATGCGGATGGTCCAGGGCAGCGAGGACCTTTGCCTCCTGCTCAAACAGCGTGACCAGCTGCAGCTCACGGGAACGGGAAGGCGGTAGAACCTTCACGGCGACCTCTCGGTCCAGGCGCAGTTGGCGGGCGCGATAGACGATCCCCATCCCGCCCTTGCCGAGTATGCACTCGATGCCGTAGCCCTGCAGCTTCCGACCCACCAACTTCTCCGCCGCCGTGGCATCCAGCTCGCTGGCTCCATGGGCCAGCAGCGGCAGGAGAGTCCCGCACGCCACGCAGGAGTGTGCGTGCGGAGGGTTCTGCCGGGCGCAGCGTGCACACGCAATGGGGGACGCGGTTTCACCCGCGAGGCCCAGCACATTGAAGTCCGTTTCCACTTCGTCCTGCTGCCGCGCCCAGGTCGACGTCCCCTCCGTTCTGGGCAGCGCCGAGGTCTCGAGCGTGCAGAGATCCTGACTGAACGCGAGCAGCTCAGCGCGGAATTCCAGGGCCGTCGGCCGGAGTCGACTGTCGAAGGCTCCTGCGCGGAGCACGAGGCGCCGCAACTTCTCGAGCCAGTCGGCGGACGCTCCAAGCTCTTCGGCCACGACCGCCGCAAAGACATCCGGCGACAGGGTCCCGTTGGCCCGATCACGGAAGGGCGCGTCGAGGTGACCGCGCACGACAAAGACGCTCAGGATGGCGAGCGCAAAGACATCGCGACTCGGATCAGCCTCTTGCAGAATGGGCGGAGAGTAGTTGATGTTCTCGAAGCCCGCGCGCCTGCTACAGACAGCTCCTGCCAGCGAACCCACGACCGCCCGCGGCTGGCCATCCTTCAACGCCACGAAGACATTCTCGGCGTGCAGATCTCCATGGACTCGGCCCCAGTCGTGCAGCAGAGACAGCCCCTCAGCGACATCTGCCAGCAGGGTCACGATTGCCCCTAATCGCGGCTGCTCGTTGCTGTAGCGCCAGGCGGCAAGGGAGCTTTGTAGATCGTCGGGGCCCACGCTGCACAGCAGATTCCGCCCCCGCCAGGAGAGCTCACGATGGTTCAGGAATCGCAGCAGGCGGGCGCTGCGGGCATCGGAGCTGCCACGCAGCTTCTCTTCGAGCGTTTCAAGCGCCTCGCGCTCGCTCCGCACCAGAACAGGTGGCGCGCCCGCGGCATCGCTGAGTCCTGTCACCTGCACACGGAAAGAATGCCCCCGACGGTCGAAGGCGCGGAAGACGACGCCATCTCGGCTACGCCAGGCGATCTCGGGAGCGGAAAGACCTGCGATCGGCCACGCCACAAAGAACTCGGCCACCCCCGAAGGCAACTGGTCCTCGGATGGCTTCGCCTCGAGCCAGTCGGCGACAACCCTCAGCAGCTCTTGTTCGGGGATGGCGCTCCCCTGCCGGGGCGCAGCGATCAACGTGTGGGCGAAGGGCCCGCCCTCGAACCAGGGATCATCCACCGGGCCCGCTGCTTCCCGTCGCAGCTCGGCTTGCTGCAGGCGCAGGCAGAGAGGCTTCAGGGAGATGCGGAAGTGCGGCGCGGTAGAGAAGACCCACTTCCCTGGCTGCCAGCGGACCGCGAGGAACAGGTAGCCGCCCGCGACGGGCGCGCCTTCATCTTCACGGCACCAATGCTTGAACAACAGGCTCTTGGGCTCGAACAGGACGAGGCCCGCTGCAGGAGCCCCCAGACCCGTGATCAGCCAACGGCGGCCCGCCCGCACATCGCGCTGGTAGACCTCCCGATCCCGCGCCAGGTAGATCCTCTCGCGTGCCCACTCTGGACCCTCGAAGAGTAGATCCTGAAAGGGCGCTTTGCCCTCTTCGGCGACCGCCAAGATGTGCCGTTCGAGCCGGTACCAGCCGGGCAGGAAGCGTTCGGCTCCTGCCAACTCTGCCAGATCTGCACCGTCGAGGTTCCTGACTGCGAGATAGACGCCTTCGAGGGAGCGCTCTGGCGGCACTGAGGCTCCGTCGAGACCCTGCCGGACCAGCGCCGCATACTCCGCAAAGGCGCGTACTCCCTCGGGAAGCGGCTGCTCAAGAAGCTGCTTGCGCAGGATCGCGGCGGCCAGCATATCGTCGAGCGTAGGACTGGTGAAAGTGGTCTCCAGCACAAGTCTGGACACCGGCCCCGTTCCGCACCGCAGCAACGACAAGCCCGATTCAAGCGCGTCGAGGGCCAGCCGCTTGGGGCTCTCGGCATGAGCGATGACCGCCTCACCAGGCTCAGGCTCAAGCGGAGCCTCGGTCTGGGAACGGAAGCAATACTGGATATGGGGGACGCCCCCGTCAGCCGCCGAGGCACTCTTCATACGTCGAAGGATAGCAGACTCGCCGGCCCGATCACACTATGCTGGCAGGCTGCTGGCCGTTCGCAACTCCCGAGCCAGATAGCGGCCGGTGATGCTGGCCTCTATGTCTGCGACCTCTTCAGGGCTGCCTCGTGCAATCACCTGCCCGCCTCCGCTGCCTCCCTCGGGCCCGAGGTCGATCACGTGGTCGGCAGCGCGGATGATCTCGAGGTTGTGCTCGATGACCAGCACGGTGTTGCCCGCATCGACCAGGCGTTGCAGTACGTGCAGCAAGCGGCGGATATCCGCAAAATGCAAACCCGTGGATGGTTCGTCCAGGATGTAGAAGGTCGACCCGGTAGAACGCTTGGCCAGCTCGCGCGACAACTTGATGCGTTGCGCCTCGCCTCCCGACAGGGTGGTGGCCGACTGGCCCAGGCTGATGTAGTCGAGGCCAACATCGACCAGCGTCTGCAGAACGCGCGCGATATGCGGATGGTTGCGGAACAACTCAAGAGACTCGAGCACCGTCATGCCCAGTACACTCGCGATCGAATGACCCTTGAACCGAACGCGCAGCGTGGCGTCGTTGTAGCGGCTGCCCTTGCACTCATCGCACCGCACAAAGACATCTGCCAGAAAGTGCATCTCGACTTTCCTGGAGCCCTGACCTTCGCAGGCCTCGCAGCGCCCACCCTTGACATTGAAGCTGAAACGGCCTGGTTTGAAGCCGCGAGCCTTCGCCTCGGGCAGCATCGCGAACAACTGCCGGATCGGATCGAAGAGCTTTGTGTAGGTGGCTGGGTTCGAGCGCGGAGTGCGACCGATGGGGCTCTGATTGATGTCGATGACCTTATCGATGGCGGCGATGCCGAGCACCCTGTCGTGCCGACCGACCCGCATCCGGCTGGCGCCGTGTAGGTTGCGGTGCAACGCCGGGTAGAGGATGCCATTGACCAGTGAGCTCTTGCCCGCACCACTGACGCCCGTCACGCAGGTGAACACCCCGAGAGGGATGCGCACATCGAGGTTCCTCAGGTTGTTCTCGCGGGCCCCCTGGATCTCGATGAACCCCTTGGGATTGCGGCGGCTGGCAGGAATCGGGATGCTCTCGCGGCCCGACAGGTACAACCCGGTCAGCGAGGTCGGGTGCGCGGCCACCGTCTCAGGCCGCCCTGCGACAACCACCTCGCCGCCGTGCAAACCTGCCCGCGGTCCAAAATCGACCACCCAGTCAGCCCTGCCGATGGTCTCGCGGTCATGCTCAACCACCAACACCGAATTTCCCAGATCGCGCAGCCTCAACAATGCCTCGAGCAGGCGCTGATTGTCCCGCTGATGCAGCCCGATGCTCGGCTCATCCAGGATGTAGATCACCCCCGAGAGCTCGCTGCCGATCTGGCTTGCCAGGCGGATGCGTTGCCCCTCACCACCCGACAGCGACGGGCTCTTGCGCGACAGACACAGGTAGGAGAGCCCGACCTTGTTGAGAAAGCTCAGCCGGTCACGCACCTCCTTCAGGACCTCTTGGGCGATCTCGGCCTGGCTACCCTCCAGGCGCAGCGCATCGAAATAGGCAAAGAGGTCGCCGATCGGCTCCTGACACAGCTGCCACAAGCCCCGCCCACCGACGCGCACTGCCAGGCTCTCGGGCCGTAGCCGCGAGCCATCACAACTGTGGCAGGGCTTCTCAGCCAGGAAACGCGCATAGTGCGATTTCGCCCGGTCTGAGCTGGTCGCCTTGTAGCGGCGGTCGAGCTGAGGCATCACCCCTTCCCAGGCCGTGCGGTAGGTACCCGAGCCCGAGCGTCGCTTCCAGCGCACCTCGACCTCGGCGCCGTCCGTCCCCCAGAGCATCACCTTCTTCTGCTTCGGCGTAAGCGTCTGCCAGGGTTTGTCGAGTGACAGCTTGTATTGGCGGGCCACCGCTTCGAGCAGACGCAACGACCAGGTGTTCTGGGCCACATTGGCCAGGGGCACGATCGCGCCCTCGAGTATGCTCAGCTTCGGATCGCTGACCACCAGGGACTCGTCCACCTCCTGCGAGGCTCCCAATCCGTGGCAGGTCGGGCACATGCCCAGCGGCGAGTTGAAAGAGAAACTCTGCGGCGACAGAGGCGGAAAGCCCAGCCCGCAGTCTTCACAAGCGAGGCGCTCGGAGAACATACGGTCTTCGAGATTCGGGCCGGAGAGAATCAGGCGGCCGTCACCGAGCTTCAGACAGGTCTCGACCGTGTCGGTCAGGCGCCCGTCGATGCCCGGCTTGACCACCAACCTGTCGACGAGCGCCTCGATCGTGTGCTTCTTCTTCTTGTCGAGGCCCTTGAGCTTCTCGATCTCGATGATCTTGCCATTGATGCGCAGGCGCACAAAGCCTTCGGCGCGCGCGTGCTGGATCAAGTCTTTGTGCTCGCCCTTGCGGTTCTCGACCAAGGGCGCAAGCAGGAAGATCTTGGTGCGCTCTGGCAGGCTCACGATACGCTTCACGATCTGTTGCGCAGACAGACAGCTGACCTCGCGCCCGCACAGATGGCAATGTTGGGTGCCGACGCGAGCGAACAGCAAGCGCAGGTAGTCGTAGATCTCGGTGATCGTACCGACGGTCGAGCGCGGGTTCTTCGAAACCGACTTCTGTTCGATAGCGATGGTCGGAGATAGACCACGGATGGTGTCGAACTTCGGCTTCTCCATCTGACCGAGGAACTGACGGGCGTAGGTGCTGAGGCTCTCAACGTAGCGCCGTTGCCCTTCCGCATACAGAGTGTCGAAGGCCAGGGATGACTTTCCCGAGCCGGAAACCCCCGTGCAGACCACCAGCTTCTTCTTTGGGATCTCTACCGTGATGCCCTTGAGGTTGTGCTCGCGGGCGCCGGTGACGGTGATCGCATTCGGCTCCATGGGGGGCGTCCTCCAGCGCATGATGAGGAATGATAGCACAGCCCCCGGGAGCGCACGAGACCTCCCAACGAAAAAACGCACATCCGTCTTGTTTCTTGCGACGCTCCCTAGTCGCGACAGTACCCCACCCAGACCACCAGCGTCTGGTGGCGCCGCGAGAGGTCGGCGAAGTAGCGCCCGCGGTAGGAGGGATCGGTCTGGTGCAGGTGGCACAAGCCGTCGGCGTAGGAGCTCTTGTAGCAGCGTTGGCCGTCACTGGTGCGCCAGGTACAGCGGATGCTGACACCGGCCCGGACCAGCTTGCCTGTCTCCTGCGTGCGCGGCCGCTTCTCAGCCGCGGTCTCTGCCGGCACGTCCGCAACCAGCAGCACGCTGTCGAGGCTGCTCAAGCGGATGTCCAGAGACTCGATCGGCGCCACGACCGGCGGTCTCAGCGGTGGCAGGCTCGATCGGTAGGCACCGGCAAGCGCCGGCAGAGGAGCTTGAGAGCCAAAACTGGGCTGTTCGGCACGACGCTCCTGGCCCGCCAGAAAGCCGGTCAGCAGCAGCACCAGACACACCTGGGTTCGTGACAATAGCACGGGTCTCTCCACACAGCCCCCCATGGAGTCAACGCTCAGCGGCGCTAAAAAGTTCATGCTTCTCGAATCCAGTCTGACAGCAGCCTGGCCGGCCAACAAGGGCAGCTTGCATCGCGGCTGGTCCCGGCACAAGCGCGCCTCTACTACGCACGCGACGCCGCGGGCCCGCCTCAGTCATAGTGGCTCGCGTTCGCCCGCCAACGCCTGCGGACCCTGACGGGCGCGGAGTCGACGCCAGCCGAGTAGCTGGTCAGACAACGACCACCTGCTACAATGCGCGGGCTGCTGTCGGGAGGACCCCCATGCGCTCGCTCTATACTCTGTTGCTGCTCACCAGCTCGCTGGCCTTTTTCGGTTGCTCCGCCCCACCGCTGGTGCGCAAGCACGCCAGCGCCGGCTGTAAGATCCGCGTCGCGGCCGACAGCAATGAGCTGGTTCTTCTGCTCGATGAGGTCTTCAAAGCCCTTCCTCGCGACAGCGATGGGCTGGAGGCTGAGGGCCTTATCTGGGCGGGCAGTGTGGCCGCGCTGAAGGGCGAGCTGCATCTTGCGGCCTTCCACGACCCCGACCGCAGCTATACCCGCGAGCTTCGGCTGCTGGCTCCCCAGCGCCTGACAGACCATCAGCAGGCCTTCGACAACGTGCGCTACGAATTCGACGATAGCGATCGGCTGCTGCCCGAAGACCTCGACTGCGACGTCGAGCTGCGCTGGCAGATCCTCAACGAAAGGGCCCCCGACGGCGTTCAGCAACTGCGCATTCTGGTCCGCTCCACCACCTGGTTCCGCGCTGAGGACGAAGAGGCGGCCCGCGTGCATGTGTGTTTCGCCGCGGGCGTGTGCACGGCCCTGGCAGACCGCGCCCAGAAGAGTAGTGAGGCGGTGCTGCGCGATTGGGGCGCGACCTTCAAGACCAGCCGCTGGGGGCCCGGTCGGGCCAAGGAAAGACCCGGCTCTTGAGCTCCTGAGCGAGCAGCGATTGCACCCCCGCCCCCGCACAGCCGATAGATAGGAAGGCTCTGGAGGGTGGGACGTGGGAGCAGCTGTGCTCGACGAAGCCAAGCTGATCGCGCAGATCGAGGCGCTCTGCTGCAACGACGTGGGACGAGGCAGCGGCCCGCTCATCGACGCATGCCACGGGAATCTCTACCGCGTGGCCCGGCAGCTGGGCGCATCGCCCCGGGCGGAGGTCGTTCTGTTGACCGGCTTCTTCCTGCCCAACTACGGCGTGGCCGAGACCGACGGCCCCCCCGGCGCCGTGCTTCTGGCCGCGACGCTGCAACGCCTGGCGTACCGCGTGCGCCTGGCAACCAGCCCCAGCTGCTTCCCCGTCGTCGAGGCCTGCGCAGCCGCGAGCCCCGAAGCGCTGCGCATCGAGAGCATCGACGCAGCAGCGCCCACGGTGTCCCGTTGGCGCGCTGCGGACACGCGCTATGTGCTAGCCATTGAAGTGCCCGGTCCTTCCGCCGACGGCCGAGCACGTTCGATGCGAGGCCAGCCCCTGCCCGCAGACGCCCCCTGGGAAGAAGTCTACACGGCCGGCCCCTGGCGCTGCCTCGCCATCGGTGACGGCGGCAACGAGCTGGGCATGGGAAGCCTTGCACAGCTGACGAGGGCCCACATCCCCCACGGAGACCGTATCGCTTGCCGTGTCCCGGCAGAGCAGCCGATCATCTGCGCGGTCTCCAACTGGGGGGCTGCGGGCCTGGCCGCCGCCCTGCTGCTACACCTCGGCAAGCCTGGGCTGATCGCCGAGCTTCTGTCTGCAGCGGTCCTGCGCCGCCTGCTCGAAGCGGCTCTCGCGGCCGGCGCCGTCGACGGCTGCAGCGGCCGCGCAGAGCTGACTGTGGACACCCTCGACTGGGACCAGCAGGCCGCCTTCCATCGCAAACTTCTGGAGGTCTCGCCATGCTGAGCGAACCCTGCACCGCGCCCCGAGCCTTCCACCCCGAGACCGTGGGCAGCTTCCGTTTCGACGGTTGGTCCTACGATGTACAAAAGACGACCGCACGCTTCCATTACAGCTTCGACACCGGCGAGAGCTTTGAAGAGAGCTTCTGCTTCCACGGCGCTCCCACTTCTTTGAGCGCCGCCCGCCGCGAAGCCCTTGAGCGCTGTCTGGAGATGCTGTACCTGGTCGCGGGTGTCAGCTACTACAAAGCCGCCGTCCCTCCTCGCATCGAGCGGGCGGCTGGGCCCCTCCCCGAGGGCACTGCCGCGCAGCTCGAGGAGATCTGGTTCCGCGGCCTGGGGGAATTCGGCTACCGCAACGGTCTCGACCTGCGGGGGCGTGTGCGGTTCCCCTTCCAACGAGGCTTGCTGGCTCCTCCGCCGACACGCCTGAAGCTGCGGCGTCGCACGGCCGTGCCCGTAGGTGGAGGCAAGGACTCGGTGGTCAGCATCGAGGCCTTGCGGGCGATGGGCGAAGAGTTGGTGCTGTTCTCGATCGGTAAGCCCCGAGCGATCGCCGAGGTATGCAGGGTAGCGGGTCTGCCGCATATCCATGTCTCCCGCCGCATCAGTCCCCAACTACTCGAGCTCAACCGCCAGGGGGCCCACAACGGCCACGTACCGATTTCCGCCATCATCGCGTTCACTCTCGCCGCCGCCGGGGTCTTGTACGACTTCGACCGGGCCGCGCTCTCCAACGAGCGCTCGGCCAACGTCGGCAACCTCAGCTGGCGCGGCGTGGCGATCAACCACCAGTACAGCAAGAGCCTCGACTTCGAAACCCTGGCCGACACCCTGATCGCCGACCAGCTCCTGGAGGGCTTCCGCTACTACTCGTTGTTGCGGCCCCTGTCTGAGCTGCACATCGCGCGCATCTTCGCCCGCTGCAACCGCTACCATGACGTCTTCACCAGCTGCAATGCGGCCTTCCGGATAGCTCGTGAGCGGCGCGCCCAAGGGTGGTGCAACGACTGCCCGAAATGCCGCTTCGTGTTTCTGGCCCTGGCCCCCTTTCTCCCGCAAGACGAGCTGCTGGCCATCTTCGGCCAGAACCTGCTCGATCAGCCCACCCAGCTGCACGGTTTCGAAGAGCTGGTGGGGCTGCGCGGGCACAAACCTTTCGAATGCGTCGGCGAGCAAGCCGAATCCCGCGCCGCCTGCCGGCTCCTGCTCGGCAGGGAGGCGTGGCATGATGCGGCGGTGTTGCGTGCGCTGCACGGACGGCTGCTCGCTGGAAACAATGCCACCCTGTTCGAGCTGAGCGGTGAGCACCGCCTGCCACCCGGGTATGAGGAGAAGCTGCGTGCGTATTGCAGAGCTTGAGGGACGGCGGGTCGCCATCTGGGGCTTTGGCCGTGAAGGACGCGCCGTGTTGCGTGTGGTGCGACAGCATCTACCGGAGCAGGAGCTGACGGTGCTCAACGACGGTCCGTTGGGCAACGAGGCGCGCGCAGCCGTCGAGGCGGACCCGCGGGTGCGCCTCGTGATCGGCAATGCCTGTCCACAACTGCTCGGCGAATTCGAGATCGTGATCAAATCGCCCGGCATCAGTCCGTACACACCGGCCGTACAGCGGGCCCGAGCCAGCGGGACCCGCTTTGACTCAGCGACCAACCTCTGGTTCGCCCTGCCGCGCGCGTCGGCAACCATCTGCGTGACGGGTACCAAGGGCAAGTCGACCACGGCGAGCCTGATCGCCCACATGTTGAGGGCTCGCGGCTTGCGGGTGGCGCTGGGGGGAAACATCGGCATCCCCCTGTTCGACCTGGCGCCGACGGCAGACGTGACCGTCATCGAGATGTCGAGCTACCAGACCAGTGATTTCAGCGGGCATCCCGATGTGGCGCTGCTGCTCAACCTGTTTCCCGAGCACCTCGACTGGCACGGCTCGGTGGAGCGCTATTTCGCGGACAAATTGCGGCTGCTCGACCAGACAGCTCCGGGTATCGAGATCCTCAACCGAGCCGACCCTGAGAGCCGGAGCCAGGTTCCGCCCCGCGCCCGACAACGCTTCTTCAACGACCCCGAAGGATTCAGCGTCGGCGCACGCGCGATCGAACGCGCCGGCCAGCCGGTCTTCCCCATCGCCGACGTGCCGTTGCGCGGACACCACAACCTGTCGAACCTGTGCGCGGCGCTGACTGCGATCGAGGCTCTGGGCTACGACGCGCTCTCCAGCATCGATGCGGTGCGCAGTTTCCAGGCCCTGCCCCATCGCCTGCAGGTGTTGGGAGAGCTCGACGGTCTGTGTTACGTCGACGACAGCATCTCAACGACCCCCCAGTCTTCTCTCGCGGCCGTCGAGACATTCCAGCCGCGTCCCGTGTCGCTGCTGGTCGGTGGTTTCGAACGCGGGCTCGACTTCGAGCGCTTTGCGGAGCGCCTCGCGCGTATGGACGTGCACGCCGTGATCGCGATGCCTGATAGTGGCCGGCGCATCGCCGAGGCATTGCTCGACGAGATTCGGGGAATCCGCGGCCGGGTTCCCCAGGTGCTGCTCAGCTCGGGCTTGGAAGACGCCGTCGCCCTGGCCCGCAAGGTGACCCCCCCCGGGGGCGTCGTGCTCTTGTCTCCAGCAGCGCCCAGCTACGGCTTCTTCGAGAACTACGCTGCCCGTGGTGACGCATTCTTGAGCGAGGCGGGTTTCTGCACAGAAACAGCGGCTTGACGGGGATAGCGGCGCGCGGCATCCTCTCTGCTTTCCCTGCTGCGGGAGTCCGCTGTGCCGCCGGAAGAAAGTGAAGTCCCTGACGTCAGCATCGTCGTCCCGACCTACCAGGAAAAGCCGAATCTGCGCACGCTCTCCGAACGCATCCGGGGGGCCTTTCCTCACAGCTATGAGCTGATCTTCGTCGACGACAACTCACAGGACGGCTCCGAGCAGGAGGTGGCCACGCTGGCCGAAGAGGGGCACCCCGTGCGGATCATCGTGCGGACCAGCGAACGCGGCCTGGCGAGTGCGGTCATCCGCGGATTCGATGAAGCGCGGGCGCCTCTGCTGGTCTGCATGGACGCCGATCTTTCCCATCCTCCCGAGAAGCTCGCGCCGCTGGTTGCGCCGATTCTCGCGGGCGAGGCCGAGATCACGGTCGGTAGCCGCTATGTCCAGGGGGGCTCGACTGCCGGGTGGACCCTGGTACGCGAGATCATTTCCCGCACAGCGATCTTCATGGCGCGACCTCTGACCCGCGTGCGCGACTTGACCTCGGGCTTCTTCGCGGTCGCGCGCAGTGCCTTGGAAGGCGTCGAGCTCGCCCCGTTGGGCTATAAGATCGGCCTGGAAGTGTTCGTAAAAGGCAAGCGGCAGCATCCGATCGTCGAGGTCCCGATCAGCTTTGTCGACCGCGTCGCCGGGGAGACCAAATTTGGCTTCCGCGAGCAGTGGAACTATCTGCGCCATCTGAGACTACTTTACCTGCACTGCTATCCCGTCTTGGCCCGCCTGCTTCCGCTCCTGCTGCTTGCGGGTTTGGCTGTGGGCAGCTACTATCTGTGGACGCGCGTCCTACACTCCTGAACCCTCCGCGAATCTCCCATCCATTGGAGAATAGCCATGTCCCTGGCAGCCTTCCTGAAGAATGTCGATGCCTTCCAGAGCCTGTCTACCGCCTCCCTTGAGCGGCTGACCAACAAGGTCCAGGTTCGGGACTTCAAAGCGGGCACAGCCATCATCCGCAAGGCCGCACCGGGCGACTCGATGTACATCATCCAGTCGGGCCGCGTGCGTGTGCCGATTCTCGATGAGCGCGGACGCAAGCAGTTTACTGCTCAGCTGGGAGTCGGCCAGTTCTTCGGCGAGATGGCTCTGCTGACCGGTGAGCCCAGGTCTGCCGACGTGTTTGCAGACACCGACTGCCGCTGCCTGATCATTTTCAAGGATGCGCTGAACGAGTTGCTGCGCCAGCACCCGACCGTCGCAACCTTCCTGACCGAGATTCTCGGCCAGCGTCTGATGGAATCGGGCACCATCCGGCAAGTCGGCAAGTACAAGCTGATCGGCATGCTGGGGCGCGGGGGGATGGCGATCGTCTTCGAGGGCATCCACCCGCATCTTGGAAGGCCCGTTGCGGTGAAGATGCTCGCCCACGAGCTGGTGTACGACAAAGAGTTCTCGGACCGCTTCAAGAATGAAGCCCGCATCATCGCCAAGCTGCGCCATGAGAACATCGTCGAGGTCTTCGATACTGAAGAGGCCTTCGCGACGTTCTTCATCGTGATGGAGAAGCTTGAGGGCATCGACCTCGAGAAGATGGTCGAGACCCGCGGGACCATTCCTTTCGACCAGGCACGCGACATTCTCGGACAGTTCGCCGCAGCGCTGAACTATGCGCACTCGCGCGGTATTGTGCACCGGGACATCAAGCCCTCGAACTTGATCATCAACCCCAAGGGGCTGGTCAAGCTGATGGACTTCGGCATCGCGCAACACCCGACCCTCGAAGACGCGCTCGAGGTCAAAGAGGGCGTGATCGGCACGCCGGAGTACATGTCCCCAGAGCAGGCGCTTGGTGAGGCGATCGACGGGCGTTCGGACATCTACTCCCTCGGCATCGTCGCCTACGAGATGCTGACTGGCGAGCTGCCTTTCTCGCACGAAGATCCGGTCGAGACCCTGCGCATGCAGCTCAACAACAAGATGCCTGACCCGCGTAAGCGCAATCCAGGCATGCCGGACGACCTCGTGCACCTGATCATGAAGGCCACAGCCAAGAATCCCAAGGACCGCTTCCAAAGCTGCGCCGAGATCGAACGTTTGTTCGTCAAAGAGAAGGTCAGCGGCGGCCTCGACCTCAGCAACACGGGCGTCAAGACCCTGACCTTCTTGTATGACAAGCGTCGGGAAGCGGCCCTCAAGGCTTTCCTCGACGAGGTACGCCGCAAAGCCGGTGGCATCTCCGGCGTGTTCGTGCCGAACTAGCTTCCGAGGGGCGGGGTTCACCCCCGCCCGGAAGCAGCGGGGGGGGTGAACTAGCTTCCGAGCTGTGCCTGAAGGGCGGCGATACGCTCGTCGTAGCCTTTGAGGCCGAGTTTCTTGCCCTGCTGAGCGACCTCCAACGCCCCTTGCAGCTGGCCATCCTCTTCGAGCAGAATCGACAGATGTTTGAAACAGCTGAAGCTGAGGCGGATGGCGCTGCCCGCTTTGCGTCGGCGCTTGCTCTCCCGCACCAACTCGCGCGAGATCGCGAGGTCTGCGCGGCAGGCCTCGACACACTGCTCGCGGGCTCCCACCACCAACCGTCGGCAGCTGAAGGTCAGGGTGATCAGCTCACTCAGCAGCTCATGTCGTTCGACCAGTTCGACATCGCTCGCGAGTTTTTGCTGGATGGCGGCGATCTCCAGTGCGTGCGGATGCTCGCTTGCCGCGCCGGCCACCAGAGCCTGCCCGCCTTCCATGCGCCTGCTGTCGGGCACGGGCACATCGTTGGCGCGCAACACGTCCTTCACGTCGCGCACCAGACGGGTGTAGAAGACTGCGAACTCACGGGCTTCTTCTTTGTCACTGAAGACGTCGAGCTCGCACAGGCGACCACCGCGGCCACAGGTGCAGCGCACCTTGACACGCGGCCGTGCCTTGACATGGACCCGGAAGGCTTTGCGGCAGTCGCGGCAGAAGATGTAGATCTCCTGCTTTGTCGGCGCATCGGGATCGTAGTCCTGGTGGTAGCCGTCTTCCTGACCCCATACCATGCCGGCTCAGTCCATCCATTCCAGGCTGAAGTTCAGACCGCGTCCTTGAGCCGCAAAAACCCAGGCATTGCCGAGGCTCAGTGCGCTCCGCAGCTGTTGCCAGGAGGCCTCTTGCAGCTCGAGTGCATAGCCGTCCTCGACCAGTCGTCCTAAGTCGGCCGGCCTTCCGGGCAAGCATAGGACAAAACCTCCAGCCAATCCAGACCCGTGGCCCTCGGGAGGCACGATGGCGGCCGGCTCTTTCTGCCCCTCCTCCCAGACCAGCCGTCCCGCAGCGTCCGGCCGCGGATCGCCCAAAAGAGCCAGGGGCTCGTCGGGCTTCAGCTGCTCGAGCTGGGTCTTGAGCGCGCTGAGCACCTGCCGGGAGATGCGGAGCTGGAGTGTGTTGCCTTCATGGCCGATCAAGGCGCCACGTAAGATCAGGCGCGAGACAGGATTGAGCACGCTGGCCTGCATCAACAGTGGGCTGACCACGCTCGCTCGCTGCCGCTCGGACCAGGGCGGATGGGGGTAGTGGCTCTGGCGTCGGCCCAGCCGGGTGGTGATTCTGTAGGTGCCGAAGGCCTTGGCGACTTCGAACTCGTCTTCGCTGAGCAGCAGCGCGAGCAGGGTCCCTGAGGATAGAGGAATGCCGGGCAGTGGTGGGGCCGGCAGATAGGCCAGACTGCGGTGGGGGCTGCCCGCAAACAGGCCGGCCTCGCTGAACTGGGTCAGCTCTCCCAGCTCAACCTGGTCGCCCTCTTGTGCCATCTTCTCGAGCAGACCGAAGAACTTGAGGATCTCGGATGGGGGCTCGCTTTCCCCTGGCTCACGCCGCAGGCAGAAGACCAGCTCTTTCTGACCAGCCGCCTGCAGCCCCTCGCTGAGGTAGGTCCAGCACGGAACCGGGCCGCCGGCGCTCGTCAGCTCATGGGCAAAGATGCGCGCGCTGAGGCCGGGCCCCAGCTGTTCGACAACCCGCGGCTCAAGCGCGGGGCCGGTCGGTGGTTCGACCGCTGGAGCCGCCGCCTGGGGGTCGGGAGGCGGACCGCCGAACAGCTTCTTCAACCAGGGCGTTCCCTCCGGAGAGCGGCTGTACAATTTCTTCAACCAGGACATCATGCTCCTCCTCGGCTCCCCGCCGGGCATTGTGCCCGAAGCGGTGCTCGAGGACCAGCCACAATCCCAGCCCCAGAGAGGTCAACAGCGCAATCAGGGCGAACATCGCAGGATCACCCCAGAGGTCTGCCACTGCTCCGAAGACCGGTGTGACAGCCAGCTTGGTCAGCGCCCAGATGGCTGTAAAGCTGGCCAAGGCGGTGCCGCGCAGCGCTTGAGGGCTGCGCGTCACCACCTGACCACTCAGGACGGGGAAGGCGTAGCCGTGTCCGACACCCGCCAGCAAGCCCGCGAGCAGGAAGTCTGCGTCGGTCCAGCCCGTCGCCGCGAGCAGGGCGGCCCCAGCGTAGCAGCCCAGAGCGGGAGCGACGACGTTGGAGGGACCGAAGCGCGCGGGTAAGCGGGCTCCCAGCAGGCGCACACAGACCGCCCCCGCCGCGTAGCTGAACCAGATGGCGGCCGGCCGCTCAAGTCCGCGGGTTTCAGCAGTGACGGTCGCGAAGGCCATGAAGACCGCAACCAGGCTCGAGAACGCCACCGTCGCCAACCACACCGGCCAGAGTGGACGTTGGGCAAGCGCGCGCAGCGTTCCCGCCATAGACACTGCGGGACCGGCTGCGGACTTCGGCTCCCGCACCGGCAGCAGGCAGACAGCTGAGCTGGCGATCAGCAGCGCCACGACGGGGAACAGTCCGCGTAGCTCGGCCGGGGCAAAGCCGAGCTCTTTGACGACGGGATTCAGAGCCAGCGGCAGCAGTCCCGAGATGCCGAAAACTGCCAGCCCTTCGGTCCGCCGTGAAGGAGGGATGATGTCCGCGGCCAGGGCGAAATAGCCGGTGAAGAGTGTGCCCGTCCCCACACCCACCAACAGCTGCGCGGCATAGACGAGCAGGCCGAGTTCGCGGACCGCACCGCACAGTGCGACGCCGAATACCAGGCACACAGTGCCCCCGTAGAGCGTCGTCTTGCGTCCGATCCGGTCGAGAGACCAACCGATCAATGGCCGGGCAAGCAGGCCGCTGATTCCCGCACAGGCGAGTATGCTGCCGATCTCGGCTCGGCTGGCGCCCAAGTGGTCCAGGTAGAGCGGCAGCAGCAGCATGGAGGTGAAGCCGAGCGCCTGCAGGGAATGGCCGGCCATCAAGAAAGCGAAATTCCTGCTGAGCAGGCGCCCCTGGGGCAGGGTGCTCAAAACTCTCCAGCGATGTAGAAGGTGACCTCGTGACCGCCGTAGCCGCCATCGCGGATCACATCGAAGTTGTAGTTGTATTCGAACTGCAGGCGCGTCTCGAACAGGAAGCCGCTGGTGATGCGCGCCCCGACAGAAGTCATGAAGTCGTCCTGCACCGACAGGTCGGTGGCATTGAAGCGCGGCCGCCGTATGTAGGTCAGGGCAGCGCGCGCGCTGAGGTAGAGGAAGAACACCGGCTCCCAGCGGTATTCGGCCATGAAGATGCCATAACGATCTGTGTTGAATTCTTCGATCAAGGCTCCGGGCAGGATGGTGCGGCCTATGGACTCGTAGTCTTCGCCGGTCGGTCCGCCGCCAATCCGCCATTTGCTGAAACGGTCGAGGTCCCAGCCGACTCCCCCCTGCAGGGTGAGGATCAAGCGATGACGCTCGCTGTCCACAAAGGGCACGCCGGCGGCGCGCATGACGTAGCCAGACACAGAGGCATAGTCACGAGCCTCGGCGGCATGTTCCTGGCCGTCTTTGCCCCACCCGTTCCAGTTGAAACGGTGGGCGGCCAGCAGGTCGGCTCCTGTGACCCAACCCTCGTGAGGCAGGCCGAGCAGGTTCCGCTCCATCGTGTCGAGGCGCACGCGGATTCGGCTGCGTAGCTCGAGAGTGTTGCTGGGTTTGCGGAAGTTGTCGACGGGATCGTCGCCTTCAAGGAAGTACATGAAACCGGGCTCGGCGACGACCCAGGTCAGCTCGAACATGTTGTCGTCTTCGGTGGGAAACTCGAGCTGACGGCGGTAGCCGATCCCCAGGCCCAGATGCGCACGACCCCAGACAAGGCCCTCTTCAACGAGCGCCTTGCCGTCGATCGACTCGGTCTGCGTGATCGGGAGAGTCACACTGTCGAAGTGTAGAGAGCCTTCCCAGGGGCCCCACGCATCCATCGACCTCGCGTATACGATGTTGTTGACCAGCCCGGCCACGACGGCCCGCAGCAGACTGTTCTCATCGGGGTGGTTCCAGAAGTAGAGCGCGCCGTAGGGAAGCAGGGAAGAGCCTTGCACATCGGGAGAGGCGACCGAGGCACCCAGGCCCCAGGCTTTGACATCGCGGCGGTTGCGCGGACGCACGGTGACCGGCTCTCCGAACAACTCGGTGCGGAATCCGCTGCCCGCACGTGGGGTTCGGTAGTCGGGGCCGAAGACATCGATGAAGGGGAGGTCTTCGTCTGCCAGGATCTCTTCCCAAACTCGCTGTGCACACAACGGGGCCACGCAGAGCAGCAAACATGGGAGCAGGAAACGCGGCATGACAACCCTTGTCTGGTCCTGGCGGCCTGGGGGCGGCCGGGTCACATGCAACCGGCGCGGAACGCCAGAACATAGCATGGAGACCCGCAGACTGCCAGGCTTGATCGGCTCCCAGGGGGACTCAGCCGGCTGAGAACAGATCGAGCAGCCGCAGGGCGGGGGCTGCTTTCTTGCCGTCTTCTTGCGCTGCAGCGGAGGCCTTCGCTGCGGCGGCTCCATCGACCTTCAAATGCCCGCCGAGCATGACCCCGCGCGCTTCTTGCTCGGAACCGAGCCGAGGTCCAAGTTGCGTTGCCAGTATGCCGTCGTTCCAGTGATCGGACCAATCCTCATGGCCCTGGCCGCCGAGGCCCTTCAGCCAGGCCATCTCCCAGGGTTTGCCAAAGAAACCGGACTCCGGCGTATCGTGGGGCATCGACCAGTTGATGCCGAATCCGTGGTAGGAAGTCTGGGTGACATGGCAGGTGCCCGCCAGCACGGGGGAGCTGACGAAGCTGACCTTCTGCAGCTTGATCAGTTGCTTTTTCAAGGACGGCGTTGCTGCGACCAGCACCGCTGAGACTTCGGGAAGGCCCGCAAACTGGAAGCGTCCTTCTTTGTCAGCGCGGTTGCGCAGAGTCTCCCCCGACTCGAACATCAGCAAAAGCTCAGCCTCCGCCAGGCTCTCGCCATTGCCATCGATCAGGCGGCCTTCGAAGTTGTGTCCCACGCGCAGGGTCGCCGAGCGCTCCTGTTTTCCGTCGGCGCGTGCGATGAAAAACACCTTGCTACCTGCCGGGAGGGGCGTGGTCTCGGCGCTGGCCGCTTCCCCGACCTGGCCAGCTGCTTCGGCAGCGCGCAGTTCTTCTTCATGGGCAGCGTCTTCAGCCAACGCCGCATCACCGGTGTCTTCAGGAGTCATTGTCGAAGTCCACGAGTTTGTCGCCACCGGGAACGCCGTCCGCGGAAGCTGTGTCCTTGGTGTCGGGATCGGCGCTCTTCCCGGCTGGGTCGTTCGGTTCGCTGCGCACTGCCTGCCAGTCGAAATGGGCCCGCCCATTCTCGACAGGGACTTCGACGGTCTTCAGCAGCTTGGGTTCCCCATCGGTCTCTTCGTAGATATCGAAGTGGACGCGTTCGGCTTTCCAATCGTCCGGTACGTCAAAGCCCAGCTTGATGGCCTCGCCGGGTTGGACCGCGGACTTGCTGAAGGAAGCTCGACTCGAGGCTGCCGCTGCGCCGCTCTTGCCGCCGCCACCTCCGCCTGCGCCGCCCTTGCCTCCGCCTCCTTTGCCTTTGCCTTTGCCCTTGAGCTTGAGAGCGGCGAGGCCGGCCGCACCGAGGACGGCGCCGGCCCCCACCACGACGGCCGCGGTGCCGAGTCCGGCTCCACCCGCAGCGTTGCCCGCTGCACCACCAGCCGCTCCGGCGTCACCGGCCGCTCCGGCGTCACCGGCGTCACCAGCCGCGCCGGCGTCACCAGCCGCACCGGCGTCACCGGCTGTGTCGGCGTCACCGGCTGTGTCGGCGTCACCAGCCGCGCCGGCGTCACCAGCCGCACCGGCGTCACCAGCCGCACCGGCGTCACCGGCTGCTCCGGCGTCACCGGCTGCTCCGGCGTCACCGGCTGCTCCGGCGTCAACGGCTGCTCCGGCGTCGCCGGCTGCTCCGGCGTCGCCGGCTGCTCCGCCTGCCGAGGCTCCCGCGTCCGCGCCGGCTGCTCCAGCACCAGCCTCTCCGGCTCCGCCGGCGGCTTTGGCCGCATCCTCCTGCGCCTTACCAGCATCCGCAGCGGCCTTGTCTGCCTGCTCTTGCGCAGACTTCTGAGCATCGTCCGCCGCCTTCTTCGCGTCGGCTGTCGCCTTGTCCGCCTGCTCTTTCGCGGACTTCTGAGCATCATCCCCCGCCTTCTTCGCGTCGGCTGTCGCTTTGTCCGCCTGCTCTTTCGCAGACTTCTGGGCATCGTCTGCGGCTTTCTTTCCATCAGCAGCAGCTTTGTCGGCCTGCTTCTTCGCGTCGTCCGCCGCTTTCTTCGCCTGCTCTTTCGCAGCCTTTTCCGCATCGTCTGTGGCTTTCTTTGCGTCCGCGGCGGCCTTGTCCGCCTGCTCTTTCGCAGCCTTTTCTGCATCTCCCGTGGCCTTCTTGGCATCTTCGGCCGCTTTGTCTGCCTCGGCCTTGGCCGCGCCGGCATCCGCCTTGGCTGCGTCATCCTTGCCCGCGGCTGGATCAGCTGTGGCCGCAGCGGCGCCTCCAGCGCTCCCGGCGGCTACTCCCGCGGAACCGCCGGCAGACGGAGCCGCACCCGCTGCTCCTGCCCCCGCCGCACCCGCTGCATCCGCGGCCGCTGCATCGGCGCCTGCGCCCGCTGCTCCTGCGGCTTCTGTGCCTGCGCCCGCTGCTCCCGCACCTGCACCCGCTGCTCCCGCGGCTTCTGTGCCTGCACCCGCGGCTGCACCCGCAGCCGCTCCTGCGGCGCCAGCAGCACCACCGCCAGCTGCTGCCGCGGCAGCAGCCTTGGCATCCGCCATCGCCTTGTCAGCCTGCTCCTTGGCAGACTTCTGCGCATCGTCGGCCGCCTTCTTCGCATCGGCAACCGCCTTGTCAGCCTGTTCTTTGGCGGCCTTCTGCGCGTCGTCCGCCTGCTTCTTCGCGTCGTCGGTCGCTTTCTTCGCTTGCTCTTCCGCCTTGTCGCTGGCGGCCTTGGCCTCGTCGCCGGCCTTCTTCGCATCGTCACCCGCTTGTTTCGCGGTCTCGCTCGCCTTGTCCGAGGCGGCTTGGGACATCTGCGCATCGACTTCGGCTGTGTCAGAAGCCGCCTTGGCTTCCTCGGCTTGCGCTTCCTTCTCGTCCGCCTGTTTGCCCAGCTCGGCTTGCTCGGACTTCTTGGTCTCTAGATCCTGCTTGGCGGCGTCGAGCTTCTTGTCGATCTCTTCGGTGCTCTTGCCCTCGGCCTGAAGACGAGCTTTCTCCTTCTCGAGCTCGGCCACATTCGCTTCGCCAGCCTTGACCTCTTCAGCCTTGGCATCGGCCTTCTCGCGTGCTTCGCTGGCCTCGGCGCCTGCCTCGTCGGCTTTGAGGCGTTTGTCTTCGGCGTCCTTCGCATCGGCGGCAGCTTTCTCTTGAGCCTTGGCGGCGTCCTTCTGGCTGTCTTCCGCCTTCTTCTGCGCGTCGTCGGCTTGTTTCTTCGCGTCGTCAGCGGCCTTTTTGGCATCTGCGGTGGCCTTGTCCGCCTGCTCCTTCGCCTTCTTCTGCGCGTCGTCTGCTTGCTTCTTGGCATCTGCGGTGGCCTTGTCCGCCTGTTCCTTCGCCTTCTTCTGCGCGTCGTCCGCTTGCTTCTTGGCATCTGCGGTGGCCTTGTCCGCCTGCTCCTTCGCCTTCTTCTGCGCGTCGTCCGCGGCCTTCTTCGCGTCCGCCGCGCCCTTGTCTGCTTGAGCCTTGGCGTCGCCAGCCCCGCCCGCACCGCTCTTGGCGGCATCGTCGGTCTTGGTTCCCGCCGCCCCGCCGGCTACCGCACCTGTCGCCGCGCCAGCACCTCCAGCAGCGCCTCCAGCAGCGGCGGCAGCTGCAGCCTTGGCATCGGCGGTCGCTTTGTCGGCCTGCTCCTTTGCCTTCGACTGCGCTTCGTCGGCTGCCTTCTTCGCATCTGTTGCGGCCTTGTCGGCCTGCTCTTTCGCAGCATCGCCGCCAGCCTTCGCATCGCCGCCAGCCTTCGCATCGCCGCCAGCCTTCGCATCGCCGCCAGCCTTCGCATCGCCGCCGGCCTTCGCATCGCCGCCGGCCTTCGCATCGCCGCCGGCCTTCGCGTCACCACCGGGCTTCGCCTCACCCTTCTTCTCGTCGCCGGCTCCCGGCTTCTTGGCAGCATCTGCGGCTTTCTTGGCCACTGTCGCAGCCCCGCCAGCGATACCCGCAGCCGCGCCCTTGCCCTTCCCCATCAAGACGGCAGCGGCAAGCCCCGCAGCACCGGCAACACCGGCGACGACGGCAACCTTGCCCGCGGTCGATAGCCCGCCCTTCTTGCCAGAATCGCCCTTCTTCTCGTCGGGCTTCTCGTCGGGCTTCTCGCCGTCCACCTGCGGCTTCTGTGGATCGCCCTTCTTCTCGTCGGGCTTCTCGCCGTCTACTTGCGGCTTCTGTGGATCGCCCTTCTTCTCGTCAGGCTTCTCGTCGTCAACCTGTGGTTTCTGCGGGTCGCCCTTCTTCTCGCAGTCGCCCTTCTTCTCAGGATCGCCCTTCTTCTCAGGATCGCCCTTCTTCTCAGGATCGCCCTTCTTCTCAGGGTCGCCCTTCTTCTCGGGATCGCCCTTCTTCTCGGGATCACCCTTCTTCTCGGGATCACCCTTCTTCTCGGGATCTCCCTTCTTCTCGGGGTCGCCCTTCTTCTCGGGA
>JAJDCP010000034.1 GCA_029260765.1 Planctomycetota bacterium
AAAAACAGGTGATATGAGGGTAGGGTACGGACTCTGGTTTCCTCGAGGAAAATTCCTTCTCCAACGAGGCCTAAGTCATCCTTAGAAAGGAGGTGATCCAACCGCAGGTTCTCCTACGGTTACCTTGTTACGACTTAGTCCCAATCACGGATCTTACCGTCGGCACTTCCCTCCCTTGCGGGTTGGGTCAGCGACTTCGGGTACTACCCGCTCTCGTGGCTTGACGGGCGGTGTGTACAAGGCTCAGGAACATATTCACCGCGGCGTAGCTGATCCGCGATTACTAGCGATTCCAACTTCATGCAGGCGAGTTGCAGCCTGCAATCCGAACTGGGACTGGCTTTTTGGGATTCGCTTACCCTCGCGGGTTCGCTGCCCTTTGTACCAGCCATTGTAGCACGTTTGTAGCCCCAGACGTAAGGGCCATGAGGACTTGACGTCATCCCCTCCTTCCTCCGGTTTAATAATCGGCAGTCTCGCTAGAGTACCCGGCATTACCCGCTGGCAACTAGACGATAGGGGTTTCGCTCGTTACAGGACTTAACCTAACATCTCACGACACGAGCTGACGACAGCCATGCAACACCTGTACTGGCTCCCCGTAAAGGGTCCTAGATCTTTCGATTTCGTACCACCAGCATGTCAAGTCTGGGTAAGGTTCTTCGCGTTGCTTCGAATTAAACAACATGCTCCACCGCTTGTGTGAGCCCCCGTCAATTCCTTTGAGTTTCGGCCTTGCGACTGTACTCCCCAGGCGGTGCACTTAATACATTAGCTCCGACCAAGAACGCAGAGTACGCCCTCGATCTAGTGCACATCGTTTACGGCTAGGACTACCAGGGTATCTAATCCTGTTTGCTCCCCTAGCTTTCGCACCTCAGCGTCAGCAACGGACCAGAAGGCCGCCTTCGCCACTGGTGTTCCTCCAGATATCTACGCATTTCACCGCTCCACCTGGAATTCCACCTTCCCCTTCCGTGCTCGAGCAACCCAGTTTCGGTTGCGTTCCCCCGGTTGAGCCGAGGTCTTTCACAACCGACTTAAGTCGCCGCCTACGTGCCCTTTATGCCCAGTGATTCCGAACAACGCTCGCCACCTTCGTATTACCGCGGCTGCTGGCACGAAGTTAGCCGTGGCTTCCTCCCCCGCCTTTGTCAAACACAATGCCTATTCAGCACCATGCCTTTCTTAACGGGTGACAGCGGTTTACAACCCGAGGGCCTTCATCCCGCACGCGGCGTCGCATCGTCAGACTTTCGTCCATTGCGAATGATTCTCGACTGCAGCCTCCCGTAGGAGTCTGGGCAGTGTCTCAGTCCCAGTGTGGCCGGTCACCCTCTCAGGTCGGCTACCCATCACAGCCTTGGTGGGCCGTTACCCCACCAACAAGCTAATAGGCCGTAGACCCCTCCCTAAGCAAAAGCTTACAAGTAGAGGCTATCTTTGAACCCGAAGGTCCACATCAGGCATTAGTCACCGTTTCCAGTGGTTATTCCTGACTTAGAGGTAGGTTATCTACGTATTACTCACCCTTCCGCCGCTTTACTCACGGAACAAGTCCGCTTTCTCGCTCGACTTGCATGCCTAATCCACGCCGCCAGCGTTCGTTCTGAGCCAGGATCAAACCCTTCAAAAAGGTTGTCCTGATCGCACTCTCAAAGAGGTACCCAACTGCACTTGCGCACAGCTAAATACCAATCAACGGAAATTCCGAGAAGAGTGCATCAAGTGGATAGCTAAATTCCTATCCCGGTTGCAGCTACCCAAGCATACCGGGTAGGCGCGCACCCTTCTCATATCACCTGTTTTGTTTTCAATCAGCTCGCAAATTTAGCGCCACCGATAGGGTGGCGCTTGTGTCTGCGACATGGGGCTCAGTATAGGAAGCGATCCCCAGGCATCAAGAGCTTTTCAGTGATTTTTTCCGATGCGCAGGCGCAGTTGGCATAGGGCGTCGATGCAGGCTTGCCAGGTCTGATGGCGATCCTTGGGATCCTTTGCCATCAACCTGTCGATGGCTTCGCCCACTTCCAGGGGGAGGTCCGGCGCAACCACCTGCAGCGGGACCGGCTGCGCCTCCAGGATCCGCCGGATCACTTCGTGCGCGACCACCCCACCGAAGGGCTTCTTCCCACTCACAACGCGGAACAGGATCGCTCCGATCGAATAGATATCGCTGACGACCGACTCGATCCGCCCCGAAGCGAGCTTCTCGGGGGGCAGGTAGGCCAATGACGCCGCATGGAAGCTCGCCTTGCGCCCCGTGGCCAACCAGGCAGAGAAGGGGCTCGGCCCGATCAACCTCGACTGCCCCGCTTCGTCGACCAGGATCTTCGAGGGCCCCAGGTCCCCGTGCACCGAACCCGCCTTGGCCGCCACCGCCAGCCCCTCACACACCGGAATCAGCAGGTCGAGGGCGCTGTCAACAGGCAGCGGCCCCTTGCGCCGCAACAGCTCAATCAGCGTCGCCCCTTCGACGTATTCACGCGCCAGGAACGCCACGCCCGGCTCAGGATGGCCTACGCCGAGAAAGCGGACCAGCGCCGGGTGCTCGATGGTCTGGAAATGGTCAGCACTGGACAGCAGACAGCGCACAAACGCAGGGTTCTCGACATAGCGGGGATGGAAAAGCACAACCGTCGCTGGCTCCCCTTGCGCCCCCTGACCGTGATAGACCACGCCACTCTTGCCGCTTGCGATCTGGCGTATCAGCCGGAAGTCCCCCACCGAAGTGCGCGCATTGCGTGCCCGCACCAGCTCTTCCAGCTCGGGTTCGGAGCTGGCGATGTTCAGCGCGGGAACCTCATCAGCGGGGTCCGCGGCTGCCTCCGGCGTCTCGGTGATCTTGCGCGACTCATCCGGGCCCTTCGGCTCGCCCTGCAGGTGGAGAAGCTCGGAGCGCTCGTCATCGGTCAGGGCGCCGTCCGCAATCAGCAAATCGCCGATAGGCTCGCGGATCCCCAGTGCCGCAGCGACCTGCTGCCGCTTGAGCGCGCGCTCGACAGCGTCATCCTGCAAGTACCCCTCATCGACTGCCAGCTGCCCGAAAGGCACAGTCCGGTAGTGCAGGCGCCGCTGCACAGCCGAATACGGAGCCATCGCGTTGGCAACTTCGACCAGATCAGAGGGACGGAGCTCCGGGTCCTTCTCAAGCAGACGCATCACCAACGCAGACAAGAATCTCGGGATCTCAGACCGCAGGCTGCGGGGGGGAGTGGGTTTCTCCTTGAGGTGCTTGGCCAGAACCACCGAAGGGTTGGAGCCCGAAAACGGAAAGCGCGCCGTCAACGCGTAATAGAAAGTCACCCCGAGAGAATACGCATCGGCAGCCGCCGTCACGTGCTTACCCATGATCTGCTCGGGAGCGATGGTCGCCGGCGTCCCCTGCACACCACTCTCGTAGCCGTCTCTCGGCTCGAGCATGCGCGCCACACCGAAGTCGGTGACCCGTGCGTCGCCCTGGCGGGTCAAGAGCAGATTCGCCGGCTTGACATCCCTGTGCACGATCTTGGCGTGATGGGCGGCAGCCAGCCCGAGAGCGGCCCCGCGGCAGATGTGCACCGCCATGTCGATCGGCAGCGGCCCGCTGCGCGCCACCAACTCTGCCAGGTTGCCTCCACGCACCAGCTGCATCACGATGTAGGGGTCGCTGTCTTCGTACCCCACATTGTAGACCTGCACGACATTGGGATGCTCGATGCGCGCTGCAATGCGCGCCTCGTTCACCAGCTGGCGGACAGCCTCAGTACCCAAGCCGCGGACCGCCAGGACCTTCAGCGCCACCGGCTTGTCGAGCGCCAGATGGTGCGCCTGGTAGACAACCCCATTGCCACCGCGCCCGATGATCTTGTCAACCAGCGAGCCTCCAATCACGCGCCCCGGCGCGATGGTCGCCGCTGCCTTGACCAGGTCGGCCAGGTGGCTCGGAGTGATGCGCGGCAGCGCGCTCGCCCCATCTTCTCCACGCGCCGCCCGCAAGGCCGCCAGAGCATCATCGACGGTCTGCAGCCGCTCGGCCGGATCGCGCGCCCGCAGACGCAGGAAGACCTCGCGCGTTTCGGCTGGCAGCTGTGCCATACCTTCCTCGTCCGTCGCATTGGTCAACAGCTGCGTCAGCAACACTCCCAAGCCATAGACATCGCCGCACTCGCTGGGCGAAGCCCCCGCCAGCATTTCGGGGGGCACATAGTCCCGCTCTGCCCCCTGAAGCACCGACCAATCCGGCTCGCCGACAGGCCCGAAATCGACCAGTACGACGCGCTCACGGGCCACGACGAAGGAAGATGAGCACAGATGGCCGTGCACTCGCCCGAGTGAGTGGATCTCACGTACAACCTCGGCCGCCGCCCACAAGAACCCCACCGCCAGATCGACCGGCAGGGGCCCAAGCGATCCCAACTCACGCCCCTGCACCTCCTCCCTGGCAAGGTAGGAGCGCCCTTCATGCTTGCCGACTTCGCTGATCGATGCGACGGCTCCAGGGCGCAGCGCATGCAACTCGGCAGCCTTGCGCACATAGGTCGAGACCAGGTCTTCGCGCTCGCTCAGCTGCTCGCTCAGCAGGGTGATCATGAACGAACGGCCTTTGGAGTCCGAGGCCCGGAACACCTCTCCCTCTGGTGTGCCCCCCTGCTGCTCGATCACCACAAAGCGACCGATCGAAGGAGCACCGGGAGGTGCCACACGCTCGAGAGGCTTCTCGACCAACAGCCGCCGCGACGTCCGCCGGGGCGTCACCCCCAGGTGCAGCCGAACCTTGGCCCGCAGCTCGGCCATCCCGATCGGCTTGACGAGGAAATCTGCCGCGCCCGCCTCATAGGCGCGCAGCATCAAGTCTTCGTCGCCTCCCGAGGAGACCAGGACCACAGGAACCTCGTAGTCGAGTCGCTCGACGATCTCGCGACACAACTCCGGGACATCAGCGTCCGAGGTGTCGTGATCGAGCAGCACCAGCGATGGCCGGGCCTGCGAAACGCTCTTCAACGCCTCGCCGGGCTCGCGGAAGCGCAGCAACGTGCGCCCCAGAGTCTCGAGGGAGGATGCCGTGTAGTTCAGCGAGAAGGCGTCCTCATTGACGAGGAAGATCGGACCATCGCTCTGCTTGGTGGTTTCCGGATTCACGTACTCAGGTCCGGCCGCCCGGGGGGCATGCAAGGGCCCATCTTGACAGAGACCCCCCGGCCACGTCAACCCCCGCGCCCTGCGCTGGCCCTTCGGCCGCCGCCTACAACGGCGCAAGCCCGGCCTGAGCCGGGCCTGCAGATTGCGACCACAGGTCCCGGGATGCTCAGCGCAACTCCAGGTTGGCCATGTAGTCGACAAACTGGCTCTGCAAGGTCACCAGATCGACGCCCAGGTACTCTTGCAGCGAATCGTCCGTCAGCGTGCCGCCGTAGTAGCCCGAGATCATCGAGACGAAGCGCTCCTTGTAGAGCTCATCATCGTAGTGCATCAGGAAGTGCGACAGCGCACACGCCAACGCATAGTGCAGACCGCGGTTCTGCTTGTGGAAGCCGTCATGGTCGAGCATGACGAAACTGCGCAGATCAAAGCCGCCCTGGCCCAGGTACTGCTTGGCCATCGCCATCTTGTACACCGAGGTCTTCACGCCCGGATTCCAGCGGCCGTCAACTTTGACCCAGGTCTCGCAATACGAAGCGATCCCCTCAACCACCCAGTTGTTCCCTTCGCTGCCGCCGCCCCGCGGCTTGGTCTCGGCGAACAGCTGGTGGGTCACCTCGTGGTAGAACGTAGAGAGCGTCTCTTCGATATTGTCGCCCCAATAGAAATGCGAGCTCTGGATCGACGAGCTGTAGAAGCCTGCCGATTCCCGCAGCAGCTGGTCGTTGCCGTGCTCTGCCTTGACATACCGCAGGTACCGATCGCGGCTGGGATACAGATGCACGAGATGCTTCTTCTCGGCATTGGCGACATTGAAAAACAACTTCGCGCCGCGCTTCTGGTCGTAGTAGCCGATGAACTGGCGGAAGAATTCGTAGAAGTAATCCTCGAGCAACTGGCAGAACCGCCAGCCCTCATCCCGCCCCAGGTTGGTCTTGACAACGAAGTGCTCGCTCTCGACCTCCCAGGCCCGGTAGTCATTCTCCGAGCGCTTCTCGCGCTCCTCTTCGACAGTGACCCACTCGCCGGCGAAGGGGCGCAGCCCTTCCTCCCATTTGTCCACTTCCTTTTTGAGCACCCAGCCTTCGTCGCCGTACAGGACGTGCTTCTTGCGCATGTCCTTTTCCCACTCGCGGATCCAACGATCTTCCTTGCGGTCGAAGACCCAACCGAGGATCTTGCGTGCCGTCTTGTTGTCTGGATCGGCGATGATCGCGCCGTCGACCAGCTCATAAGCCTTGGTGAACAAGCCGATCTTCATGCACTTCTTGGCCAGGTCGAGCATCTCTTTGCTGTTCTTGGCGTTGGCCTTCTCGAGTTTCTTGGCGTAATCCTCGAGCAGCTCGTCGTCGGGCTCGACCGCCTCGGAGGCATCCGCCTCTTCGCGCAGCTCAGCGAGCTTCTTGAAATCGGGCATGAGGCTCTCGATCACTTCGAGCTGCGTCTGGGCCTGATCCCGCAGGCCCTTCTTGGCACACCACTCAACGATCTCTTCGAGCTCTTCGCAGTGCTCGTTGTAGATCTTGCGCATCTCTGCCTTCAGAGCGCGCTCGAGCTCGATATCCTCGTCATCGGCACAGACACTCGCTACCAGAATCGACCCAAGCATCAGCGCCAACACACAGCGTTTCATCATCACCTCCGTCATGGCTCTGGCTCAGCGGCCCTTACCCAGGAAATCCTTCAGGTCTTCGTTGAACCGTTCACTCTCTTCGGCCTGCGGCATGTTCGAGCTCGCCTTGTACTCGAGGAAGATCGCGCCGTATTTCTTCGACATCTTGCTGACGTCATTGCTGCTCGAGTACAGGCTGTATTTGCCATTGATGAACAACATACGCACGCCGCGCGGTAGATTCTGGTTGTCTTCTTTGGAGGGGAAGTCGGGAATCGCCACGCCACCCAGCTGCCGGTCCTTGATCGGATAGAGCAAGGCCAGCAGGCTATCCTGCGGGTTGGCGAACATCATGCTCCACGAGCGACGGTCCATGCCGCCCCCCTCGCCATCCGGAGGGTCTTCCTGCCAGGAAGTCGAGAAGTTGCACTTGCACTCATTGTTGCAGGTGTCTTGCTGGTAGTGCATCTCGAGTGAGCTCAACCCGCTGGCAATGTTGAACGAACGGGTGAGCCCGTAGTGCCACATCTCCATGTCACCGGTCTGCTTGCCCTGCTTGATCATGCGCGCAGACGCCTCGCCATACTCGTCGTTGCCACTCAGCGGCGAGACCAGAACCAGATGCGAGACCACCCCCGGATACTTCGAAGCATAGCGCAACGCGATCCAGCTGTTCATTCCCCAGCACATCAGGGCGAACCGTTCCTCTTCGGTGTCTTTGCGCAGCTGCTCGAACGCGTCGACCAATTTGTCGATCGGGTAGTAGTTCATCCCGCCGATCTGCTCGAGACCAGAGAAGCTATCGATCGGAGGGAGGTCGATGTAGTAGATCTTATTGGTCTTCTCGAGCTCGGTGAGGAAAGGAACGATGATGTCCTTGCTGTAGCCGTACGGTGGAATCACCAACAGCGGGGCACCATGCCCGCGGCTCTCAGTGTTGAGGGTCAGATCGCGGGTGATCGTCTGCCCTTCGCGCATCTTGTTGCCGGACTCTTCGGCCAGGCGCTCCGCCTCTTCGTCCGTGGACCCCACCACAAAGGAGTCTTGCTCTGAGACCCACCAATCATTCCACAGCAGAGGATCGGGCCCGTGGTAGCGCCGGGTGATGTCCTCGAGAGTCATGCGGATGAAGTTCGAGACCACGGGGTCTTCTTCTTCCAGCCAGCGATTGATCAACGCCGTGATCGAGTCTTTCTTGCGGTTGATGCGCAGCGCATAAGCCGCCTCGCGCCGCACCCTGGGATCTTTGTCGTCGAGCGCCTCGAAGATGTATTGGTACAACTCGGAGTCGTTCATCTTCGCAAACGCGACCACGATCCCCTGGCGCACCAGGTAGTTCTTGTCCTTGCCCAGCTTCTTGACCATCTCTGCGATGGAGTCGGAGTTGGCTGCACGCGCCAGACAGATGACCGCCGCCTCGCGGTCGTACCAGCTTCCACCCTCAAGCAAGTCGAAAAGCAGCTTGAGCTGCTTCTTGTCGTCACCATTGAGCTTGAGGAACTCGCGGTGCCGGAAGTGGGAGTCGGGCGACGCCAGCGCACGCTTGAATTCCTTGGAGGACAGTCCATCCCCCTGCGCGAAGGCACTCGGAATCAGACAAGCCACCAAGCAGAGCGCGGCAAGGCCCAGCGAAGATCTGTTCATGTTCTCTCCGATCAGCTGAATCGAACGAACCGCCAAAATAGCAGCCCCGGCGGAGGGGGGCAAGGTTTGCCTCTGGCGGGGCCTCCGCGATCACGCAGAACGACGAATGGACGACCCGGTTCATTCAACGTGGAGATTTTCGCAGTCCAGATCTGGATGCCTGGGGGGGGCCTCGCTACAATGCTCCGTTCTGTGCCCCTTTGGGGTATGTTTGGGGATCCCTGAAACCCCCTTCCCTAGCCTTTGTAGGCTCCACGTAGAGTCTCAAAGAACCATTAGAGTCCCTTAGAAAGGATGTGATTACCTTGATTCGCGTGGCGGTACACACCTCTGAGCCGTTGGAAAAAACCCTGAAGCGGTTCAAAAGACTTTGCGAGCGTGAGGGCATTCGCAAGGCGCTCAAAAGGAAGTCCTATTACGAGAAACCCTCTGAACGCCGTCGGCGCGAGTATCGCGAGCGGCTGCGCAGCGTGCGCAAGGCCGAGAAGGCTCGCCAGAAGAGACTGGACAAACTGCGCTCGCGCAAGTCCTGATCCTTCTCCCACTCTGCAGTTGATGCAGAAAACAGGGCGGGTTTTCCCGCCCTGTTTGCGATGCCAAAACTCTCCCGCGTTGGCCACGAGAACCCGCCGCACACGAACCCAATGTCCGGCGAGCTTGCGAGCCGACATTGGGTGAGCACACTAACGATTGTGGCAGAGAACTGGCAGGCTGGCTCTGGCTGACCTCGTGCCTTTCCTCGCACCCCTTCCCGAGAGGGGTCCGAGTATCTCTGTCAATTAGCGGTTCTCGCCCCGCCAATGACCGTGCCTATTGTTGGGAAAAACGCCAAACGACAGGCCAGAGGTGCGTGAGCTGCAAAACGCACTCGCGAGGCCTACTTGTAAGCGCTCGCGACCAGCTCGCCCAGTTCGGTTTGCGAGCGCTCGGCGACCATCGCAAACAGCACTCCGTCCCGCTTCCAGCAGATCACCTGGTAGCCATCGTACTCTTCACGCATGCAGATCAACTGGACCGAGGCTGCCTGCGCGGCGTCCATCGCGCTCGTGTCGAGACCACGCGGCTCGAGCATGAACATGGTCGCCCGCCGCCCCTTGTAATCGTAGAACACGATCGCCGAATCATGGTCCATGAGGCTGGTCAGACACCCGCCCTTCAAGGAGATGTCGGCCGGCGAGAAACGCGGCAGCGCGGCCCCCAATTGCAACTTTTGACGGAAGAACTCTTCCAGCTCATCACAATCATTCGAGGCATGGCCCATTTTTTGGGTGTGGACACGGTCGAGGTGGACCCCGACCGCCGCCACCGCCAGGGGCGTAGGCTGGGGCCGCATCACCCGGAGCCCGACCAACCCCGCCACCGCGATCAGCATCACCGCCGCCACCGCCAGCCGTCCCCAGCGGATCGCGCGCCCGCGCTCCTGGCCGCGCAGCTCACGGCCGACCCGCTCGAGCAGCCCGGCGGGTGCCGGATCTGGGCGCCCGTGCCGACGCAGACAGGCCTTCATTTCCCGCAGGCCGCCCACCACGGCAGTGCAGGGCTGACAGCCCTCCATGTGCTTCGCTACCCTTTGCATGTCGTCGTCGCCCAGCTCGTGGTCGACAAAATCCTGGATCACAGGCAGGATCTCATTGCAGCTCATGATGCTGCCTCCCTCAGGTAGCCGGCTTTGCGGGCGTAATCGCGCAATCGCTTCTGCAGCAGTGCACGCCCACGGTGGATACGGGATCGGACGGTTCCGATCGGACAGTCGAGCACTTCGGCGATCTCCTGGTAGCTCAGCCCCTCAACGTCTGATAGCAACACGGCCATGCGGAAATCGTCGGGAATCTGGCGCAGCAGGCGCGCCACCTCATCTCCAAACAGGTCATAGAAGACCTCTCGGCTCTCGAGATTGACGGCTTCGATGGGAACAGCACTGGCTTCCGGTTCCTGTAGTGGGCTCAGAGCCTGCAACGAGACCGTTCCCGGCCTCCGCTTCTGCTTGCGCTTGGCATCGATGAAGCTGTTCCGGAGGATCCCGAGGATCCAGGCTTTGAAGTTGGTACCGATTTGGAAACGATGGAAGGCCTTGAACGCCTTCAGAAAGGCAATCTGTGTCAAATCCTCGGCCTCTTGAGAATCCCCGGACCAGGCCCGGGCTACGTGGAAGACGATGTCCATGTGCCGCTCCATCAGCTGCTCGAAGAGCAGCAGACTCTCCCGGCTCGCGCTCATAGCACCTCCTGCGGCGTGTCTCCCGATTCCCCCCCTATAACGAGCGTCCGGTCCTTCGGGTTCCCCGCTGCCTGCGCTTTGGCCGCGAGCCAGCGGTCGAGCAACTCGTCCAGGCTTCGCCCCTCGATGGGGCCCTGCTCTTCCATGCAAGCAAACCGCCGGGTGAATTTCGTCGTGGCTGCACGCAAACTGTCCTCGGGAACCAGTTTGAGAAACCTGCCAAGATTGACCAGGGCGAACAGCAGGTCACCGTACTCTTCAGCGATGGCTGCGGCTGCACCGAGCTCTGCAGCCTCACGAAGCTCCTGCATCTCCTCGCGGACCTTGGCCCAAACCTGCTCGAGGGCGTGCCATTCAAAGCCCACCCGGGCGGCTTTTTCCTGGATCCGCTGCGCACGCAACAGGGCGGGCAGCTGCTCTGGAACCCCGGCCAGGGCGCTCTTGCGGCTTCCACGCGCGCGGTGCTTCGCAGCCTTGCGGCGCTCCCAGCGCTCCGAGACCTCGGCAGGGGTACTCGGCCGGTCCTGCGCATCACCAAAGACATGGGGATGGCGCTCGACCAGCTTGTCCGCCAGCCCGGCCGCCACGTCGCCGACATCGAAGGCCCCCTGCTCGGAGGCGATCTGGCTCTGGAAGACGATCTGCAGCAGCAAGTCTCCCAGCTCCTCGCGGAGATGGTCGAGATCTCCCTGGTCGATGGCCTCGAGCACTTCGTAACTCTCTTCGAGCAGCCAGCGACGCAAGGAAGCAAGACTCTGCTCCCGGTCCCAGGGGCAGCCGTCGGGTCCGCGCAAGCGGGCCATCAGACGCACCACCCGGGCCATCTGCGCGCCCGCCCGATCAGGGTTGTCCATCATCGTTCCTTTCTGGATCGGCCACGGCCTTCTCTGCCGCGGCCTCGCTCTGCGTCTCGGCTGGCTGTGGCTGCGGCCAGAGGGCCCGCGGGTCCAGCTCGCCCTCGAGGAAGGGGACCGCAGCTGCTGCGGGGAAACAGACCGCCAGCCTGTCGACATAGACCTTTGCCGAGTCCGGGTAGACGCAGACCTCGTTCGGGTCTCGATTCGAAATGCACAAGAGCCGGCAAGGTTTGTCGCCCTGGTTGTGGAATTGGTGAGCTCCCGTGGGCCCACACGGAAAGAACACCAGATCGCCGGACTCGAGGCGCCGCTGCATGCCTCCCTGACGGAGTTGCACTGCCCCTTCGAGCACGAGGAACAGCTCTTCCTCCATAGTATGGTAGTGGTACGGACAGGAATAGCTGCCCGGATAGACCTCCTGGATCTTGAAGCCGAGCTTTTCTGCCCCGAGCCTGGCGGCAAGGGCCACCACACGGTGGTGGTAGGGGGTTTCCCGCTGCCCCTCGCGGCCCCGCAAGTCGGCCAGGCGCAGGACTTCACAAGCGGCCGCCGGCTGCGTGCGCGGCTCGGACGCTGGCTGGGTTGGCTCGACCTCTGCCGGAGGCCGCGGCACTCCCCGCTGGAGCCATGCCTTGTGGAGTCCGTAAAGCAACAGACAGTGCACCAGCACCAGAAAGATCGGCGTCGATGGGGCCGAGGACAACCACCCCAACAGCGGCGTGAAGACCAGCAGAACCGCGAAGTTCTCGAAACTCTGCGCGAGCTGGGGACGCCGCAAGCGGTGCAGCCCCAACAACGCGCGCTCGAGCCGCTCTCCCAGATACAACGGCCCCGCGAGGGCGGCGCCGAACAGCGCACAGAACACCAGCTGGGATGGGCGGAACTCCTCTCCGTGGCTCAGGCTGAGGTAGGCAAGGCAGCTCGCGAAAGAGAAGCCGAAGGCCGGGGCGTGCAGCCAGGCCGGGAAGCCGAGACGCCGCAGCTCGGAGCCCAGGTGCAGGGCCAGCGGCGCGAGCAGCGCGCCCACAGTCAGAGCCGCTGCCTGCGATTCCAGCCCGGACCAGCCCTCCCTGAGGGCACGCCATTGGGCCCAGAACGCGTAACAACCCGCGCTGAGCAGAGGAACCAGGGCGAGCTGCAGCAGATACTGCCCGCGGCGCTGCAGGTCGTCGCTGAGAGACAACCAGAAACCGATCCCCGCCACCAGCACGCCCAGTGGCAGCGAGGCCGGCGCTGGCAGACCGGGCACAGCCGCAAACAGCAAGCCGAGCACAGCGCAGGGCGAGCCAGCCAGCAACGCGCGGACGAGGCTGCCGTGGACAGTCGGCAGGCCCGCGGGCTCCAGCGTCGAGCGCAACCGCAGCTGCAGTCTCACGGCCTTCGCATGGCGCAGGTGCGACGGTTGTGTTTGAGAACGGCGTGCTCGGGAAGCAGGGAGAGGCCGGCGTCATACACGGCGAGTGCCGCATCCCACTCGGCCTGCTCCATCAACAAGCGCGCGGCCAGGTCGAAAAAGCGCGCAGCAGCCGTCCGCAGCGGGCCATCTTCCGGGTTGTCTTCGAGCAGCTGACGGTAGCGCTCGGTGCTGCCGTCGAAGTCCCCCTGGGCGTAGGGCTTTTCTGCCCAGCGCGCCCAATGCGCGGCTCGATGGATCGCGAAGTTCTCCTCTTCCGGCTCGGCCGCCAGGGCGCGCCCGAACATCTCCGCGCCTGCTAGAGGGTCACTCTCACCGGCGGCTTTGCCCAACTGGTAGAAGAGCTGCCGACGCTGCCGACGCAGTGCGGAGTCGTCGGGGCGTCGGCTGATTGCGCTGTCGAGGGTTTCGAGAGCCTTGAGGCCGCGCTCGGCGGCGCTATCAAAGGCCGTCCACTCCAGGTACAGCTGGGTCCCCGTCAACTCGAGGCCCAGGGCGTCTGGAAAACGACGTTCGGCCTCGAAGAGCCGGATCTCGGCGAGCACATAGGCTCTAGAGCGCTCATGCTCCGGCAGACCCGCATTCTCGAGCGGTGCCCGCACCCAGCGGGCCAGATGCAGGTCGCGGGCCTCGCGCAGCACCTGGGGCGCGAGCTCTTCTAGCGAAACCGCGTGCAGCATCTGCGCAGCGCGCAGCGGATCACCACTGCGGGCCGTACTGTCCGCGATGCGCAGCGCGAACGCCAGCCAGCGCTCGCCCACTCCGCGATCATGGGGGAAGCGCTCGCGAGCGGCGGCAAAACGTCGCAGGCTCCGGGAGGCGCTGGCGTCGACGTAGGCCTGCGCCTCACTGCGGGCCACACGCCCATCCTCTTCTTGATCGACCTCGCTGATGGCCGGCAAGGCAGTACCGGCCTTGTCCCACTCTTCGGCGACCAGGACCCCACTGCTGTCGGCATCCCAGCGCCCGAATGCACGCAGGCCCGCGCTCCTCTCCCAGGGCCGCCCCGCCCAGCCGTCCAAAACGTCCAGGGCATGCGCCCCCAACTCGGAGCCCTGCGGGCGGAACAGGGCCAGGGCGTCCCAGACCGCTCCGTCGGCGCCCCGCAGCAGGGCATCCGCCAACTCTTGCGCCACCACCGCGCGGCGCTCTTCCAACTGCACGTTCTTCACCAACAGCTCGAGGCCCCGGTCGTACCAGGCGAGCGTCGCTCGTGCCGCCAGCAGCCAGGCCTCGATCTCCTCTGCCGTCGGCTCCAACGCCAGCCTCGGGACACGCCGCTGAGCCGTGCCGGCCCAGGAAAAAAGATGCGCGCTCAGACGGCTGCGCAGCACGGCGTCCTCGGGTTGCGCGTCGAGCAGCTCGGCATAGCGCGCCAGACAAAGCTGGCGGGCCGCCAGGCGGCGCGCTTCGGACGCGTCTGCGGCCAGGGCCAGGGGCGCATCTGCCCAGGCGGCCCGGATCCGCTGCCGGTAGAGCTCGAGGGTCGGGTTTCCCGCCAGGCGTTCGGCCGTCGGCTCCAGCACCGCGAGCGCGGGCCCGAGCTCTTTGCGGGAGGAGCTTTCGAAGCTCCACAGAGCCCAACGCCCGTAAGCCTCGGCAAGATACAGCTCGAGCAACGGGCGGCCCGTCGGCAGCACAGGCAGGGCATCTTCGAGCAGGGCCACCGCTTCGGCGTGCCGCTGGCGTTGCAGCAGCTCCTGCGACCACAGGCCGTACATGCAGAGTTGTTGCCCGAACAGCTCGATATCGTCAGGATCGACCCGGCGCGCCTGGGCAAGCAGCTCCAGAGCCTGTGAGTACAGTCCACCTCGGGCCAGCTCACGCGCCCAGGCGCTGTAGGTCTCGAGCAGCACACCCAGGGCGTCGGAGCTGCCGGGATCACAACGCAGCGCCTTGACTGCCAGCGTCACGGCGTCTCGAAAGCGCCCGCGGGACCGCGCTTCGCGCGCTCGTTCACGGAAGAAACCGGCCGCCAGACCGAGTCGCGGAAGCTCACGGCGCAGCCCGGCGGGCGCATAACCGCGCAGCTCCATCAGCTCTTCGAGGCGTGCCGCATCGGGAGCCACGCCCTTCGCCAGGGTGGTCTCGACATCGAGCCAGGCATCACCGACGAACACCTGGGCGAGCACGTGGTCGGCGGCTTCGAGAGCACGCACCCGCAGACCAAAACGCTCACCCAGCTCGATGAACAAGAGCGAGGCGGAGAGATCTCGGTAACGGTACGCCTTCAACGTGCGGCGCAGGTCGTTCTCTGTGGCGACAAAACTCTGCAACAGGGTCACGTGCATCCAGCGCAGGATCGCCTCCGCCCGCTGGCGCGCGGGCAAGGGCTCCATCGATCCCTCGGGAACCTGCTCGAGGATGAAGGAGAACAGCTGCAGCGACGCGTCCAGGTCAAGCCCCTGGTCGTCGCCCGAAGCGATCAGTCCCGCGGCCAGAGCTCCCAACTCGGGATCGTCGGCAAACAGGCGCGTTTCGACGACTGTGGGCTCGATCACAACGGCGTCATCGGGCCCTCCCAGAGCCGCCGCCCGCTCGACGACCGCTGCTGGAGGGGCGACGGTCGAGAATCCGCGCCGCGCAGTCCGCCCGAAGACCAGCAGCTCGCCGATCCCGAAGCTGCTACCGCTCGCCTCTGCGACCCGCAGGCTCACACGCCTCAGAGGCAGCGGCTCGGCAAGAAGCAGGCGGACCTGGTCCTGATCTGTGGGGATCAACAGCTCGCCCAGTTTGAGCTGCAAGGTGTCGGGGTCGACGCGGCCACCGAACATGCCGGGAACGAACAAGCTGCCGAAGACCTCGATCCTCGTGGGACGACGGTCGCGGCCTACAGTCCCCAGCTCGAGCAGCAGCGATTCGACCAGCACCGGCCTGTCTGCGTGGAACCCCACCTCGATGCGCTGCGGAAGGGGGAGACCCGGCAAGCTCTCGTACGGCGGCCCGTGAAGGAGGCCATCGTGGAGCAGCTCGACCTCATGGGCTGGACTGAGACTCGCCGGTGCGGCCACGATCTTGCCTCCCGCGTCGCGGGCGGCGAGGTTGATCGCCTGCGCAGCGGCCAGGCTGGCCAGGACAAGCAGGAATCCAGCGCATCTCATGGGGTCTCCGATCCGACGTCCCAGGCCCATAACGATCAGGCCACGCGACTCCGGCACCCGCTTGAGTATACCGCAGCCCGCTTGCCGCCTCCAGGCTCGCCGCCGCTGAGCGCGCAGGGCGCGCGAAAGGCATTGACACGGTCCGCTGGGGATGGTACGAAATGCAACTTGTCAGGTTCCCAACTTTGATTTGGTGTTACGAAGGAGCTTCTTGGCATGTCGACGCTGATAAAAAAAGCCAAAGAAGCGATGAAGAAGAAGAACTACGACTACACCATCGACCTGTGCCTGCAAGAGCTGCGCATGAAGCCCGACAACGTCGGCGCTCGCAAGCTGCTGCGCGAGGCCGAACGGGAGCGCGAGTCCCGCAAAGGCAAGGGGTCGTTTTTCAGCGGTTTCGGCTCGAAGATCGGCGCGACTTTCAGTGGTCTGACCAAGAATTACGACAAGGTCATGATGGCCTGTGAAGAGTATCTCAAGACCCATCCCAACGATGTGTCCTACCTGATCAAGCTGGGTCAGGCCGCCAACAAGGCAGGCTACCTCGACACCGCTCTCGAAGTGTTCAAAGACGTGCTCAGCCTGGACAAGAAGAACACAACCTCACTGCGTGCCCTGGCCCAGATCTACCGTGGCCAGGATGAGATCGAGAGAGCTGCCAACTATTACGAGATGTTGCGCAAAGCCGACCCTTCCGACAAAGAAGCGAACAAGGCTGTCCGCCAGCTGGCCGCCCTCTCCTCTTCGCGCAAGATGGACAAGGCGAGAGAAGACGGCGATGGCGATTTCCGCTCTTTGATCAAAGACAAGGGCAAGGCCCGCAAGCTCGAGAAGGATGCACGCATTCTGCGCTCCAACGAGGAGATCCAGGATGCCATCGACGAGACCCTGGTCGTGCTCGAGGCCGAGCCGCAGAACCACAAGAAATACTCGTTCCTCGGCGACCTGTACGCGCGGCTACGGCAGTACGACAAGGCCATCACAGCCTACCGCAATTCCTTCGCGATCCACGATGCCGACGGTACCATTTTGAACACGATCGGTGACCTGGGCCTCAGGAAGCTGAACGACGCCGTGCGCGCGCTCGACGCAGCCCAGAAGAAGTCGCCCGCGGGGGACTACGCTGCCAAACGCAGGAAGCTGCTGATCGAGAAGAACCGCTACTGCATCACCGAATGGACGCGACGCGTCGAAGCGTATCCCACCGAGCACGGCTACAAGTACGACCTGGGACGCTATCTGTTCGCGGGCGGAAAGATTGAAGAGGCGATCTCCTATCTGCAGAAGGCGATGGAAGATCCGCGTGCCCGTCGCAAGGCAAGCAACATGCTGGGCCAGTGCTTCATGAAGAAGAAGAACTACGATCTGGCTCTGAAGGAATTCAAAAAGGCGACCGACGGTTTGCCGCAAAGCGACAACCTGATGAAGGAAGTCACCTACAACATGGCCAACACCTACGAGGCCATGGGCGATCAAGAACAGGCGCGCAAAACCTACGAGAAGATCCTGGAGATCGACTACAGTTACAAAGACGTCGCCAAGAAAGTTACCAGTCTGCAGTCATAGGCGGCCCTACAGGGGCCTGTATCGAGTATCAGAGGAGCGCCCTCCATGGCACATTCCGTTTCCGCGCGCAAGCGCATCCGTCAGTCCGAGAAGAAGCAGATCTACAACCGCGCGATCAAGCGCGAGATCGCGACCCTTATCAAAGGTCTCGACACCCAGCTTGAGAAGAAAGATGGGGAAGAGGCACGCAAGGCCCTGAACATCTGCGTCAGCAAGCTCGACAAGGCACAGAAAAAGGGCGTTCTGCACAAGAACACCGTCGCGAACCGCAAGTCTTCGCTCTGGCGTCGGCTCAACACCGCTCTCGCCGAAGCCTGACAGCCCTCCTCTTCCGGCGGAGCCCCCTGCTCGGACTCCGGGCTGAGGTGAACCGAAGCTCTGCCGACTTCAGCCTTGGGATCCGAACCGCGAGGCCTGGGCGCTAGTGCCGCAGCGCACAAATTCCGGTACATCCGGACGATGTGTGCGTCGTGGATAGCAAATTCTTGTAGGGGAGGGGTTTACCCCCTCCCGCGGCTACCGGGCGGGGATAAACCCCGCCCCTACGGGGTGTACCGGAA
>JAJDCP010000035.1 GCA_029260765.1 Planctomycetota bacterium
GCTACCGGCGAGGGCTCCACCTCGGTCTGGCGAAGGGGCGGAGGTTCTGGACCAGGAAGACCTCCAGGACCGGGAGGTCTTCCAAGACCAGGAGGACTTCCAGGACCCATGCATCGACCCCCCGGCATGGGAAGAACCCGCCATTGACGTTCATACAGGGTTGCTGATCCGATAGGAACGGCAACGCGTCGCGTCGAACAACGCCAAGACTGCCTGTCACGCATGCCCGCCGAGCGGGGTAACGGAGGCGTTTTGCTTGACGATGAGGGACTCCATTCTCGGGAGTCTGGCTTGCTTTCGGGCTGGCGGGTGGGCTTTGGGTACTGGTTTGACACTTGGGATGGAGTGCCGTAGGCTTGGACCTGGGGGGTCGGGGGGTGGAATTCCCTATCCCTAACCCGAACCGCCGCGCTTGAACTTGCTCTTCAGCTTCGAAAGGATCCCGCCGCGGCTCGCTGAACCCGAAGATCCGCCACTTCCACCGCTTCGCGTGAACTTGCTCTTCAGCTTCGAAAGGACTCCGCCGCTGGAACCCGAGCTGCCGGATCCGCTTCGGTTCCGCAGCTTGTTTGCCAGCAGCCCGATGCCGAGCCCGCCGGCCCCCAGACCTGCGCCCAGAGCCAGCTTGCCTTTCATTTTCGAGAGGAATCCCGACCGCGACGACGAGGACGTCGCAGACGACGAGCCCTTACGCGTGAACTTGCTCTTCAGCTTCGAGAGGATCCCGCCACGGCTCGCTGAGCCCGACGATCCTCCGCTCGAACCACTGCGCGTAAACTTGCTCTTCAGCTTCGAGAGGATCCCGCCACGGCTCGACGCCGATCCAGAGCCGCCGCGATTCCGCAGCTTGCTCGCCAGCAACCCAATGCCGAGGCCACCGGCCCCCAAGCCTGCCCCCAACGCCAGCTTGCCCTTCATGCCCGACAGGAAACCGGAGCGCGTGCCAGAGCTGCCGCTGCTTTCCTTCTTGCGGGAGAAACGGTTCTTCATTCTGGCGAAGAACCCTGGCTTCTTCGCGGCACCGCTCGAGGAAGGACCACGTGAGAGCTTGGCCTTGAGCTTCGCAAAGAAGCTGCCGCGCGAGGAGGAACTGGAGCCACCAGCAGCGCCCGAACCGCTTTTCTTGCGGTTCCGCAGTTTGTTCAGCAGCATGCCGGTGCCGAGTCCGGCGGCGCCTCCCAAGCCTGCGCCCAGGGCCAGCTTGCCCAACTTGGACGAAAGGAAGCCGCGCTTTTTGCCTTCGGTCCCTGCTCCGGCGCCCTTGCTCGAGCTGCCCCCACGGAATTTGTTCTTCAGCCGCTCGAGCAGACCTGGCTTCTTGGCTGCGCTGGCGCCCCCGGCACTGCTCGAGCCGCTTTTCTTGCGGTTCCGCAGTTTGTTCATCAGCATGCCGATGCCCAGACCCGCCGCGCCCCCCACGCCCGCGCCGATCATTGCCCGGCCGAGAGTCGAGGACAGGAAGCCCGGCTTCGATCCGCCACTGCTGCCCGAGCTCGAACCGCGGTTGCGCAACTTGTTCAGCAGCATTCCCGCGCCCAGGCCGGCTGCGCCACCCACGCCCGCGCCCAGGGCGAGCTTGCCCAACGTCGAAGAGAAGAAGCCCCGCTTCTTTCCTGCCGCTGCGCCACTTGATCCCTGGCCATCATGAAGATCGGCCTGAGCTACGAAGTGCGCGGGATGGTCGAGAACATCACGTCCTATGACGGGGCGAGCGTCGTCAAGAATGAGGTCGTGAACGAGTACAACAATCTCGGCCAGGTCACGAAGCAGTACCAGGAACACAGCGGGGCGAAGGACGGGTCAACGCCCTCGGTGCTGTACTCCTACGATTCAACACCGGCTTCGGGGGAATACAGCAAAGACTCGCGCAAAACAATGCGTCGCTTCGACAGCAGTGACCGTGTCTATTTCAACTATGGCGCCAGCGCAGGGGCCGGCGACAAGATGTCGCGCGTCGACAACCTTGCCGACGATGCTGCCCCGACCACCGAGTACGCCCGTTACCAGTATCTGGGAATGTCGACCTTTGTGGTGGTCGTCTATCCCGAGATCGACTCTACGTTCCTCATGACCTTGGACCATGGAACAGCCAATGCCTATGTGGGCCTGGACCGCTTCAACCGGATTGTCGACATGCTTTGGGATTTCCACAGCGTGGAAATCGACCGTTTTCAGTATGGGTATGATCGGAACTCCAACCCACTGTTTGCTTCGAACAAAGTGGACACCGATTCCGGCAACGAATACGCCTACGACGAGATCAACCGCCTGATCGACGCCAAGCGCGGCCCGATCAGTTCCGGCGTGGTTGCCGACCCCGACCACCGGGAGGTCTACGACCTTGACGCCACAGGCAATTGGAACGGCTACTTCGTCCAGGACGGGCAGACAACCTGGAAGCAGCGGCGGGAGTTCAACCAGGCCAACGAAATCGTCGACCTGACGAACTGGGTGGTGCCCGAGTACGACCTGGCCGGGAACATGACCACGATTCCCCAGCCCGCGGATCTGGCACAGGGCTACGCTTTGACGTGGGACGGCTGGAACCGGCTGGTCAAGGTGGTCGAGGGAACGACAACGATCGCGGAGTATGGCTACGATGGGCTGATGCGCAGGCAGACTGAAGACGATCAGACCGACGTTCGGCACTTCTACTACTCGCTGGCCTGGCAGGTGGTCGAAGAGCGGCTGAACGCCTTGACGACCGCTGACGCGGAGTACGTGTGGGGCATTCGGTACATCGACGACCTGGTGCGCAGGCTGAAGGGTGAGGGGGCGAACTCGGTCATCTACGCGCTGAAGGACCGCATGTGGAGCATTTCGAGCTTGGTAGAAACCAGCAAGGGAACGGTGCTCGAGCGGTACGTGTACGACCCGTACGGGAAGCCGACGGTGTTGACCGGGACGTTTGGGCCGCGGTCGAGTTCGCTGTACAGCTGGAGCTACCTGTTCCAGGGGCAGGAGTGGGATTCGCTGACGGGGCTGTATCAGTTCAGGATGAGGTACTACCATTCGGGGTTGGGGTTGTTTGTCAGCAGGGATCCGATTGTTGCGAATCAAAAATCAGGCAGCTATAGATTTGGATTGACTTCGCCCATGGTCATTCTGGATCCACTTGGCCTGGATAGTTACAGGATCGAAGGCGAGTATCTGATTCGAACAGTATGCATCAAGTTTGAATTCAACGAGGACATAGGATTTCGGCAACGGGAGGGAAAAACAGAAGAAGAAGAAAGGGAGACGTACAGGGAACAGTTCACCAAGCAGATAACGACAGCTCTAAATTGCGACAAGTATAGAATCAGGGGGCCCCGCTCAGACGCCGGCTACATACCGCGGATTGAAATCACAGACGTTGGCGAAGAGGGTTCACCGGACCTTACGGTGATTGCCTACAACGACCTTAATCTCGTACAGCATTTTGAACGCAACACGAATACTATCCACTTTGGTCCGCGCGGGCACGGAGGAATGCAAAATCACCATCCAGTCGGCCGCCGCGAACCTCTCTATGCGTGCCACGAGTTCCTTCACTATTTGGGCTTCAGGCATCCCGGTAAATATTTGTCGAGAGAAAACCAAGACGAATTGAAGCAATGGCACGTGGAAACACACCCGAATCAGCCCCCTCAGTCTTGGGACTATTGGGGGGATATCGATTCGATTAGTGGCGCGGGCGAAGAGGTTCGGCCGTATTTCTACGAAGGATGGTTTGAATTCCTGGAAGATCGGTGTGGCCTCCCGGGTTTCTACAACATACGCGCAGTTGAGGATAACGCTTGGCAATTACCTACTGTCTCGTCGTACTACAATCAGAATCCGTGGGTCAACCCTTGGCCACAATGAACGACTTCTTGCGGGTCCTCTATCTGCCCGCCAGACAGGTCCGGAGCATGATGCGAGGCAGCAACTACTCGAGAATCCGGCGATCAAGGAAGCTAGAGTGACGGCTGCAAACAAAAGGAGATCGGCGGCAATCGGCTGCTTGGCTTTCGCAGTGTTGGCTCTTGCAATGTTGGCCTACTTGTTGATAGCTGCAAGGCCCTCAGAGAATGCCCCGGTCGAGAACGGCCTGTCTATACAGATTGACTACAACGGCAAAAGGTCGCATTCAGTAGATCTGACAATCTGCGGAAATAGATACATCAACCTGAAGGTGGCAAGCGCGGAAAGTACCGCTGTCGTAGCCAACATGAGCAAGCCCGATGGTAGCTGGCTGCCTCGCCGTGAATGTAGTGACTTCATAGAGGTCATCTTCTTTGTCGGATCATCGAGAGATACGCTGCTGATCAGAGAGACTGGCGTGGAATTTCAATATCACAAGGGGATGCAGGTCGACGACGGACTCTTCGGTACAGAATCTTACACATTGGAGTGTTTCTTCCGCATTGACTGGACCCGTGAGCGGTTTGACGAAGTCATGAAGGCCGCAGATCGGTTGGGGTTAACATCGAACAGCGGAATCTACGACACAGAGACAATTGAAGATGGGATTTGGATCAATTTGACGTTGAGCAATCGTGGCCGGATCAGTACTTCAGAAATGAATAACTGCATGCCGGAAAACGTCATTGCTTGGTTGGACACGCTCAGGCTTGTGGCTGAACGAGTTCAGCGTGACTTACCCTACGATTTCCCCCAACCTCTGATTCTGCCGAACTTCACGACCTCAGCCATTTGATGTTGTCGCCGATCTATCGGGCAACCGTCACCGTGAACCGTTTGGGTGGCACCGCATAGCCCATCTTCCCGAGCACAGCGAGCTGCTCTTTCTCAAGATTGACGCGCTCCCAATACTCTGCGGTCCCGACCTTCACCTTTTGTACGCGCGCGTTGGCGAAGACTCGCTGGAGCCTCTCGAGCGTCATGCCCGACTTGTGACGGAGCCAGCGGCCGAGGTTGAAGGCCATCACGGCGAGGCTCAGGTGCGCCTGGACGCGATCTGCTCGGCGATGTCTGATCGGGCCGAGCTTGACGGTTGATTTCAGACATCGGAATACCTCCTCGATCTTGAAGAGAGAACGATAGACCTCGTCGACCTCCACCGGATCCTTCGTCAGGACGTCTGTTCCGATCACCGACTTGCCCGCGTTTCTGCGGGCGTCCGCGATCTTCTTACGATCCAGCAGGACCTTGCCGATGGGGCGACCCTTGCCGTCCCGCTTGTGTGCGCTGCGCCGCACGTAGCGCTTCAGGACGGGGTGATCCCTTCTATGACAACCTTTCCTTCTTCGAGCCGGTAGAAGAACCGGACGGCGACTGAGTCCACTCTGGCCTGCATCGCCCTCCTGTGGCACAGGCCATGGCCGCCTGGGCGCTCGCGGCTACCCCTTGTCGACGTTGGGAACCCAGTAGGGCCCGCCGAGGGTGATCGTCGTACCGTTGGAAAGGGTGATCGAGCTCATCGGTGTGCTCGGGCTGCGGTTTCCGGCCTGGATAGCTGTTGCGACATTCATGATACTCTCCTTTATTCGCGGGACTGGCAGCACCAGCTCCCGCTTTTTACGGTTGTGTGACGCATGTCTCCTGGCTTGCGTTCGCTGCGTCGCCTTGAACTCTCCATGAGCAGCCTGCGCTGGGGATCCTTTCCAGAGAATCGCAGTCTTTCTTTGCGCAACGAACCAGTGCCAAAGAATGCAGCAGAAAGATGACCCGAGGCCAGGGCAGGTTTGCGGATACTGGGGCAGAGACCATGAGGGGCCCACGTGGACACAGGATCCAAGACCACCGCCCTGGCCGCTCGCGCAGCCGCCGAGTCGCCAGCCAGCAATGCCGAGCACGAGCGCCTCTTCGAGCGGGTGTACGAGCGCATCTTCCGCTACTTCTGGCGCATCTGCGGGGATCCTGAGGCGGCCGGGGACAACACCCAGGAGACGCTGCTCCTGCTCGAGAGCTCGCTGCGGGAGGGCCGCTACGAGCCGGGGCGCTCGTTCAATACCTGGATCTTCCTCAAGGCCCATCGGGTCTATTGCGCCTGGTGCAGGAGCCGTGTCCGCAAGACCACAGCACTGGTCGAGGAGCCGCTGGAAGCGCCGCGCATCGAGGCTGTCGAACGGCGCCTGGACGCCACCCAGGCTCTCGAGGCAGTGCGCAACGAGCTGGGAGATGAAGCCTGCGAAGCCTTCGTGCTGCGCTACGAGGGCGGCCTCAGTCTCGATGCTCTGGCCAGCGTGCTCGGTTGCACGCGCAAGACGCTCGGCCGTCGGCTGCAGGCGGCCCATCGGGTCATCGACCGGCTGCTGGAGGGAAAGCGATGAGCGGTTCCCCTGAAGCCGAGCCTCGGCGTGATATCACAGCCCTGTTCCGAAGCGAGGCCACGCCTCTGGGGCGTCAAGAGCTGAGCCGCGGCGGACAACGCCTGGCCGCTCTGCGCGCGCCCCGGCTGCAGCCCGGCCAGGAGCTTGCCGGCTACCGCATCGAGGCGGTGCTGGGCAGCGGTGGGCAGGCGACGGTATACCGGGGACGGGCCGGACAGGACGAGGTCGCGATCAAGGTCCCGCACCCGTCCGTGCTAGGGCGGATGGTGCGTGAGGCGCAGATCCTGTTCCACCTTGAGCATCCGTCGATCCTGCGCATCGAGGCGGCCAGGCCTGAGGGCGTGGTGCCCCACATCATCACCGAGCTTGCGACAGGAGGCTCGCTGGCGGACCGTCTGCAGGCGCTGGGGCCACAGGCGCTGGGCCTGCCCTACGAGGAGGTGCACAGCATAGGCCAGCAGGTGCTGCAGGCTTTGGCCTACGCGCACCGCAAAGGCGTCGTGCACCGCGACCTCAAGCCGTCGAACATCCTGTTCGACAGCGCAGGCCGGGTGAAGCTCGCAGACTTTGGGGTCGGCAGCCTTGAGCTGGTGCGGTCCCTCGCCCATAGCTTGAGCGGGGGCACCGCCAGCCGTGGGCTCGGCACGCCCCTGTACGTGGCACCCGAACAGTGGAGCGGGGGCGAGCCCGACGCGCGCTCGGACCTCTACGCCCTGGGCAAGGTCCTGTATGAGCTCTTGACGAGCCGGCGCCCGAACACCTTGCTGCCGATCGGGCGCTTCCGCCAGGACGCTGTCCCGGCCTGGGATGACCTGATCTTCGCGCTAGTCGATGATGACCCGGGGGCGCGGCCTTCGGTGGAAGAGACCGAGACCTTGTTCCAGGCCGCCCTCATCAAGCAGCGCGCGGGCCACGCGCAGGGGGCTGAACCGGCTGACGCGCTGCTCTCCAAGCGAGCGATCAGGGGGGCGGGCGACCCGCAGCCCCGGATGCCCGAGCCGCCGCACGCGCGCCTGGGGCTCCTGGTCGTGGCGCTGGCTGCCGCCGCCACCGCCGACGGCGTGCTCGAGGGGGTGCTGCCCTGGTCGGCGGCGCTGGCCCTGGCCGCCGCGCTGGGAGCCGGGGCTGCGTGGGCGTTGTCGGCCGGTTACGCCATCATGCGCGAGACCTGGTTCCTGCGCACCTATGAGACGATCAGTGGTGTGGTCGGCGACCAGGCGCGAGGGATCGAGGCGCTGCGCTCGGCCAAGGCCTGCAGGGAGGAGTCTGCTGGACCCGGCCCGGAGGAGTATCACGAGCTGCGTGAGGAGGTCCGCAAGAAGAACCTCGAGATCGATGCTCTGACGAGGGCGGTGAAGCACCTCGAGGCTGAGCAGCGGAGTGCCTGGCGAGTGTCTTTCGAACCGGGCGTCCCCGGGTCCCTGTTCGGGGGCCAACCGTTCGGCATGCGTGCGCCTCACACAGGTCCTGGCGCCACTCCCTGGCTTGAGCCGAGCCAATTTGGACCCGCTGGCCCAGGTGGGCCCGGAGCTGTGCGCCGTGCGAAGGACGTCTCTGGGCCGCCGGAGCAGGCCCCCGAGATAGTCTCCTTCCCTCTCGAGGTACCGCTGCCAACGAAGGATCTGCCCTTTCTGCGCAGGCAACTCATACAGGCGGCGCGACGGGCTCTGTGGGTGGGGCTGCTCTCGGACACGGGCAGGGTCAAACTGGCGCGGCCCGCCAATGTGGGGCCCCCGTCGGCTTCCGCGGCCTGCAGGGTGTTCCTCTACCTATTCCCGAGCTTGCCGCAGGCTACAAGCCTCGGGCCCGACTGCATCGTCCGGTATGAGGTCTGCGGGCATTGGTGCGGCTTCGCCAAGCTGACCGAGCACTATGGGCTGGTCGCACTGTACCAGACCAAGGAGGAGGTCGATGCGGCCTGGGAAACCGTCCGCGTGCTGTTGACGGTGTTGTGAGGGCTGGCGCAGCAGCGACAGGATCGACGGGCTGCCTCGTCCTGCGTTATGGTGAATGGAGGCCTGGTTTGAAGAGGTGGACCTCGTGGATGCGACGAGCCAGCAGTCAGCGGCGTCCCCGGACCGCTCCGCCCCGGGCCCCACCCAGCGTGCAGAGGCGCTGATCGCGCGCTGGCAGTCCCAGCTGCCCACGTCAACGGACCTCGCCTCGTGTTCGTCCGCCCGAACCTACAAACCGCCGACCCTGCCGACAGTCGCCACCCCCGTCGGGCCCGCCGCTGGACTGCCTGGACGACGCTACGAGCGGACGGTGGAGATCGGCCGAGGCGGCATGGGGGTGGTCTACCGTGCGCAGCAGACCGCGCTCGATCGTGACGTCGCGCTCAAGACCGTGCTTCCTGGTCAGGGGAGCCGTGCCTTCGTCGCGGAGGCCCTGACCACCGGCCGGCTGGAACACCCCAACATCGTGCCGATCTACGACCTCGGGGACGACCAGGGCGAGCCCTTCTTGGTGATGCGCCTGATCGAAGGACAGCCCTGGGACACGCTGCTGCAAGGGGAGCAGGCCGCAGATCTGGTCTTCCACGTGGAGGTGCTGGTGCAGCTCTGCAACGCTGTGGCCTACGCCCACAGCCGCAGCATCGTGCACAATGATCTCAAGCCTTCCAACGTCATGCTCGGCCGCTACGGCGAGGTGCTGTTGCTCGACTGGGGTCTGGCGGTGGATGTCGGGGAGCCCCCCAGACACCCGGGCCTTGTGCACAAGAGCGCGCTGTCGGCCTGTTGCGGGACGCCGCAGTACTTTCCCCCCGAGCTGGCCGAAGGACGGGGCCCGGACATCGGGCCCTGGACCGATGTCTACCTGCTGGGCGGCATCCTCCACCACATCCTGACGGGATATCCCTCCTGGGGTCCTACCCCTGCGTGCTGCAGCCGGGCAGCCTGGCGGCGCTGGCCTACGGCAGGGAGCGTGTGGCTGAGCGGCATCGGCATCGCTACGAGTTCAACAACACCTACCGTGCGTCGATGGAAGCGCAGGGCGTGCGCTTCTCCGGGCTCTCTCCGGACGGCGAGCTGGTCGAGATCATGGAGCTCACGGACCATCCGTGGTTCGTGGCGACCCAGTTCCATCCCGAGTTCCAGTCCAAGCCGACGGCTCCGCATCCGCTGTTTCGTGAGTTCGTGCGGGCCGCGCTCGCGGGCTCACTCAAGCCGCGCGACGGCAGACGGGGGGAGGGCCGCCAGGGTGTGTTGCTGGCGGGCGGGAAGGCCGGCGTGGAAGAGGGCTAGCGGGCAACCTCGAGGGAGCCGATGGATCGCGAGACACTGCTCAGGCGCTGGGCGAAGACGGTCGGTCGAGCACCCAACGGAACGTGCGCGTGGTCGATCACGACAGAGATGGCAGCCCGGAGATCCTCTGTTTCGACGCCACCGGGCTACGGTGTCTCGATGCACAGGGACAGCACCTGGGGTCGGTCTCCGCGCTGTCCTTTGCGGACTACGAGGGAGTCTTCGATCTTGATGGCGATGGCTGCCTCGAGGCCATTTTCGCGACCGGAGACCGGCTCCTCTGCGTAGAGCCACGTGGTCCCGCGCAGGTCATTCGTGGCTTTGTGTGGTGAGGCGGGCTCGCGGGCGAGCTTGCCTGCAGGTCCCGGTCTGTCGACCTATCTCTCCGAGGTTACCGACCGGGTGGTCTCCAAGGTTCTGCACAGCGATAGCTCCGAGGCCGAAGTGGTGGATGCTCCGAAAGGTCTCCCGCGGCGCTGAGGTGCTGGATCATGGCGGGGGCGACGCGGTCCTGCCGGTACTCATGCAGACGCGAAACAACCGATCCTTTTCACTGGTGCCATAGTACAGCGAGGTCGCGGAATGTTCCTTCAGGCAGCGGGTGATCGGTGACACATCGTCGATGCGCTGAAGGACGGGTTGAAGGGTGGCGACGTCAAAGACCCGGATCTCATGGCGACGCAGGCACACCAGGAACCTCTCAGAAGGCGAAAACGCCAGCCTGACGGGGTCCGTTCGCAGGGTTGTTAGCGAACCGATCTCCGAGCACCAGATTCCTTTCTGCTTGCATGACTTGTGACTCCCAAGGGTTGCCCTCCAAGCGAAAGGCCAACTGCCCTTCTCGACTCGTTGAGGCCTCGCCCGAGCCCACCGACCCGAGGCTGTCTGTACAGACTCGTGTAGGTCGAGCTCGATGGGTTCACGTTCAGCGGTCGAGACGGAGTCGTGGGGTGAGTCAATCACTTCGACAAGGATGTCTCCAGGGACCGCGTGGGCGCCCTCAAGGCCACCGGGTCTTGCTCTGATCAAGACACGGTCGCCCTTCAGAAGAGGGAACCCGTGGATCCTGCAACCGTTGACCAGGCATGAAGGTTGACGTGCAGGGGCATCGATCTGACGCCAGCAATTGCCCCGAAAAAGGTTGACGCTCCCCAATCTGGCGCTGACGGTCCAGAGCGAGCCTTCATCAAAGCCACCGACTACGCTGTTCGTCGGGTGGTGCCCCATGGCCCCGAAAAGGTGTTCGGCGGTGCCGCCACCCCGCGTCTTTCGTGGTGCACCTCCAACGCCTGACCAGAATCGTAGCCGCTCAAGAATCCAGTCCGTACGTTGCGAAAGCGATACGCCCGCCGAGCAGCCGGTCAGTAGCCGACGAACCTCTGGATCTTGGTACAGGGTGTAACACCAACGACGATCAAAGCCACAAAGGGCCGACTCGTCGCCAAGATGTCGTGATAGACATAGGCGAAGTCCGTCAATCTCAGTCTCAACACATTCGACTTCCACTTTCCCTCCCGGGGTCGCCGCGTGCTGCGGTGCTGCCTTCCCACTCTTCCTCGAGCATAGAGCACGTCTCTTCCTTTCCGCAGGAAAGATTCGCGCAGTGCGCTTCGAAGCCACGAGAGCCAGCAATGGACACCTTCCCCCGGTTTGTAGACACAGAGAAACAGCAAAAGCCCCAGAATCATCACCCAGTGTGGGGAAAAGTCGCTCTCCCTGGCTGCCACGGGTACGTCACCACTTCGCTGGGCACCGGCACAGCTTCGTCTCCGCAGGAGGATTCCCGAAGGTTGCCAACACAACGTAGCTGTGGGGTTTTGTTATCCCTAGGCGACCGCAGCGGTTCGCGCAGTCGAACACCGGAAGGTGTTCGTCGAGCAGGTAGGGCGCGCCCTCGATGGTCATGTGACCGACGATGACGTCGCTCGCCTCTTGGATCTGCTGGGCGGTGAAGCCCAACTTCTTGAGCAGCGAGCTGCCCTTCTTCACCTCGAGCCGCGTGTACGCGTCGTCGCCGATGACCCACGGTGCCAACGCGGAGGCGAGGTCGAACACGCTCGGTAGCGCCGCCTCGACCTTGTCGAGCTCGTCGGTGGTGAGACCGGCCGCGAGCAACGTGGCGCGGTTGATGTGCGGGGCCGTGAGCAGTGTGTTGGTGCCCGAGATGTGCGCGACGATCTCGGTGATCTGATGCTCGCCGTAGCCGAGGGTCTTCAGTGCGAAGGGCACCGACTGGTTGACGATCTTGAAGTAGCCGCCGCCGGCGAGCTTCTTGAACTTCACCAGTGCGAAGTCGGGCTCGACGCCCGTCGTGTCGTCAGCAGGCCGATGGTGCCGGTCGGAGTATCCCTGAACGGCGCTGTCAGCGTTGTGTTCGCGAGGGACTTCGATCACTACCTGCAGCAGGTCCAGGGCGAGAACCAGCGCATCGTCTCGCTCGACAGCTATATGTACCAGGGCGAGCCGCACTACAACTTCACCGTCAACGCCGAGGCATCGACCATGGACTGGCACGCCTCGGCCCACCAGACCATCGGGGCCTTTTCCCAGGAGTGGAGCCATCTCGACGCGCAGGGCTGGGTGATCTCGGACATATCGGTCGTGCTCGACAAAGGGAAACGGTACTACACGACGCTCTACACCCGCCCGTTCGACAAGCATTCGAGGCTCGAGATCCTGAAGCCGTCCGATGTGGCGGCACGCGATGCGCACTACCGTTCTCTCGGCTACCACCTCAGCAGCATCGACGGCTTCGTCGACAGCTTGGGAGACGACAAGCTGGTCTGCGTCTGGCTGGCCGGTCAGGCAGACCGCTCGACCCTCGCGCTCGACCTGGACGGGACGTCCTTCGAAGACCGCCACGACGACTACACGGTTGGCATGACCAAGATCCTGCGCATGGTCGACCTGACCTGCATCGACGACGGCACGAGCGGGGGGCGCTTCTCTGCAGTCTGGTCGAACCAGGATTGAGGCCAGAATGAGTCAGGGCGACTGTCTGTCAAGCGATTTGAGTGCCATTCCCCTGCAGAGCCGTTGGCGTCCATGGGTGCCTCAAGCCTGGACTCTCCCGCGATCAGTAGCACTGGTCCGAAGCCGCTGAGTATCCACCGCCAGACCGGCTCGGGAGGCAGTCGTGTGGCATCTGTAAAGCGTTGACCCTGAAGCGCCTGCACAGATCGACCAAGCCGCACATGGATCCTGCTGAGTAGGACCCACAGCAGCAGCAGTCCGTCAACACTCTCGGGCCGCCGAAAGTCGGTTTGTTTGAGCTAGACGAACAGGTCGACGTACTCCCCTGTCCGGACCTTGCCGGCGGCTGCAAAATCCCGCAACCAGTCGAGTAGATAGGCGCGGGCATCGTCCTGCTCCTTGACACCCAGTGCCTCCAGGCCGTGTTTGAGCTGCAGCAGGCTGACCTGACCGTCGACGAGGAACTGCGGCTTGATCTCGAAGCACTTGTTTTTCTCGTCATAGGCGAAGAAGTGCGTGATCGGAAGCTCCACTACATCCTTGAACTCCGCGGGCGCGTCGCCCTCGTTGAGGACGACCGCCGCATGACGGATCCCTTCGAGGCGCAGCGTGCGCTTGAAGAACAGCTCGATGAACTGTGCCGCAAACGCCTTGTCCTGCACCAAAATGCTGCACTCCTTGTTGAAGAAGATCTCCCCTCCCAGGGGCGCCAGCGCACGCTCATCGAGGTTGCCTGAGCCGAAGATGCTGGTGTCGTCACCGCAGATCATCACCTTGGCGTGGATGGGAGTCAGCCGGGAGTACAGGACAGCCTTGCCTATCCCTCTTGGATCTACAACGGCACCACGGACCTCGATCGCTTCAAGTATGCCTATGACCGCAACTCAAGTCCTCTGTACGCCTACAATAACGTCGATACGGACTTCGGCAACCAGTATGCCTATGATGCACTCAATCGCCTGACTGACGCCAAGCGAGGCACGATCAACACGGGCACCGGTGTGGTCGCCGCCCCCGACCACCGGGAGGTCTACGACCTCGACGCAACCGGCAACTGGAGCGGCTACTTCGTCCAAGACGGGCAGACGACCTGGAAGCAGCGGCGGGAGTTCAACCAGGTCAACGAGATCGTCGACCTGACGAACTGGGTTGTGCCCGAGTACGACCTGGCCGGCAACATGACCACGATCCCAGACCCTGCTGACCCGACGGAAAGCTCTGCTCTGACGTGGGACGGCTGGAACCGCTTGGTCAAGGTGCTTGGCGCGACATCAGTGGAGAACTACGCCTACGATGGGCTGATGCGTCGGCTGACGTCCAACGACAAGACAGACACCCGGCACTTCTACTATTCTCAGGCCTGGCAGGTAGTAGAAGAACGGCTGAATGCCTTGACGACCGCTGACGCGGAGTACGTGTGGGGCATTCGGTACATCGACGACCTAGTGCGCCGAAAGAAGGGGACCGGCGATGATGCGGTCATCTACGCTCTGAAGGACCGCATGTGGAGCCTCTCGAGCCTGGTTCGGAGCACTGAGGGGGTGATGCTCGAGCGATACGTGTACGACCCGTACGGGAAGCCGACGGTGCTGACGGGGACGTTCGGGCCGCGGGCGAGCTCGCTGTACAGCTGGAGCTATCTGTTCCAGGGGCGGGAGTGGGATTCGCTGACGGGGCTGTACCAGTTTAGGATGAGGTATTACCATTCGGGGTTGGGTGGTTTTCTCTGTGCAATTCCCGGGATTCTAGGCTTGTTTCGATATTCTGACATTGGGCAGATCATCAATACGACCCCCCTGAGTGTCTCCAGCCCCATCGCAAGACAGATCGCAGATACGCAGTCAGAACATACGGATGTCAGGACAGCCTCGAAACCTCAGAATATCGATTTTGAGAATACAAGCTGTTGCGAGGAGAACTACGTAATCAGCTATGCCTTTGGTTGGATTGGAAGAACTTTTGGATTCTACCATGTGTGTCTCGAATTGAATGTCCCAACCAATGATGACAATACAGAATGCAAGCCGTACCGTGTCGAGCTATCCAACCACACCGAGAATAAGAATGTGAGGGGATTTGGATCATTCGGTGGCTTTAGTGAACACATACCAATTCGCGTCCTCACGGAGTGGTTCTGGTATACCATTGCTCCATTCTTCGGCAACACCGACATAGCGCGACATGACGCATGGAAGATCGTTGTGGACGATGTCAAGCCGAAGTGCTCCACCAAAGACGTTGTTGCTCGCCTACCGATACACAGCAATTCTGGAGCTTCGGATTGTGAGCTGGCTGCATGCCTATTCGGCAAGGCCGGCGAGGTTGCTGACAACTCAAGAGAGAAAACGTACTTTCTCTATGGCCCAAACTCATCTAGTTACATGTGGGAGGTCATAAGTCAATGCCCAATGTCTGACGCTAGGCCCGACTTCGGCCCCCAGAGTTACTACCTGGGCTGGGGGATGAGTTTCTCGGAGCGCGAATCCTGGGGGCTTTCCGATCCGCCGCCGGGCCTAGGCGGGTTCTAAGCAGACTCGCGACCTGGGGCCTCGCCGCAAAACCAACGGTCCGCCCAGATAATGTGTGCGCCACGAGAGGCAAACTCCTGCAGGGGAGAGGTTTGCGCGCACTCGCGGCTATCGGCCAGAAGTAAGCCCCGCCCCTACAGAGTGTACCGGAGCTTACGCGGCGAGGCACTAGTACTAGCCTTAAATCAGGAGGATGTCATGTTCGAAATCCGTGCTGTGTTGCTAGCGGCAGCTTTCGGCCTGCTTGCAGGCTGTTTCGGTGGCAAGCTAAACATGGAGCCGGTTTTTATTGGAACGGGGCGGTCGACGAACTTGTTTGGGTGCCCAGACTATGACAGGTTCCGACTTCGTGAAGGGCGGACGTTCGATTTCTTCTATTCTAGAATCGACAGAATAGCCCAGATCGGCGACTCGAGTGTTTTCGTTCTGCATTCAGGTGCTTCAGCGGACCATCTGAGTGCTATTGTATTGACGTTTCATGAGGCGACATTGATCGACGCCGTGTTGATACGAAACCCAAGGTCATGGATGGATCGGGTGAATGACCCAGCCATTGGAGAGGTCTCAATCGATGAGAAGATCAAATTCTACAAAGAGATCTACGCTAACAAATTCCAATCTGCTCCCCATTTTATTCTGGAAGGCAACGGATCACTATTTGTGAATGAGAGTGGCATCCTGAGTAGTCTAGAAATTGACCTTTGCTCCGCCGAAACACTGCCTTTGTTTGTGGAGTATTTTCACGCGAGAATCGAGATCATCGGTCGTAGATTGAATCCAATGCGTGCGTCTGTAGCTGAACGTCAAGCCGCGGAGGGTTGCCTGAGTGACAGTGATTACAAGCCAACTCGGTTCACCATCTGCGCTTCCTTCGACCGTGAGCGCGTACCGTAATGCCGCAGGCCACCCTCGTCAGCACTGAACTCTCCCATTTGGGCCACCCTCTGTGGCACAACACCGAGCCCGTACGAAACGTCCTGGTCGGAATGACTCGCCGGCGAGAACATCGCAACCGAGACCACCACCGGGAGACCGGCCGTGGAGCAACGCGCGTGCGCCGAGTGCTCGGAGATCTTCGTCGTCGATCCGCGTGCGGTCGACACACATCTTTACTGCCCCAGACCCCAGTGCCAGCGGGTGCGCAGGGCGCGCAACCAGCGAGAGCGCAGGGCTCGCCGTAGAAATGCCAAGCCTCCACCATCCCCGGCCCACCTCAAACGCCGAGCAGCGTTCATGCGCCTGTACCGAGCGGAGAATCCGTAACTGATTAGCGGATTCTACTCAGGTCCCGGGAGCCATCGGCCGACATAGGGAAGATGAGCACCCAATTCGACGATTCTTCCGCCAAGATCCGGTCCCTTGAGGAGGCCAATGCCGAGAAGGATCGGACGATTCGCCGGCTTGAGGCCAGGATCAAGGAGCTGGAGAATCTGGTGGGCCGACTCGTCGAGGAGCTCGAAAAGGAGCGCCGCCAGGGAAAACGCCAAGCGGCACCGTTTCGAAAGGACAAGCCCAAGAAGAACAGGAAGAAGCCCGGCAGGAAGCCGGGGCGGGGGAGCTTCTCCGGCAGGACGGAGCCTGACCCGACGGAGCCGCCCGTGGACGTCCCCGTCAAGGAGACAGAGTGCTCCTGTGGCGGACAGCTGATCGACGTCCCGACGGAGCGCGTGACCATCACGGAGCTTCCGGAGGCCCCCAGGCCCGTCGTGACCCCCTACCTCGTCCATGTGTGCGTTTGCGACAGGTGCGGCAAGCCCGTCCGCGGCAAGCACCCGGACGTCGCTGACGATCAGCTCGGTGCCAGCGCCCACCGGTTTGGTCCTCGCGCCCGGGCCGCGGCACACGTGCTGCACTACGGCCTCGGCGTGACGGTCCGCAAGGTCCCTGAGGTTATGCGGGTCCTCACGGGCGTCAAGATCACGCAGGGCACGATCACCCAGGACGCCCTTCGTCAGATGAAAGGCGCCGTCGGGGCGGAGTATCAGCGCCTGCGCGACAAGGTCCGCGAGTCTGAGTATGTCCATACCGACGACACCGGCTGGCGCATTGACGGCAAGAATGCCCACCTCATGGCCTTCGAGACGACCGGAGAGGACGCCGTCACCGTCTTCCAGATCCGCGACCGCCATCGGAGCGAGGAGGTCCGGGAGCTCATCCCCGCGGACTATGCGGGTGTGATGACGACAGACCGTGGGAAATCCTACGACGCGAAGACGCTGAGTGAGGTCCGCCAGAACAAGTGCGTCGCGTATCCCTTAGACCTATCGACGGCTCGGCGCGACATCAGTAGGGGCAACCGTTGACGACGACCTTCCCAAGCTCGTCATAGGCCACGGCGTAGTCGACGTTGGGTGCAGATGATATGAGCTGAAGACGCGCAAGCCATTTCAAGGCAATGAGATGCGGCCCGTTATTGGGGCAGGCGGCTGTGCATAGAAAGACCGTCCAAATCGGGTACATTATTGGTGCGTAAACCAACCCCAACCTGGACGGCACCATGAATATACGCGAGATCCCCGAGGCCGGGAAGCACACTTCGCCGGAGAACTACATCTTCGCCTCGGATACCGAACTTCGGAAGATTGACGCCTACCTGCGATCGGATGCGCTCAATCACGACCTCCACGTGGTCGAGCGCGAGTTGTTCTCGCGGCTACTTGCGCTCGGCCGCACCCTCTTACAGGTTTTCCTTCATGCGAGGGGGACTGGCGACTCTGGACCCGTCGTTCGAGGCCACTCTGGCGAGAGCCTGCCCAGGCACGAAGTGAAGCAACGGGGCTACCTTTCGATCTTTGGCGAACTCGAGATCAAGCGAACACGGTACTGGAAGCGTGGTCAGCCAGGAGTATGCCCACTTGACGCTGAGCTGAACCTGCCCGCGGAGCGGCAGTCGTATCTGCTGCAGGAGTGGGGAACCCTCTTGGGGATGAACGACTCGTTCGACCAGGTCTACGCGAAGCTGGAGTCGATTCTGGGGGTCCGCTTCGCACGTCCTGAACTACCTGTGGGAGGCGGGATACGCATTGAACGGAGCTGGATCTGTGGCCGCAACGCAGTGGGTCATGGAGCGCCTGGCGCGGCTGCTTGAAGGTGAGGTGGGCCGGGTAATCGGAGGGATGCGGTCGAGTCTCACCAGGCGTGGACTGAAGGGAGTGGCGAAGGAGGCAGTCGAGAGGGCAATCGGCGACTTCGCGAAGAACCGCAAATACATGGATTACAAGAGCTACCTTCGGCGCGGGTATCCGATCGGGACGGGCGCCGTCGAGGGTGCCTGCCGCAGCTTGGTGAAGGACAGGATGGAGCGTGCCGGCATGCGGTGGAGCCTGGATGGTGCAGAGGCAGTCCTCCAACTCCGGTCAATCGCAGCTACAGTCAGCAGCACGGGGGCAGCGCGTTGCTGGAGGGATATCGCCGAGGAGATCGCCGCTGACCACGCAGAAGTCGCAGGGGTAGGCAGGCGGTCCCATCGCTTCCCGCAGCGCTGCGAGATAGCGGTCCGGGTCGGCCCGGAAGCGCTTCACGCAGTTGTTGCAACACAGCCGCACCTCGATGCCAGAGTGCTGGATGATGACCGGGTTGTTGCCGAGCCGCGTGCCCTTGACGATACACGTCTCGAGCGGGTAATCCTGGGCGAGCAGGGGGCAGGCGAGGAGCAGGACACTGAGCATGAGCGGACGTAGGTGCATGGCAGACTCCGGGCTAGGAAGCTTCCGGATGACTGTCTCCGGCCAGGCCCGGTTGCTCACATCCGTCCAGAAAAAACTGTCCAGCCCGGCGTCCAGCCAGGTTTCTCGACGAGTGCATCAGCGGGCGGCTTCCCGATAACGCTCCAGGGCCTCCAGAAGTTGTTCGATGCGGTGTTCATCCACGCCTTCGAGATTCATGGAGTCACCGCTCGCCTGCTGTTCCCGCTCCAAGTTGAGGGCACGCTGCTGCTGCTCGACCGCTTTGGGGAAACGTTCGAGCTGGTAGAGCGCCAGGGCGTAGATGGCGATGGTGTCCGGTGAGCTCCACTCCATGGCTTCATTGGCCTGCCGCGCCACCTCCAGCGCTAGCTCCGGATCGCGCAGCGCCACCGGGTTTCTGACGAGCAGTTGTTCCGCGAAGATCTCGAGCGTACGGGGATTGGCGTAACCCAGCTCCAAGATCCGTGCTGTCAGGGCTGCGAGCTCTTCCTGATCAACTTCCGCCTGTCTCACCCAATCGCTATAGCTCTGGTAGCACTGCCAGAGCTCCAGACGGTCGTCCCATTCCTTGGCTTCCTCGACCTCCAGGTCTTCCGCCAACAGCCGCTCGACGACCCGGGAAGAGTCGGTCTTGCGCCGCCACATCAGGCGACCCTGCTGATCCACGACGATCAACTGATCGGCGTCGAGGTCGCCACTCTGGGCATAGGCTTCGAAGGTCTTGCCGTCGGCGTCCCGGGCGAGTCGGCAGAGAAAGTCCATGCGCATGGAATTGAACCACCGCTTCATGCCTCGAAAAGGCTCGGAGTCGATGAGCAGCACACAGGTCACCAGCTTGTCGGGGATGTCCAGGTCGATGAAACCCTGGAGCTGTTCATGGATAGCGGGGGGGTTTTCCGGGTCCGTCGCGCTGAAGAGGATGACGGTCACACGCGGACCCGCGAGATCGACCTCTTCGCCGACGATCCACTCGGCGATCTGCAAGCCGGGTGCGGGCTCTCCGATCTGTTGGGCTCCCAGAGCCGCGGTCATCAAGAGCAGGGCGAAACCGAGTCTGTGCATGAGTTGCCTCCATGTGTGCCGACCTGAGCGCCAATGAACGGCTATCAGAACATGATCATGACTCTCTGGCCAGCGTGGGCTCAGACCGAGGCCCGGGATGCGGGCGGCCACCAGCTGGGAGTTTCCTCAACCCCCAGCAGCTGCTCCTGCTGCCGACCCGCTCTATCGGTCTCGCTGGAACCGCTCGAAGACATTTAACGCAAAGACGCAAAGGCGCAAAGAGGGAGGCAGACTCTTGGGACCGGACTTCCGAGGAGTCGTCAGCGCCCCTCGCCGATGTGCGGCTCCGGATGCTTGCTGGAGTCCAGGTAGCCAAGCGCTGCGCTAGCAACTGCCCAGGCAATGCTGCAATCGCGAACAGCTTGCCAGAGACGCGCTGTGCCCGTGCGTCTCGGCGTTTCCACGTAGCTCAGATTGCCGTGCGCACCTCAGCTCTCGAGCGCGGGTGTTTGAGCGGCGTGATCAGGCGGACCTGGAAGCGCTTGCCGCTATGCAGCGAGACGTTTCCGCCCTTGGGGAGCTTCAGGGGTGGGGGGGCGAGCTTGGGCATCGGTGTTCCTCCTGCGTCAGCGATGGGAGGAGCAAGTCGCGTTCCGGTCCGCGAGCCCTGGGCGTAGGTCCCATGCTGGGGCAGGGGTGTCTGATTTCCGGACAGGCTGCGGTGTAGCTCAACCCCGGTCGACCAGGAGGGGCGGAAGCGCGCAGATCGACTCAGGGCTTGCGCCGCGGCCCCGGGGACTCCAGACTACCATGGCAGTAGAGACCCAAAGCCGCCCCTGGAGAATAGTGCGTCGATGGCACCCGAGCACGAGCCAGCCCGCGCGATGAGCCGCCACACCCGGCGCTTGGCGATCCTCGCCCGCGGCATGGTCACTCCCAGTGTGCTCGACGCTTGCCTACGCGAGCGCGAGCCCGGGGGGCTGCTCGACCGCCTGGTGCGGCAGGGGGCGCTCGATCCCCGGCAGGCGCGCGAGCTCGAACGGCAGGCCGACACCTCGCAGAGACTGCCCATCTTCAAGCCGCTTCCTCCGATTCCGAACATCGAAGCACTCGCCGGCAAAGAGTTGGCGGGCATCCGGCTCTTGCACAAGCTCGGCCGAGGTGGGAAGGGATACCAGCAGTTTGCGCGCATCGGGCTGGGCTGACCGGAGGACAGGTAGGCAGCTGTTGATCGCATTCCAGCGGGAAACGGCGGCCCTGTCGCTGGAGCTCGGCGGTTGCTTGCTAGCCAAGTGGGGGATCAGCCGCGCCGCACTGTCCAGGCCGAGTTGACCAGGCGAAGTAGATCGTTCGGGCGCACCGCCCGCCGGGCGTCTTTGAGCATGCGCAGCGCCGGCTCGTAGCCGGCCTCGCTTCCCAGGGCTCCGAGCAGTCCGACGGCCGCGCGCAGGTAGGCTTGCGCACTACTTATGCCCGGCGTGCTGAGGAAGGCCTGCCGGGCAGTGGAGAACGGTCTTGCGCTTGCCTTGTCCATAGGGGCCCTTCCTTTGCCACCATTGTAGCGTCGGACCGTGATCTGTCGCAGGTCACGTGTATGATAAGGCTCAGCCAGAAACGAGCGGGCTGCATGAGCAGTGTACGCAGAGCTCCAAAGCGTGTCCCTTTTTGTTGCGCCTGGAGTCACGACGAGAAACAACACGTACAGCCAACGATGACAAAGGAGCACACGATGACCGGTGTTCGGACAGCCGCACTCAGCCTCCTGGCCTGCCTCGCACATGCACATTGCCAGGACGCCCGACTTTTTACGGCGCACGACCGATGGGCAGGTGAGCTGCCGGCCGACATGGCCGTGACGCAGGGGGCTCGCCGCCTGGATGAGGCCTCGATCTTTCGCTTTCCGCTTCCACCTATGCTCGCTGGATGCCTCTGGTCGTGGCGAATGGAGGACTGACGACTGCCAGAGACAGCATCCTGGGCAGGCTGGGGCTGCGCCTCGAGTTGGCGCCGGTTGTAGAGCAGGCCGAGATGTGGACGGCCTACCTGGCGGGGGACCTCGACTTCGCCGCCGCGACCGTCGCGGACTTCGCCCTGCACGCGCCGCAGGTCGCGGCTGTCGATGAGGGGGCTGGCTTGCGGCTGGTCCAGGCCATCGGCTTCGACTCCGGTCTGGCCATTCTGGCTCGCGAGGGCATGGACCTGCAAGACCTGCTCGCGTCGGACAGGGAGCAACCGGTGCGGGTCGCCGTCGAGAAGACGCCCGAGGCACGGTGGTTCCTGCTCAACCTGCTGAACATGACCTCGATCCATCAGGATCTCAGCCTCGAGAGGGTCTACGTCGAGCCGGCGCAGGACCTCGTCGCCCGCCTGGCCGAAAGCGGCTTCGACGCCTGCGTCTGCCGCTGGCCCGCAGGCAGAGACGCTCCAGAAGGCTACCAGGTCTTGCTTTCCGGCCGGCAGGCGTCCCGCGTGATCTCCCACGGTTGGGCCTCGCGGGCAGATGTCCTGACACAACGGCCGGAAGTCGTGGCCGGGATCGCCGAGGCCTTCTTGCGTGGCGTGAAGCAGTGCCTCGAGCAACCGGACGCAGCGATGGCCCTGTTCGCCGAGGCAGTCGGTCTGCCGCCGGAGGAGATCGAGCGGCAGGTCGGGGATGTTGTCTGGCTCAGCCACCGCGACGCCGTAGACCTGTTCGACTACAGGCATGCGGGCAACCTACACGACACCTGGCGCTTTCTGGGCTCGATCTTCCAAGGGTATCAGGACCTGCGGGCGGACGCCCCCATCCCACCGGACTCGGCGCTGTGCGTTTCAGCACTGGAACAGCTCGACTTCGGAGACGATCCCTTCTATGTCAGCTCCCGCCTGCAGGCTGATGCGCCTACTGCAGACTCGAGTGCCCCAGGGCGTGCACTGTTCTCGGTCGACGTGTACATCCACTGGATGCCCGGCCTCGCGAGACCCTCCTACGAATACGATCCGGATGCCCAATCCACGGTGGCGCAGATCGCACTGCTCTGCGCCCAGTTTCCAGGCTCGAGGTTGGTGGTTACGCGACACCTCGACCAGATGCGGAAGGAGCGGGCCGAGGAACAGGGAGTCCTGGAGCTGTACGCAGAGAAAACACAGCGACTGACCGAGCTCCAAGCGGAGGGGCTGCTAAACTCCCTGTACGAAGACTTCCCGGGGCTCGCAGGCCAAGATCGCGTCAGCACCGTCGGCATGGGCTGGCAGGAACCGCGCGAGACCAATGCTCTCAGCCGCCGGTTCCAGGTCGAGGTGCTCGCTTCGGACTGAGCCGGCAGCCAGCCGTCTGCGTCCTGACCGAAGACCGCCGCGCACCATGCAGCGCACGGCACGAGGTCGTTGTGGCCTGCGCACCTATGCAGAGCTCGGAAGGGCGCTGGTTTGCTGCCGCTCGAGGGGTAAATATTCTTGCTTCGAATTCCCGTGGCTGCTGTAGGTTCTTGTTGTCAGCCCGACCAGAAATCTCGCGGAGTCAGGCTGTCTTCACGCAGAGGCGCAGCGCCACTCGTTTCCCATCTCCGTTCGGAAGTCTCGCGACGCTTGCATGACTCGTACTCGTATGACAAGCTCTGGCGCGCCCAGGGACACAGGTCGGGGATCATGGCAGACAGAAAGCGCACGCTCGTGCTTGGTGTGGTGTCGCTGCTGGCCGTTCTACTCCTCGCAGGAGTCGGCTACGGCCTGAAGCTCTACCAGCAGCGCATCGATGCGCTCGACTACCGCGTCGCTCGCTTCATCGAGAGCCCTCAGGACCATGTCCAGATCACCGCGGATGGCGCCGTTTTCACGCAGCCCGCCTACGTTCTTGCGTCCCGCTCGGTCATGGCTCTACCTGCGCTGCTTGCGGCCTGGGAGTCACACGCTTCCGCCCGTCCCGAGCTGTTGGCGCTGATCTGGCATATCGTTCGCCAGCTGCCCGGGGACCAGCAGCAAGCCCTGGAGCAGCGGGAAGAGCTGTTCGCGCTCGGCTGTGCCGCGCTGGCAGAGCCCGACCTGTTCTGCCGGCGAACCGGACGGATCCCTCATTTTCTGTGTGCGACACAGTACGGGAGTTGTGGGGGCGCCTTTGGAGCCGTGTGACAGGATATGCGCCCGTCCCTAGCGGGTGACTCTCGGCATTCAGTCCCCCATTAGCTCCCCGCGTCTTGTTCGAGGCGGAGCCGGCAGCGGTATGGCTACTCGCGGGCATTACGATGCATGGAATGTCAACAGAATGCATTTGGTGGCAACCTTCCGACACGAAATCAACTATTTCCCCTCGTGAATTATCTGGGCTTATGTATAGTAGGGCGAGTGTGAGGCTAGAGCGATCACAGGTATTTTACGAGACTGCCATGATTTATCTGGTACTGCGCCATCCAGCCGAAGGCTGGCTTTCAAAGAGAGTGATACGACTTTCGGGCGGGCCAACGGTACTTGCATGGTTCCGCTGGGCTTTGGACGAAGCGAAAGGTCAGGCCGATGCCAATGCGTGGTTGCATACCCTGATGGACGGCGCACCCTACGGCCTAGGATCGATTTTTAGGCAGGCGTCAGAGCTCGCCATACCCGACACGTGGCAGGACTTGCTCGCGCTACTGCATGAGCAACTTTACGTTGAAGGCGGACCAGAGTACATCCGCATGGATGACGAGCATAGTCTGCGAGTGCGCACGAATGACGATGAGGTGGACTTGGCGTACTACTTCTTCGATCAGAGTTTTTGTGAGGACAACCCCCACCTGGTCGGTTGGCTTTTGCAAGAGGAGGCTCCTGCTGATGGCTACGAGGACTCAGAGTTTGATTCTTATATAGAGGCAGATCCCCTTGAGCCCGCAGACGAAGAGGGCGAGGGCTGCAGCTGGATCGTGTTGAACACATTGACCGAAGAGGGTCTCGAGCCCCCCGGTCCCTTTGTGATCGAGGGCGTGCGATTACCTGACCTCGCGAGGCACCTGGCCTCCGTCGAGCCTGAGCCCGAAACTTGGCCCGACGAAATGCGCCTGTTGCGGGCTTGTATAGATCCCGAAGATCCGGACCTGTGCAAGGCTTTTGGCGTCGTTGCCAAGCCGCCTTTGCCTAGAATACCGCTTACCTGGGATGCGTTGATCGGCTCGATCGACGAGGCAAGGGAGGAGTTGGCAGAGCTTCGCAGCGAACATGCAGCTGAGTGCCCCGCAGACGTCGTCCCCACGCTACATCTTGGCCAGCACAGAATCCTTGCGAGCTTTGTGGACCCTCACTCAGAGTACCGCGAGCAGTGGATCCTCTTTGATGATCTGTGGGCAGCTAAACAGCCCGATTTAGCCCAAGGGCTGCTTGCGTACCACGTCGGTTGGGATGTGCTCGACGAGGACTATGAAGAGGATTGATCCCTCCTATCCCTAAGCGGGGCGAAGCGCCGGTGGGTCGATGCCTCCTCAGTCCGCTCCCTCGTTCCTCGGTCACGGCCTTCGGCCGCTTCGCTGCCGACACAGGTGGTATCCCTGAGCGCCCTCCTGGTCGACCGCCGGTGGATCCTCGTGGCGGGCTACGAAGGCCTGCGCATCTTCCCTCGGGGTGAGACGGTGCTACCCGAGTTCTCGGGCCCGTAAGAGGCAGTGATGCAAATGGACCGGCGGCTGTTTCCGATGGAGACCGTCGGACCCACCGCGTTGTAGGGAGCGGACCGAGATTCGGTTGAGGGAGTTTTGAATGATTGATGCCCGCTGGTTTCTTGTCTTACTCGCGACTCTCGCCGGGTGCGCGGCAGGTCCGCCGACGGTCTTTGTCTTCCCCAAACACGAGCCGGGCGACGGCCCCCCCGCCTTGCAGATCCATGGGCGGCTGGAGGATCTCCGAGGTGGTACCCTGGCCGGGTTGACTGTGCGCGGCGAGCACTACCTCTTTGGTGAGCTTGAGGTGTCAGAGGGGGAAAACGGCACGACCTTCAAGGGTGTTGTGCACTGCTTCCTCGAACATGGACACGCGCTGGAGACAGACGACGTTGATCCGTCCGCCGGTGCGGACTGGCAGATCTCGTTGCCGAAGAACACGATGCTCTTCTTGGAACACCCGAGTCGCAAGATCTACCTTGGCTGCGAGCTGGTCTTCGACGGAGAAATAGAGCCGTGAGGGCGAACGCGTGGCGGCCAGCCCGGCGTGATCGCCAGCTTCTCGATGCTCGCTGACTCCGGGGTCAAGGACCCCGCAGTCGCAAGCCTTACTGCCGGTGGACCCCACACCACGGGCATCCGGTGGGCCCCATACTACCGACAGCCGGTGGTCCACCTGGCCAAGACCGACATCTGGTAGCCTGACTGATGAAAAGCCCGAGGGTGATTGCCGTCACCATCGGGCAGACCCAGCGAGCCAACACCTCCTCTGGGCCGAGCACATGGTACACGCGGACGGGTCATCGCTACCAGTCGATGCCTGTGCCTCTTGCAAGGCTGCGGTGACACCTTCGTCTCCCGCCATCCTGCCCAGAAGTACTGCGGCAAGTCCTGCAGCAAGCGTGCTCGGCGCTGGCGCGCGTGGTGCCGGCGCAGCCAGCCTCAGGTCCGCGAACGGCGCCGCAAGCAGTCTGCACGCTACCGCAAGAAGATCGACTTCGCCGCCTACATGCGGGCCTACCGGGCCAGGCCGGCCACAGAAAGGGTCCACCCCTTCGCGCAGAGATCGAAAAACTTGCAAGCGGCCCGGCTGCCGCGAGAGCTTCGCCCCTGCCCTCGCACCCCCGACCGGAAGTTCTGCAGCCAGGCATGCCGTGCAGCATTTCGGAGGTGCCGGGACCGACAGCGGAAGAGAAGAGCCCGTTCTGTAGTACGTGAAGTGTGAACGAGAACACTGCGACGCCAGCTTTGGCGCATCCATCGCGCATCCGGATTCCCCCGAGGCAGAGTTGGGAGTCTTCACACTGACCGTCGGCGTCTGACAGTCAGGTACGCACTACGCAACTCCCCCGCCGCTCGAAAGCACTGCTTGCGGGCAAGGCTGTGTGGCCCCGTTTATGCACGTCACACGGGCCCCTGCCATGCCGTCGCACGATGTCCCCGAACCAGCAATACCGTCCCCGGCAGCCACAGAAGAGCGCCTTGTACCGGCTGCTGCTCGATCACCTCGAGACCTTCCTGGACAGCGTCGCGACCAGCGAGACCCTGTCCAGGGCTACCTCCGGTCCGAGGTTCGCAAGACCCTGGAGGACTTCCTGGAGTGCGGCGTCCTTCGTTTCGGCTTCGCCCGCCTGCGCTGTGGGTCCTGTCGGGAAGAGAAACTGCTGGCATTGTCATGTCGTAGGCGAGGCCTCTGCCCCTCTTGCCAGGCCAAGCGCACGAACTTGTGGGCGGACTGGCTGACCGAAGACCTCCTCCCCGATGTCGCTTCTCGCCAGTGGGTGGTGACCATACCCAAGCGACTTCGGGTGTTCTTCCGTTACGACGGGACCCTGTTCAAGGAGCTCAGTCGGATTCTCAGCGACCTTCTCAGCCATTGGATGCAGACGATCCTTGGGCGAGATGACCTGCGCCCGGCTGTTCTGTGCTGTGACCAGAGCTTCGGGACGTTGCTCGCACACCACCCCCACCAGCACCTCCTGGTCAGCGACGGGGCCTTCTGCATCGATGGCTGCTTCGTCCCGATGCCTACGCAAGAAGGACCTGCTCTCCCTTGTCGAAGCCTTCCGCCGGCGGGTCCTGCTCCTGTTGCCAGACGCGGCAAGATCACGTCGGCGACGCGACGGAGCATGCTCAGCTGGCCTCATGGCGGCTTCAACCTCGACGCCTCGGTCCGCATTCCGCAAAGGCGGCGGAGCCGTCTGCGCAAGGTCCTGTGCTACCTCTTCCGCCATCCCTTCCACGCCGAGGGGATCGTTTATCAGCCTGAGAGCGGCAAGGTCCTCTATCGGGCGAAGAAGCGCCACGGCCTGCTCAAGCGCAACTTCCAGGTGTTCGACGCCGTCGAGTTCATCGGCGTGCTCAGCGATCACATCCCCCATCGTCGACGTCACCAGGTTCGCTACTATGCCGCGCTGCACCCACGGTATCGAAGCTGCCTTCCGGCCGCTGCGTGTCGGCCCCGTGCAGCCGAGCCCGCGCACCTGAAGAACGTCGGCCGTCGACGCTGGGCGAAACAGCTGTGGAGGGTGTACGAAGTCGACGTGTTGCGCTGCGATTGCGGCGGGACGTTCCGCCTGCTCTAGATCATCCTACACGACCCTGTCGTTCCGAAGATCCTGGCCCACCTCGCGCTACCCTCCGAGATGCCGAGACTGTTGCCGGCTCGCGCTCCGCCCGCACGCTCCGTGGCTGAGAGGGGAGGTGACCTTGGCACGGATCCCTTCCCCGCCTTTGACCCATGCGTCGACCCACCCGCATGGGAGGAACCCACATCCCTCGATGGTTCGAGCGTGCCAAATGCTTTAGGGGTTGACGTAAGAGCGATCATCGAGGAGACAATCGAAAATATGTTGACGTTGATTCAGTGTCAACTACCGTGCGAGCGTACAGTGTCGAAACCGTTTATCACCATCATCAACTTGTCAACATCGACAAGACCTTGGGGGGGGCTAGAAGTTTATCATGACATCAATATAGTCGCCTCAGCGTCATTCACCGTTGTTTGCTGCCTTCCGTGATTCTGGGGTGGGTGGGCGGCGATGAAGCTACATTCCTGTTTTCACCCGAGGTTCTCTGACTACGTGCGACCTCTGCTGGTTGCATTTGCAATGCTTGTTGTTGTGGGAAACATACTTGCGCTGTCAATTTGGGGCCTTGTCGACGTTTCAGTCGCAAGCTCGATTCGGGGCATTCTCTTTGTCTCACTTCTCGTTGTGCTGGCTCGGCGTGGTGAGCATGTCCACTGGGCCTACACTATGCTTGTGTTGGTGTTGGTTTTCTGTGGAAGCATCAAGGTGGCCAACATTTCTTGGCAGTCAGCGACACATACTCTGTGGCTGTACTCGCTAGCACTAGTGGTTATGGCTTTCGGTGTGGTTCGGTCTGACGTCGACAAGGCCAAAGGCTTAGAACTCGAAACCGGGTGTGCGATCTTTCGATGTAAGGTCGTGTCCACATCTATCCATGGGACACTCGTTCTTCATGACAGATGGTTGGTTTTTTACCTCGACGGATCCGCATCGAAGATCTCATTCGCTTGTTCTAAGATCGCGGCAATTGCCTTGAGAAAGCCATCGTTATTGGAAGAGATCTTCTTTGGGGGTTGTACTCAACTCGGCATACAGCAAGAACTAAGTGTGACATACTTTTCGGGAGTCGGAGCGAGGCCTGTTGCTCGATGTTTGAGCAATACGCTTAGTGTTCCACAGGTCGATGCCAGCGAGCCCATGTTCAAGGATTGTCCCTACTAAGCGCAGTGATCTTCACCCGCCTGCGACCGGGGTTTAGCGCAGATTCGCCAATGGCCTGATATCTCCTAACGTATTTTTCCGCCGCCTGGTGCGCCGCCTCAGGCCTGCATGCGTGGTTCGCCGGATCTTCCGGAATCGAGGTCTCTTGTCGACCAAGGGCCTGTACCCTCGATCGCCGCGTCGACGTTCACGGACCTGGGCAACGACCCCTGGCTGATTCAACAGGTCCAGGCCGAAGATCTCGAAGGCACGCGTCTGCTCGGTAGTCAAGTGTCGTCAACACGCAGAACTCCGCCCCTTCTTCGTTCTCGACTCGGTGGCTGTTGATCCTCTCGACCCGAGTTTGGAAACGGCAGACATACGCGAAGGGTCACAACCCATTGATTTTAGGCGCTCACAGGGGAACGCGCCAAGTAATTTCTATCCCTCGAGATCCCGCCTTCCGAGGGCGTCGCACCGGCCAGTACGTATTCTGAGCGCGGGAAATGCCCGCTCCTCGGCGATCGCGATCAGCGGAAACCGTCGGACAGTAGTTGGCTATGGCTTTGGGTCGAGGCGAGAAAAATGAGGGGACCCCTCTCCACCCCCCGGGAGGGGGGCGCCGTGGTTCTGCGTCCCTCGAACTTCGAGCCAAGCACGCCCTCGATAAGCGATCCCACTCTCACGTTCGTCGGTTCCGAATGCCTAGAAGTGGGGGCGAGCCGTTGTCGAGAGTGGTATGCCTTGGGCGTTTCACGCGCAATGACGGCTGAGCGTCCAGCAGCGAAGGATCCGAGGCGGGCGGTTTTCTTTTATTCTTCTGCACTCAATCGATGCTTACTTCAACAACTTCAAACAAGATGTCTCAATTCCGTTCAGGAGCGACGCACATGTTTGAGCAAGAACTAGTGACTCTTCGGCTGTTCTTGGCAGCCGTGACGAGGGCTGGTGGGGACGCCCTGCCCTTGAGGGTTTCACAGCCAGCCGAGGAGCAAGCCATCGTCGAAGTTGAGGGTGTGCTCGGATTTCGTTTTCCTGAAGCATTTCGGCACTTGCTTTCGAGGTTTGCTGCCAGTTTCGATTTTCAATGGTTCGTTGCCGAGGAGGCGAGTCTTCCCGACCCATTCGGAGCCAATTTTTCGGGAGTGCTTTGGTGGGACCTCGAGCAGGTCGCGGAGATCGACGCTCAACGCGAGATTTGGGCTACCACGCTCTTTCCTGATCCAGCTGACAGGTGCGGACTCATCTGGCGCGACAAGCTTGCGTTTGCGCGAGTCGGCAACGGTGACCTCCTAGCCCTCGATCTCAATGAGTCTAACTATGGGCGCGTGATCTACTTGAGCCACGACGATGGGCCGGGGAACGGTGTTGTGATGGCGGAGGACATGATTCAACTTGTGCGACAATGGGCACCGCTCGGATGTCCCGGGGCAGAAGACTGGCAGTGGATGCACTTTCTCTCTGGGCCGGGGTCGGGCATCGACCCCCTGTGTCAGAATGCGCTACGTTGGCGTGAGCTTTGGCTCGGCGATGGAACGCGGCCTTCCGGTGGTTAGTGCCGGGACTTCCTGGCATTTCTGCCACAGGTTTTGCGGAGTGACCTGGATCAAGATGGGCCCCGGTTCGAAACCTTGGTCTCCTCCATACTTCAAACGTTGAGGTTACCCAAACAAATCAAATGGCATTTTCGCGATTCGCCGCCAGGGCACTGCGCACTCATCCTGTCAGCTGCGATTGAGCCTGCGAAACTTGTCCTACGCAGAAAACGCGCGCCATGGGAAACGCATCTGACGAGGCACAAGGCCGAGAGGGCGGCCGCAGCGCCGGTTCCACCTTGCAGTGCTGGACCGTCGCGGCAGGGTCAACCCGCCCAGGTCCCTGCAGCACTTCAACAGCGCAACGGGCTACGCCCTGAGTTCGGTATCCCTCGGATCGGTGAGTCTGACCAGCGGCGACGGCATCTCCTTGAACGGTGCAACGGTCTCCACGGTGGATGGCGGCATCACATTCCTGGCGAATCAGGACATGGACACCAGCGGGGCATTCCGCGGCATAGAACTGGTCGGGGGCTCAACGGTGACGACGACCGGCACCGGCGACATCGTCCTGACAGGCCGTGGTGGTGATGATGATGGGGGGACCTTCGGTTACGGCATCCGCCTGTTTAGTGCGAGCGTCGTGCAATCCACGTCGGCGGCAGCGGATGCTGGGACCATCACCCTGACCGGAGTTGGGGGTGCCGCCACGAACAACAACTATGGCGTCAGCATCGAGGGCGCGACCGTTGAGTCATCCGTGGGCACCATCAGCATTACGGCGACGGGGGGGAACAGCCCCGGAGCCGAGAATCGAGGCTTCCGGGTTGTGACGGGTGGGCAGGTAAACTCTACCAACTCCGCCTCGATTACGGTTGTTGGCTCCAGCGGTGGTGGCGGAACGATTGGGATCCAGATCAGCGGCGGAAGCATCAACACCGTCGACGGCCCGATCATGCTGACCGGGACGACGGATGTGGGTGCAGGACTGGTTGTCGAGGGCGGTGGGCAGGTGATCTCGACGGGTAGCGATGCCGGGGCGACCATCACCTTGATCGGAACCAGCACAGGGTCGAGCGATGGTGTGCGGATCTCAGGTACAACTGTATCGCTCAGCTCCGTCAATGGTGATATCCAGATCACCGGATCTTCGTTGAACGAGCAAGGCGTTGAAGTCTCCAGTTCGGCTTCGATTCAGACCAGCGGCACGGCCGATGTCACTTTTACGTCGAGCAATGCCGAGATCTCTCCGAACAGCTCCAACGCGGTCGTAGCATCGGCTGTGAACTTTGAGGGAATCCTGGCGCCCGGCGCAGGGACAGCGACAGACCGGGTCTCGGTCGATGGCGATGTCAGCTTCGTCTCGGGCAGTTTCAGCATAGACCTTAATGGCCTCACCCCTGAGACCCAACACGATCAGCTGCAGGTCGTCGGAGTTGGGCGCACGATCGATCTCAACGGGGTCACTCTCGCCGTCCGGCTTGGGGGCAGCTATACGCCACAGGGCAAGGATGTGCTGTGCATCATCGACAATGTCGACAGCGGCAGCGCGATCACGGGTACCTTCGCGGGACTCGCCGAGGGAGCGGTTTTGGAGGCCGACGGCTACTTCTTCAAAGTGTCCTATCTGGGAGGCGACGGCAACGATGTCACCTTGACCGCGGAGTACACAACATCGGCGAGCATCAATGCCTCGGGTGATCTGGTGTTGACGGACGTGGACGGTGTCGATGACGCCCTGACCATCGTCAGGAACGGCAACAGCCTGGAGGTCACGGATTCCGGCAAGACGCTGACGACGAGCATTGCTGGAGCGACGGGCCATGGAACCAGCACCCTCTCGATCCCGCTGGCTTCGATCACCGGAACCGAAGTGGTGTTTGATGCCGTCGAGGGTGATGATCGCCTGACGGTCGACTTCAGCGGGGGAGACCTCGGGCGGACGCTGACCTACAACGGAGGTTCCCAGACTACCGGAGACACGCTGAGCCTCGTGGGCAGCAGCTTTGCCAGCTCCGACTCCAACGCGAGCAACGCGAACGACGGCAGTGTGACGGTCGGGTCCAACGTCATCAACTACACGGGGTTGGAGTGAGTTTGCAGGGCCTGAGCGCTTGGCTCACAGCCATAAGCCCTGTGCAAGCGCGGAATCGCGCCAGCACGGCACCGACTTCGACGCAGCTCTGGATGGAACCCCGGGGGGCTGGGTGGAGTCCACGCCCCCGGCGTTCCCGCCGCACCTCAGCGGGAGATGCTCTCGTTGTGGGTCGCTGCTCGTCTTCTACTTTGGAGCTGCGTTCGTCTCCCTTTTCAGGCAACTTCAGGGTTTTTTGGTCTTGAGCCGATGATGCCCGCGAGGGCGGGCCTGACCGGCCAGCACAGGCTAACTGCAACGCCAGGGCCGCAATTCCATTCCTGACTGTCGGCCCGCCAGCATAGTCGCCCTAGCAGCCTGCCAAGCTGGTAGGGGGACATCGAAGAGCCGTGTGCCGGCTCGCTCTCCCTGGGGCCGGCATTCCTAGCGGTCTCGGGCGGAGGGCCTGCGGGGTCTCGGCCGCGCCTCCAGCAGCCAGCTGTGTGCGCCATCCCCGCCTTGGCTAAACCCCGATGGCACCCGATGCGTCCGTCCCAATAGTCCGAAACTGCGAGGGCATCGAATGCGTCGGGCTCCCATCTGGACCTGCTGTCTGGGCTTGCTGGCCGCATCGTGCGCGGCACCGCCGACTCCGGACTTCCCGAGCCTCGATGCGTTCGAGCGCGCGAAGCTGAGTGCCGACACGGTGTGGGCAGAGCTGCTGTGGGCCGACGTCGATGCGCTCCCGCCGCGTGACATCCAGCTCTACCCGGCCACGCCACAGATCCTCGCCTCTTTACTCAGCCCCGGGCTGAGGTTCGAGTCCTGTGGGGTGCCCGTGTTCGCGATGGGGCATCTGGGAGCGGAGCTGTGCCTAGCGATGCACGAGCCGCCTGTTGAGGTCCAGATCGGTCCCCCGGGGGGCGAGTACCAGCACTTCTTGGCCACCAGTGCCCTCAGCTTTCGGACCGTCCCGGGCAGGGCGGAGATCTCTGTGGAACATGAGTTCGCTCCGGAGTTCAAGGTCGCCGACGCGCCCGGGCCGAGCGTGATGTTGCGTTTCGAGGCCTCCCTGCCCTGGCCGCTTCCGGGCACGCAGCTCATCGTCCTGCCGCTGTCAGCGACCCCGGAGAGGGGACCGCGGACGCGGCTGGTCTTCTTCACCGCCTACGGCGCGCCACCGCCGCTCACTGCCGCCGCCGAGCCCGACCGGGACGGCTCTTCCGACCCGCGTCCGCGCGCCTCCCGCCCTCCCGAGCCGTGGGACCTCTACTCCGTGAGCAGCATCGCGATCGCCGGGGATGACCCTGGGACGGCGACGGTCACACTGGACGCCCGAGGCGACGGCAGGCTGTTCGTTGGCTGTGTCGGCAGCGAGCTCGACGGCTACACCATCGTCGAGATCCACGGACTGGCCCACCCGTCAGGGCCCTGCATCGTCCTGCGCGGGCCCAGGGGGGAGATCGCCTGGGCGCTGCCCCGACCGGCGCGCGGACGCTGAGCGTTGCGCTCCTTGCCGTGCCGCTAGCAGCCAGCTGTGTGCACCATCCCCGCCGCGGCAAAACCCCGATGGCAGCCGATGCGTTGGGCACAACAGTCCGAAACCGCGAGGGAATCGAATGCGTCGAATTCCCATCTAGCAGCCTGCGACGAAAATCGTAAAGCCAGGTGCTGCGCCGGTGGGTCGACGCCTCCTCAGTCCACTCCCTCGTTCCTCGGTCGTGCCCTTCGGCCGCTTCGCTGACGACGCAGGTGGCCCGGATGGCCGTCGAAGAGGACAACTCAGCGAAGCGGCCGAAGGTGGCAGCGGCCCGCCGCCGCGGTGCCTGGCGCAGCGATTTCGTCGCAGTCTGCTAGACCCGCTGCCTGGGCATGCTGGCCGCATCGTGGCGCGCTACTGCCCCGGCACCCCCGCGATCCCTGGTCGAAACCTGTAGATGTTGTAGGGCGCCTGTGAGGTGACGTGCTCACGGCTCTGCAGTACAAGCTCGGGGATCGCGCTGTCGGCCAGATAATCCCTTATCCCTTGCTGGTATTCGTGACGGAGGTTAGGCCGTCGTGACCGAGGTAGAGAAGGGAGGCGAACATGTCGATGCTCTGCATTCCTTCGAAGGTCACAAAGGTCGTGTCCCCCAGCATATCAAAGCCCACGACCACACTATCCGACGGGTTTTGTTGCACGTAAAGGAGTGCCTGCTCCCATGAGTCAACCTGGTCCATCAGCACCTCAATTTCGGCTTCAAAGGTCGTTGGATCCACAGCCGGGCTCGGAAGTGCTAGGTATGTCACAAGAATTCCGTCGAGGTCCAGTCGCATCGACTCGAAGTAGGCAAGAGCGATTTCGCCCTCAGCGACATCGCCAATGTGAAGCGCTCTATCCGACCGCACCACACAGGGCCATGGCCTGAAGTGCCGTGCACCAGGTCGGATAGAGCGCCATTGAACTGAACTGCTTCGGTCGAGAACCCTATGGGTTTTCTAACGCCGGAGCCTCGAGTGGTTCTTTCGTGAGCAGCAAACATCGACGAAAGGAAGCCATAGAGGCGAGAAACCGCGAGTCTCTGCGCCATCGACCCGCACGCAAAGGACGGGCAAACGCAGGGTTAGCGGCAGATCTCGACGAACGCACAGAGGTTCCACGGGCCAGCGTACCTGGCTGGGCGCCGTGCAGCTCTCGGGGCAGCGCTTTTTAGAGCTGTCGATCCCTGCGACGGCTGGGAACTGCCTCATGGATGGCGGCAGACGCAGGAGCTGCTCGACGGGATATCATTCGACTTGATGCGGGAGGACGAGTCGGCTATCGTTGGTGGTAGGCGGTCGGGGGGTGCAAATCCCTATCCCTGGCGGGTGTTGCGACCTGCCCGCGTCCTGCTCCGGTTCAGGGATATTGTCAATGATCGGTGTTGCTCTCTGGCATTGACGAGCGCCTCGGTGGGTTCGGCGGTTCGTGGTCAGTATTGGAAGGCGAAAGGAAACGGGACTCCCTAGCCGGCCAGGATCTTTACCACGCCTCCCGGTCCAGCAGGGCGTCCCTCTTCACCACCCCCGCCCCGGGACCGCCCCCGGATTCCTGCCAAAACAAATGGACGCCAGCCGTCAAGGATCGGGCCGGAGATCAGGCAAAGCTGCACCCGGCCCCGCCGCGGGGTCGACCATCACGACCGAGCCGCCCTGCATCCCCACCGCTGACGTGGGCGCCTGGCCGGCGAGAACCTGGCCGGTCATCATGCCGGGCGTAGGGGGTCCAGTAGCGATCGAACCAGACGCGCTCGGCGAGGGTCGGGCCGCCGCCAGAACCCGCGTTCGGTCCTCGCCTCTGCCTCACGCCGGTGGGGAGCCTTGGGCTCCACCAGACGTTCCCTTCCGCGCTGACCGACTCTGTCGCCGGTCGTCTCAAGACGGGCCTTCGCGGACCCTCGCCGGCCGCTTCTCCTATCGCGCTTCGCACACCTGTTCCCTAAAGTCGGTGCAGGCATGCGGACTACAAGCGACTCAGTCAAGAAAGCTCGCACATCAGCATCGAGACGGGACCTCAAGTACGTCATTTCCAATTCGTCGTTGCCATCCTCGATCGGGTCGCGCGGAGGCCGGAAGGCGTAGCCCCCTGCGAGCCGCTGCCCGCCACGTTCTTGCCAGGCCTCCGTGGCTGCGAGCCGCTTCGCCCGCAGCGTCGCTGCGACGATCACGTCGAGGCTGAAGGAGGGACACGGGTCGTAGCGAGCGGCCCGCCGCCATGTTCGACAGTGTGCTCCAGGGATCCCGGCGCTGCCGCAGCGCCCGTGTAGACGGGGGGAGCACCTCCCGGAGCTGGGCGAGGTTCTGGCAGCCAGACCTGACCTGCTGTTGCTTTGAGCTCCGCGTCCAGCACGGCAAGGAGGTCGTCGGCAGCGCGGCGGTGGTCTCCGCCCTGCGCGGGCTTTGTTGGTGAGAACAACGTGACATCGCGCAAAACGGTGCTAGGCTATACCCGTTCCTCGAACCAGGTGTGATTCCAGAACCTCGAGCCTGTAGCCTTCTCTCGCTGAGGGGGTTCATCCGGTTCATCGCTGCCCGAACAGCGGGAGTGGTGAATCCCTCCCCTTTCGGATACAGACAAGGGCACGTTCTCAAGGGCACAAACAGAAGCTGGTGCATCGGCTGGTCGATGGGCGAGCCGCGAACACCTGGAGGAGGGAACGTGGGAACACGGATCCTGGTCCTGTGGACGTGCCTGGCGGCTATGGCCAGTGGCACGAGCAACTTGACGATCAGTAAAGGTGCGAGTCTGCCCGATGGCAACGACCCTGCGGAACCAGGGGATCGGATCGTCTACACGATCACCATCACCAGCACGGGTAGCATGGACGCGACCAATGTCCAGCTGACCGATTTCATCGACCCCAACACCACGCTCTTGATGGGCTCGCTCGACATCACGCCCGTCGCACGTGCCGACAGTTTCAGCGCCCTCGGCAACGTTTCCCTCAGCGTCGATGTGACGTCCGGCCTGCTCTCCAACGACGGAGATCCGGACGGCGGCAGCGTGACGGTGACGGCGGTGCAGGGCTCTGTGGCCAATGTGGGCACCGCGACGCCTACCGACAAGTCGGGGCTCGGCGGCGTTGCCGGCACTGTGACAGTGAACAGCGACGGCAGCGTCAGCTACCAGCCGCCCCCGGGCTTCGTGGGCACCGACACCTTCAGCTACACCGTCAGCGACGACGAAGGAGACAGCGACAGTGGGACGGTCAGCATCAGCATCAGCGGCATGGTGTGGTTTCTCGACAACGGCTCGACGGCAGCCAGCAACGGCACGCTGCAGCTCCCTTTCGTCAGCATCGCCGACCTCAACAGCGCCCAGGGGGCGAGCCGTCCCAACGCGATCGCTGGCGACGCGATCTTCGTCGCTGCAGGCGCAGCGAGCTACACCAGCGGGCTCACGCTGCAGCACAGCCAGATCGTGGTCGGCGAGGGAGCCGGCGCGACGCTGGCGAGCATCGCAGGCCTCAGCGCTCCGATCTTCAGCGACCCCCTGCCGAGCACCGGCGGCAGTGCACCGCTGATCGTCGTCACAGGAAGCGGCACCAACGGCATCGACCTGGCGAGCGACAACACGGTGCGCGGGCTCAGCATCGGGAACACCGGGGGCACTGGCCTGAGCGGCACCGAGGTCGGCAACCTGTTCGTGCGAGAAGTCGGGATCAGTGGCAGCGGCGGGGGCGTCGACCTGCGTTCGAGTACGAACGCCGCCATCGACGTGCGCCTGGACGCCCTCAACGCCACCAGCAGCAGCGACGAGGGCCTCCTGCTCAGCGGGGTCAGTGGCGACTTCGCCATCGTCGCATCGAACAACACGATCACCGCGACCGGCATCGTGGCGGTCTCGATCAGCGGGGTAGCCGGAGTCAACCTGGGTATCACACTGCAGAGTGTGTCGGCCGACGGGGGCACGAACGGCATCCTGCTCAGCAACACCACCGGCAGTTTCATGGTCGTGGGGGACGCGGGCAACACCCAGAACGCCTCGGGCGGGACAATTCAGAATTGTAGCGGCGACGGCGTCTCGCTCAGCAACTGCCAGGGCGTCGAGCTCAACCAGATGGTCTTCGAAGACACGGGCGGCCACGGCCTGTCGGGGGTCAACGTCAACGGCCTGGAGATCAATGACAGCATCTTCCAGCGCAACGGCGACGCGGACGACGAAGATGCGCTGTCCTTTCGCACTGGAGGAAGTAGCATCAGCGGCCTGCTGACCCTCGACAACGTCGACGTTTTGGACTTCTTCGACACCGGCCTGTACATCCTGCTCGATTCGGGCACGCTGGCTGTAGACGTGAAGAACGGATCCGACTTCACGGACAATGACGACAGCTTTGGCGCCGATGCGATCACCATCGAGCTGGGTGGCTCGGCTAGCGCCAGCGTGTCGATCGATGGCAGCAGCTTCGATGCGGTCGAGGCTCACGCCGTGAGCTTCACGGGGGCGTCCGCGACCGGAAGCCAGGACATCGACATCCTCAACTGCGTCTCGAGGAATGGCGGGGGTCCGGACAACACCGCCTCCGCGGGTGGCTTCGACATCGTGACGGGCAACGAAGGATCCGTGACCTTCGACATCCGGGGCTGTGACCTGCGCGGCCTGACGGGGGATGGCATCCGCATCGGCGCGACCACCGGCAGTGGCCACATGCAGGGCCGCATCGGAGGGCCCCAGAGCAGCGACGGGAACATCATCATCAGCGACCCGAGCGCGACGCAAGGTGACGGGATCCGCGTGCAGAATGAGCAGCCAGCCGTGCCTGGGACGTCGGAAAAAGTCTGGACCCTTTTGGTACAGAACAACGCAATCGGTCGGGACGGCCTGGACACCGATGGCATCCGCGGACACGGCCTCCAGGTCCGCTGGGACCACCGTCGCGGGGACGTCGCCCTCACCGTGGAAGACAACCTCATCGCCTCGGTCGCCCTGGCAGGCATCCGCGCGTCCTTCGAATCCCCACCAGGCAGCGACAGGGTGGGAGTCGAGATGCGCATCGTGGACAACACGATCATCGAAGTCGACACCGGGATGGGGGGCGCGGGGGCCATCGACCTGCGAACACATGAGAGCATCGGGTGTTTCCACCTCGAGGGCAACCACGGCGAGTCGGTCGTGATCGCCTCCCTTGGCCCGATCTTCCTCACCCAGGAAGCTCCCTTTCCCCTCGAAATCAGCCAGGGAAGCATCCCGGAGCTGTCCCAGTCGAACAACGGCGCAAACGTCTTCGAGACAGGCGTTGTCGGGTTCAACGGAACCTGCACCGATCCGCGCCTGCCGAGCAACCCCCTCCTGGTCCCGCGCCCACTGGCCAGCCCGGCGGCCCGAAGCGTTCCCAGGTCGCTCGACACCCAGGTCCAGCAAGACCTGGTGGCTCCGCTTCCGTTCGTGCTAACCCAGCACAGCCTGGACCCGATCGTGTCTGCGGCTCGAGCCCGGTGGGAGGCCGCGGGGCTCGACGCTGAGCGCTTGTCGGTCCTCGAGGCCTTGGTCGTGGAGATCTCGGACCTGCCGGACTGGCACGTCGGGCGCGCGGCGCGAGACCGCATCGAGATCGATGATGATGCCTTCGGCTGGGGTTGGTTCGTCGATCCCACGCCCCTGGCCGACAACGAGTTCACCCAGAGGCAGTCCGCCACGCAGCTGATGGCGCAGGCTTTGAGCCCAGCGCTGCACAGGATCGACCTGCTGACCGCGGTGATGCACGAGATGGGTCACGTGCTCGGCCTGGACGACCTGCGAGAGGCGCGCCCCCGGCAGCATCTGATGCGCAGCCGTCTGCAGCCGGGCGTCCGCCGGTTGCCGGACGCGGCGCTGGTCGAGAGCGCAACCGGGGAGCCCGTCGCCGGGCACCAGGATGTCGACGTCAACCTCGGCACAATGAATCCTGGACAGTCGGTCATCATCGAGTTCACGGTCACTGTCAACAGGGGTCTGGGGACGGCGACTTCCGTCGACAACTCTGCGACCGTGACGGCGGACGGTGGTATCACTGAACTGGCACAGGTGAGCACACAGGTGGAGGAGACCGACGTGTTGACGTTCGAGGTGGGGGTCGTCGGCAGCGACCTGGTTTTCAACGACGTGAACGCAGACGACGACGTGTTCACCCTGCGTGCAGACTCCAGCGGCAGCCACTACGAGATCGAGACCCCGGCGGGCTTCATTATCGATTTCACAACGAGTATCAGCGGCGCCAGCGGGGGGGGCAGCAATCTGGTCAGCATCCCGTTCAGCGCGTTCAGCGGCGTGCTGATCTTCAACGCCGGCGACGGGGACGACCTGCTGACTCTCGACTTCTCCAACGGCGGCTTTCCGGCGACGATCGAGTTCCACGGCCAGGGCAACGGCGCCACCGGCGATGCGGTCGCGCTGGCTGGCGGCAGCGTCAGCAGCTTCAGCCAGGACAACAGCGGTGCTGGAGCTGGCACCATGCGCGTGGATGGAAGCACTCTGACCTACACGGGTCTCGAGTAGCGAGTGGTGCAGGAATGTCCCGACTCGTACCACAGGTCCCGTTGCATGGGCCATTCGTCGGCATCGGTGCATTGGAACCCGACGGGGCCCTTGCCCCGCGACCCGCCCTGGCGTGGATGGGCCGTTTCCTGGGGCTCGTTGGGTGGCTGTCACGGTCACGGAGGACGGATCACGATCACGGATCACGGCCCAACGAGTTATAAGAATTTACTCAGCAATGACATACGACCGGCCACCGTCGACCGTGTGCCCCATCTTGATGTGACCAAAGTCCGAATTTGACGCATTCTGTTATGGATGAGTCATTTGTGTCAGGCATGTCGGGCATTTCGTAGTAACGAAAACTAATCAATTTGCGCTGAAGATGCCCAGGATTTAGGCTCTTGAGGTAATTTCTGTAGTTACGGCAAGAGGGCTCCCAAATGTTCATCCGTGTTTCCACAAAGCGACGAGGGGCGAATACGTACCGATACGCCCAACTTGTTGAGAGCTACCGGAGAGAGGATGGCAGACCAACCCATCGGATCTGCGGCAATCTCGGTGAGCTGCCCGAGCTGGCCATCGAGAACCTGAAGGTCGCGCTGCGTGCTGCACGCGGGGGAAAGGCTGTTGTCATTCCCAAGACATCTCCCTGCCTGGCAGAGCTGATGCAGATTCAGGCAAATCTCCGCTATCTCGACGTCGCGGTCGTTCTAGAACTGTGGCGAGCATGGGGCCTTGACGAAATACTCAGCGAGCTCCTCCCCTCAACGCCAAGCGCGGCACCGGCCGCCGATGTCGTTGCCGTCATGACGCTCCAGCGCTGCCTGGACCCCGGATCGAAGCTCTACTGCCAGCGCTGGCTGCCCACAACTGCGTTGCCCGAGCTCCTCGACATACCATCGGAGCTGTTCAACAACACCCGCATGCACCGCGTGCTCGATCAGCTTCACGCCGCGACACCCAGGCTGCAAGAGCGCTTGATCCCTGGGAGAGGGTCCCAGGGATTCGGTCGCTCAAGATGTTCTACCAAGCCTACGAGAAGGAGCTGCCCATGTCCCCTGTCTTGCGAGTCGTTCTCCCCGTCCGCACCCCGTCGCCTGCGGTCAGGTCCGACGCGTTGGATGACCTCTTCGTCCGCCTCGATCGAGCGAGGAATTTCGTGGGGGAGGTGCTGACGTCAGCTCAGCTGGCGCGGGAGGTTGGGCTCGCGGCGGCGAGGGATCTGGAGATCACGCTCCCTCAGCGGTTCTACGTCAAGTCAGGTGACGTGACCTACCCCGTGTTCGAGCTCAAGGAGCTGCCGAAAGCGTCCCTCCTGCCCTTTCCGCTGTTCGGGCTCTCGTTCTCAACCGTGCTGATGGCGTATCGGACGTTCCTGGTCGAGCTGGTCGCTGAAGCCTTCCATTGCGACGAGAGCCTCGCGGAAGCCGGCGTCCCCGTGTTCGCGCCCGACCCCGAATACCAGCCTTCACTAGCGAAGAGGCGACGCGCGGTCAGAGATCGCATAGAGAACGCGACCTACGCTGAGGTCGTTGGGCTGTACGACGAGCTGCTCAAGGTCGAGATACACGCCCCTGGTGCGCCGGTCCCGCTCCGTGATGTGTGCTTCTGGCTCGCGATCCAGCAGACGATCCGCGGGGTTCAAGCGGAGACGGCCTACCGCTTCATCGACACGCAGCTCGATCGCCCCTTTCCCGCCCCGCTGCATCCAAACAGCCAACTCCTGCGGGCTGACTTTCCCTGGCTGTTTGGGGTCGTCGACACGATCATCGCTCAGTGCCTGTTCATCGATCACACCGTGCGCACCCGCTGGAAAACCCGGGCGGACCCCTCTGCTGAGTAGCTGAGGCGGGGAAGACCCGCGTCGTCCGTTCCCGACCCTCGGTCCCCCGGCAGGAGTCCTGGTCGGGATCGGCATGTTCCTCTTCGCGACTTGCTTCGCGAGCCTCGAGATCAGGTTGAAGCACAGTCCCAGAGAGACTGAGTCGCGCGACTTGCTACGGAGTCTATCCCTGGCAGCGCAGAGAGCATCCCCGCTTGCGAGTCCTCGTCGCGGATATCCGCGCCCTTCCGTATGCCGGCGAGAGCTTCGCCGTGGTCTCGAACTCGACCCTCGACCACTTCAAGTCACCCGATGATTCTCCGCGCCTAATTTCCGGCGTTTCCTCCCACTGTATAGGGGAGGAATACCCATGAGCCGGAGTAGCATGACCGAAATGGACCTGGGCACCGAGCTCCAGCGCCTGCGGCCACGGGCCACGGCCTTCGCCTTTGCGCTGCTGCGCGATTTCCATGCGGCAGAGGACGCCGTCCACAAGGCGATGCTCATCGCCCTGCAGAAGGCCTCTAGCCGTCGCGGCGAGCTCGGCAGCTGGTTTTTCGGAGTTCTGCGCAACGTGCTGGGCAGCCAACAGCGTTCACAGCATGCCTGCCCGGTGCTGCACAACACAGACCTGGTCGAACGCCTGGCCAGCGCCTGCCGCGAGGCCCCCGTCGAGCCTTGGCCCGTACGCGCGCTGCGGCACTGCTTATCCCTGAAAATCGTCACGGCCGCTCGCAAGACGAACGCGGTGGTCAAGGGCCCGATTCCGCTCCCGACCTCGATCGAGCGGTACACGGTTCTGCGAGGACCCTTTGTCGACAAGAAGTCGCGGGAACAGTTCGAGATCCGCACCCA
>JAJDCP010000036.1 GCA_029260765.1 Planctomycetota bacterium
CACGTCAGCCAGGCCGAAGATTCGTGCTGCCGGGTACGGTGGTTGTCTGCGGCTTGTGGTTGTGGTTGTGGCAACGCGTATGGTCCTTGGGCGTAGTCGATGATGGCTACATTTTCTTGCGCTATGCCCGCAACTGGGCCGAAGGCCTGGGGCCCGTATTCAACGCCGGGGAGCGGGTCGAGGGTTTCTCCTCTCCTCTGTGGACAGCACTGATGGTCCCGGGCGAGCTGCTCTTCAAAGATGCGACCGGGTATGCCATGGCAGGCGGGATGATCAGTGCCTGCCTGATGGTGGGAGTGTTTGTCGCAGCCCTGCAGCGCGAAACCCGCTCATGGCGAGGGGCGTTGCTCGGGGGACTTGTGCTCGCCAGCTGTCCGGGGGTCGTCTATTGGGCCTGTTCGGGAATGGACACCTCGCTCTTCTGCCTGTTGCTCTTCGCGTCCCTGCTCGCCGCAGAGCGGGACCTGGCGCGCGGGAAGATCCGCACGACTACGGCCGAGCTGCTGGCTCTCCTTTGCCTGACCCGCATGGAAGGGCTGATGGTACTGGGCCTGGTGGCCGTGCTGGGGTTCCGCCGGCGCTGTTCGCCCCGTTGGCTCGCCCTGCCCGGACTGGTGATCGGCGCGGGCCTCGTGGCTCGCCGGCTGTTTTTCGGGGACTGGCTTCCGAACACCTTCTACACCAAAGCGACGGGCAACGGTTGGCAGAGCCTCGTGGGTGGCCTCCGCTACATAGCGGACGCGGCCCTGGTCTATGCGCCCTTGTTGGGAACGCTGCTGTTGTTGGCGCTGGTGTACGCTCGTCAGAAACGGCGAGACACCGCCTCGTTGCTGCCCTGGGTGCTGTTCTCTTGTGGCTGGCTGCTCTACCTGGTGTCGGTTGGAGGCGACCACTTCGCCATGCACCGCTTCTGGCAGCCGCTGATTCCCTGCCTGGCGTATCTGGCGAGTGTGCTGGCTTTCCGGGTCGGGAAGAAGGCGCTGCTTGCACTGCTGGTGCTGGCATCTTTGGGCAGCTTTGCCTGGGAGGTCGGCGAGGAGGGACCGCACGCCATGGTCGAGGTGGAGAACACGCGCCTGTGGTACGACCTCGGCGGCTGGTTTGGAAGGAATCTACCTCCCAACACGCTGGTGGCGACGATCCCCATCGGGGCGATAGGCTACGGCAGCCGGCTGCCCATTCTGGATCTGGTCGGTCTGACGAATGTGGCCATCGGCAGAGAGGGAGATGTCGATTCTTCCCAGAGGCCTGGACACCGCCGCTTCAATTCCAGCTATGTGCTGCGCCGCAAGCCGGCCGTGGTCTATCTGACCCTGGGGGGACCGCGGCTCGGCCAGTTGGTCCTGGTCGACGGCTACAACAAGGCCTTGTTCGACCTCTTGGAGCGGGAGGAGAGGTACAGCCAGTACCGTGTCGAGGTGAACGAGTGTGCCCCGGGGCGCTACGTGCATCTTTTGGTTCGGGTGGACCTTCCCAGTCTGCCGGACTTGACGGACACCGACAGGTAGGGGGGCGTGGGCGGCCACGGTTCCTCAGCGAACCTCGCCTGGCCCGCCGGTCAGCCCCTGCGGCCCCGCAACGCGCGCAATCCCGCCCGCGCGTTGGGGGCCATCTCGAAGACGATATCGAGCCCGAGCATCTCCAGCACGATCATCAGTTTGGCGTGTACGCCCACCAGCACCATGTCGCCCCCCAGCTCCTGGAAGATGCTGCGGAACTTCACGAAGGTGCCCAGACCCGTCGAGTTGACGTATGTCAGCTGCCGCATGTCGACGACGACGCCGCGCACCCGGCCTCGGCTGAGCTTGTGCAGCTCCTGCTCGAGCTCGCGCACCGTGGAGTTGTCGAGGAAGCCGGCCAGCCGCACCACCGCGGCATCGCGTCCCGCGCGGGCGACCTCGAGCTCGAAGGTGGTGCGTCCGATCGGATCGAGTGAGCCGGAGCTGGGGCGCCCGAGTAGCACATTGCCGACGGCGGGCCAACCCTTGTCGGGAGTCAGCTCAAAGTCGCTGCCGTCCTGCCCCAACCCGTCCGCTGACTCGAGCTTGTCGCCCCCGGGCATCCAGATGTGACGGAGCGTGGTGCGCTTGTCGCCTTCCTGCACCTTCATGCGCACGTCGAGGCCCAGGCTCCAGATGCCTTTGGCGACGCGGCGCGCGTACTTGCTGATCGTCCAGGTGTCCGCATCCGCCAGCGCGCTGGCGAGCAGCTGTTTGTCCTTTTTGCCTTTACGGATCGCGAGGTTGATGACCTGCCGGCGGTTCTCCAGCTCTTTGCGGCTGACCGAGCCGAGCCGCTGGATCAGGCTCTTGACCTCGGTGTACAGATACTGCAGTGCCTCCTCGCGGCTCTGCCCGCGCTTACAGTGCTCGGCCGCCTGCCAGTCGCTGCCCACCCACGCCAGGTAGCACTCTTGCGGCTCGACCTGCAGTCCCTTCTCAAGCAGCTCTGCGCTGACCAGGCTGCCGTACTTCTCTTCGAAGGCCGACGCGACCAGCGCGCGAAGATCAAACTTGTCCATGCCCACTTTCAGCAAGAGCTGGCAGGCGTTGCGCTGCGGCCGCAGGTCCTGGAACTTCATCGAGAGCTGTCCCTGTGCGAAACAGGCCGGGAAACGGACTTCGCGTCCTATCATGCCGTTGTTCGGCGATTTCTCAAGGCGTAGCTTTACTGACTTGCGCCAGGCGCAACCTATCTTGCAGCCTGGCCAGGGCTGTGGGAGAATCCTTCACATTTGCCTGGGAGTTGTCCCATGAAGACCTTCAAGCGTCTGGGGATCGGGTGTCTGGTGCTGTCCTTGTTGATCCTGGGGATCGGATTCTTTCTGCCCAGCGACTGGCATGTTGAAGAATCGGTGATGATCCAGGCGCCGAGCGTGACCATCCATCCCTATGTCTCCGACCTCCGGGCCTGGCAGACCTGGGCGGGTTACCGCAACTCCGAGGACACCAGCCTGGTGCTGACCTATTCGGGGCCGCGCCAGGGGTTGGGAGCGTCGATGACCTGGCGGGGTGAGCTGATGGGGAGTGGCAAGATGGTCGTCACCCGCAGCCATCCGGACAGTGGTGTGTGGCTCGACGTGCGGCTTGAAGAGAGCTTCGACTCGAAGACCACGGTGATCTACGAGACCACGCCCGAGGGGACGCGGGTGGTCTTCAGAGACCAGGGAAGCATCGGCTACCGGCCCGTCGGAGGCTACCTGGTGGCGCTGCTCGAGCCCACTCTCAGCGCCCACTTTCGGGAGTCGTTGAGGTTGCTGAAGAGTCAAGCCGAGCGGCGGCCGCCGGCCGAAGAATCCGAGCCGGTGCCGGCAGACAGTACGGATGGTTGAGGCGCCTCTGCGCGGCGCAGTCTTCACGCAAGCCGCGTCGCTCGAAAGCAGGCCAGGCGAGGGCAGCACCCTCCGGGTCACACTTCCTCTGCGGGGGAAGCCCGGCTGAGCGAGAGCCCCCGCCAGCTCAGGCCGAAGCGCGCCAGATACTTGCGCAGCCGGTCGGCATCGTTGGTGCGTGTCTTTTTGGTGCGCGAGACCGCGAACAGCAGCCTGCCCGCCTCGGACAGGCTCGCCGAACGGGCGCAGACCTCGAGCACGTCCGCGAGCTGCACGCGCTCGAAGCGGTCGAGCTCGGCGGCGCGCGCAGCTCCGAGCGTCCGCGCGACGGCATCTGCGCGTTGCGGGGCTGCGTCCCAGCGCTGCCGCAGGCGGGCGATCTCTTCACGCACTTCGGTTTCGGTGATGCGACCGCTGGAGGCCAGCGTCGCCATCCGCCGGGTGGCGGCATTCAGCTCGCGGAAATTGCCCGGCCACAGTGCCTGGCCGCTCGTCGCGAAGCCCAGGAACGCCGCGCGTGCCTCCCGGCTCATGTGGACGCGCCGGCCACGGGTCGCGGCGATCTTCTCGAGCTCGTAGTCTAGGTTGGGAGCGATGTCCTCCGGCCGTTCTGCCAGGCCTGGCAGCTCGAAGCTCCAAAGATCGATGCGCGCCAGCAGATCCTCACGAAATCGGCCCCGCCGCACCCGCTCTCGAAGGTCGGCGTGGCTGCCCGAGATCAGCTGGAAGTCACTCTCCACCTCACGGTCGCTGCCAACGGGCAGGAAGCGTTTCTCCTCGAGCGCTCTGAGCAGCATCGCCTGTTCGTCCAGCCGCAGGTCGCCGATCTCGTCGAGGAACAGCAGTCCCCCGTCGGCGGCGCGCAGCAGCCCTTCACGCGCATGTACGGCACCGGTGAAGGCACCCCGGACGTGGCCGAACAGGGCAGACATCGCTGCATCCCCGCGCAGGGTCGCGCAGTTGACCTCGACGAAGGCCCCAGCCACCTGGCGCCGGTCTCTCTTGAGCTTGTAGATGCGGCGGGCCAGCCGCGTCTTGCCGGCTCCGGTGGGGCCACTGAGCAGGATGGGCTCGGCCGAACGGGTCGCCACCCGCTCGATGCGCTCGATCAGCTGATTGAAGGCGGGATGGGCGGTCTGAATGCCCTCTTTGAGGAACGAGCTGCCCTCGGCGGACTCGACCCGGAAGCGCGCGGCCAGCCGGTCGTAGCGCGACAGGTCGAGGTCGATGATCTTGTAGTGGGGACCGCGGTCGGATCCGTACGGAGGCGAAGTCTGCACCAGCCGCCCGGGAAGATGGCGGGACTCGGTAAGCAGGAAACAACAGATCTGGTGGACATGCGTTCCGGTCGTGATATGAACCAGCAGATCTTCCCTCTCCGGGTCGAAGCCGCGCGCCCGCGCAAAGCCATGCAGGCTGCCGTAGACCTCCTCGAAGTCCCAGGGATCGCGGACGTCCAGTGGGACGAGCTCGATGCGGGTCTTGGGGGACAGCACGCGGATGTCGCCAGCCACGATTCCACAGAGCTCCTGGCTGCTCGCATCACTGAGCATCACGAAGCGTTCGATCAGCAGGTCTTCGTGTTGGAAGAGCGACACTGTCGGGCGCCAGCGATCCCAGCGTGAGCGCTCGCGCAGTCCGCGGTCCAGAGTTGTGCCGACAAAGCCAACGCAGGTGATGGGACGAGGCTGCATTGGTTATCCAGTATTCTAACTCCTATCCAGCAGTCTAGCTTGAATGCCGACCTGGCCCAAGGCACAAGCTCTGGAGAGCCCATAGCTCGCGGCAGGGCACGAATCTTCGCCTACGGCACAGCGTGTGTTCTAGAGGGGGCAGGTGCAGAGAAGGAGCCCAAGCATGGAAACCCGAAACTACGAAGTCTTTCTGGGAGAGCACGCCCCGATCAAGGCCTGGGTGCGCGGTGTACCCGTCGGCGAGAGCGCCCGGCGCCAGCTGGAGAATGTGGCCGCCCTGCCCTTCATCCACAAGTGGGTCGCGGTCATGCCCGACGTGCATTGGGGGAAGGGAGCGACCATCGGCAGCGTGATCGCAACCGTTCGGGCCATCGTGCCGGCAGCAGTCGGTGTCGACCTTGGATGTGGCATGATGGCCCTGCGGACCTCGCTCACGGCAGAGGATCTGCCGGACAGCCTGGCCCACGTGCGGGCCGCGATCGAGCGGGCCGTACCCCATGGCCGAAGCCATGGCGGCCGCAAGTCCGACCGCGGTGCTTGGAGCCAGCCGCCCCCGCAGGTGGATGCGGCCTGGGAAGGATTGCGCGAGCGCTTTGAAAGGGTCGTCGAGCGGCAGCCGAAGATCGCCCGCAGCAACCACCGCGTGCATTTGGGCACGCTCGGTTCAGGCAACCACTTCGTCGAGGTGTGTCTCGACGAGCAGGAGCGCGTCTGGTTCATGCTGCACAGCGGCTCACGTGGGGTGGGCAACCGCATCGGCAGCATCTACATCGAGCTGGCGAAGAAGGAGATGGAACGTTGGCACATTCGGCTGCCCGATGGGAACCTGGCCTACATCGTCGAGGGGAGCCAGCATTTCGATGCTTACGTCGAGGCGGTCGCTTGGGCGCAAGACTTTGCGCGCATCAACCGCGAGCTGATGATGGCCCGTGTGGTCGAGGCAGTCGCCGGCTGCCATGGCATCCGCCCGTTTGTGTCTGACGGGCTCGTGGTCAACTGCCATCACAACTACGTCGCCCTGGAGCATCACTACGGAAGCAATGTCTGGGTGACCCGCAAGGGAGCGGTACGCGCCCGGCGCGGGGACCTGGGGATCATCCCGGGCTCGATGGGGACGCGTTCCTATATCGTGAGCGGCAAAGCGCATCCGGAGAGTTTTCACTCGTGCAGTCACGGTGCCGGCCGCGCGATGTCGCGGGCCGAGGCGCGCCGGCGCTTCAGTATCGAGGAGCACAGCCAGGCCACCGAAGGGGTCGAGTGCAGGAAGGATGCCCAGGTCATCGACGAGACGCCGGCGGCCTACAAGCCCATCGAGGCCGTGATGGCCGCGCAGTCGGACCTGGTTGACATCGTCCACACCCTGCGTCAGGTTGTCTGCGTGAAAGGATAGGTGCCGCGATGTTGGTGATCGATGGTTCCCAGGGCGAAGGTGGCGGGCAGATCGTGCGCACCAGTCTCTCCCTGGCGATGATTCTGGCGCGCCCGATCTGCCTCGAGAACATCCGGGCGGGGCGCAAGAAGCCCGGGCTCATGCGCCAGCACCTGACCTGCGTCGAAGCGGCGGCAGAAGTCTGCCGCGCGCAGGTGCAAGGGGCGCGTGTCGGCGCGCGTCGTTTGGAGTTCCGTCCTGGAGCTGTCAAGGCTGGCGACTACCACTTCAGCATCGGCACCGCGGGCAGCACCACGCTCGTGGCTCAGACCCTGCTGCCGGCTTTGGTGGTGGCCGATGGGCCATCGAAGCTCCGGATCGAGGGGGGCACCCACAATGCGATGTGCCCGCCCTGGGACTTCCTCGAACACAGCTTCCTGCCGCTGCTTGCGCAGATGGGGCCGCGGATCTCCGGGCGCCTGGTCAGGCATGGTTTCTATCCAGCGGGAGGCGGCTGCATCGAGATCGATATAGAGCCTGTCGCCCAGCTGCAAGGGTTTACGCTGCACGATCGTGGCCCCGTCAGTTTGAGCGCGCGGGCTCTGGTCAGCAGTCTGCCGAGCAACGTAGGGCATCGTGAGCTGCGTGTGTTGCGCAGTCTTCTCGGGCTGCAGCGCGCCCAGCTTCAGCTCGTCGAGGTCAGCGACCCGCGGGGTCCAGGCAATGCCGTGCTGGTCGAGGCAGCCTGGTCCGGGCAGCGGCGGGTGTTCGCGGCGTTCGGCGAGCGCCGCAAACGGGCCGAGCGCGTGGCCGAAGAGTTGGCTGGGCGTGTGCAGGCATGGCTGGATGCCGAGGTTCCGGTGGATGTGCACCTGGCCGATCAGCTGCTGCTTCCACTGGCTCTGGCGGGTGGGGGCAGCTTCCGGACGCAGCCGCCGAGCTTGCATACACGCACCAATCTCGAGATCCTGCGCCTGTTCACCGGTGTCGCAGGGCGCCTGCTGGACGAAGGCGGAGGCGCCTGGCGGGTGGAGTTGGGTGAGAGCTGCTAGCCGGCTCGTCAGGCGCCTACAGAGCGCGAGCCAGCATTTTGCCTGTCGTTCATCATCCCCCGTCGCTGTCCCGCACCCCCGCCAGCCTTGCTGGCGGGGCACGCCGTGATGAACGAAAGTTTCATGGGAACCTGTTACAATCCTGTCACGATGGCCGAAGTGTCGGTCAGGTGATGTTTCCGGGCTCGCGTGCTGGGGTGAAGGCACGAACCGATGAAGAGCGCTTTCGACAACAAACTCCTGCAGACGGCCCTCAAGCGAGGCCTGGTCCGCGAGGAAGACTGGATGCGGGTCGTCCGCATGCGGGTCGATTCCGCGGCTGGCGTGGGCGACATGTTGGTCAAGAGTGGTCTGCTCAGCCGTGAGACCGTCGACAGCCTGCGCACTGAGCTGCGCGGCCGTTCCGAGAGTCCCCCCCGCAGCCGCAGCCGCAGTGGCAGCGGCAGCCGCAGCGGCAGCCGCAGCGGCAGCCGCGAGACCAGCCGCACCGCCTCGACACGCCGCTCGAGCTCGCGCGAACGAAGCTCCAAGAGAGACAAGCCCCCCACCCGCAGTGAGCGGCCGACCCATCGTCGCAAGAGCTCGCCTTCGGAGCAGGGCAGGCCCCCCTGGCCACTCAAGCCGGGGCAGAAGCTCGGCCACTACACCGTCAAGAGGTGTGTCGGCAAAGGCGGCATGGGCATGGTGTACCAGGTACGCCACGAGAAGCTCAAGAAAGACTACGCCCTGAAAGTGCTGCCGCCTGACAAGGCAGAAGACGAGGCCCTGCTCGCACGCTTCCAGCATGAGTCACGCGCGGGCGCGAAGCTGCGCCATCCGAACATCGTGGCGGTCCACGACGTGGGGGTGGTGCGCGGCTTGCACTACTTCACAATGGATCTGATCGAAGGCCGCTCGCTGCGGAAGCTGATCAACGACGGCGATCTCAGCCTGCGTGAGATCCTCGACATGTTCTCCCGGCTCGCGCTGGCTTTGCACCACGCGCACGGACAGAGCATCATCCACCGCGATCTCAAGCCGTCGAACATCTTGATCAATGGGGCGGGCGAGCCCTTCGTGATGGACTTCGGACTGGCGAAGCAGCTCAAGGGTGACACCGACTTGACCCGGCTCGGCAAGACCGTCGGAACCCTGGCCTACATGTCTCCTGAGCAGGGGATGGGCAAGCGTGATCTGATCGGCCCCTGCAGCGACATCTTCAGCCTGGGCGTCACGCTCTATGAGACGCTGACGGGACGGCTGCCGATCTCGGCCAAGAACACGGCCGACTTCGTGAAGATGCTGCTCGAGGGGCGGCCTCCGACTCCCAAGCAGATCCGTCCTGATCTCCCAGACAACATCTCCGACCTGGTGTTGAGCTGCATCCAGCGGGAGATCTCCAGGCGGCCGAAAGACTGCCTCGAGTTGCACAACTCGCTGCGTGACTGCATCCGTGACCTCAGCTCGCCCGGCGTACCGCCTCGGGCCCAACCGGCCTCCGAGCGTGTGCGCGCCGAACGCGGCAGCTCAGGCAGCGGCCGGCAGGTCAACCTGCGGTCAGGCCGTGACCACGGAGTTCTGTTGTGGGCGGTGCTGCTGGTGGTGTTGTTCGTCCTGGGCGGGGTGGCTGGGGCGGCACTGCGGCCTTGGTTCTGGCCGGTCGCGGGCTTCCCGCAGCAGAGGCTCGTCGAAGCAGCCGACTTTGAGCGGACCGGCGAATCAGAGCAGGCGCTCGGTGTCTACGCTGACATGCTCGCCTCGCACCCGGCCTATCTCGGGTACCGGCGCCTGGCTCCGAAGTTTGTTTCGAAGGCGCTGGCCGGCCTGGTGCCCGACATCGAGCCGGAGTTGCGCAAGCAATTCAGCTATGTCTCCAGCGACAGTGGAGGAGTCTGGGCCAGCGTGCGCGAAGTGCAGAATGACGCCTATCTCGAGTTCGTCAATGAGATGGACTGCGGGACCGGAGCACAGCTGCGCTACGTCCCCCGGCGTCCGTCGGACGGTGTGTATACGGCGCTGTGGGCGCGTGAAGGCGAGGGTTGGAGCTTCAATGTCGACGGAAGCCTGCCCGTGGCGGGGGTCAGCCGTCTCGATGCAGAGGCATACTGCGTCTGGTTGGGACGCCGTGAGGGGCGCCGCTACCGGGTGGCAGAGCCCACGGAGGTGCGGGTGTTCACCAACAGCTCAGGCTTCCCTGCCGACGCCACCGCGCCCGGGACAAGAGGCTTTCGGCTGGTCTATCTGGGAGGCTGAGCCGCAAGGTTGCAGGCCTCGCGCCAGCACACAGGGCGACGGGCTGCCTCTGGCGCAGTCTGCTATCCAGGGGGCAGGACAGCCATCATCGCGCTGCAATACAGCCAGGTCACGCGTCGGCGCGGAATCTTGACGCCGCGCTTTGTGTTTGATCCTGAGAAGTTGCGTGCCGAGCTGGAGAGGCTCGAAACGGTCGTCGTTCCCGACCCCTTCAAGCTCTCATCTGCCGGCTGGGACGTGCCGTGCGTCCACGTCGCTCCCCTGCTCGTGCGCCTGGGGGCACGGACCGTCAGCGTAGACAAGCGGGTCCTCCGCGAGCTCAAGTTCGGTGAGGATGTCGTGGGGGTCTATCACGTGTTCAACGCCGACCCTCAGCACACGCGCTTGGAGATGCAATTAAAGCGTCTCGGCCAGATTTCGGCCGTGTTGGCGGGCTTCTTCCACCGCTACGAACGCCTGACCGCCAAGCTGCAAGCGGCCGGCGAAGATCTGCGCCTCAGCGGTGTCAAGCCCGACGGCTGGGAAGAGCTGCGGCGTGAGGTCAAACTGTACCGCGTCACCCGCGACCGGCTGTTGCGTCCCCTGTACACAGCCGCCCGCGCCGACGAGTTCTTCCGTCGTTGGGCACGTTTCAAGAAGCTCGCGCGCAAACATCTGCGCGTAGGAGACAACAGCCTGCTCGATGTCGCGGATCCGCTGTGCCGCAAGCATCGTATGAAGTTGGAGAAGTTCTTGGGATCTGAGGAGTGGCGGACACCGCAACGCAAGAAGTTCTGCCTCGACTGGGAGGACTGAGCTGGGAGCCATCGGCTTCACGATTTTCCCCACACGCGCCCAACCGTCGAGCTATCATACCCAGCTTCGAACAGCCGGGTTGACCCCAAGGAGGCCACGATGCATGCACCGTGCCACGAGCACAGAGTCCTGTTGGTCCTGCTGGTGCTGGCGCTCGCCAGTTCCGCGTTGCTGGCACAGGATGTCGTCGAGGCCACCAGAAACTGGCAGGATGCGCTCGAGCCCGCCCCCACACTGGTCGGTGAACGCTGGTATGGTTTCTATTTCGGGAACAAGAACAGCGGGTATCTGCACTTCAACGTGCAACCGTGGGCCGATGGTGGGGGCTATCTGGTCGAAGTCGATGGCAGCTTGGAGATGGGCGCTGCGGGCGAACAGGTGGTCGAGACCCTGTACCTGGACTCCCAACTACGACTGGTGCGCGCCGAGCAAAGCAAGACGTCCGAGGGGACGGTCCGGCAGCGTTTGCTGACTCCCGGCGAAGGCGGCATCAGCTGGTCCGAAACTCTGGAGGGAGAGACCACCAACCGCCAATTCAAAGTGGACCGCGAGCCGGCCGGCAGCCTGGTCCATGGCTTGCTGCTGTTCGAGGCCCATGGTGGGCGGTCCGCCGGAGAGCTAGCCTTCGTGCGTATCTCGGAGGGAGAGCTCCTCAACGTCGATATGGTCTTCTCAGGCGAGGCGAGCCTCGAGACGCGGAGCGATGGGGAGCACAAGGTGTGGACGGCGGTGCTGGATGAAGGCGCTCGTGTGACGCAAGTCACGCTGGCGGCCGATGGCCGGGTGCTGCGCTTCGGCCCGGACCCGCGCATCCGCTTCCTGCTCGTAGCCGACGAAGAGCAGGCGCGCGCCGATCTGGGCGAGGCACTCGTCGTGGACACAGACAGCCCGCGCGCGGCAGTCGTCGACTTCTTGCACGGCTTGCTCGGCGACGATGCGCGTTACGAACGCTGCGCTGTCTGGCCCGAGTTGAGCGAGAATCGCTGGGTTGCCGCGATGCGTGCCCAGGACATCGAAGTGACCGCTGAGATGCGGGCCAGCTACCGCACCGCGGCCACGGTCGCCAAGTTTCAGGCCGACATGCGCGCGTCGGCCAGCCATATCAACGAGGACCTCGTCTCGAAAGTGATCGGCGTACTCGCCGAGGCGATCGATGGCGAGACGGCCACCGTGGTCGAGCCAGGTGGCCTGACCTACGAGCTGAGGGCCGTCGATGGCAGCTGGAAGATCGTGGATTTCCAGACCCCCGCACAGGAGAGCTCTGAATGACGGCCCGTCTCGACGCGCGTGCGCTGCAATGCGCCACGCGGTTCCTGACAGGCAACCCGGGGGAGAGTGCCTTCCTGCAGGCGGCGCAGGAGCTTGCCGAGAGCGTCACGCCCTTCCTGCTCGCGCACCCCGAATACGTGCAGGCCAAGATCCTCGAGCGCATCACCGAGCCTGACCGGGTGCGTTACGGCAAAGAAGATGGCCCTATCAACTACGTCGAAGGTTCGAACCTGGCAGGTTTCGTCAAAGTGGCCGAAGCGATGCTTGCCTACGGGCTGGTGTAGCGGGCAGCTGCTCATTCCAGCCGCTCGCGGTACCCTTCGGGGGCGACCGCCCGGTAGATCTCTGCTATGCTCTGCAGCCAGGTCTCTGCAGGCAATTCCACCTCCCCCAGCCCGCGCACTCCCAAGCGCCGCACCCCGCCACGGTCGTCGTAGCACAGGCCCCCATAGGTCTCCAGGTAGCCGAGCCGCCCGCCGTGCAGGGCAATACGGAACAGCATGCGTGCCAACCAATAGCGGGGAATCGGCGCGCTGCAGCCCTGTTTGCCGAGCAACGCCCGCACGTGCTGCCCGTCCACGGCCTGCAGCTGTAGATCGCCACAGCCCACCGGCAGGCGCCCGGCAGCGGCGCTCTCATAGACAGCAAAGGGAGGTTCCGGAAGGCGGATCCAGCTGGCAGGTGGTGGGGTTGGAGGGGTCGTGGGGGAACTGAGCAGCAAGCAGCGCCCCAGCCCTTGCCCGGGAAGCACCACCCCCGGCGGCAGGTAGACAAGATCTCCGGGGAAGTGCGGCTCCTCGCCTGCCAACACCAACAAGTACCCCCCGCATGCCGGCGCGACCTGCTGCGGTGCGACCAGCAACTCCAGGCGGGTCGTCCCGATCCTGCCGAGCAGGCGCGGACCTTCGGCAGAAGTCGCGGCCAGCAGGAAAGGCGGCGGCGGACCGCGGTAGCTCTTGACGTCGGCCTCCCGCCCCGCAGTGACGAACAGCGGCCGGTCGTAGGCCGCAGGTGTCGGCTGGTCCGCGCAGACCACGATGCTCAACCCGCAGCGCCGCATGCCCGGCCCAAAGGCGAAGGGCTGCCACGGGGCCCGCAAGCGCCCCGGCCAGTGGAGCAGCCCCTGCGGGTGGAGCACCAGGTCTCCGAGACCGGAGCGGATGCGGCCGGCGTCTGTCCCGTCCGGGTCGCTCAGCAGAGTCAGGAAGCGCAGGGCCCCGAGCAGCGGATCGCCGGTCTCGAGGTTGAGGCTGTACTCATCGGAGATGTTCGCGTGCGCGAAGTACAGAGGCTCTGAAGCGGTGATCGCCTCGAGCTGCGCCGAGCCGACCTGCGCGACCACCAACAGGTGATGCTCGAAGCGCTGCGGACGCGCGAGCAGGGTGCGCAGATTGCAGCGCCGGAAGCGCCCAGGCAGCCGAGGGCGCTCGGCGGGAGGAAAGCGCCAGTGGGCTGTTGTCGGGTGCCGCCGCGGGCTGGCAGCGGCGCTGGGCGGTGGAGGCTTATCCGATCGGGCCGCCCCGGCCCAGCGCAACGCCGCCCCCGCCACCCGCTCCCCCAGTGCATGCGCCGTGCGCCGGTCGCTACGGGGCGGAGCCGTACTGGGATCCTCGTCGACATTCGACTGGGCCATCGCCCCAAGGAAGCTCGCCAGCCGGTTGAGATCGTCGCGGCTGCCCCGGCTGCTGTTGTTCCCAGGTGGCAGCCCGAGGCCTATCCAGAGCATGCCGTGCTGGGCGGCGAACACGGCCAGCTGCACCAATGTGTTCAACTTGTCGCCGCTGTGCCCGGCGGAGTTGGTGAAGCCCGCTGCCAGTTTGTCCTTCCAAGCCTGCCCCGCCCAGGCTCGGGAGCTGCTGGCCTCCATGAAGGCTTTGAAGGCAGCCGACACGCTGCCCATGAACGTCGGGCAGCCGAAAATGATCGCATCACAAGCGGCGAGGAGCGGCCAGTCGACGGTGGCCACGGCCATCAGCGTGGCCTGTGCGCCCTCCACATCATCCACTCCCTGCGCGACCGCCTCCGCCACCACGCGGGTGTGGCCTTTCTCGGAGTGGAACACGACCGCGATCTGCACCATCGGCATCCCCTGTTCAGCAGAAGCGTGCGCGCAGCCAATCCACCACGAGCGCCATCAGCTTGTCTCTAACGGGGCTCTCACGAGCGCCGAAATCCGGCTCGAAGTAGTGGCGTGCCTGCTCGACAACATGGAACTGGCTGTCGGCAGCGCGCAGGGCTGCGCGGATCGGCTCGTGGTCCGTGCGCGGGAAGATCTCGCGGTCGCAACCGGCCTGCACGACCAGGATGGGCTCGCTGATCTGCGGCAGGTTGCGCAGCAGGTCGGCCCGCGACGCATGGGCCGACCAGGTCGACAACCAGGCCTCGGGTGTGCAGGTGCGCGCGAAGCCCAGCAGCTGTAGATTCATCAAGTCCGGACGCTCGCTGAGCAGCGAGCCGTAGGAGCGTGGCGAAGGATCTAGATGGCGCGCGACGTAGTGCAGGTTGGCCATCGTCCGGTAGACCACCATCAGAGGTTCAAACGCCCGCCGACGCTGCCAACCCAGGCTCTGGCTTTTGGCAGGCAACGCCTGATCCGCCGCTTTCGCGCAGGCGCGCCGCGAGAGCCAGCCCCGCGCGATGGCGTCGAGCCGCGCCAGGCGCGCGCGCTGGCCGGCCCGGTAGCGTTGTACGAAGTCGGGGCTGTACTCGCTCCACTGTGGAGGCGTTCGGAAGCCATTCGCCGGCAGGTACATGTCCAGGTCCGGATCGCTGAGCAGCGGATCCCGCTCGTCGACCACCGCGGGATCGATGGCCTGGGCGAGCACGTGCCCCTGACCGCGGTGGGCGGCGACCAGCACCAGGCCGTCGGCGGCGGGCAGTGTGGCGCCGGGCAGCAGGGTCGCCGCACCGCCGGGCGTCTCGTGCACCCGCTCGGCCGGTGCCGCGCCGGCCTGGGCTTGATAGTAGGCCGCCAGCGAGCCTCCCCCCGAGTTGCCGAGCAACACCAGCCGTTCGACGCCGCGATGCTGCTTCAGCCAGGTCGCACAGGCGCCCAGGTCAAGCAGCAGCTCTTCATGGACCGTGCGCGTGTCATCCCAGGGATTCCGGCTCTGCGCGCCCAGACAGCCGAAGCCGGCGGCCACCAGGGAGGGAAAGCTGTAGTGATGGCTGAAGTCGACCTTGGGATGCATCGCGAGCACCGCGACTTTCGGGCGCGGATTGCCGGGGGGCGTCCAATACAGCGCCGAGATCTGGCGGAAGTCCTGTGTGCGCAGCAGGCGGGCCTCGAGTCCGGCTCCTTTGGGGGGGGATTGGAAGCGGAAAGGCATGCCTCCCCAGTAGGTCTGGGAGATCAGCGTCATGGTTCCTCCCCCCGGCAGCCCGCCCCGTTGTATCTTGGCTGTGGGGTGGCGATGAGTCAAACGGAGCAAGAAATTCCAGGCTTTGATGTCCCCAAGCCTGCGTCCGTGACAATATCCTCCAGGAGGATGCGATGGACGCCCGCGACCTGTTCGAGATCTTGGTGCGCGAGCACAGCCCGATGCTCAACACCTATCTGCGCGCGGCCTTGCGCGACCCCAGCGCCATCGATGACATCTTCCAGGAGACCTTTCTGACTGCCTGGCGCCGGATCGACAGCTTCGACCGTACACGTCCCTTCGGCCCCTGGCTGCGCGGCATCGCGCGCAACCTGTTGCTGGCCCACTACCGTACCCGGGCACGCGCCCACGCCCCGGTCGATGCCGAGCTGCTGCTGCAGATCGAGGCACGGCTGGGGCCGATCGAACGCAGTCCCGGGGATAGCTGGGATGCGCGTCTCGAAGGCCTGCGAGGCTGTGTGGCCGGGCTGGGCCCCCAGGCCGGCAAGGCCATCCATCTGCACTACTGGCAACGCCTCGACCTCAAACAGGTCGCCCAGGAGCTGGATGTTTCCTGGGAGGCCGCGAAAAAACGCCTGCAACGCGCGCGCTCGGCGTTGCTCGACTGCATGCGCCGCAAGTACCCCGTCGCAGGAGAGCTCTGATGGACAGCCGAGAAGCCGACGGCCTGCTGCTCGATGCCCTGCTGGAACATCTTGGGGGCCAGCAGCAAGCCCCCTTGCAGCGCCGGACCGAGACGGTCTTGAGGGCCCTGCACTCGCCGCCGCCGGTGCGGCGACGCAGCTGGCGCGGCATAGTGCAGCTGGCCGCCGTGTTCTTGCTGAGTCTGTTGGTCTACGGCTGGTGGCCTCCTGCGCAGACCGCCGAAGCGGTGCTGGACCGAGCGCTGGAGGCCAGCCAACAGAGCGAAGACCGCCGCTATCTGGTAGAAGTCGTGCGCGCGTCGGCGAACCGTCTGCGCTTCGAGCTCGACGTGCACGGTGCCCGTCGTTGTGTGCTTCGCGGGCAGAGCTTCAGCCTGGGACTCGACGGCCAGCAAGCCTGGTTTGTACCTCTTCTGGGGCCGGTGCTGGTCAATCCTGAGCCGGTGTTGATCGAAGCCTGGCTCGAGCGCAGCGGCGCCCCCGCTCCTTTTCTCGAGCTGACCACTGTGCTGAGGCGCCTGCGCGAGCGCTATCAGCTCGAGCTTCTGCCCGCCACCGAGGGACCTGCCGCGGGACGCCGCCTGCGCGGCTGGGCGCGGGAGCCCGACGAGCTGGGACCCCAACGCATCGAGCTGCTGGCCGACGCCCAGAGCGGTGTGGTGCGCGAGCTACGGCTGCTCTGGGATGCTGGACGTAGCCCGCTGGGGCTGCGGCGCATCGAGCTCAGCCTGAGTGGTTTCCCCGACCTGCCCCCCGATTGGTATCGACATCAGGCCCACCACGAGCCGGATCGTGCGGTTCTGGTCCTCAACCCTTGAATGGAGAGAAACAATGAAACGCGCTGCCTTGTGGGGTTTGCTGGCGAGCAGCCTGGTCTTCGGCCAGAGCGTCGCGGGCTGGAAACAGTTGGCTGTCGACGGCACGCTGCACCGTCTGGGCGGGCGTGGTGGCGATGACCCGTTTGCCCTGGTGTTCCTGGGCAACGAGTGCCCGATCAGCCTGCGCAGTCTGCCGCAGCTGGCCGAGATCGCCCGGCAGGCGGCAGACAACGACATCGTTTGCTACGGCGTGCTGTCCGATCCCGTGCTCAGCCGTGCGCAGGCAGCCCGCTTCCAGAGCGAGTATGGCATCGAATTTCTGCTCTTGTTTGATGCCTCCGGAGATCTCGCCCGAGCGCTGCAGCCCAGCCATGTGCCCGAGGCCTTTGTGTTTGCGGAGGGTGTGCAGGTCTACCGCGGCCGCATCGACGACAGCTTCGATGCACCGGGCAAGCCTCGAGTCGTCACCCGCCATCATGAGTTGGCCGACGCGCTGGCCGCTGTCGCCGAGGGCCTGTTGCCTGCCGTCGCCTCGACCGAGCCGGTGGGCTGTGTGTTCGAGAGTTGGAAGCCCGAGCTGTTGCCGGAGCAACCGTCGTACACCCGCGATATTGCGCCCCTGCTGGCGGCCCATTGCGTCGACTGCCACCGCGAAGGTGCGGCCGCGCCGTTCTCGTTGCTCAATTATGAGGACGCAGCCCGGCGCGCCCGGATGCTGGCGCTGTTGGCCGAGGATGGCAGCATGCCTCCCTGGAAGCCCGAAGCCGGCTTCGGACACTTCCTGGACACACGCGGACTGCGGCCTGAAGAAGTCGCGCGCTTGCGTGACTGGGCTCTGGCTGGTGCCCCTCGAGGCGCCCCCGAGGAGCTTCCTCCCGCCCGCGACTTCCCGAAGGAGTGGGCCTTCGGGGAGCCGGATGTGGTGATCGAGATGCCAGAGGCCTTCGAGATCGCCGCCGATGGGGACGACGTCTACCGCGCGTTCGTCATCCCGAGCACGCTCGGGGCGCGCGATGTGGCGGGCTTCGAGTTCCGCCCCGGCGCGCCGGGCGCCGTCCACCACGCCCTGTTCTTCCTCGACACCAGCGGGGCGGCCCGCAAAAAAGCCGAGGCCGACCCTGGCGTGGGCTATGCGGCCTTTGGGGGCGTCGGTTTCGTGCCGGCCGGTAGTCTGGGGGGCTATGCTCCGGGCGCGGCGCCGGTGATGCTGCCCGATGGACTGGCCCGGGCGCTGCCCGCCGATGCGGACATCGTGATGCAGATCCACTACCACCCGAGCGGTAAGGCCGAGAGCGACCGCAGTCAGCTCGCTCTGTACTTCGCCGACGCACCCGTCGAGCGCCACCTCAGGGGTCTGATCGTCGGTACCCGCGACATCGACATCCCCGCCGGTGAGCCGGACTACCGACGCAGCGTCGAACTGGAGCTGCCTGTCGACGTGCAGTTGATCGGGGTCACCCCGCACATGCACTACCTGGGCAAGGAGATGACGGTCGAAGCTGAGCTGCCGGACGGGACGGTGATCCCTTTGGTCCGGGTGGCCGACTGGGACTTCCGCTGGCAGGGCCAATATCTGTATGCCGAAGAGATCCACCTGCCTGCCGGGACGCGCATCAAGCTGGAAGCCCACTACGACAACTCCGCGGACAATCCCGACAACCCCAGCTATCCGCCCGTGCGCGTGCGCCGCGGCGAGCAGACCGATGACGAGATGTGCCTGTGCTTCTTTCAGGTGACCACTTCTACACCGGGAGATTATCAGCGCCTGCGCTTGGCGATGTTCCGCCACTTTGCAGGCAAGTTGTTGGGGCCCGCGGGGGTAGACAGCCGTTGACCCCCCTCCCCCGCTCGGGTACATCAGGGAGCACCCCAGCTGGCCGCCGCGCCGGAAGCGAGACTCCCCATGAACAGCCCCTCCGAGTCCCCGACGGGCCCGACCAATTTCATTCACGAGCGCATCGACGCCGACATCGCTGCCGGGCTCGACCCGAGCCAGGTGATGACGCGTTTCCCGCCGGAGCCCAACGGCTACCTGCACATCGGCCACGCAAAAGCCATCTGGATCAACTTCAGCACCGCCGAGAAGTATGGTGGGGTCTCCAATCTGCGCTTCGATGACACCAATCCCGTCGCCGAGGACGTCGAGTACGTCGATGCGATCCAGCGGGATATCCGCTGGCTGGGTTTTGACTGGGAAGAGCGGCTGTACTTTGCCTCCGACTACTTCGAGCAGCTCTACGGCTATGCCGTCCAGTTGATCGAGGCGGGCAAGGCGTATGTGGACAGCTTGAGCATCGAAGAGATCCGCGAGTACCGCGGCAACTTCTTCAAGCCGGGCAAGCCCAGTCCCTACCGCGAGCGCACGGTCGCAGAGAACCTCGACCTGTTCGCCCGGATGCGCGCGGGCGAGTTCGATGAAGGCGCGCACGTGCTGCGGGCGAAGATCGACCTGCAGTCGCAGAACATGAACCTGCGCGATCCTCTGTTGTATCGGATCCGCAAGGTGCACCATCACCGCACGGGTGATGCCTGGTGCATCTACCCGATGTATGACTTCGCCCACGGCTTGTCCGACGCGATCGAGGGCATCACCCACTCGCTGTGCAGCATGGAGTTCGAAAACCACCGGGCGCTCTACGACTGGTTCCTCGAAGAGCTGGAGACGTCCGCCAGGCCGCAGCAGTTGGAGTTCGCGCGGCTCAAGCTCAGCTATACGATGACCAGCAAGCGACGTCTACGAGCTTTGGTCGAGGAAGGCCGCGTGCAGGGTTGGGACGACCCACGCATGCCTACGCTGAGCGGGCTGCGCCGGCGAGGCTTCACGCCCGAGGCCATCCGCAGCTTTCTCGAGGGCACCGGCGTCACCACCCGCGACGGTCTGACGCAGGTCTCTCGCCTCGAGCACGCGGTGCGCGAAGACCTCAACCGCACGACGGCGCGGGTGATGGGCGTGTTGAAGCCGCTGAAGGTGGTGATCACCAACTATCCCGAGGGCGAGAGCGAGTCGTTCGATGCTCCGCTGCATCCCGAAGATGCCAGCTACGGCAGCCGTAAGGTCCCGTTCGGACGTGAGATCTATATCGAGCAGGATGACTTCCGCGAAGATGCTCCCAAGAAGTGGTTCCGCCTGGCGCCGGGGCGCGAGATCCGGCTGCGCTACGCCTGCCTGATCACTTGCAACGAGGTGATCAAGAACGATGCCCTCGAGGTGGTCGAGCTGCGCTGCAGCTGGGATCCAGAGTCGCGTGGAGGCACCTCACCCGACGGCCGGCGGGTGCGTGGTACCTCCCACTGGGTCTCTGCGGCCCATGCGCTGCCGGCAGAGGTGCGCCTGGTCGACCGGTTGTTCCTGACCGAGGTGCCCGATGAGGTCCGTGAGGGCTCAGACTTCCGCGATGCGCTGAACCCCGATTCGCTGACGGTTCTCAAGGACTGCCGTGTCGAACCCTGGCTGCAGAGCGCCGGCCCGGGCGAGCGCTTCCAGTTCGAGCGGCTGGGGTACTTCTGCGTCGATCCCGACAGTGAGCCGGGCAAGTTGGTCTTCAACCGCACGATTTCCCTGCGGGATAGCTGGTCGAAGCTCGAGAAGCAGCAGAAGCAACAGGCCAAGGGCGGGAAGCAGGGGAAAAACAAGAAGAAGCCCCGCAAGCAGGGCAAAGAGGCGAAGCCCCAGGCGCCGGACGCCTGAGGCGGGCGCTTCGTCTGCAGGCGACTCAGAGCACCTCGGCCCACTCTTCTTCAGGATAGCTGATCGAGACCGGCCCCGGCGGCATGTCGCGTGCCCAGGCCTTGCCCTCGGCATCGGTGCTGCCTTCGGTGTGGCTGCCGTCCGGCAACGTGATCACAAAGGGCCGGTCGGCCATCGGCTGGCCGTCCTCGTCACTGAGGGTGAAGCAGACGTCCTCTTTGAACTTGAGCAGGGCGGACGTACCCTTCTTCTTGCCCACCTCAACCTCGAAGAAGAGCTCGGGATGGTTGAGCTTGCCGGCCTCTTCATCGCCGGGCTCCAGAGGCTCGTCGTCGTCATCGTCCACGTAGACATACGACCAGGGCGAGTCGAGCTTGCCTCCCTGTACCGTCGCTTCGAGCCGTGCCACCGAGTCGTGCTTGCCGTCGTGGTCCCACTCCTGGATGTGGATCTTGGCCGGGCTGCCGTCGGCGGCACCGCTGATTTCGGCGAGCAGGTGCACCTCTTCACCTTCCCGCGCTTCCTCACGGTCCCAGCGCGCCTTGATGGGTACGGCGAGCACGAACTTGTAGCGCTGCCCCGCCTGGACCTTGATGCCTGTACGCAGGGTCTTTTTGCCATGGCGCCGCGTGGGATTGCGGGGCTTGTCGTTCTTGTCTGCCATGCCGAGTCCCCTTCAGCCTGTGGCCAGTTCCTTGTCGAGCGCTTCTATGTATGCGACCAGCACCTCACCCAGCTCCTGGTCCGCGTTCTTGGGCTGCCAGCCCACGGCGGGGAACCAGCTGTAGCCCGGCAGGCCCTCGACAGGGCGAGCGGGCTTGCCGGGGTAGATGGTCTTGAACAGGTCCTCGCGGCCCAGGAAGCGTCCCTTGCTTTCGTTCTCGAGCAAGCCACCTGCACAGGGAGTGGCGCGCAGCAAAGAGGCCAAGCGCTGCAGGTTGCCGGTCTCGACCACCAACCGACGCCGCACCGCCTCCGGGCAGGGCTCTGGCATGAAGTCGATGTGCGAGAACGCAAAGGCCAGCGCGGCGGCGTCGGGAACGTCCAGGGCATCCTTCCACGGCTTGTCCGGCCAGGCAGCCTTGAACGCCGCCTCGAGGACATAGACATACAGCTCCAGGCGCGGGTGCGCGCGGACGAAGCGCTGGATATGGGTCAACGGCATGACTCAGGAGCCCTCGATGGGTGTCAGCTCGAAGTGCAGGTTCCAGTCGCTGGGGACATGACTGTCTTCTGTCAGCTTGAGCTCTTTGAATTCTTCGAAGTAGGCCTGGCGACGGGTTTTGCCCTTGTTCGGTCCCTTGTCCAGCCGCTTGTCCCAGAAGTCCTTTTGTAGCCCGAAATCCATGATCCTGCCGACGGTATGCTTGAGGTGCGGTTCGGTCATCTTCACCAGTTTGGCTTCGTAACCCAACTGTCGGCAGGTGTCGACGATGTACGAATGGGTTGCGGTGGACTGCATCGCCTGGAGGTCGGTGCAGCCCGGGTTGTTCTTCTTGGCGCGCAGGTATTCTGCAGATGTACGCATGTTCTGAATCTGCTTGCCGAAGGCGTACTGCAGGTTTCCCCGTGTCACTCCCAGCGCACGGCACATCTCGAACGTCATCGCCATGTGGGTGGGGGTGCCCTTGCCGGGAATCATCTCGACGCCCTTGCCCCCGAGCATGCTGGGCAGGTCAGCGACGAAGTTCATGCGGAATTCCAACGTGTTGCCGCCCAGACGATCCGTCAGCGCGCGCTCGAAGAAACCCTGTTTGAGGCCTTGTTTGTTCCGCAGCGTGACAGTCTGGGCTTTGCCCTGCATCGCCTTGCCCTGGTAGGTGCCCGTCTCGGCGTGGACCCCGCCCGTGGACTTCTTGATGCCTGGCACCTCGACAGGCATGCAGCCCTCGTACAGCTTGGGCACCGACTTCTGGACGCGGGCGTTGAACTCGGGGAAGTCGCTCTTGAGCTTGGCCTTGTCTTTGAGCACGCGATCGATCTTGAGGCGCTGGGCGGCATCGCGGGTGCTGATGCCCATCTTGTGCAGGTCCACGACGTCGCGCACACCGAAGTCGTACAGTTCCTTGAAGCCCTTCACCCCCATCTTTTGCAGGGCCTCTGCGGAATTGAGCTTCAGCAGCTCGATGTCTTCGATCCGCGCCCCGATCCTCTTCAATGCCTGCAGGTCTTTGAGGCCGCGTGCCTGCAGGGCCTCGGGGCTGCCGCCCTTGACCACCGCTTCGACCACGGTGCGCAGCTCGCCGACCTCTTTGCTGACGGCCTCACGGGCTTCTTTGACCCACTCGCGTGGCTTGGGCCGGGGGCTCACCCAGGTCTCACCGGCATCGTAGACTTCGCGCTCCTTGGGCGTGATCACCAGGTGCTCGCCGTGGGCGCCCTTTTCGATGCTGACGACCGCGTCGCCCTTGGCCAACACGGTGACCAGCTGGGATGCCATCTCCCCGGGGGCCTTGGCGCCGGGTTCGTAGCTGAAGTTACCCGTCCGGGGGTCCATGCGCAGGCGGAGATCCTGGGTCAGCTCTTTGTAGGCCTGCTTGAGGTTTGTCAGGTCGGCTTCCTGCAAGCGGATCGAGGCCAGATAGTCCTGGATGGCCTCGAGTTCTTTGGCCGAGAAGTTCTTGGCGTGGTTCTTCAGCACGCCTTCGAGGTACGTGCCCTTGGCCTGCAGCTGGGCCTGGATCTTCTCGGCCAGGCCGCTCATCTGCTCGTAAAGCTCGGCTTGTTTTTTCTCGAGCGCCGCCTGCTGCGCGGTCGCCTCTTTGTTCAGGCGTTCGATGCGCTCGGCTTTTCCCTGCAGGCTCTTCTGCTGCGCCTCGAGCTTGACGTACTGCTCTCGGGCTTCTGCCAGCAGCTCAACGCTTGATTTCGCGGGCTTTTTGCCTGCCAACTCCGCCGCGCGCGCCGCTTCGGCTTTGGCGATGGCGAGCTCGACTTGCGGTTGCAGCTTGCCGATCTCGGCCTTGATCGGGTTGAACTGCTCCTGCAGCTTGAGGGCCTCGGCCCGCTTGGAGATCACCTGCTCGTAGCCCGCGCCGACCTGGTTCTTGCCACCCTTTTGTAGCTGGGTCAGCTGCTTTTCGATCTTGAGCACCTCGCCGTCGAGCTTGTCCAGCCTGTCGAGGATGCTGTCCCGCGTCACCCGCTCTTGCCCCACCATCGTCTCTTTGCGACCCTGCAACCGATCGACGAGTTGGCGGACCAGCACTCGTCCGCCGCGCATCGCGCAGATGAACAGCGCGTTGTGCAGCATCAGCTTGAGGACATCGACCTCGCTCATGTCCTCGAGGTGGCGACCGCCGTGTTTGGTCCAGCCCATGATGTGTGCGACGTCCGCCAGGGTGGGCTCGATCGCCATCGCGTAGACATTGAGGGCGACAAACTCGGCCAGCCCCATGCCGGCGATGTGCTTCCCGGGCAAAATCGCGTGGGGATTGAGGCGGAAGCGCGCGATGTAGAGAGATTCGACGCCCTTGAGAATGCCGAACATGATCGCGTTCTTGCCGAGGTCGACGAAGAACTCGCTCCAACTCTCGTACCATGTGCCGGGCTTGCCCTCGATCTTGGCTTTGGCCATGCCCACCATCTTCATGCCCAGGGTGAAGCTGGTCACGATGGTGGCGAAGCGTGCGGCGATGGCAGAGTATTTGATGACCTGCGAGAGCAGACGGGCCATACGGTACAGGCGGCGCGACCAGAGGGCGAAGCGGACGGTCCAGCGGGTGGCGATCACGCCGGCGTACACCACCGAGCCGATGCCCTCACTGATGAAAAACAGCACCACCAGGATGACCAGGTCGACCAGCACCTCGATGACCAGGTCGGCCCAGAAGCGCCAGGAGAACATCACCTCCCAGGTCGCGTCCTGCAGATTCCAGAACTCCCCTTTGGGGTCGAAGGCGTCGTTCCAGGCTTCCCAGTCGGTCTTGTAGGGGGTCGCCTGGAAGTACTTCTCGCGCACCAGGTAGAGCTGTTCTTCTTCTTTGGCCAGGGTCTCATTGGGATCGGTCTTGAGCAGCTCGACGATCTCGGTGCCGTAGCGTTGCGCCTCCTTCTTGGCCTCTTCGCTGCCCGTCGCCCAGCTCCACAACAGCTTGAGCAGGTAGGGCACCGTCTTGGCGCCGGCTTCGAGATTGCGCCACCACTGCGGGTCTTTGCCTTTCTTCTTCAGGGTCTCTTTGAGACGCGCCTTGACGCGGTCGGGGGCCATCACGCGGCCCTTGTCGTCGAGCAACTCGAAGGCTTCGAGGAAGGCCATGTAGCAGGCGCCGTACTGACGCACGAAGGTGTAGGGACGTGGGCGCTGGTAGTCTTTGTTGCGGTAGAAATGGGCGAGCTTGAGCACCAGGTCCCGATACTCTTCGGCGATGACCGGATCGCCGCTGACGACGATGTGTTTGCCCTTGAGCTGCTCTCGGGTGATCAGCCGGTCCTGGTCGGTCTTGCCCTGGTCCTTGTGGGACTTGGGACGGAACAGCAGGCCCGCGTTTTGCAGCTGCACCATGTAGCCTTCTTCGCTGCCGCCCTGTTCGGAGATCAGCTTGATGGGCCGGATCTTGTGCAGCGTTTCGGCCATCTGCGCGTAGATGCGCAGGGTGTACTCGGCCTCTGCCTTGCCGCTCGAGCTCTCGACATAGCTCGTCCGGGCGTCGCTGTGGCTGTAGGTGTAGGAGCGGGCAAAGAAGGCGCGCAGGAACTTGTCGTCCAATGCATCCTTGATCGACAGGAATCTGCCACGTTGGATCTCCGTGCGCAGATGGCGCACACCCAGAGGGAAGGTCGTCTTGCAGGTGCCGAGCACGATCGGCTCGCCTTGTTTGTCCTTCCAGGCGCGGCGCGTGTCGAGCCCTGGGTCGGGGTTGCCCTCATAGACGTAGACATAGTCGCCGAAGACGTTCTGCTTGGCCTTCTTGCGGTACTTGTCGGTCTCTTTGTTGACGCGTGGGAAGAGCTCTTTGCTGGCCACGCTCTCGAGACGTTTGAGCATGCGGTCGCTAGCGTCGCGCAGAGCCTTGGCGATTCCTCCTGTCAAGCGCTCGGCGTCCTTGCGCAGGGCCTGCAGCACCAGGTACTGCCCGTTCCGCGCGTGCCGGTCGGGGGCGACGATGCTGCCGTCTGCGAGCTTCTTGTCGATAGCCTCAGCCGGCTCGAGGCAGTGTTTGCTGAACCAGCTCAGGAAGATGTCGACGGCCTTGGTCAGGCGGCACGGCTGCTCGCGGTCTTCGAGAATCGGCATCACCTTCAACTCGAAGATCAGGTCGAGACGCCCGTGGTTCTGGGCGATGATGGCGGCCGTCAGCTCTCCCGCCAGCTCGTCCCGCTCATAATCGCGCGCGAAGTCGCCGCTTTTGCAGAGCTCGAGATACGGCGTGAGGAAATCCGTTCGGGGTTGGATCTCTGTGCGCGCCTTGCGGGCAGCCTCGAGCTCTTTCTGGCCGGTGCCTTTCCAGCTGCCGACGCTGGCCATCACCCGGTCATGGACGTGGCGCTTCCAGTCGTTCCAGAGCGCTTCGATCGGGGGCAGCTTTGCCTCGATGGTCTGCAACAGCTTCAGCAGTTTGGTTTGGCGGGCTTGTACGTCGGCGATGCGGGCCTTGTCTTCAAGCTGCAGTTGCTCGCCCCTCTGGCTGAGCTCGATGGCCTCGAAGTACTCGGGATGCAGCCGCCAGAAGGCCTCTTTGAGGTCGGGCAGAGTCTTGGCCAGAAGCAGGTGCAGCTCTGGATCGCTGGCAGTCAACAGAGGCATCAGGCCGGCCTTGGTGTAGCCGGCAAGGATCTGTTCGAGCGCGATCACCGTCTCGAAGAACTTCGTGTTGGCCTGGATGTAGGCCGCATGTGTTTGCGTCACCTGGTCGCTGAAGGTCAGCACGATGCGCGCGGCGCGCCGGTAACGGTTGAGCAGGGCGTTGGTCTGCACGCCGTTTTTCCGCTCGACGTCGAGTTTCTTGAACAGCTCCCCCTCGAGCCTGCGCGCGTGCTGTTGCGCCCGGGGATGGACCGCCACCGCGTGGGTTTTTTCCTTCCTGGCTGCGTGGCTGAAGAGGAAGCCGAGCAGCCAGTGGATCTCGCGTACGATAGCGGGGTTGCGGCCCTCAACGAAACGGTCGAACAGTACGATCTGGGCCTCGGCGGAGCCGATGGAATACAAGGCGCTGGCGGCCTGGTCGATGGTCCGGCAGTCGCGCACCAGGTCGAGTTGCTCGGTCAGGAAGTCCAACACCCGGTGCGCGACCGTCGGATGGCGGCCGATCGCAGCGAGGATGCTGTATCCCTGGCGCCAGCGGTCTTCCTGTTCGGGGTGGCCCACCCAGGCGAGTGCGGCACGCAGGAATGCCTCGACGGCGCCGGCGTCAAGCCGTGGGTCTCTGGCGAGCTTCAGGATGCCGTGCTCGATGGGCTCGTGCAGATAGAACCAGGCCCAATCGCCGATGCCCTTCGGCCGCCCGCGCATGGCGACCAGGGCCTCGACGGCGCCCTTGCTGGGGAGCCTGACGAGCAGTCCGGCCAGGCCGCAGCAGCGGTTGATGAGCGACCGCCGGAGAGCTTGCGCGAGGCGTTCTTTGTGTTTGGCGGCCGCCAGCGCATTCGGATCGCTGGCTGCCTTGTCCTGCTCGGCGAAGGCTGCATCGATGGTCTCTTCGGCGTTGGAGAGCTCGGTTATCCAGCGTTTGTAGACCCGCTCCAGTGCGTCGGCCAGCTGATCGCCGTAGACCGAAAGCTCGAGCTCATCCGCATAGTCGAGGAGCAGGTCACAGCAGATCCTGGCGGCCTCGCCCTCGGGCCTGCGCAGCAGCTCGAAGACCAGGCTCTGGCCCAATTGATTGCGGAACTCCGCGTCCGACCAGCGTGGCAGCACGTCGAGGTGCAGCCGACCCATGAGCTGAAAGAGAGGCAGCCGCACCTGGTCGTCCTTACCCACGGGCAGGTCGGCGGCCATCAGCAGGCGCACCAGCTGCTCGACGATGCGGGGGAGAGTGTTCTGGTTGCCGAAGTGGCTCAGGGCTGAAGCGGCGGCGCGTGCCAGCGTCGTGTCGCGTTCCTCCAGGCAGCGCAAGAGCATGCGCGCAGCAAAGTCCTTGTTCCCCAGCGAGCTGGCCCAGACCAGCGCTGTGCGGATGCGCACAGGGACCTGGTAGAAATTCGAACCGTCGCCCGTGATCCCGAGTCCCAGAGAATCGATGTGGCCGGCAGCCTGGCAAGTGTCGTGATTCACCGCCAGGCAGACCAGCGCCCGCGCCACCTCGAGCAGCACGTCGGCGGGCAGGTCACCCCAGGGCAGCGGCGGCGCGTCTTGGGGGTTTCCTCCGTGAGCTTCCCCGCCCTGGCTGGGGAAGCTGGTCATCAGGCCGAAGAGGGCGCTGACGACCTCGTCGGCCAGACCGCCGTCCGCGGTGTGGCCCAGGCCCGCGATGGCAAACAGGAAGACCGGTTGCGCGATGTCCTGGCGGGTGGGGTCGGGCAGCGCGGGCTTGTCGGGCGCGTTGGGAGACTTGTCGCTGTCGGCCAGCAGCTGCCGGGCTTTTTGGGTCCAGTCTTTCTTCTTGATCCGCTCCTTGAACCAGTACAGCAGGCGTCCGGCGCCCTTCTCACTGGCAGTCAAACGGATGGCCGCCTGACGCCGGACGTCGGCCGGGTGCAGGTGCTCGCGCACGAGCATCACGAACAGCTCGGTCGGGTTGGCAGACTCGAGCTCTTCTTCGACCGATTGCGCGTCTGCGTTGCCGAGCAGAAAGCGGTTCAGGGCAGCCTGACGCGAGGGGTCGGTCAGGCCGATCTTCGCCCAGTTGAAATGTGGCGGGCTGTCGAGATCCCCCGCGACGTAGATGTCGCGCAGCTTGGCGTCGACGTCGGCCGGGTCGACGCGCTCGGGTTGCTTGTACTTCCGCAGAGGGTCGGCGGGCTTGCCGAAGACCTTCAGTGCTTCTGAGTATTCGGCGTCCGACAGCTGGCCATCGTCGTCGGTGTCGTAGATCAGCTCGAGCAGCGGCGGGATCAGGCGCTTGCGGGAAGCCTTCGGAGCGCTGAAGACTCCGAAATCTGCGGCCGGCTCGTAACTTTTGCCGGCAGCGATCTCGGCGAGGGCGCGTTGGGCTACGGCCCGCAGAGAAGGCTTGCTGCAGGCGGCCCCGAGTTGCGCTTGGGCCTTGGCGTTGACCAGCTCCGCGAGTGCTTTGCGGCGCAGGCCCCAGTCACAGCTCTCGAGTTGGGCCAGAGCGTCGGCGATCGGGCCAGTAGGAAGGGTGGCTGGGTCGGGCCGGTCAGGCCGGGTGGAAACCGACGGGTTCTGTTCGGGCACGACCCGTCCTCCGCAGATCCAAGGATGGATACTTGATGATACGGGCCGCCTGGAGTCGCTGCAAGTCGGGGCTGGGCGCGTTGAAGACGGGCGCTGTGGGAGATTTTCTCGTGCGGCGGAGCGCGCAAATGGTCATTGACGATGCGGCTTTGGGTCGCAGGGTCGTGAAGTGCGGCGCAGATCCTCGGCTACCTGCCCCCGCCGCGATGCTCAAGCAGGCACATCAGCCAGCGAAGAGCGCTGTCGAAGTCCGTCAGCTCCCTTCTTGCCTGATCCCTGTGCGCTGTCTCCTGCGAAGAGAGCCCGGCCCAACGCTCATCAAGCCAAGCCTCGAATTCCGAGACATCGAGGTCCTGCGAAGGCTCAGCAGTCCAATCCTCGTAGAAGCCGAAGGTGTCGCTGAACGCCAGAGCCTCCTGGCGCGTTGTTTCCGCCTCGGCCCGCCTCGCCGTGCGCCATGAGACATCGAGCTGCGCCCCGATGGCCAGCAGGCGTTCTCTCAGCCGGGTCCGGCTGTCCGCATGCATGGTCTCGTCGATGTTGCCCGCAAACCAACGCCAGGGAAATCCCTCATGCGTCTCCAGCAGGTTGCGGAGGTGTCCCTCGGGCGCCATGTCCAGGCCGGCGAGCGCCAGCACCAAAGGCTCGAGCGCCGCGGGGGTCCTGCCCTCCATGCGTGCGACTTCTTTGCCCTGGTGATCGAGGAACAAGACCGTGGGGAATCCAGTCGCGCCGTACTCCTTCATCAACTCATAGCCGGGACCTTCTTCACTCGCGTCGACCAGGATCCTGTCCAGCGCTTCCGATACCGTGACGATGTTGAAATCTGAGAACGCGACCGCGTCCAGGTTGCGGTCGAGGGCTCACCAATCTGCCGTGAAGTAGAGAATGAAGGGCCGTGCTGCTGCGCGACATGGCAAGGCGTTCGCGGAGCCATACGGAGAAGGTCAAGGCGATGGACCGTCATGTCCACAACGTCTTTGCCTGTATCGGCTTGATCAAAGCCCACGCCCATGAAGCTGCGGAGATCGAGCGCTTCGAACGGCTCAGCGATGAAACGGTCGCCAGGAGCCTGGCCGTCGATCGCCTCCGGGTGCTTGCCGATCCGCTGCAGCGCGTCGTCATGCTGGTTCTGTTGTTCGTCTCCGGTTTGGTTGTGGGGGCGCTGATCCACGAGGGGCTGATCGCGGTTCCCAGCCTGTTGGTCTTTTGCTATCTGCTGCGCGAGAATGTGACCAGAGTCTCGCTCGTCGGCGTGAACAGCAGCAAGATCGCTGCCGTTCAGGGCAACATCGAAGAGCTCGAGAGCGTCTTTGGCGCAGACTCTCGTTTCGAGGTCGGGCATGGCGCGCTGGCATTCACGGGACTCAAAGATGGTATCGAGTTGCGTGAGCTGCAGTTCAGCTATCCAGACGGAACCCGGGCGCTGCGGGGCGTGAGTTTTACGCTCTCCAAGGGCTGCACGACCGCCTTGATTGGCGCGACGGGTTCAGGCAAGTCGACGCTGGCGCGCTTGCTGGCACGTCAATACGCCTGTGCCCCGGGCAGTATTCTGATCGATGGTCGGGATATCGCGGACTTCGAGCGCCTGTCGCTCGCTGCGGGCATGGCCCTGGTCAGCCAGGACGTGCAGCTGTTCAACGCCAGTCTGCGCTTCAACCTGGCGTATCCTTGCAAGGATGTCTCCGAAGAGCAGCTCTGGAAGGCGCTCGAGAAGGCCCAGCTCGCGACATTTGTGCGCGGCCTGGCCGAAGGCCTCGACACCGAGATCGGCGATCGGGGGGTGCGGCTGTCGGGCGGAGAGCGGCAGCGCCTCAGCCTGGCCCGGGCCATCGTCAAGGACACGGGCGTGCTGATCCTGGACGAAGCGACCAGCTTCCTCGATGTCGAGACCGAGAGCTTGATCCAGGAGGCGGTCGACAGCCTGCTCGAGGGTCGAACCTCGTTGGTGATCGCCCACCGCTTGTCGACGATCAAGAAGGCGCATCATGTAGTTGTCCTGGACCAGGGTTGTGTCTTGGAGCAAGGCAGCATCGACGAGCTGCTCGCGCAACGAGGTGCCTTCTTCCGCTACTGGTCACAGAGCGGCATGACGGGATCCCAGCCAGCTGCCGAGCTCCAAGCCTCAATGAGCTGACCTCCCAGCCCTGCCGATTGCCCACAAGTCTGCCCGGCAGCCGAGCGCTCCAGCAGCGCACGATGGGCCTGAGCTGCGCCCGTTTTGTCACGGCTCCTTTCTCCGCCACGCGGCAACCTCTATCATGCTCGCGGAGGGCAGTATGCGCGCGATCATCTTCGACCTCGATGGCACCCTGGCGGATTCTCGGGCAGCGATCCTGCACACCTGGCGTCTGTGTCTCAGCGAGGCGGGTCTGCCCGGCTCGCGCGCGCTCGGCATTGCCGAGCTGGTCGGCCTGCCTTTGGTCGAGTGCTTCGAGCGCCTGCTCCCTGAGCTGGAACCAGCTGCCCGCATGTCGATGGTTTCCCGCTACCGGCAGTTGTATCCCGAGGTCGCCGCCAGCCACGAGCGCCTGTTCGAAGGGATTGTCGAGTTGTTGCAGACTTGCCGGCAGGCTGGTCTCCAGTTGGCCATCGCAACGGGCAAGAGCCAACAGGGGGCGCTCAACAGTGTGCGCAGGCTGGCGTTGCAGACCCGGGTCGACGCGGTGCACGGTATTCTGCCAGGCACCCCTGGGAAACCTCACCCCGCTGTGCTAGAGCGCGCACTGGCGGCGCTGCAGGTCGAACCCGAGCAGGCTCTGATGGTCGGCGATACCGAGTATGACCTGCACATGGCACACACTCTCGGCACGCCCAGCTGTGCGGTCAGCTGGGGCGTGCACAGCCGCGAGCGGCTGCAGGCCCAAGGCCCCGGCTGGATGTGTGACAGCGTCGCCGAGTTGGAGGCTCTGATCGAGGGACTTCTGGCAACCTGACTGGAGATGTCAGGTCTGCTGTGGTATTCCTGAGCCAGGGACAGCATGGGAGGAACTGTGGACCGAGATCCGCTGGCACAGCGTGTTTCCAAGCTGGTACGGCATTGTGCCGTGGTGGGCGCTCACACGACCAGTGGCGAGTTGGGGCGGCTGTTGGCGGAAGCCGAGGATCTGCGTGCGCCCGTCCAACGTCTGCTGCTGCAGCGCGCCTCGGAGCTCAACCAGGCGCGCGAGAAGCTGGTCGCCGAGACCGAGCGGCGCCGCTTCGACGATCTGTTGCCGCATGCCCGTGCGTACTTTGAGCAGGGCCGGCTCGATGAAGCCATCGCGGCCTGTGAACGCTTCCTGGACAAGCTCGGTGACGACGCCCTGGTGCGCGGTTACAGCCACCGCTGGCGGGCCTTGCGCGCTGAACGCAAGAGCCAACGCGAGGCGATCGAGCTGCACATGGGCGCCCAGCGTTGGGAGCGCGCAGCGCAGGGAATCAAAGTCCTGGAGGCCCTGGCTCCGCTGCCTCCAGAGCTTGAGGATGTGCGCGACGCCTTACAGGTGCGCATGCGCCACGAGCAGGGTCTGCTTGAGCTCGCCGCAAGCGCTGAAGCCCGCGGCGATCGGGCAGCCGCCCGGCGCATGTACGGCAAGGTGCTGGCGCGTCGGCCGCTGCAGGAGGCGGCGCAGCGAGCCTTGTGGCGCCTCGATGAAGGAGGCACGCCGAGCGGTGTCCTGAAGAGGATGCTGACGCTGGTTCTACTGCTGGCGCTGTGTGTGGGAGTCTGGCAAGGATGGAGCTGGTGGTCGCAGAGCTCGTTGCAGGACGAGCTGGCGAGTCTGGGAAACGAGAGCAGCCTCAACGGCCGCATCGCGGCGTTGCAGGCTTTCTTGCGGCGCAATCCGGGCGAGCCCACGGCTGAACGCTGGCTGGCCGACGCGCGGGCGGACCTTCTGGCACGCGATGCGGCGCTGTTCCAGGTGCGGCAGCAGCGTGACGCGCTGGTAAGGCAGCAGCTACTTTTCGGGTTGGTGGAAAAGTACGGCCAGGACCTCGCCATCGATGCCGAGCTGGTCAAGGTCCGCGCGTGGCTCGAGGCGAACGCGGAGCCGGATCAGGTGTTGCGGGTCGGGATGCTGGCTGCCTATCTGCAGGCCTACCCCGGCGACGAAGAGGCGTATGAGGCCTACCACAAGGCGCGGGAGATCTTGCGCAACGCGCGCCTGCGGGCTGCGCGCGAGCTGCCCGACCCCCGCCTGAAGATCTCTGCTTTGCGTACTCTGCTCGCTGAATACCGCGGCGATGAGGCGTTGGCGAGGCAGCTGCAGAGTGCCCGTTGGGAGTGGAAGGACTCCTTCGCAAGCGCTCCCGACGACCTCGCGGAGGCTGGCAAGCGGGTCGGCCAGATTCCCGCCTTCAAGCAGGAGTTCAGCCTTGATGCGCGTGTGCACAGGCTCTGCCAGATCGTGCGCGCGCGCTGGCTCTCCCGCACCATGCTACGTGAGAGGCCGTTCTGGCAAGCTTCCCTGGCACAGACCACACGGGCAGCCAGCCTGGGCCTGCCGGCGGGATTGAAAGACATCCAGGGGATGACTCTGCTGCTCGTTCCCCCTGAACCGGATGGGGAACCCGGCCCGGACGTGTACTTCGGAGCCTGCGAAGTGCGTCGCAGCGACTGGCAGCTGGTGCTCGGAGATCCGCCCAGCGAAGGTGCGCTCACGCCGGGCACTCCGTTGGGGGCCATCGGCTGGCAGGAGGCGGTGAGGTACTGCAATGCTCTGTCGGAGCGCTGGGGTTTCGCTCCGCTGTACGCGCTCGAAGCCGGAGAAGTGCGGCTGCTGGCAGCGGGGCCGGGGGTGCGCCTGCCGTCAGTGGCCGAGTGGGAGCGCGCCTGCAGGGCTGGAGGCAGCGGTCCGTACAGTTGGGGAGATACGCCCAACCGGGCCTTGGCTTGCTTTGAGAGCGACGCTCCGGTTGCCGTGGGGAGCTTTCCCGCCAACAGCTGGGGGCTCCACGACCTCCATGGCAATCTCTCCGAATGGGCATGTCTGCGCCTCGAGCCAGAGGCTGTGCTCGAAGACAAGAGCTGGATCTTGTGCGGCGGCAGTTACGCCGATTCCGGCGAGAACTGCAGCGTGACCTCATGCGCCCCCCCGCCGCTCCAACGCGATGCCCGTTGTGGATTCCGCATCGTGTTGGTTCTGCCCTGAAAAAAGGTACACTGGGCGGCGAAAACCAGAAACCGAGGGCACACCATGCTGCGCAAGATCTTGATTCCCCTGGATGGCTCTGAGCTATCCGACCGCATCCTGTCCAAGACTCGCTCTTTGTTCGGAGAGCAGGACGACCTCGAGTACGTGCTGATGCGCGTGATTCAGCCTTTCGCTCATCCCGTGGCCGAGCGTGATGAGCGTGCTGCCCGTGTCGACAGCTCCCCTGACGCCAATGAGCTCAGATTGCGCCGCCAATCGGCCAAGCGCCACCTGGCACGGCTCTCAGAAGAGCTGGTCGCGTCGGGCGTCAAGGTCAAATCCCTGGCGCCGCTGGGCCAACCGGCCGCCATCATCCTCAAGAAGATCGAGCAGCTGAAGCCCTGTCTGGTCGCGATGGCCACCCACGGCCGCAGCGGAACCTCTCGCTGGATCCGCGGTAGTGTCGCCGAGCGCGTGTTGCGGGCTTGTTCCGCGCCGCTGTTGTTGTGGAATCCGACCACAGAACGGGACGCGAAGCCGAAGAAGTTCGAGCGCATTCTGGTGCCCCTGGATGGTTCGGAGTGGGCCGCGAGCATACTGACTCCGCTCGTGGCGTTCGCGGCGCACGACAACGCAGAAGTCATTCTGCTGCGGGTCGACTCCCACCCGCCCACGCAGACGCCCGCAGAGGGTGACGGCGCGGTACCTGATGGTCCGCTCGAACCGTTCCGCGAGCGTTTGAGCAACGCCGGAATCAAGGTGCGCACCCTGGTGGTCCGCGGCCAACCCGCGGATGTCATTCTCAACACGTTGGAGAGCGAGAACATCGATCTGTGCGCGATGAGCACGCACGGGCGCTCGGGCCTGAGCCGTTGGGTGTTTGGAAGCGTGGCGGAGAAGGTGCTCCGCAACTGCCACCGGCCTCTGCTGATCCAGCGTGTGGTGGGAGAGCCCAGCGCGCAGGACCACGAAGCCGAGCTGGCCGCGCTGCAGGAAGCCGAAGACAGCGACGCGTAGAGGAGGCTGGGAAGGGGCGCCGAGGGGCGAGATCTTCCAACATGGTGAAGCACGCGAGAGACCAGCCGGTTCTCTGTAGCGGCGCTCTTGGAGGAACTGGTTCAGGGAGCGGAAAACGAGACCGAGACCGAGACCGAGACCGAGACCGAGACCGAGACCGAGACCGAGACCGAGACCGAGACCGAGACCGAGACCGAGACCGAGACCGAGACCGAGACCGAGACCGAGACCGAGACCGAGACCGAATCCGACGCCGAATCCGACCCCGAATCCGACTCCGAATCCGACCCCGACTGCGGACCCGAATCCGACCCCGAATCCGACGCCCTTGAGGTGGGCCCTGATCGATGGGGGGGTCGCGAGGGGGGTCCGCACAGGCGCTTGCGCGGATGACATGACGCATCCAGGGTCGTGTTCATCCGGCGCGCTCAGCCGCCAAACTGGCGGATCACACGGCTGGCCATGGTGATCCAACTGCTCATGCCCTCGGTCGACTGGGGCAGGCGCATACGCATCAAGATCTTGAGGAACGACTGCGCCATCTCGGTCAGCGAGAGTAGCAGACGCATGCTCTTCAAGTTGTACCTGTGGTTGCGGCCTTTGCCCTCGAGGTATTCAGCTTCCTGGATGGCGGCCTCGAGGGCCATACGCACCGACTCGATGAGCATCCATTCGCGCGAGCGCAGGACGTTGGAGATCACGGGCCAGACATCCATCACCGCCTCATAGGGGGCGTTGCGGTGGACGCGCGTCGGCCGCACGAGACCCAGGCGGGTGAGCTCGGCGATGCTCGAGCTGATCAAAGATCGGCTGACGTTGAGGGTGTCGGCGATCTCGGTCTGGGTCAAAGGTCCCGCGGAGATGGCAAGGAGAGCCCACAAGCGTCCGTAGATGGCCTTGAAGCCCCAGTATTCGATGAATTGCCCGCAGGTATCACAGACCTCGTGTACGCGCCTGCTGAGAAAGTCGCGGGCGGGTGGCGGGTGGGCAGGGTCTGGCTTGGTTTCGGTCATCGCCTCGACTGTAACCCGGGTTTTTACCTTCGTCAACAAGCGGGTCGTTGCCGGGTCCGTGGGTATGGGCCGCCGTCTCATAGCATGCTCCCCTGTGTCCGATGAAGATCCTGGCTTCGTTCTCGTCAACGAGAAAAAGTCGACGTCTCCGATCGGTTCGAAGTCCAATATCCACAGATATCAGCCTTGACGAGTCCACAATGGGCATTATACTTGTTTACGGTGTCGTGAACAACAGGAGGTTGTGATGCCTGTATCGCCTGTCGTCGTGCACCATAGCTGTCTACTGTGCAGTTTACAAGAGCTGGAATCTTCTATCGTGGCGGCTTTCCCTGCCGCTCAAGAACGGTCTCGGCAACTCGGCAGGGCTGTCATCCTGCGGCTGGATCTCGATGCCCGATCGGCTCCTTTTTGGGGCCTGCTCCCGCACGCGTTGCGCCAGGGCCAGCGCTACGCAGTCTGGCACGACCCCGAAACCGACTTCGCGTTTGTCGGCCTCGGCGAGCTGTTTGCCATGGAGGCCCGGGAAGGCGACCCCCTCCCTCAAGTGCAAGCATTCTGGCGGGATGTCGCCGAGCGTGTCCTTGAACCCTGCCTCACGGCAGGCAGCGTCCGCCGCTTTGCCGGAGGACTCGAGGTACTACCGCTGGTTGTAGGTGGCCTGGCTTTCGGTCGCCACAGTCCCGAGCGCGGCGATGCCTGGGAGGGCTGGCCCACAGCTCGCTTCTGGGTTCCCGAGCTGATGCTGCTCGGCAGGCCGGAACAGCCCGACGAGCCGAACCGTTTGATCTATCACATGCGCGTGAAGAGTGGTGACTCGCTCAAGGTCTCTCTGAAGAAGTTATGTGTCAGACTGGAGAATCTACAGTCTTCTGCTTTCCATGAACAACGTCCCAGCTCTCGCCCCTCCATGGCATTGCGCTCTCGGCCGGTGGAGGCTCGTGCAGCGTTCTGTCGCCGCGTACAGGCCGCCCGCCAGGCGATGTGCGAGGGACGGCTCGCCAAGGTCGTGTTGGCGCGGGCCGCTCTGTTGATTCCCCCTGAGGGGCACGTCTACGATCTGCCCACCAGTCTGGCCTGCTTGCGCGCTGCGCAGCCCGACGCGCTCTGTTTTGCCTTGGCTGGACCAGGCCCTGTGCGTGATGGCCGCTGCTTCCTGGGTGCGAGCCCGGAGATCCTGGTGCGCGTGCTCGGGCGCCGCTTCCGCACAGTGGCGCTCGCAGGAACTGCGCGCCGGGACGCCGATCCCCAGATCGATGCCATGCTCGGCCGCGCATTGCTGGCGAGCAGCAAAGATCTGCACGAGCAGGCGCTGGTCGTCGAGGCCATCGAGAACGCAGTCCTGCCCCTGTGCACTGTTCTCAACACCGTAAAGAACCCAACCCTGCGCAAATTGCCGGGAGCACAGCATCTCCAGACCCCCATCAGCGGGATGCTTCGCGCTGGAGCGGGTGTTTTCGAGCTACTACAGGCTCTGCACCCCACGCCGGCAGTCGGTGGCAGCCCTGCTCTCGCCGCGGCCGCCTGGCTGCGCGAGCACGAGAGCCTGGAGCGCGGCTGGTATGCCGCTCCGGTCGGCTGGCTGGACGCTGCCGGCAACGGCGCCTTCGCGGTCGCTATCCGCAGCGCGCTGGTCACTCCTCAACGTGCATGGGCGTTCGCCGGTGCCGGCATCGTCGAAGCCTCAGATCCAAGCGCCGAGTGGGAGGAAACCGAGCTGAAGCTGCAGACTGTGGCGGCCAGCCTGGCGACTCGGCTGGAGGCGGCAGCATGAACCAGACACAACTTCTACGCGAGCTCGCAGCGCACCTTGCCGCGGGAGGGCTAGAACAGGTTGTCGTTTCCCCCGGGGCGCGCAATGCTCCGGTGCTGATGGCCCTCGCTGCGCAGCCTGGCGTCGAGCTGTTCTCAGTATTGGACGAACGCGGGGCTGGTTTCTTCGCGCTGGGCCTGGCACGGGCAAGCGCAAAACCTGTGGGGCTGTTGTGCACCAGCGGGAGCGCAGGAGCACACTACCTGCCGGCGCTGATCGAGGCGTCGAGCTCGGCGCTCCCATTGATCGTCCTGACGGCAGATCGTCCTCCCGAGCTACGGGGCAGCGGCGCATGGCAGACGATCGAGCAGCGCGGCCTGTTCGGCGGCCAATGCCGGCTCTCCGAAGAGCTGGTCATGCCCCGGCGTGGGCTGCCGAGCGCGTACCCCGGCCAGCTCGCAGCCCGGCTGCTCGACGCCGCTCTGTGCGCCCCCGCGGGACCGGTACACCTCAATCTGCCCTGTGAAGAACCCCTGCTGCCGGAGGCGGCGGTTCCCTCGCTGAGCCGAGCGTGCGCTCCACGTCGAAACGCGCTGCGTCCTGCCCGCCGCTTGGAAGAGTGGCAGCTCGATCAGCTGGCCGCACGTCTGCACGGGCAAGCGAAGGGCGTGGTGGTCGCAGGCGGCTTTGCCTCGCCGCGTCCCGCATTTGCCCGGCTGGCAGAGGCCCTCGCCGGGCGTCTCGGCTGGCCGCTGCTGGCGGAGGCTGGCTCCGGTTTGCGCGCAGGACCGCAGGCAGCGTGTTTGCACTACGACGCGCTCTTGCGAGACGGGGTCTTCGCGAGCGAGCATCCGCGCTTGGCATTGCGCTTCGGTCAGACGCCCAGCTCGAAGCCCTTGCTGCACTGGCTGGCAGGCTGCCCAGCCAGCCTGTGCGTCGATCCTCAGGGGCTGCTGCACTGTCCTGATCTGCAGTGTGAGCAGCTGGTGGTGAGCGAGCCCGAGCCGCTGATCGAGTCTCTGCTCGAGCGGCTCCCCCGCCCTCCCCAGGCGCGTCCCTGGTTGGAACGTTGGCAGCGAGCCGAGGCGCACGCCGTCGAGACACTGGCCACATTCGGAAGAGACCGGCTCTGGGAAGGAGAGGTCGCACGCAGCCTGCTCGAGAGTCTGCCCGCAGGCTCGGGTCTGCACGTGGCGAATAGCATGCCGATCCGCGACTTGAATGGCTTCGCCGGGCGCGTCGCCCAAACGGTCACGATCTTCACCCAGCGGGGAGTCAACGGCATCGACGGTACCGTCAGCAGCGCGGTCGGGGAGAGTCTGCATCAGGGCGGCCCCTTCGCCCTGCTGTGCGGGGACCTGGCTTTCCTGCACGACGCAGCAGGGCTGCTGATCGCGCGCCAGACCCGAGCGCGTCTGAGCATCGTGGTTCTCAACAACGGAGGCGGGGGCATCTTCGGCTTCCTGCCCATGGCTGAGCACTCGCTGTTCGAGCGCCACTTCCTCACTCCCCAACAGGTCGACCTGGGTGCCTTGTGCGCGGCCTACGGCGTCGCCTGGACTCGGGTCGAGAGCATAGACGGTCTGCGTGCACATCTGTCGGGCAGCCTGAACGAGCGGCGTCTCGAGGTGATCGAGGTCCCGATCGACCGAGCCGCCAACCTCGCACTGCACCGGCAGGCCTGGGAGGCGGTACAGCAGAGTCTGCAACCCGTGCTGACGGGAGCCGCACCATGACGACCCAGACCATCGACACCACTCTCAGCGCCCCTCCTCGCTGGCGGGTCTGGCTGCAGGCGCTGCGTCCCAAAACCCTGAGCGCAAGCCTGGGGCCGGTGGCGGTGGGCGCGGCCCTGGCAGCGGGCAGTGGAAGCTTCCGTCCCTGGGCCGCGCTGTGGGCGCTGCTCGGGGCGCTCTTGATCCAGATCGGCACCAACCTGCACAACGATCTGGCCGACTTCCGTTCAGGGGCAGACAACGCGCAGCGTTTGGGTCCGGCCCGGGCAGCGCAACGCGGTTGGCTCAGCACCCGCCAGCTCGCTTGGGCCACAGCCTGCGCCTTCGGCGCGGCTCTGGCCGTGGGAGTGGGCCTCAGCCTGTTGGCAGGTTGGCAGGTGATGGTCATCGGGGTGGTCTCCTTGCTGGCCGGGCTCGCATACACCGGCGGACCGTGGCCGCTCGGATACCACGGCTGGGGTGACCTCTGCGTGCTGATCTTCTTCGGCAATGTGGCGGTCTGTGGCACCGCCTGGGTGTGCAGCGGACGGCTGGACGCGGCCTCGCTGGCCGCCTCGTTTCCCGTCGGTCTGTTGGCCACCAGCATCCTGGTTGTCAACAACCTGCGCGACCGTCACACGGACGCCCTGGCCGGCAAACGCACGCTGGCCGTCCGGTTGGGCGCCCGCTTCGCCCGTGCCGAACACGGCTTCTGTCTCATCGGCGCCTACCTGATTCTGCCGTTCTGCTGGTGGACTGGCTGGGGCCATGCCGGTTGGCTGCTGCCCTGGCTGAGTTTTCCCCTGGCTGTGGCCGAGTTGCGAGCTCTTGCGCGTGTTGACGGGGCCGCCCTCAATCCCCATCTGGGTCGCAATGCGGCACTGGGCCTGCTGTTCTGTCTGCTGTTGGCAGGGGGGATGCTGCTATGAACGGGCTGCGAGGATCTCAGCTGTTTCCCTACTGCTTGCGTTTTGGGCGGCCCCTGCAGACCGCACGCGGGCGCTTCGAACAACGAACCGGCTGGCTGCTGCGGCTGCAGGATCGAGACGGCCACTTCGGCTGGGGGGACGCGGCGCCCTGGCCCGGTTTCGGCGCGAGCGCCCAGGAGGTTGAACGAGCTCTGCTGGACGTGCTGCCCGGCCTTCCCGAACTGTGCATCGAAACCCTCGAGCATCTCGAAGCCTGGCTGCAAGCCGCGGCTCTGCCCGCGCCGGCTGCCTACGCGGTCGAGTTGGCCCTGCTCGATCTACTCGCCCAGCGAAGCGGCCAGCCACTGCGCGAGTTGTTCGCGGACAAGCCGCGCGCCCGGGTCGCCAGCCACGTTCTGGTGGCCGATGCCGCAGAGGCCCAGGCAGCCGTCGCGGCCGGTGCACGAACGCTCAAGTTGAAGCTCGGCGGGCAGGATCCGTGGCCCAGGGTTGCGTCGGTACGGGCGGCCGTGGGATGGGATGTCGCGCTACGTCTCGACGTCAATGGCGGCTGGCAGTTGCCCGCAGCGCTGCGTTATGCCCAGGCGCTTGAGGAGCTCCGGCCCGATTGGCTCGAGCAGCCGGTCGTGGGGCTCGACGCGCTCGGCAGCCTGCGGCAACAGACTGCCATCCCCATCGCTGCTGACGAGTGCCTTGCGGAACACGATGTCACGGCCGTCCTGCCCGCGGCCGATGTGCTGGTGCTCAAACCGATGTTCGTCGGAGGCCTGCTTGCAGCGCGCCGCATCGCCCGGAAGGGGCTCGCCGCAGGCAAACGCGTGGCTCTGACGCACGCGCTGGAGTCGGCTGTCGGCCGCACGGGCACACTGCAACTGGCCGCAGCCTTGCCGGGCCTGGAAGTCGGAGGACTGGCAGGTGGTCCCGTAGAGGACGTCTGTGTTGCCCCGCGCATGCTGTCTGGCTGGCTGGCGTTGCCAGCAAGCCTCGGTCTGGGCGTGCGGCCGGCGCTGCCGCTGCAGGTCTCGCGCCGCCCTCTGGGACCCTCGGGCAGCGCACCTTTGGAACGAGCCCGCCCGCCCGATCCGTTCGCCCTGCCGCATCCCCTGCGCAGCGCAGTGCTGGCCCGGCCCGGGTTGGTGTTCGCCCGTGGCGCACATTTCGAGCTGACAGCCGCGGCCTTGCTCGAGCGAGCGGCGTGCCTGGCCGCGGGGCTCGCGGGCCAGGGCGTCCGTCCTGGCGATTGCGTGGCTCTACCGCTTCCCAGCCAGGATACCGGCGCCGCAGACTGGCTGCGGGCCTTCTTCGCGGTCAGCTGGCTGGGCGCGGTTGCGGCTCCCCTCGCCTCCGATCCTGGCAGCTGGCCCCAGGCTCTGGCGAGCCTGCACCCCAAGGCGCTGCTGGTGGCAGGCTCGCCGAGGCCGCGTCTGGCTGGTCTATGTGCCGAACGCGGTATCCTCCAGCTGCACGGCACCCCGTGCGCCACTCCCCTGCCCGAACGATTCTGGCCTCTGGCCGAAGAACGTCTGCGCCTGTTGAGCTCGGGCAGCAGTGGGCAGCCCCACGCCGTCCGCCTGCGCACAGGACAGCTGGCTTTCAGCGCGTTCGGGTCCAGCATCCGCCTGGGCCATCGTCCGGACGACCTCTGGCTGGCATGCCTGCCGATGCACCACGTCGGCGGCCTGGCGATACTGCTGCGCTGTGCCTTCTATGCGGTGGGCCTGCACTGGCTGCCCCGCTTCGATGCCGCCGAGGTCGGCCGCCTGCTCGACTCCGGAGAGATCAGTCTGGTGTCGCTGGTACCCACCATGCTCAGCCGCCTGCTCGATGCGCGACCCGCTGCCCCATTCCCCGCTCGCTTGCGGGCCATCCTGCTGGGAGGTGCCGCAGCACCACACGCGCTTCTGCACCGCTGCCGAGAGCTCGGCATTCCTGTGGCCACCACCTGGGGTATGAGCGAGAGCGCCTCGCAGCTGGCCACGCGCCTCCCGTGGGACACTCGCGAGCATGCCGACGTCGGGGCCCCCCTGGCATTCGCCCGCGTCACCAGCTACGGCGGGCGTCTCCATGCCGCCGGCCCGGTGGTCTCAGGAGGCCTGTTGAGCTCCGACCTCGGCCAGATCGATGCCCAGGGTCGCGTGCGCATCACAGGCCGCGCTAGCGACAGAATGACCAGCGGCGGCGAGACCTTCGCCCTCGCACCGATCGAGACGACCTTCCGTTCCCATCCTGCTGTGCGGGACTGCGCTGCGCTGGCTCTGCCTGATCCCGATTGGGGTCAACGTCTCGCGTTGGCGTTGATTCCCACAGCCGCCCACCCTCCCGAGGACATCGAGCTGCTCGCCTGGGCGCGCAGCCGACTGCCCGCCTGCCAGCTTCCCAAAGAACTGCGTTGGACCAGACAGTTTCCGCGCAGCCCACTGGGCAAGCTGCTCCGTGTCGAGCTGTCCGCTCTATTCCGTGACGCTGTCACACCGGAGGAGAAGTCATGATTCCCCACACCCAGTCTCCCACCCACAATCGGGTCTGGAGCTCACTGACACGCTCGACCGCCCGCGACGGGCTCGAGAGCGTCAGCAAGCGGCTGCATGGCGTGCAGAAATGGCTGGCGGCGGACCTCGGCGATCTGGCTGAGGAACTCGAGAAGCTGTTGCAGGCCGCCAGCGCGCCCCGGCCGGACGATCGTGCCTGGCTGGCGGCCGGTCACCTGTTGCGCCGCCCGGGCAAGAGAGTGCGGCCGATCTGCGTGCTGCTGGCCGCCCGTCTTGGCGAAACGGCGCTCGACAGGCGCGTGCACGACCTCGCCCTGGCCGCCGAGCTGGTCCACGCCGCGACCCTGTTGCACGACGACGTGATCGACGAGGGCACCGAGCGTCGCGGGGTGGAGACCTCGCGGCTGGTGTTCGGCAACTCAGCGAGTATTCTGGCCGGCGATCAGTTGTTCGTCGAAGCCTTGCGACGCGTGATGGCCTCAGGCACTCCTGAGCTGTTGCGGGGAATGCTCGAGGTGATCGCCCGGATGGTCGCCGCCGAAGCACTGCAGCTCGAGCTGCGCGGGCGTTTCGAGCCTGACCGCGAGCTGTACCTCGAAGTCGCCCACGGCAAGACCACATCTCTGTTCCGTTGGGCCCTCTTGGCTGGAGGCACCCTGGCCGGGCTGGAGGCCGGGCAGCTCGAGGCCTTGAGCGAGGCGGCGATCGCGCTCGGCCTGGCCTTCCAGCTCGTCGACGACCTGCTCGACCTGTCGGGCGATCCTGCCCTGACCGGGAAGGACCTGTTCGCAGATGTCTGTCAGGGCAAGCTGACCTGGCCGCTGATCGTTGCCAGCGAGCGCGATCCGGATTTGAGAGCAGAGCTGCGCAGGGTGGCCGAACGCGAGGGCGAGCTGCCCTCCGAGACCGTGCGGGCTTTGCTGGCCCGGGTGCGCGCGACAGGCGCCCTCGAAGCCACCCGGGCGCGCGTTGATGAACAGGGGGCCCAGGCGCTGGGGGCACTCACCCGATTGCCGGAAAGCAGCGCGCGTACTGCGCTGGAAACCGTGGTCCGTGCCGTCGTGGCGCGGGTCCGCTGACAGGAGGCAAGCCATGTGGATCATGCTCGAAGCCGATGCCGACAGCAAGGCACTGAGAGCCCGCCTGCACGGGATGGGTCTGTGGACCCGCAGCCTGCAGAGCACGACCGCGCGCGGTCTGGAAGTTCTGCCCCACTCGCGCGCCGTCCCCAGTGCTGAGCTGAGGCGGCTGCCAGGCGTGGCCGATGTGCTCGAGAGCCCCTCGGCACAACCTTGCCTGGATGCTCAGGCGGGCGGCCCCTGGGCTGTCTTCGCCGGGGGCCGACCGGTCCTGTTGGCAGGACCTTGCAGTGTGGAGTCTCCCTCCCAGATCGAAGCCGCAGCCGCCATGGTGGCCGCGGCGGGCGGCAGTTTTCTGCGCGGGGGAGCCTTCAAGCCGCGCACTTCGCCCTATAGCTTCAAGGGACATGGCCGACCGGCCCTCGCGTGGATGCGCAGGGCTGCAAGCCGACATGGCCTGGGGATGGTCACCGAGGTGATGGCGGAGTCCGATGTGGAGGCGGTCGCTGAGGTCGCCGACATCATGCAGATCGGCTCGCGCAACATGCAGAATTACGCGCTGCTGCGCGAGGTGGGCCTGGCAGCTAAGCCTGTGTTGCTCAAGCGGGGTATGGCCGCGAGCGTCGAAGAGTGGCTGCTCGCGGGCGAGCATGCCCTGGCAGCCGGCGCTCCACTGGTGATCTTCTGTGAGCGGGGCATCCGCGGCTTCGATCCCTCGACCCGCAACCTGTTGGACCTCGGAGCAGTAGCGCTGTTGAAGCAGGTGCTGCGGCAGCCTGTCATCGTCGACCCATCCCACGCCTGCGGGCGCCGCGACCTGATCCCTGCCCTGGCACGAGCGGCTCTCGCCGCCGGAGCCGACGGCCTGTTGGTCGAGGCCCATCCGGATTCTGGCCAGGCCCGCAGCGACGGGCCGCAGGCGCTGAACGCGGAGGAGTTGCGGGGCCTCATGCCCGAGTTGCAGCTGCAGCTGGGCTCGGGAGTGTGACGGGATGTCCCATCCGGAGCGTAAAGGTCGTTTGACACCTTTACATTTGTGGACACTCGCGATCCGCCCGGGTTCGGGGTTTGCTTCCGGCACAGAGTGTGCTTGGTAGAGCATGACCGGAGAGATCCGGCGCTTCGTCCGGAACCTTGCAGTTGCTACGCTTTGGGTGCAGGAGCAGGCAGTAAGCGGGGTTCCGGGCGTCTTTTGTTGGCCGGGCGGCCGGTGGCTTTCATCAAGAGCGGTGCGTACAATGAAGACACAGCGCCAACCTTGAGGAGACCCGGTCGATGGCAGACGACACTCCCACTACCGAGCCCGTCAACATCACTGACACGGAGCGTGCGCGCAATCTCAGCACCGGCTCTTTTGCCAACATCCGGGTCAAGGTCGGTGAGAACCTGCAGCTCAAGGTCCTCAATGATCCGGATGCCCCGGACGTCAGCGATATCAGCGCAACTTTGACGAGCCAGGATGGCAAATACAACACCACGCTTAAGTTCGCTGAGGCGAAAGCTGCCGATGGCGGCAAGCTGTTGATCTTCAAGCGGGTGAAGCCGGGCAAGAAATACTCGCTGCAGATCGATCCGGGTGCCGGGGGCAAGCCCTACACGGTGTTCCGCGAGCAGATGGTGACCAAAGAGTTGGCCGCAAAGATGAAGGCTGCTGAATAGCAGCCTCAGACTTTCCCCTTCAACAGCGATCTGACCACCTGGCGGCCGTAGTGCTGCACGGTCTTGAGCAGGGTCTTGCCGTCCATCGCGCTGAAGATCGCGTCGCCGAGAGCAATCGGCAGGGAGCTCGGGACAACGCCCCGCCCGTATTCGAGCATCCAACAATCACCGCTGAGCTTGAAGCCCTTGACCTGGCCACGGCGCAGCAACGCCCGCTCGCCAGGCAGTGTCACCACGGCTTCGCCGTACTGCTGCTCGGTGTAGGTGCGCATCTCGCCGGCCATCACGAAGTCATAGATGTCCAGATGGTAGCGCCCGGAGAAGGCCTCGGTTCCGACCGGCGTGCCGAAGATGATCACGTACTCGCTCAGCGAGCCGTGCAGCACCGTCATGATGCCCGTGGCTCCCGCCGCGAGGCTGAAAACCCAGTCCTGACGCGTTTCGATGAAGCCGGGCCAGCCCTGGTCGAGGGCGTCGATCACATGGTCGACCATCGCTTCGAAGGGCAAGCCTACCGCGCCGCGTGCGATCTCGTGCAGCCTCTCGGGATCGAAGATGTATGCCATCGGGAAGCGCCTCTCTCAGTGCATCAAGAATGCGGCGCAGGTCAGCCCGCCCGCGATGGCTGCTGGCACGGACTGCACGGCGAGGATGCGCGGCTTCCCGGTCGAGTAGGCGCCGTACAAACCGGCGACGACCACGCAGACATTGAAGAAGAGCAGAAATTCAGGCTGGCCGCGCGCGATGCCGTAGATCAGGCCGGCACTGAGGAAGCCGTTGTACAAGCCCTGGTTCGCAGCCAGGACTTTCGAGGCTTCGGCATCTTCTTTCTTGGTGCCGAAGATGCGCCGCACTTTGGGAGTGGTCCAGAGGAACATCTCCATGACCAGGAACCAGGCATGCAAGAAGGCGACAAGGCCTGAGACCACGTAGGCGGCGTAATGCAAGGGACATCCTTCCTTCAGGAGAAATCGATCAGATAGGTCGCACAGTAGGCCACAGCGAAGATCAGGAAACCGCCGAAGGCCACGTACATGAACCACGGCACTCCACCACTGTCGTAGTGCAGTTGCGTGGAGCCGTCCTTGCGGATGACGACCTCACCGTAGTCACCGACATCTTCGCCACAGCCGTCGCCTGGCGCGGCGAGGGTTGCCAATGATGCCTGCGCGGTTGCCTTGGATGCGGGCTCTGCGGAATGGTTCGCAGCGACGCCCGTGGACTGCTGGGGAGCTGACGTTGGTTGGCGTGCGGTCGACTTCTTGTTCTTCTTGCGTTTCTTCCGTGGCATGACGGGGCTCCTCAGAAGGACTGTGCATGCTACCAATCATGGCTGCGAAGCTCAAACGCTCCCGGGTACTTGCTTTCGTTCCTAGATGAGGTCGCTCTGCGTTATTCATTCGTTTCACTATGAATCCAAACGTGCAGTTTGCAACACGTGTCATCCATGCGATGACAAAGACCCCGGAGAGGCCGCCTGGCATAGGGGCATCCAAGAAAAATTACGATTGGCGCGGTGTTTGCAATCAGGTCGAGTGAGATTCAGCCTGAGGAACGCAAACGTGTCGAAGATCAGCCAGCTTGCCCGAATCTACTGCCGGGGCGTGGTCGAAGAGCTGCCCCAAACGATCTGCTGCGCGGCCATCGATCCGGCCAGCGTACGGATGCTCGCCAGTTATCCCCATCGCCTGCCCCAGAGCCTGGGACATGGCATCGCAGAACAGTTGGCGGCTCTGCTGCCAACGACTGGAGAGTCGTTCCTGCGCTCAACGCACAGCTACTTCGTCAAGCGTGTCGAGGCGGGGCGGCTGGTGCTGATCGTGGTCATGCCCCCAAACGGAGAGCCGCTGGCCCGCTGGCGGGCTCTGCGGCAAGCCGCCGAGAACATCGGCCGCGAGTGGCGCGAGCGAGCGCTGTTTGATGATTGCGGGCAGACCGCGCGCAGTCTGCTCGACCCCCGCGAGCGACCCCTCCGGGACGAACGCGTCGACAGCGGAGAGCTGCTGATGAGCAGCCCAGCTTGAAGATTCAGAAGTCAGTGGTGGGACCGGGCTTCCCCCTTCTTCCCTGATTCCCCGCCCCCCTTCCCCTATCTTGCCAGATTTCCCCAGCCCCTGGCTTCCACCCCTGACTCCTGAATCTTCTGGGCCTCAGTCCTCGAACAGCTCCTCCCCCAGGTTGCGCAGACCCGAGGCCCGGTCGAGACGCACCCGCACGCGCGTGGAGTCCTCGCTGAGCAACGCGCGGTGCTGCGCGAGACAGCGAGCGTAGAGCTCAGTTGCTTCGGCGAAACGCCCCCCCGCCATCGCAATCCCGGCGAGCTGCTCGAGGTCGTTGGCGAGATCGCGGCGGTAGAGAGGGTCTTCGTCTGCCAGCACACGGTCGAGGTCCAGAGCCTCGCGCGTGTGCGAGTGCGCTTGTCGGTTGTTCCCCAATGCCTGTAGCACACGCCCCAGGCTGGCACAGCAGCGGGCCAGGCCGGCGCGCCAGGCGGCTGGGCCGTCGTGCCCCAAGAGCTGCAGATAACGCTCGCGGCAGTCTTCGAGCAGCGTGCGCGCCGTCTGGAAGTCGCCACGAAGCTCTGCCAGCCTGCCGAGGTTGTGCAGGGCGCGGCAGGCTCCAGCAGCCAGGGAAAGATCAGCGGGCGTCTGCGCAAACAGGGTGTCGAACAAGCCGCGGGCTGCCTCGAGCTCGCGGGCGGCTTCGCTCAAGTCTCCCTGTGCGTCGAGCAGCAGCTCGCCGACGCGCAGGCGAGCCGTGGCCGTTCCCCGGGAGACTTTTGCCTCGGCCAGGTTGGTTTCGAGCAGGTCCTGCCAGGCGTGGAGGGCGACCTGCAGCAGGTCCCGGGCGGCACCCTGCGCTTGGCTGTGACCAGGCTCATCGATCAGGCGCGTCTGCACCTGCGCGGCGATCTCGTTGAGGGCTTCCTGCGCGATCTCGCCGCGCCGGTCGGCATAGTCCTTCCGCACAAGGGCGCGGGCCTTCTCGGCTTCCTCCTGCTGACTCTTCTGTTCGACCAGGACCAGGCCGATGGCCAGAATCGTGATCGCGGCCAGCCCCGCGAGCGCCACAGCCCGGGTCAACAGGCGTCGCGTGCGAGCCTCTTTGACCTTGGCTGCCAACGCGGCCGAGATCTTTCCCCGCAGGGCTTCGGTGACCGGAGCACCTCTCTCCATGCGCGCCACCTGCGCTGCCGCGAGGCCCAGGTCGCCGACCCGCAGGGCGGTGCTTGCGTAGCTGAGCCGCGCCCTCTCCTCACCCTGGGCTGCATCGGGGTTTTCCTCCCAGAGTGCCTTGGCCTGGTCAAAGCTGGCGACGGTGGTCGCGAAGTCTGCGTACAATGCGTCGCGCTCGGTCGCCTCCAGCAGCTCGGGCTCGGCGGCTCGGAGGCAGCACTCCTCCAGCTGTTGGCGTGCGCGGGCGGTCAGCTCGAGGCTCTCGCGATGGCGGAGGAAGCGGCGCAGTTCCGCCTGGAGCGCCTGCACCGTTTGGTAGCGGTCGCCAGGACGTGGCGCCAGACTGCGCTCGCAGATGGCGCGCAGCTCTGGCGGAACGTCAGCGCCGATGGGCGGCAGCTCGCCACGCAACGCGTGTTGGATCGCGTCGTAGAGCTTGGGGCGGCGATGCGGTGGCTTGCCGTGCAGAATCTCGAACAGGATCGCGCCGAGCAGGTAGATGTCGGTCCAGGGACCGAGCTTGCCACCCTGGCCCTGGGCCAGCTCGGGGGCCATGTAAGCCGGGGTGCCAACGGGACTGCAGATCGAGGTGCGATGCCGCACGCGGGAGCATTTGCTGTTCGTGGGCCTGACCGAGACTGCCAAGCCCCAATCGAGCACCGTGACCTCGCCGAACGGACCCACCATCACGTTCGCGGGCTTGAGGTCGTTGTGGATGATCGACTTGCTGTGCGCATAGGCCACAGCGTTGCAGACCTGCAGCAGGGTCTCGAGGTGGAAGAGTAGATCTCCCTTGCGGGTGTCCCGGATCAGCGTTTTCCAGTTCTCTCCTACGACCAGCTTCATCGACAGGCAGACCTGGTCGTCCTTGTCGACCCCCAGCGCATAGACCGGCACGATGTTTGGATGCTCGAGCTGCCCGGTGACGACGGCTTCGGCGAGGAAGGTGGCGCGGGAGCGCGGGGAGTCCTGGCCATGCTTGAGCTTCTTGAGGGCAATCTCCCGCTCAAGCTCGGCCTGGCGGGCGCGGAAGATGTCACCCATGCCGCCACTGCCAATCAGTCCCAGGGTCTCGTTGGGGCCTGTGCGGGGCAGCGGCGCGACGCTGCTCTGACTCTGGTCGCTGGCACCGCTTCGGTAGCTGCGCTCCTGGGGCTCGCTGGAGGTCGATTCCAGGGCCGGCTTGCCCAGTTTCTTGAGCCAGAAGTCGCGGACCTGGTGCGCATCCATGACGGGTCCTGGTTGGGTTCAGGTTCCATCGATGTTCCGCTGTTTGGCTTGGGTGTCAAGTCGGGCTCGCTCTCACAGCCAGCTTTTGCGCGCTTCGCGAACGCGTGTGACCGCCCAGCAGGCGCCCAGCAGGAGCCCAGCAGGCTACTCCCCCCATTCCTTTGCAAACGACCGCACACGTTCCTGCAAAGCGCCGAATTCGCCCTCGAGAGGGCTGGTGTAGTCGTGGGCCAGCCGCGCGAGCTCGGCACGCACCTCTGGCTCGCCAAGGCGTGCCCGCACCTGCTCCTGCGTCCATGGCAGCAAGCTGGTTTCTAGAGGATGGCAGGCCAGGTCAGCCCAGGCTGCGCGCACCAACATCGTGGCCAGACCTGCTGCGAAGCTCGCAGCATCGCGTGGCTGCGCTTCGCGGGCGGCGATCTGGGCCCGCCCCTCGTCGAGCAGCCGCCTGCGAGCGAGGTCGAGCCGATCAGCCTCGATCCTGTCGAGCAGACCGAGGCTGAAGCCCGTGCCCAGGTCTGCCAGCCGGCTGACCGCGGCGCTCCACAGCGGCGCAGCCGGATCAGCCGCGAGCTGGTGCAGGTCCGCGAAGACCGCCGGGTGGGGACAATAGCTGTACGCCAGGAAGGCTGCCTCACGCTCCGCCAGGCGGGAGACCGGATCGTGGGCCGCAGCCCGCGCCAGCTCGCGGGGAATCAGGTCTGCCGGGGCGAAGGTGAAAGCCCGCCAGACCATCGCCCGTACCTCGGGAGAGGCGTGGCTGGTCAACGCCGTCAGGTGTCCCAGCCAGGGGTCATGGTAGAGGTTGGCCAGATGCATCCCACGCAGCTCGCGGCGCAACTGGTGCAGATAGGTGACCCTCGGCTCCGCGACCAGGCGCTCAGCAAAGGACTGCACATGCTCTCCGGGCTCGAGATGGGCGAGCACCGTGTGCTCCTGCAGCGGTGGCAACAGGTCTTCGATCCCCTCGCGCCGAGCATCCCCCTCCGCCAGGCTCGCCTGCAAGGCGCGCAGCTGATCGTACTCTTCCAGCCAGGGGAGCACGACGCCGGGCTCGCTCTCGAGGAGTTGCAGGGCCCAGTTCGCGTGGCCGACGACGTTGCGCGAGGCCCAGACCGCGGCCCGCACCCACTGGGGAGCCCGCGCGGCGTGCAGGGCCTGAACCGGGCCGTAGGCTTCACGATACAGCGCCAGCCACTCGAGCAGCTCGAAGTCCTTGCTCTTGACCAGGAAGGTGCACCACTCCTCGAGGGCCTCGGGCCGCTCGTTCAGGGAGCGTTCGACCACCACCCAACGCCCCTCGAGATCGCGAGCCTGCCAGAGGTCTCCCGGAATCTCTTGCGCCAGCCCGGCAACCGCCAGTACGGCGACCAACAGCGAGGGACTGCGCATCACAAAGCCTCCCGGCCAGGACCCGCGCCGACGGCCTCGAGCAGCTCTATGCGGCCGCCCGCAGCATCGAGCTGGAAGCGCACCCGCAGACGTACCTCACCGCGAACGATGAAGACGGTCTCGTAGCAACCGGGGCCCGCCAGTGGGCTGACGGTCCGAAGCTCGATGGGAAAGGTCCGCTGGCTGCGGGCGCTGAAGTCGACCCGCCCATCTGCACGCAGGCGTCGCACGGGCAGCGTCTCCCAGGCGCCGAGCCGCACCTCGCCACGCTGGCTGCTGAGGCCGTTCCGGCGGGTCAACACCTGCAGCAGATCTTCCTCGACGATGCGTTGCAGCTCTTCGGCGGCGAGTTGGTTCGCTCCGGCCCTGCCCGTGTAGCCGGGCATCGGCTCGATCTGCGGTCCGACGGGAGCGATGCGGACTTCCAGGCGATCGCTGTACAGCGAGGCCTCGATGGCAGCGACGGTTCTTCCCGCGCCGTCCTCAATGTAGTCGAGCTGACGCTGGTCGTATCTCGCGCTGGCGGGCGTGGGCTCGCTGCCTGCCAGATAGACGAGGGTGGGAACGAGCGCGGCGAGTACCAGACCTCCGACACGAAGCACAGCACTTCCTCCTGTGTGGTGACAGCTCCCACTCTAGAGCACCACGGCGCAGCGCTGTGTAACGGTGAAGTAACTTGAATCTTTCAGTCCGCTGCAGTAGTTAGAACCGTACCCGAAGAGGCGGTTGTTGTAGTGAACCTGGCGACTACCCTGCGCGGCACGGTCTTCCGCTTTGGCTCGGTGAAAGAGGTTCTGGCCAAGGCCAATCCTCCCAAGTCGGGTGATGCCCTGGCAGGCATCGCGGCGCGCGACGCGGTCGAGCGCGTGGCGGCGCGCGTGGTGCTCAGCAACCTCAGCCTGGCCGAGCTGCGCGCCCACCCCGTCGTCCCCTATGAGCAGGACGAGCTCACGCGCCTCGTCGAGGACAGCCTGGACGAGGAAGCCTACCGCGCCGTCGCGCACCTGAGCGTCGGCCAGTTCCGCGAGTGGCTGCTCGAGACCGAGACCCGCCCCGATATGATCCGCTCGATCGGTAAGGGCTTGACGCCCGAGATGGCGGCGGCGACCGCCAAGTTGATGTCGAACATGGACCTGATGCTGGCGGGCGCCAAATGCCGCGTCGTGGTGCGCGCCAACAACACCCTCGGCCTGCCCAACCGTCTGTCATCGCGCGTGCAGCCCAACCACCCCACGGACGATGTCGAGGGAATCCTGCTGAGCGCGCGCGAGGGGCTGAGCTACGGCTGTGGCGATGCGGTGATCGGTGTCAACCCCGCGACCGATACCGCCGCGTCGACCCGGCAGATCCTCGAAGCGCTGCACGAGCTGACGCGCAAGAACGCCATCCCCACGCAGCACTGTGTGCTCTCCCACGTGACGGTGCAGATGCAGGCCCTGCAGCAGGGCTCACCCATGGACTTGATGTTCCAGTCCCTGGCAGGCAGCGAGGCGGCCAACAAGGCCTTTGGCATTTCGATCGGACTGATGGATGAGGCCTGGGAGATGATGAAGGATCTGGGCACCACCCGCGGGCCCAACGTGATGTATTTCGAAACCGGCCAGGGCTCGGCCCTCTCGTCCCAGGCTCATCACGGTGCCGATCAGGTGACGATGGAGGCGCGTTGCTACGGCTTCGCGCGCCGCTACCAGCCCTTCCTGCTCAACACCGTGGTCGGTTTCATCGGGCCGGAGTACCTCGAGAACGGCAGCCAGATCACGCGCGCCGCCCTGGAGGACCACTTCATGGGCAAGCTGCTCGGCATTCCGATGGGTTGCGACGCTTGTTTCACCTACCATGCTGCCATGGACCAGGACGAGCTCGAGAGCCTCAAGGTGCTCCTGGCCGCGTCGGGCTGCAGCTATCTGATGTCCTTGCCGGTGGGGGACGACATCATGCTCAACTACCAGTCGACCTCCTACCACGACATCCCGTCGTTGCGGGTCTTGCTCGACAAGCGGCCGACGCCGGAGTTCGATGCGTGGCTGTGCGAGCAGGGAATTTTGGACGGCGGCCGGCCAGGCCCGCGCTTTGGCGATCCAACGGTGATCCGATGAGCACGACCCGCCGGATGATCGAGGCTCTGCGCCGACGTTTGGGAGAGGCCGACCCCCAGGGGGAGGCGCCTCCGATTCCACAGATTCCGCCGGCGCCGCTGCGTGTTTTTCCCAGCGAGCGCACCCGCGGCCGTTTCGCGGCCCAAGCTGCCGCGCACACCACCGCGTTGCTGGGAATCGGGCATGTGGGAACGCGCTACGCCACAGAGGTCGTGTTGCAGTTTCAGGCTGAGTTGGCCGTGGCCCACGCGGCAGTCGCCAGTGTGCTGCCGGAGGAGTGGGCGCAGCAGAACGGTCTGTTGCCCCTCAAATCCCGCGTGCAGGATCATCGCGAGTACCTGCTGCGACCTGATCTCGGCCGGCGTCTGGACGCGCCTTCATTGGAGCTGTTGCGGTCCCGGGCGCGGACCGACGTCGATGTGCAGCCGATCCTGGCTGACGGGCTCTCCGCGGTCGCCTGCATGGGCTCGGGGATGCGCCTGCTCGGCGCCTTCAGCGAGGCCTGTGAGGCCCGCGGCTGGAGCCTGGGCACGCCGATGTGTGCACGCTTCGCGCGGGTCTGGTTGCAGGATGAGATCGGACAAGAGGTGCGTGCAAAGGTGTGTGCCATCCTGCTCGGCGAGCGTCCGGGCTTGGGAACCGGGGACGGCTTGTCTGCGTACCTGGTCTTCCAACCGCGGCTGGGCAATACCGACAGCGAGCGCAACATGATCTCGAACATCCACGGGCGCGGAACGCCTCCCGAGCAGGCGGCTGCGCGCCTGGCTCTGTTGGTCGGCGCCATGCTCGAGCAGAAGAAGTCCGGCGTGGACCTCGATCTTCGCCCCCTGGCTGCGGAGCTGGGAGAGGCCGCGGGCAGTGCCTACCGGAAGCCCCAGCCGCGCGTGCGGCTTGTCGAGGAGGTGCGCTCGTGATTCTCGAGCCGATCCCTGCCAAGGTTCTCTCGGTGCGTCGCCTCCCGAACGCGCATCCCTCGCTGCTCGAAGCTTATGGCGCCGACGCCCGGCGCCACGCTTCGCTCGGTCTGGTGACCTGCGACCAGGACGACTCGTTGTACGTCGCGTTGGACGAAGCGACCAAGCACGCACATGTCGATGTGGTGTTCGCGCGCTCCTTCTACGCGGGTGCGGCCCACAGCTCGGGGCGTCTGTCGGGAGAGATCCTGGGCGTCCTGGCCGCGCACAGCCCTGACGAGATTGACGAAGGTCTCGCCGCCCTGCTGCGCTGCCTCGAGCATGATGCCTGCTTCTACGCCGCCGACGACAAGGCCGAGATCGCGGTATTCCCGCATGTGGTTGCGTCATTGGGAGACTACCTCTCGAAGCTGGCGGGCCTCGAGCCGCAGGAGTCGATGGCCTACCTGGTCGCGCCGCCCATCGAGGCCAGCATCGCGCTCGACAAAGCGCTGAAGAATGCAGACGTGCGGGCGGTCAAGATCTTCCCCCCGCCGACCGAGACGAACTTTGCGGCGGCTTGGCTGACGGGCAGCCTCGACCAATGCATCGCCGCCGCTGAGGCCTATGCAGAGGCCGTGGTCGAGGTGGGACGCAACCCACGCGAAGATCAGCATGCCGCGCGGCCGCGCTGACAGGTGCGAGCGCTACTGCGGCAGCCACTTTCCGGTCTCGAGGAAGCCGCGCGCTTCCTCGGCCAACAGGCGGTTGCCCTCTGCCGTGCCGTGGAAATCGATGGGCTCATGCCACAGCTTGCCGGGTGCGTCATCCGCCGCGCGGAATTTCTCCAGGGCAGAGAAGCATGGGACCTCGACTTCGGCACAGACCTTCTCGAAGTCCTCGAACAATGGGTCGTCCACCAACTCGCGGACGATGGCGGCATCGGGATACCAGGTGGCCACCAACGCACATCCGTCGGCCTCGCACGCGTCGCGCAGCTCGATGAGCAGCTCCCGGTAGCGCTGCCAGAGTGGTGCGCGTTCATAGTGCGGCTCGAGGTGGATGGGAATCACGGCGTCGTGTTCGACGCCGCTGCGCCACTTGCGGATGGCCAGGGTTGCCATCAGCGAAGCCTCGAACCAGGCCGTCCTCTCCCACAGCTCTTTGGGCAGGTTGGGCGCCGCCAGCTCGCGCTTCTGGCGCTCATAGACGAACTCGTCGCGCATCAAGTCCATCACGTCGTTGCCGCAGAACACCAGCACCACAAGGTCCGGCTGCAGCTGACGGGCGCGCTCGCGGTAGAAGTCGAGCTCGTCGGCCAGGCAGTACCGCCCGCAGCCGGCGTTGACCACTTCGATCGGCTGTGAGCGGCCGGCCAGCATAGCTTCGAGCTGGTGCGGAAAGGTCTCCTCGTCGTCGACGTAGAAACCGAAGGTGTACGAATCGCCCAGCGCCAGAATGCGGAACGCCGGGCCCTTGTCGATGGGCAGCTCGCGCCCACGCAGCCCCAAGCTGTTGACACTGACTGTGTAGGCCAGCTCGGCCGGCCACGAGACCTTCGAGCGTACGCCGGGTGTGAAGACGCCGATGGATTGTTCGAAGGTCTGGCGGTTGGTGTTCCAGAGCCGGCTGATGCTGCGGACACGGCCCGTCGGGAGGCCCGCGAGACGCAAGCCCGCTTCGCTGAGGAGCACGAATCCGAGCAGCATCACGAGGCTGAAGACCAGCTTCCGTTTGCGGCTGAGCTTGGGAGCATTCTCAGTGGGCGTTTCCATCGGGGTCTCCCTCTTCCTCAGGAAGATGGCCAGCTTCGGGCAGGCGTTCAACATCGGTGTGATGCAGCTCCCAGAGCTTGGCGTACTTCAGAAATACATAGTAACTGGCGTTGACGCTGAAGATCCATCCTGCGCTGCCTTCCAACCAGGATCCCTGCAGGATCCACTTCTTGAAGAACGTCCAGGCCGGCCGCAGCAGCAGCCCGGCCAGGCCCACCGAGCGCCCTCTGGCTCGTTTCGCCTGCGCAGCGATGCTGGTGAAGCTGTTGATGGTGCTTAGATGGTCGCTCAGGTCGTCGTAGGTGAAATGCAGCAGATCTCCCTGTAGACGGCCAACGCTGCCCTCGACCTCGAAGCGGTCGTGGGGATTCTCGCCGGCCCAACGACCGCGGCCGTTTCTCCAGAGCCGCACGCGCCAGCTGGGGTACCAGCCACCCCGCTTCCACCATCGTCCCAGGTAGCGGTTCTTGCGGGCAAGCTCGTAGCCGTCGCAAGTCTCCTGGCGGTCCAGCACCGCTTCGATGGAGCGGCGCAACTCGGGGCTGACCTGCTCATCGCAATCGAGCCCCAGCACCCACGTGCTTCGGGCCTGCTCGGCGGCGAAGTTCTTCTGTTCCACGTGCCCCGGCCAGGCGCGCTGGATGACCCGTGCTCCGGCCTCGGCAGCGATCTCGCGGGTACGGTCCCGGCTGCCCGAGTCGACCACAACGCGTTCGTCAGCCCAGGCGACGCTGGCCAGACAGGCGCCGATTTTTTCCTCTTCGTCGCGGGAAATGATGCAGACTGTCAGGCTGGCCCGTGCCATGCCGATCCCCTTCAGAGCAGCCCGAGGTAGACGCGCAGAACCCCTTCAACCATAGCTTGAGTGCTGAATTCGCGACAGACCCGCGTGAATCCCTGCTCTGCGAGCCGCCCTGCAAAGGCGGGCTCGGCCAGCAAGCGACAGACAGCTTCGGCCAATGCCTGGGGGTCACGCACCGGGCAGAGCAGGCCGTTCTGCTCGTGGCGCAGGATCTCTGGAATCCCCCCGGCCATCGTGCCCACCACCGGCAACTTCGCGGCCAGGGCGTCGAGCACCGAGGTGCCCAGGCCCTCGAGGTGGCTGGGCATCACGAACACATCGAAGGCGCGCAGCAACGCAGGTACGTCCCGGCGGAATCCTGGGAACGCGATCCGATCGGCCACTCCGAGGGCGCGCGCTTCCTCCATCAGGCCGGCCCGCAGCTCTCCATCCCCGACAATCGCGAAACGCGCCTGCGGGTGTCGTGCCAGAATCTTCGGGATGGCTTGCACGAAATAGGTCTGGCCCTTGTGGTCGGCGCAGTGCGCGACATTGGCCACCAAAGGCGCATCGTCGGCCACGCCCAGCTCAGCGCGCAGAGCCCCGCGCTTACGCGGGGCAGCGATGATGCGCTGCAGATCGATGCCCGAGTGGACGACCTCGATCCGCAGGGCGTCCAGGCCGTCGGCGATCAGAACCTGGCGGATCGCCTCCGAGACCGTGATGTAACGGTCGACGCCGTATTTGTATTTAATGCCGTTCAGGCCCAGAAAAGAGCGTCGGTAGATCGAAAAGTCCACGCGTCGGTGCACGACCACTTTGGGTTGGCGCGCCCCCGAGCACAGCAAGCGGGCCAGCTGCACGTACACGTGGGCATGGGAGGTATGGGCGTGCAGGATGTTGAGCTTGTGGCGCCGGACCAGCCGAGCCAACTTCCACGGTATTGAAAAGTCCACCTCGCCGTGCATGCGCATCTCGATGACGGTGTGCCCGGCGCGGCGGGCTCGCTCGGCCATCACGCTGCCTTGCTTGGCGACCAACAGCCCTTCGATGCCTCGGGCGCGCAAGCCGTCGAGCAGGTACAGGGTCTGTTGCTCGCCGCCCCGCCAGGTGCGCTCGGTGTTGACATGCAACAGGCGTGGTGCACCGGTCATCGTGAGGCCGCCCGGCTGGCGTTCTTTTCGATCCGCACCGCTTCATACAACTCGAGGATGCGCTTGAAGTGCTTGTCCCACGAGTAGCCTTCGGCGTCGCGGCGGGCTTCACGCCCGAACGCCGCACGCTTCTCGGGGTCGGCGTCGAGCGCGCGGATCCAGCCTGCCAACGAGGCGGAATCGCGTGGATCGTCCATCACGTAGCCGGTCTCATCATGGCGCACGACCTCGGCGGCTCCTGCGCGGTCGCTGACCAGTGGCGGCACCCCCGTCGCCATCGCCTCGAGCACCACGTTGCCGAAGATATCGAAGCGGGTCGGCAGAGCGAACAGATCCGCCGCTGCATGCCAGCGCGCGATGTCTCGCTGGGGACCGCAGAAACGTGCGATCTCAGCCACATCGAGCTGGCGTGCCAGCCCGCGGTAGCTGCGCTCACGGGCGCGCCGCTCCTTGCCGACGATCGCCAGGCGCAAGGGACGTTTCGAGGCCAGACCTCCGTCGGACTTGATCCGGGCGGCGGCTTCGAGCAGCGTGCGCAGGCCCTTGCGGCGATAGTCGTTGCCCACCATCAAGACGACAAAGGCATCGGCTTCGAAGCCGTGATCCTGACGTAACTGATTCCGCTCACGTCCTACGTTGTCTGGGTGGAAACGGTCACTCTCGATGCCGTTGTAGATCACCTCGACGTCGGACACGGCCAGTCCGTAACGCCGTAGGATCTGTTGCCGGGCAAACTCGGACATGGCGACAATGCGGCGGAAGTTTCCGCGCGCAAAGCGCGCCCGTTCGATGCGCTCGACCATCCGCTGGTGCAAGCTGAGGCGGCGGATGGTGCGCGCCAGCGGCGAGCCGGCGTCGCGGTCCTGCAGCGAGTATTCCTGGTAGTCGAGCAGGCAGCCCGAACCGTCGGTGTAGATATCCTGCCAGGAGGTTTTGGTGAAACCGTGCACGACGTCGAAGTCGGCGTTGCGCACCTGCTTCTCGCTGGCGCGGTCGAAGCTCCAGACCTTCAGGAAGCGGATCGGTTTGAAGGGGTTGGAGATCTTGTGGAACTGGATGCGTGGGTCGGCGTCCGGCTCCCAGAAGTGGCAGAAGTAGTGCACCTCGTGGCCGGCATCGAGGAGCCGCGCGACCAGCGAATGGATGTACATCTCCACGCCGCCCACGCGGCTGTAGCGAGTATGGGTGATCGCGACTTTCATGCCCGACTCTTGCTGGCCCCGGGGGGCGGCGGAAACGGGGCATTCTACCGCAAAGACCGTTACGAATGAAGGCAGAGCCGACGGTGACATTGTGCTGACAAATCGTGGCACGATACTTGCTAATATGGACTCAAAGGCCCGACGCGGTTCGGGCTGCTGCAACACAACCTGCGGAGAACCTCCATGCTGCATCCGGACTTTCCTGTCGTCAGCGGCGCGCTGAGACTGCCCCGTGAGTGGACCCTGTTTCTGCCCATGCCTTTCAATCAACGCGTCGAGACCGAAGACATGGTGCTCTGGCGGCCCGGACTGAGGATCTGGTTGTCTGTCTGGGGAAATGATGGCAGCGGCCGCGCGCGGCTCGACCGGGTTGTGCGCGATATGCCCGGCGACGCGCAGGAGCTCGAACAGAGCGAGGCGGGTTCGGTTTCCCGCATTGCCTATTGGGTGCTTGAGCAGGGGGCGCTGGCCCTGCATGGCTTCGTGTTCGGGCCAGAGGGCGAGGTGCAGCTGGTGCACTACTGTGACGGGCCCGAGCAGCTCGAGCTGGCCCGCCGCATCTGGCGCAGCATCGGGCCGGCGCAGGTGGTTGTTTGATCAGACCAGCAGCTTTTCCAGCCCCAGCGCGAGTTAGACGGTATGTGGCGCCAGAAATCACATGTTTGCCTGTGCGCGTGTCCAAGGCCCAGGTACTATTCCTTGTAGGGGAGGGGTTTATCCCCTCCCGAGCGAACGGGCGGGGGTAAACCCCGCCCCTACTTT
>JAJDCP010000037.1 GCA_029260765.1 Planctomycetota bacterium
CCAGGCAAGCACGAACAGCAACACGGTCACAACCACCCACAACCACCGGTTGCGAAACAGCGCGCTCCAAATGCGTGGCGCGGGATCCAAGGCTGGAATCTTCATACGCACGCGCCGCAGGTTGGCCAACAGCTCGGCGCCATCGCGGTAACGGCGCTCCGGCTGGGGCCGGAGGCAGATCTCCAGCAGCTTGTTCAAGCGCTCCGGGGCGTCGTCCCGCCAGCCGAAACCCAGCTGCCCCTCCAGAGTCTTCGCATAGATCTCGTCCGAGCTGCGTCCCACGAACGGCGGCTTGCCGTACAGAGCATGGTAGATGGTCGCGGCAGCCGAGAACACGTCCGCCGGCGGTCCGGCCGCGTCGAAGGCGCGGGATTGCTCGGGAGCCATATATTCCGGTGTGCCGAAGATCTCGTGGCCTTCCTGCGGCTCTGGGTCGAGCAGGCCACGCGCCAGTCCCAGATCGGCCAGCTTGATCGAGCCGTCCTTACCGAGCAGCAGGTTGCCGGGCTTGACATCGCGATGCACGACGCCCTGCTCGTGGGCGTACGCGAGAGCCTCGGCCAGAGCCTCCGCCAGATCGAAGACCCAATCGACCTCTGGCAGGCCATGCTCGTGCAGATAGCACTCGAGATCGGTCCCTTCGACATACTCCATTACCAAAAAGGGCACGCTCTCGGACTCGACAAGACCGTACGTCTTGACGATGTACGCATGCTCGAGCTCCTGCGCCCGCTGGGCCTCTTGCCGGAAGCGCCGCCAGTAGGCGGCGTCGTCCCGATGCTGCTTGGCCAGTACCTTGAGCGCGACGCGACGTTTGCTATGGATCTCGGTCGCCAGATACACCGCCCCCATGCCGCCGCGTCCCAAGCTCTTGCGCAACCGGTAGCCGCCGATCTCCTTCGCCCTTTGTGGATCGAGCCCCCAGACGGACCAGTCACGCATCGCAATCCCTCAAATGGCCGCGGCCGCAACCTCAGCTGGCCCTCTGATCGTACTCAGGCGTCCTGGCCACCGCCAGCGAGCGCTGGTTGGTGAACCTCTCACGTGCCCATGAGCTTTCCGGCACAGAGCGCTCGGCAGGATGCTGCCCATTTTCAGAAACGAGGGATGCGTCGGCCGGCCCGCGAGACGCCCTGCCTGCCACGGATGCGCGAGCCGTGATCAGCCGCCGAAGATCCCCAGACGCAGCTGTTGTGCAGGACCCAACCACAGGCTGTAGTCGCGGTGGTCGCGCAGTCCGCCTCCGAAGTCTTCAGCCGTCCGGGTGTTGGGATGGAACATCGCGGACAGCTCGCCACGATTGAGCATCATCCAGGCGATGCACTTGCCCAGATCACGCTCGAGGTCGTCTCGGGAGCCGAGCCTGCGTAGGAGAATCTGCCACATCGGCGTCGGCCAGGGACCGACGGGTGCTTTGAAGATCAACGCGCGTTGATGCGGAATCTGCTCGGCGGCCACGTACTCGCTGAACGCCGTGAAAAGCGCAACAGCCTCGGCTTCCTGGCTGCTGGAGAACACAACGTGCACGTCATACCCCTCCACGATCCAGTCCGCGGGCAGCCTCGGCTCGTCCATGGGGACCCCCACATCACCACTGACGGTGAAAACGTCGAGTTTTCACCGTCAGGAATCTGTCTCTACCGCTTTCAGGAAGAGGCCACGGAGCTCAACTGCGGCAAAAGGCGCGGCAAAGCCGTGGGCAGGCGGGCATCCTGGCCCAGGTAGCGCGTCAGCGCGGCTTCCCGCAGACTGACGACCGATTGCCAGGCGTCGGTGGCCAACGCCTGATAGGTCTCGGGACCCGCCTCAGCTGCGCGCAGAGAAGCGAAACTCGCGGCCGGGATCGCCGGGCCGACGGCCACGACCACGCGCTTGAACAGCTTGGGCATCAGGCCTCCGACCGGCAGGACGTCTTGGGTGCCATAGAAACAGAACGGCACGATCTCGGCTTCCGGGCAGTGGTAGATCACCTTGCCGACGCCCTTGCGCGGCTTCCGCAGCTCAAGCGTGCGGCTGCGGCCGCCTTCAGGGAACATGTGTAGCCAGCCGCCGGTCGCCACGCGCACGCAGGCCTCGAGCATGCCAAGCTGGTTGAGGGCTGCAACCTCAGGGCCTCCCGGGGTCAGGAAACGCCGTAAACAGGCTTCCGCGGAGACGCCTTCGCGCGCCGCCAACTCTTCCATCAAAGGACGCAGATCGTCTCCACGGGCGGCCAGCGCGTCGACGTAGCTGTCGGGGACTGTCAGGGCCGCACCCTTCTGGGGGCGCGCCATGAAGACCATCTTCGAAACGTCGCTGAAGTAGCGCACCATGCGCGACCACAGGCTCTTTCCAGCCGGGGAGAAGTTCGTCGCGCAGGGGGTGGAGAACCAGGTCTTGGTGTCCGTGTTCAGACCGGGAAGATCGAGCACGCGGGCGAGGACCATGGGGTCATCGAACAGGCTCAGATGGTTGCTGATCGTGATCAGGGGCGTACCCCGTTCTCTGGACCGGGCCGCCGCCCGTTTGAGGTTCTCTGCGCCTGCGATCTCATAGCGCGTGCAGCGGTTGATCAGCGAGAACGCTGAACCGAACACAGAAGAACGTAGACGCCTTTCCAGAGCACCCAGACCGGCCATAGCATCGCCCTTTCAGAAAAATGACTGCGTTGTAGCACCCGAATCGAAGCAACTTGCGTGCCAGCTGCCGATGCCATCAGCAGCCCCCGGTCTTGATGGCCGGGAAGGAGTACGGGGGAGGGGGGGGGGAGGGGACAGAGATCAGACGGCGGGCCAGCTCAGCGCTTCACACCAGAACTGGAGGACCATCTGTCCCTTGGGATTGATCAAGCTCTGCTTTCCCTGGTAGCTGACCACGGCAAGCTCGTCATGAAAACTGCCGCACGCATCGAAACCGGTCGCGAACGCCTCGTTGCCTTCGGGATCGATGTAGCTCCAGCGCGCGCCTTTGAGGTCGAGCCCGTCTTCTTCTCCACCAGTGGCGGCGGGAGCAAGCCCGGAAGCGAAGTCTCCGAGCCGGGTGAAACGTGGCTCTACGACGGTCTTGCCATCGAGGTCGAGCAAACCGAACAGGCCATCGCTTTGGACGGCTATGCGCTCGGCAGAGACGCGCTTGGCATCATCGTATTGCGGCGGAACCAACAGGTTTCCGCGCGTGTCGATCAAGCCGAACTTCTCGATGTCTCCGGAGATCTCCTTGATCAGAGCGCGCCCCTGCTCAAAGGGGTAGGCATAGTCGAACTTGTGGCGGATGCGCAGCTCACCCTGGCGGTCGACGTAGCCATAAAGCCCGACCCGCGTGGTGCGTTTGCCGGGCAACTGCCAGTTGCATACTGCCGCCAGATCTTCGGAGAACGAGCGTACGGCTTTGTAATCGAAAGGGATGCGCTCGCGAGCCTGTGCATCGACGAAGCCCCATTTCCAGGTCGCGGACTCTACGGTGCCGATGCGGCGGGTGACCTTGAAATCGCGCTTCACTCCCAGCAGTCCCTGCTTGAGCGCCGTTTTTGCAGCGTCGAACTGCAGCGGAAGCCGCTCGTTCCCCTGCGCGTCGACCGCGCCCCAGAGACGCCCACGGCAGACCACCGCCAGCCCTTCTGAGAAGGGGTGCACCTGTTTGTACACCACCGGTACGACCTCGTCGCCCGTGGTGTTCACGAAGCCTTGCTTGCCGGAGTGGCTGACCGGCGCGAGACCATTACTGAAACCGTGACCCTTGAAGATGAAGGATCCATCGTAACGATGGGGAATCGCCCAGCTGCCGGATGGGTCGATGAAACCCTGTTTCTGGTCCAGCTTCGCAGCCGCCAGCCCTTCTGAGAAGCCGCAGGCCCACTCGAAACGCGGCTGGATGGCGACCTGGCCGTCAAGGGAAAGATAGCCCCACAAACCACCGTGAGAGAAGGGGATAAGCATTGTGTCCTCCTGCTTAACTCAAACGCAAAGCCACACCTGCCGCAAGGGGCATGACCAGCGTGCCCCGCTACCGGGGGCTTCCCGGCAAGCACGCGAAGCTCGGCCGGGCAGAGGGGTCTGTTGCTTACGCAGGCCGCGCGGTAGATTGGCGGAAACCCCGCGGAGAGCCCCCGTGCGCCACACCATTTGCTCCATGTTCGCCCTGCTTGTCCCCCTGCTTGCCGGCTGCGGCGAAGCGCCGGCTTCCCCAGAGCGGGTCGCAGAAGCCCTGCACCAGATCGTCGCAGCCCAGGCCCGCTACCACCAACAGGATCCCCATGGCGCAACGGCCTACGCTCCATCCTTCGAAGAGCTCGCTGCCCTGCTCGACGATCCCGCGCTGAAGGCCGGGGGCCTGCCCGGCTACGACCTGCGGCTGGCCGCCGAGGCCGGGGGCCGCTGGTCGCTGCACGCCACCCCACACGAGCCGGACCAGCCGTCTTTCTTTGTCGATGCCTGGGGCTTTGTGCGTCGCAGCGAAACGGGACCCGCAGACCGCAGCACAGCGCTGGAAACGCCTGCGCTCAGCATCGATCCCAAGAGTCTCCGCGACAGCCCGGCCGCACGGGACCTACGGGAGATCAGCGCCCATCAGAAGCTGTTCACCATGGTCGGCGGCGGGGCGCAAGGGTTTGCCCGCAGCCTGGCAGAGCTACGCACCGCCGGGGAGGTGCCGCTCTCGGCAGACGACTACGCCTATGTGATCGAGGCCCCGCAACACGAAGTGGCCTGGACGGCCTGGGCGGTTCCGCTGCGCGCAGGACTGCCGTTGCTCTTTGTCGACCAGACGGGGGTGCTGCGCTACGAATCCGAACGCGCCCCGGGCCCGCGCAGCCCAACCCTGCCCTGAGGCGGCTTGCCGGCCGTCTGCGGGCGGGCCTTTCTGCTTCCCCTTACGTTGACGGGGACGCTGAGCTATGCTGTCGTTAGAAACTTCACATCGCGGTGGATTCGACCTCAACCCTAAGCCTAAGGCCCGGTTGTAGTTCCAAACACCGCTCGCGTGCGCCGAGACCGGACAGACCATGAACAAGACCATCCTCTACGTCGACGATTTCCAGGACAACCTGACCGTCTTCGAGCTGGTCTATGGCAGCGAATTCGAGATCCTGACGGCCACCAGCGCCGCCGAGGCGCTCACGCTACTGCGCCAGCACGAAGTCGCAGTGCTGCTTGCCGACCAGCGCATGCCCTCGATGACGGGTACTGAGCTGTTCATGGCTGTCAAAGAAGAGTTCACCGACACGGTGCGCTACTTGATCACCGCCTACGCGGACCTTTCAGCGGCCATCGACGCGATCAACCGCGGGGAGATCCGGCGCTACCTGCACAAACCCTGGGATCAGGAAGAATTAGGGCGCGCGCTGCGCGAGGGTCTGGAAATCTACCAGATGACCCGCAAGATCCGAGAATTGGAGCGGCGCCAGGTTGAGATCGAACGCTCCTACTCGATGCGGGTCTGCGCCGCGGGGCTGACCCAAGAGCTGCAGCCGCCGGTCAGCGAGCTGAAGACCCAACTCGATCTCGCGATGCAGGGCCTCGACAGGGCCTTCAACAGCTTGCGCGTGCCCCACGCCCATCCTGACCTCAATGGCGTGCGCCGCGAGCTGAGCGGCATCGAATCGTACGTGCGCAAGTCGGTCGGATTGATCGCCCGCATCGCCGATGTGACTACAGACCTCGACCAGAAACAGCGGAAAAGGGAAGAGAGCACCACCGCCGATCTTTCCGAAGCAGTCCGTCTTACTGTCAAGATGGTGGCCGGCGATCTGCTGAAGCGCGCCCGACTCGACCTGCAAATGCCCGAGGTTCCCCACGTCAACGGCGCGCTGGATCAGCTGGGCCAGGTCATCCTCAACATTCTGGTCAGCATCCTGCAACGCCTCGACCACAAGCAACGGGCCCAGAACAAGGTGCGGGTGCAACTCGACCGTGAGGGCTCGGCCGTGCGCTTGTCGGTCGAAGACAACGGACCAGGGATCTCTGAGGAAGATCAGCGCCGGCTGTTCGACCCGATGGCGACGCCTCGTATTCCCAACAGCTCAGGCCTGGGCCTGGCGATCTCGAAGAAGATCGTGCAAGACCTCGGCGGAAGCATCGAGTTGAGCAGCGAGCCCGGCCAGGGCACGCGCTTTGTGCTGATGTTGCCAGCTGTCGACGACAATGCTTGAGACACCAGCGATACAGGCCTTTTGAGGACGCTACAGCTTCCAGGGGGACGCAGTGCAGGTCGACACCCGGGTCAATGGAGCCGCGCATTCGCTGTCTGTGGCAGAACAAGAGACAACCCTCGAGACCCTGCGCTGTCAGCTGGGCTTGACCGGCAGCAAACGAGGCTGCGGACAGGGTGCCTGCGGGGCCTGCACGGTGCTGCTCGACGGCACTCCGGTGGTCAGTTGCTTGCTGCCATCCAGCGCATTGCAAGGCCGCGCGGTGACCACCGTCGAGGGCTTGGGGAAAGACGGCCTGCACTGTGTACAACGCGCGTTCATGGCCGAAGATGCGCTGCAATGTGGCTTCTGCACCCCCGGGTTCGTGGTCGAAGCGGCGGCGTTCTGTGACCGCTGGCGCGCCGAACACGGCGACTGCCAGCCCGAGCGGACACAGGTCGCGCAGGCGCTGGCCGGGCATCTGTGCCGCTGCGGTGCCTACGCCTCAATCTATGCCGCGCTGCAAAAAGCCTGCGCCGGCGAGTACGACGACGATCAGGGTGAGGTCCCCCGGCACGACGCGCTCGAGAAAGTCAACGGCTCGGCGCGCTACACGGTCGATGTACAGCTGCCCGGTCAACTCGAGGGCAGGGTCTTGCGCTCCCCCTACGGACACGCCCGCATCACCAGGCTCGACATCCAACAAGTCCGCGCCATACCGGGCGTCGTCGGGGCCATTGAGCTCTGTCCCCGTGGGCGTCACCTGCGCTACACCGGGCAGGAGATCCTGGCGCTGTGCGCAGCCGACGCTGAGAGCGCTGACCGGGCGCTGCGGGCCGTCGAGATCGAGTTTGAGATCCTGCCCGCGGCGCTCGACCTCGAGTCTGCGCGGCAGCCCGGGTCGCCCGTGGTCTACGAGACCCGCCGCTCCCGCAAACGCGCCCCCAACACCAGCGAAGGGCCGCTGCTTCCCAGCTGGTGGAAAGGCAACGTGCGCGGGCCGTTCACGGTCTTCTCCAAGAAGAAACGCACGGCCCGCAAGGCGGTCGCCCAGGCTGAGAAAGACCCCGACTGGACGTTGGTCGACGACGTCTGGCGCACGCAGGTGCAATGCCACACCTGCCTCGAGCCGCACGCCTGTGTCGCCGACTGGAAACCCGACAAGCTGACGGTGTATTCGTCCACCCAGTCGGTGATGCGGAACGCCAAAGATATCGCCAAGCGCTGGGGTTTGAAGCGTTCCCGGGTCCAGGTGCTGGCAGACTATGTGGGTGGGGGCTTCGGCGGCAAAGCGGGCGTCGACGGCGAGCTGCGCGCCGCCATCGACCTCTCCCGGGCGGTTCAGGCTCCGGTCCGGATCGTGTTCAGCCGCCGCGACGAGCTGGCCGTCGGAGGCCTGCGTCCCGGCCAGGAGATGCAACTCAAGCTTGCCGTCCGTCCCAATGGAAGCCTGGCGGGCCTACAGTTGCGCGCCTACGGCGAGGCAGGCTGCGCGATCGGAAACGCCACCAGCCCGCTCTTCCGCATCATGTACCCCGACGCCCCCAAAGACCTGGCCGACTACGATGTCACCACGCATGCGCCGCCGGGCAAGCCCTTCCGGGGACCTGGTGGGCCGCCCGCTTTCTGGGCTCTCGAGCAGGCCGTCGATCAAGCGGCCGCCGACCGCAGCGAGTGTCCGATCGCCCTGCGGCGCCGCTGGGACAGCAGCGAGGTGCGCCACAAACTCTACGATTGGATCGAAGGCCTCGAGGTCTGGAAGCAGCGCGGTCCACGGGCTGCCGACAAGGGGCGTTTCCGCCGCGGGCTGGGGCTGGCGGCCGGCAGCTGGTTCTATTTCGCGCACGCTTCGGCCAAGGTCCTGGTCGAGACCAGCCCACGGGGCATCGTGGCGTCCACAGCCAGTCAGGATATCGGAAACGGCACGCGTACCGCGATCGCTCGAGCCGTAGCGGGGGTCTTTCAGCTTCCCCCATCGCAGATAGAGGTGCGGGTGGGAGATTCGGACCTGGTCGAGGGACCGATGTCCGCCGGCAGCCGGACGACCGCCTCGGTTGTTCCGGCAGCTGAAGAGGCGAGCCTTGGGCTGCGCAATCAGCTGTTGGTGATCTGCAGTGAGCAGCTCAGGCTCAAGAATCTAGAGCCCGTCTCGGGCGGTGTCTCCCACGCCGGCGGCACGCTCAGCTGGGCGCAGGTGCTCGAGAAAGCACCGCCGCTATCCCAACTGGGGAAGCGCCGCAAAGACAAGGGAGGCTTCTTCTTTCCGCTCGCCATCGACGGACTGGCCGTCGGCAAGTATCTCGCCGCGACCGTGCAGCTGACACAGGTAGAGGTCGACACCCGGCTGGGGCGCGTGCGCCCGCTCGAGACCTGGATGGGAGTCGCCTGCGGCCGTCTGATCGCTCCCAGGTTGGCCCAATCCCAGGTCGAAGGCGGAGTGGTGCAGGGCTTCTCCTACGCACTCTATGAGGAGCGGCGGCTCGACCCGCAGACCGGCGCGCTGCTCACGGGCAGTCTCGACGACTACCGCATCGCCGGCATCGGGGACATCCCCCCCATCCACGTGTATTTCGAGCCCAGCGGCTTCGACAATGTCATCAGCCGCACGGTGGGTCTGGGGGAAGTCGTCACACTGACCCCACCGGCTTCACTGGCGAACGCGGTGTACCACGCGACAGGCTGGCGGCCGCGTCGGATGCCAATGCGTCCGGATGTAGTGTTGGAGGGACTTGCGCGATGATCGTCTTCCCCAAAACCGCCGCCCAGGCAGTCGCAGCAGCTGCAGGCGGCGGAGAGTACCGCGCGGGCGGCACCGACTTCATGGAAAGAGCCGAGCTGGGCTTGGTACGCGACCCGATCATCGACCTGCGGGACCTGCCCGACTTCAGTCAGCTGACCAGCCTTCCGAACGGCGGTCAACGGCTGGGGGCGGGCGTGACGCTCGCAGAGCTCGCCAGCCGCCCGGCGCTGCGTTCGGCGTACCCCGCCCTGTGCATGGCGGTGGGGGCGTTGGCGACTCCGCAGATCCGCGCCGTGGCGACCTTGGGGGGCAACCTGCTACAGAGCACTCGGTGCTGGTATGCGCGCCATCCGGTCTTACGCTGCTACAAGAACGGGGGCGACACGTGCCCGGCGCGCGCTGGAGATCACCTGTTCGCGAGCTGTTTCGAGCGCGGTCCCTGCGTCGCTCCTCATCCATCGACTGTCGGCATGGCCCTGCTGGCCTATGGCGCCGAGGTAGAGATACACGACGGCTCGACCCGCAGTGTGTCCGAGCTCTACGGAGATGGTGCGGATCCCCGGGCTGAACATCAACTGCGCCAGGGTGAGCTGCTGACCAGCGTGCTGTTGCCTGCGCCCCTGGCTGGCGAGCGGGGCGCCTACTTCCGGGCGATCAACCGTGCGGCCGCCGAGTGGCCGCTGGTCGAGGTCAGCCTGCGCTTGTCCCTTGCTGAGGGGCGCATGCTGTCGGTGGGACTGGCGATGGGGGGCGTTGCGCCCATACCGCTGCGCTTGCCGGCGGTCGAAGCGCTACTCGAGGGCAAAGCCCCCGACGCGGGGCTGTTCGAACAGGCGGCCAAGCTGGCCTGTGAGGGAGCGACGCCTTTGCCCGGCACCGCCTACAAGCTGCAACTGCTCGCGGGCTCGGTGATCGAGGCCCTCGAGCGGGCCACAGCAGGGGAGGGGGACTGATGAAGATCTGCAGCTTCCTGCGTTGGAAGGGCTACTCCGAAGAATGCAGCGACGCTGAGCTGGCCTACATCTTTGCGCGCAACAGCGTGCCCTACACCTGCCTGCGAACCTGCCAACCCTGGGGAATGGACGACGGCCCGGCCGAGCCCGAGAGCTGCCGCCCGGACAGGTTGTGTTTCGGAGGCGTTCTGCAGGCCGAGCTGGAGAGCGACCAGGCTCGTGGAGTGACGGGCAACGGAGAGGGGGCCTGATGGTCCGCGTGTGGGCCGTCGAGACACGTCACAAGACCCAGATAGAGTCGCTCTAGAGCCCGCAGCCGGGTCTGTTCCAGGTCTCGGCCTTCCTTCCGGCACCGTTCGAGCGGGCGTTGCGCTTCACCGGTCATGGCTCTGCCCTGGTCCTGCGGAGCGTAGGCGCACACTCAAGCCTGTGGTAGACTGACCGCCATTACATAGTCCGCGGCGTCACTCGCGAGGCCGCCCTGGAGGAAACCCGAGTGCAAGATCTGTCGCAAGCCCGTTTCGCAACCCAGGCTGTTCATGCGGGCACCGAGCCTGAGGCGATGACCGGCGCCATCCAGGTACCCATCTTCCAGACCTCCACCTATGTGCAGAACGCTCCGGCCGACCACAAGGGCTATGAGTACTCGCGCACACACAACCCGACCCGCGGAGCTCTTGAGACGGCTGTAGCGGTGCTCGAAGGCGGCAGCTGGGGGCTGTGCTTTGCCAGTGGCATGGCCGCCGTCGACACAGCTCTGCGCCTGGTTCTACCAGGTCAAAAGATCGTCGCGGGTGACGACCTCTACGGCGGCACCCGCAGGCTGTTCGATAAGGTCTACGGCAAGATGGGGTACTGCTTTGAGTACGTCGACACCTCCGACGCCGAGGCCGTCGCCAAGGCCGTGACTTCCGATACGGTGATGGTCTGGCTCGAGACCCCGTCCAATCCGCTGCTGAAGATCACCGACCTTGAGCACACGGCCAGCCTGGCCCGGGCGTGCAACGCGCTGTGCGTGGTCGACAACACCTTCGCGAC
>JAJDCP010000038.1 GCA_029260765.1 Planctomycetota bacterium
GGCGTCCCCTGAAAATTGGCCTCAAGCGTTGAGCCTTGATCGGGACTGAGAGTCGCCGTCAAGGTCTCGAGGTCATTGTCTCCTGGAACGTCGCATCCGACTAACGCAAACGCGGCCAACAAAGGTATGATGGGCGCCCACTTTGACATACTCTATCCCCCACAAATCGGCTTCCGGTCGGTGCGCCCGTGTGCGTCGCCACCTGGGACCAACGCAAACGCGGACCGCTCAGAAGATTCGTTCCCACACAGCTGGATCTCCGCTCACATCCGGCATCACACCCCAACCATTACTGCTGGTGGGTTGTGGTTCCAGAGCGCGAAAGGAGTCATCACAGAACATGGTACCCGGCTTCTGCCCGCGCTTCCACCAGAAGTCGCGGTTCCCATGGATAACTCTGGTAGAGCCCAGGGCTGCCCGCACTCGATAGCTCAGCGACCTCAGTCGAGGAAGAAATCCGGTAGCAGCTCAGCATCGGACATTCTGTACTTTTCGAAGTCGTTCATTCCCCGGCTGCGCAGGAAGTCTTCGTCGATCAGAGCTTCGCCCGTCAGCTCCCGCGACGGCGAGCAGAGGATTCCGTAGGCCGCATCGGCCATGATCTCGGGCGTGCGGCTCGCCTGCATCAACATCTCGCCGCCCAGCATCTCGACGGCCGCGGTCGCGATGGCCGTGCGTGGCCAGAGGCTGTTGACCGCGATGCCTTCCTCTTTGAACTCGGCCGCCATGCCGATGGTGCACAGGGTCATGCCGTACTTCGACAATGTGTAGGCGCAATGCATGGCCAGCCACTTCGGGTTGAGGTTCAGCGGCGGAGACAGGTTGAGGATGTGAGGATTCAAGGCCTTGCGCAAATGCGGCACGCACTTTTGGGAGCAAAGGAAGACTCCCCGAGCATTGACGCCGTGCATCAGATCGAAGCGCTTCATCGTCGTCTGCTCCGTGGGCGTCAGGCTGATCGCGCCGGCGTTGTTGACGAGCGCATCGATCCCGCCAAAGGTGGCTACGACCTGGTCGACCATCGCCTGAACCTGATCTTCGTAGCGCACATCGACTTGGATCGCCAGCGCCTTGCCCCCCTGCCCCTCGACCTCTTCAGCGACCGTATGGATGGTCCCTTGCAGGCGGGGATGCGGGACAGAGGTCTTGCCAGTGATCACGACCTGCGCGCCATCGGCCGCACAACGCAACGCGATGGCTCGGCCGATACCACGGCTGGATCCGGTGATGAGGATGGTCTTGCCGGCGAGTGTCATGGCAGGTCTCCTGGCGGGCGGGGGAAAACCGCGATCCTACGGTTTCCCGAGGCCGGCATCAAGCGGCCCTCGAGCTGGTCTATGGCGAGCAGGTATACTCTAAATCTGCACGGCCGGGGGACCCAGCCATCGATGTCAAGCGCCTGTTGTTGTTGAGCCTGGTGCTGTTCGCCGTACCTGTGGCATCGATGGCCTATCTCGGGGGTCTGGCCCTCGACGCCGACCGGCTCGCGCGCATCGAGCTGGAGCGCGACAAGAATCGCGTCGTTGCCCGCGAAACCGTCGGAGATATCCAGCGAGATTACCTGACAGTCGAAGCCGACGTGTTCGATCTCTGTCAGACACAGGTCGTGCCGCTCTTGCTCGCAGGCAACGCTGCGGCGGCTCAAGATGCGATGCGCTGGCTACAGCAGGAACGTCCGCTCATCGACCGTGTGTTCGTGGCCGACCCCGAAGGGCTGCTGGACGTTCCGCGCAATGACCCGCCGTTCCTGCCTGACGGCCAGAAGTTCGAAGAAGTCCACACGAGCATCGCTTTGGCGCGGTCCCTCGAAGACGCCGAGCCTCAACGCGCGGAGGACATCTACCGGGCTCTGCGCAATGGCAACAACCAGATTGTGGCATGGGAGGCCAAGGTCGAGCTGGCCGCCCTCTATTTTCGCCAGGGGCGTTGGGAAGAAGCGCGGGAATGTCTCGAAGGGCTGGTCGATATCCCGGCACGCAGGCGCGCGCTTGGGCTGCCCGTCCCCCTCGAGGCAGCCCTGCTGTTGGGGTACATCGAGCTGGGCAGTGGCAACAGCGACGAGGCCGGAAAGCTGTTGGAACGCGCCGGAATTGAGCTGTTGGACGGCCGTTTTCCTGTCACTCGAGAGGAATTCGAGAGCGCATGGAACAAGTTCGAAGAGGCTATACAGTCAACAGAAACCGAGGTCTGGGATCGGCTGAGCGCGGCGCGGCAGGAGCGCTTCGAATCCCTGGACTTTGCTCGCGAGCTCCAAGAACGCGTCTACCCGATTGTCGAGTATGGAGCGTCCGCCGAGCTGCAGTTCGAACACGTCTCCCGCCACGGCGAAGAGAACAGACTCTACGCCTTCTGCCATGTGCCGCGCGCGGGGCGGGACCCCCTGGTGTTGGGCTTCCGTGTGGATCTGCGCGGTGTGGCCGAGCGCATCGTGGTGCCCCGGCTGCAGCCGCTCAGCTCGCGGTCGCTGCTGGTGCGCATGCGGGACTCTGCCGACCGAGTGGTTTTCGGGGTCGAGACCTTGGCCTATGAGACCTCCGCCGTTCAGAGCTTCCCCGAGTTGTTCCCTTTTTGGCGGCTAGAGATCCTGATGGGCCGCGTCAGCCACAATACGGGCTTGAGCCGCTCGATCCTCGGCCTGATCGCGATGGCCGCAGCTTCTGTGCTGGCCTGCTTCTTCGCGGTCTACAAGTTCGTCAGCAAGTCGCAGGAGTTCTCGCACCTGCGCGACGAGTTCATCTCAAACGTCACCCATGAGCTCAAAACACCACTGACCTCGATCCGTATGTTCTCTGAGATGCTGACACTAGGACGCATCAAGAACGAAGCACGCCGGCAACAGTATTACCACCACATCCACGAAGAGGCCCACCGCCTGCACCAACTCGTCCAGAACATCCTCGACTTCTCACGTATGGAGGCGGGTCGCAAGGAGTTCGTCTTCGAGAGTTGTGACCTGCGTCCTCTGCTCGAAGAGACCATCGACCTGTTCCGCTTCTCTGCCAAGGGATTCCAATTCGACGCCGAGATCGCGGAGCAGCTACCGAAAGTCGATATCGACCGCGACGCGTTCTCCAGCGCCTTGCTGAACCTGCTGACCAATGCCGTCAAGTACTCCAAGGACAAAAAATCCATCGGTCTGCGCGCGTATTGTCAGAAGCGCGCAGTGCGGGTGGAAGTCTCGGACAGCGGTATCGGCATCGCTCCTCAGGACCTCAAGAAGATCTTCGAGCGCTACTACCGGGCCCGCACTGATCAAGTACGGGAGATCGCCGGAAGCGGTCTGGGCCTCTCGCTGGTCAAATACATCACCGAGGCCCATGGTGGCCATGTCGAAGTCACCAGCAAACCTGGCGAGGGCAGCACCTTCACCCTGGTGATTCCGGCCTAGCAGGCTGCGTCAAAAATCACTTCACCAGGCACCACGGCGGCGGGCCGCTGGCTTCGTTGTCCTCCTCGCCGGCCATCCGGGCCGCCTGCGTCGTCCGCCTCGCCATCGACCCACCGGCGCGGCACCTGGCTTCACGATTTTCGTCGCAGGCGGCTAGGGCTGCTGAGGGAAACCGCCGTGCCTGGATGTCCGGAGTGGTTTCGCCTTCACCTCGGTATCTTTGCCGCTCGGAGCTAGCTCGCCGCCCAGGTACCCGTCGCTCATCAGCCATCAGCCGTCCGAGATCAGCCGACGGCGGCCCTCGACCACGACCGGGTCCGGGTCCGGTTTCACCTTCGGATCCGGGTCCGGAGTCGGATCCGGCTTCGGCTTCGGATCCGGCTTCGGCTTCGGCTTCTTTCCATAAGACAGCCTCTGTGACCGCCATCACAGGCGCCCCTTTGCATCGCCCAGCAATCCAACACGGGGCACCTCATTCCCCAACAAAGAGAACGAGGCGGGAAGACCCGCCTCGCTCATGAAACAATCATCAGCGTGGATCAGGGCTCGGTGTTGGACACCGCGTCCAGCTGCAGGTCGTCGCCGACGTTGTCGAAGAAGAAGGTCAGCTCGATCTGGTCGAAATGGCCGACATAGCCGGTCAGGAACAGGTCGGACAGACCCAAAGGTCCGGCACCGCTCAGATCAAACACGAAGTGGTTGATCGAGTTCGACGACAGAGCGCCGTCGGCAGGACTCAGGAACAGCGAGCTCAGCACCACATTGGTGCCCGAGGAGCTGTCGATGAAGGACACGCCACCGAGGTAGGCATTGGT
>JAJDCP010000039.1 GCA_029260765.1 Planctomycetota bacterium
CCGTGCCCGGTTCGGTGCCCGTGCCCGGTTCGGTGCCCGTGCCCGGTTCGGTGCCCGTGCCCGGTTCGGTGCCCGTTCCTGGCTCCAGACCCGTGCCCGGTTCCGAGCCTGTGCCCGGCTGCGTGCCCGTGCCCGGATCCGTGCCCGACTCTGCACCGCCGGTCGTGCCGGCGTCCGCGCCAGTACCCGCTCCGTCGGTTCCGCCCGCAGGTCCTGTGGCGCCCTCGACGGGGCCCGGCATGCCTCCAGGCGGAACGGCTGGCGGCAAACTCTCGACCTCATTCTCCAGCTTCTCGAGCTCCGCCTCCAATTCCTCCGAGCTTGTGTCCCCCTCCGCGAGCATGTTTTCCAGCCGCTCCAACTCGGCCAGGGACTCGGCGATCTTCTCATCACTGGCCGCAAACTCGCCTGGATTGCCACCAGGCGTGCTGCCACCGGCTGCGTTTTCCGCTTCAATCCGACGCTCAAGCTCTTCGCGGGCTGCGTCCACACCGCCCTTGCTGAAATCGATGTCGTCCGCCAGGTGCTCGAGCATCGCGAGCTGCTCGGCCATGTTCTCGAGATCATCCAGCGCATCCGCGGCGATCTCCAGTTCGTCGATGGCCGCCTGTTCGTCGTCGTCGTCGAGCGCGTCCGCCGCCCTCTCGATGGCGTCTTTGACCTCGCGTGCCCCCTGGATATCCTGCGAGACAGAACGCAACGCCTTCTCCAATGCCGAACGCTTGTCGCCCCCCATCCCGGCCATGCCGGACTGGATGTCACGCAGCGCCTGACCGGCGCCGGCAAACGACTTGCTCTGCATCGAGCGCCGCACGCGGTCGACCCCGCTGTGGCCGGTCTGCCGGTTGCCGCTCACCCTTGGGCTGACCACCGCTTCGCGGACTTCACGCTTGGTGCGCTCGACCGCGCTGTTGATCCTGCGCAGCGCGTCCGCCCTGCTGGGAGGATTGTCGCGGAGGTCGCCTGCGATCGACTCGAGCTCGGTCATCAGGTCGCCCACAGCGCCCACTTGTGCTTCGTCACGCTCCCGGTAGGTCTCGACCAACTCCTGCAAGTGTTCGGCGAGCTTGCGGACCTCGACGTCTTCCTTCGATTTGACGACCTGCGCGGCCTTATACCCGAGCAGGTCGGCCTCAGGAGGAAAGCTGAGCAGACCCGCGATCAACAGCAGGGGTGCCAGAGTCCACCGCAGGCTTCCTGGCACTGGCAAGCGGAAACGAGCGCCTACGTGCACACTCTCGGCCGCTTCAGTCGCATCTTCGAGTACCGCAGCCTCGACGGCGGTCTTCGGCTCGCCGATGGCCAACGCTGTCGAGAGCTGCTCTTGCAGCTCGAAGCGCGCGTCCACTTCCTCGGCCGCCGCCGGCACACTGACCATACGCCGCGACATCAGCGCCACCCCGATCACCAGGACAGCGCCCAGTGTCGCGAAGGCAGCGCGCTGCAGATCGGTATCGATGATCAGGCCGTTGATCAGCAGCACCAGGCAGAAAGCACTGAGTCCTACCAGAGCCAGGGCGCTGAACACCTCGATACTGCGGGCGAGCAGGATCCTCCGCCGGGCTCGGGCCACCGTGCTGCGGATGCGCTTCATGCTCTTTCCTCCTGCTGCGCCGCGAGGCGCGATCACCCTATTGGATGCATCGTACGCAAAAAAAGTTCCGTACGGGACCGAAAAAAGCGCCGCGCGGGACCACGAGTGCGCGGCTCATCCGTATGAACGGGCCATACACAGCATACACCCTATTGGTCGGGGGAGTACCAGCACTTGGCGATCAACTCGAGCAGCAACAGCCGATTCTGCTCGTCGAGGTCTCCACTGACGGCCCGCTCGAAAGCCACCAAGCGCTCCTTCTGCTCGAGAAAGAACACGATGTTCGGCAACAGGCGTGCCCCATCCATCAGCAGTCCGCGCGCGCGGGACACCGTCTCCATGGTGGTCTCGGCGTCGTTGACCGCGCGCGAAAGCTCAGCCATGACAGTGTGGAATTCACCCATCCAGCCGACGAAGTGCTTCTCACTGCGGACGTAGTTGACCGTGTCGCCGATGATCCACTGACGCAGAATCTCCAGCTGCTCGCCACTCAGATCTCCCCCGGACCTGAGTCGCTCGACAACCTCGACCATGCGTGGCTTGGTCGCCTCTTGGAAATACTCGCGCAAGTAGGATTCACACCCCTCGAACAGCTCGACCAACTCGCGGAACGCCTCCGGCTGCGCCCTGGCGTTGCTGAAGACGCCTTCGAGGCGGCTGTGCAACGCACGAAAGGCCTGGATGTATCCCGACGTGATCTCAGGCGAACGGGAAGCGGAGTTGTCCATCGAGCTCGCGTCTCAGGTTGGGCATGCCGAAATACTCCGCGCAGGCCGCAGAGACCTGCGCGCGCAGCGAGAGCTTGTCCGGATGCAGAAAGACATCGAAACACCAGAGGTCGCGATGCTTCTCCAGGATGGTCTCGATCTCGGGGAGTTTCAAGTCGGACAACAAACGAGGCCCCGACTCATTGAGGCAGACGGGAATGTCCGCTTCCTTCTTCCCCATCCCCAGACCCGGACAATACACGATCAGGTCCGCCGGCTCGACCCCCGCCATCTGGGCCAGGTCGGCCTCAGCCCGAGCCCGCTGATGACGATCGGCATGGTAGCGCGCCACCAATGCCCGCTGATGCGCGCCGCCCACGCTACGCCCCAGGCGGTAGCAGCGCTTGTAGAGCCGTCTCTGTTCGACCATCTGCAACAAGCCGTGGATCGCCGGCACTTCTGGGAATCGCGCCCGCAAAGCGAAAGGCAGACCCGCGTCGCGCAGCGTGAACAACTCCTCAACCTGCAGGCCCCGGTCCACAGCGTGTTCGACGGCCTTCGAGATCATGGCACCCGAAACCACCTTGGTGTGGTGGAAGTACACACGCTCGGAGAGGGTGTAGCGGATGCGTAGAAGATGGATGACTTCGGAGAGCAGATCCTGCCGCAGCCGCTTCCCCTGAGCCAGACGCAACACCAGCTGCCCTTCCTCGATACCGAAGTAGCGGAAGAGCCGTTCGTCGTATGCCTGGCGCAGGCCGCAGAACAGGGCATCCCGAGCGAGGTAGTCGAGCAGGTCGGCGCCGATCGCCGCCACCGTGATCTGTGCCCTGAAAGGACGCTCTGCCGGCCCGGTCAGCAAGGCACACACCGGCTCGAACAGACCCAGGGCAGCCAGCCGCTCGCCCAGCCGTCCAGCGCTGAGGAAGCGGCGCGTGCGTGCCGCCGTGTCATGCCGTGCGAACAGCTTGCGCTCGTCCTCGAAGGTGTGGCCGTAGGGGATGTGCGTGATGTCGTGCAGCAAAGCCGCCGCGACCACGACCTGCTGCTCGTCCGCGTCGAGACCGTGCTCGGATGCGAGGCTTCTCAGCAGTCTGCGGGCGACGTGTGCGGTGCCGAGAGAGTGCTCGAAGCGCGTGTGGCGGGCGCACGGGTAGACCAGGTACGCGGTACCCAGCTGCTTGATGCCGCGCAGGCGCTGGAACTCGGGGGTGTCGAGCAGTTGCAGCTCAACCGGGGTGCATTCGATGTCGCCGTGAACGGCGTCGCGGATGACGGTCAAAAGCGGTCGTACCCGTAGTCATCTTCGGGTACGTAGACCTGGCGGCGGGTGGGAAGATCTTCCGGCTCGGGAAGCACACCGTTGCGCGCGGCATCGATCAGGACAGCGGCACGACGCTCAGCATCGCTACCGAGCCCGTCGAGGTAGATCAGATCATCGCACACTTCGTGCAGACAGTACTCGAGGATGTTCTTCGGCAGGGGCTTCTGGTGCATCTTTTTCTGCAGGACCAGCTCTTGCATGCGTTTCTGCACCAGCACCGTCAAAGGATAGCGGCCGCCCGCCTTCGAGATGGCGTTTTCCAACAGTTTGTTCTTCATGGATGGGGGGCTCCGAGTGGTTCGCTGCGAAGTCGACCCGCCATTGTACCGGCTCGCCTGACAGGTGCAAGCCCTGGCTGACAGGTTTGATCTGCGGGCGCGTTCGCTGTGGCTGACGCTTGACGCTATACTGCGGAGAAACCGGGGTGTTTGCAGTTGGCACGAGGGAAAAACACAGGCGACGATCTCCGCAGCGCCATGAAAAGCGAGTTCGAACAGGTCAAGGCCGAGGTGCAGAACGCCGGTCCCCGCGACTTCAAGAACGGCACGTGGCTGCTGAAGTACGTCCGCAATTTTCTGAACAAACAGGACTTCGACGCCCGTCTGGCCGCGCTCGCGCGCAAACATCCGGGGCTCAAGCGCAGGGCCTGTGCGCGGAAGCTGATCAAGAGCTGCTCGCGCAAGGCCGGGCTGGTCGGCGGCATCGCAGGGGGGTTTGTCAATGCGTCCAGCATCCTGGGCTTCCTGACCCTCGGCGCCGGACTGGCCGCCGGAACCGCGGCGTTTCTGGCCGAGCTCGTCTACACGTTCCGCTTGCAGATGTCGCTGTGCTATGACATCGCGGCACTCAACGATGTGCGGCTACAGGCAGAGAATCCTGCAGACCTTCTCCTGGTCCTCGGCGCGGCCGCGGGCGTTTCGGACGATGCCCTCAGCAAGGCGCTGCTCGAGAGCCGCAAGATGCATTCCCAATCGCCGCTGATCGCCAGCCAATTCGCGACCAAGCTGGGACTGGCGATGGTGTCGAAGAACGCGATGAAGTTCGCGCTGCCGGTCGTGTGCGTGGCGATCTCGGGAGGCTTGAACTACTACCGCACCCGCAAAGTGGGGCAGATGGCCGCCGACTACTTCGAGCGCGAAGAAGAGATCCAGCGCATGCTGGGCCAGGGAGTGCCGGCGCCCGACCATGCCGAGGAGAGGATCATCCTGCCACTGGTCTTCGCGATGGCCCGCGCGGACGGCAAGGTAGACCCCAAAGAAAGTCAGGTTTTCCGGCAATGCATGGAGACCCTGCGTCCGACCCTCGATCCGGAAGAGTGGGCGTTCATCCATCGCATGCTCGATGCTCCCCGCGAAGATTTGATCGGCGAGGTCTTGAAAGTGCAAGACCCGGCGATGCGTAAAGCGGTCTTGGACATCCTTGACCTGACCATGCGCATCGATGGCGAGATCCACCCCGAGGAGACGCGTCTGTTCGCACAGGTGGCCCGTTGCTTTCGTGGCGAAGACCCGTTCGAGGAAGATACCTTTCCCGAGTTCGATTGAAGTCCCATAGCAGACCGGAATGCGATGTTGTGTCCGCGCTGGCGGGCTCTTATACTCCTTATCCATAGTGGTGATTGGTGTGCCCTGCCCGCCGAAGCGAGCCCGCGGAGCCTGTAGTGAAATCCAAGGCCACCATCCTCATCGTGGACGACAACCTCCTCGACCGCAAAGCGCTCACGTGCTTCCTGAAACCGCTTGGCTATGCGATCCGTTCCGCAGCCTCTGGCAAAGAAGCGCTCTCGGTGGCCGTCGCTGAGCCTCCTGACCTGATCATCCTCGATATCGTGCTGCCCGAGATGGATGGCTTTGAGGTCTGCGAACGGCTGAAGAGCATGCCTGAGACCTCGGAGATCCCGGTGCTGTGCACGACAGCGCTGACCACCATCGACGCGAACCAGCGCGCGCTGGAGTGCGGAGCTGAAGGGTTTATCACCAAGCCCTTCAACAAGATCCTGATCGAAGCCTACGTCAAGGCCTTCGTCCGCATGAAACAGATCAACGACGAGCGCAAGAACCTGCTGCACTTCGTCGTCCATGACATGCGCAGCCCTGTAACCGCGCTCAAGGGGGCGCTGTCGATTGCGAACCGGCTGTCCACAGATCCCACCTTGCGCAAATACCTCGATATCGCCTGCAACTCGTCCAACCGCCTGATGCTGCTGATCGACTCGATGCTCGACTTGTACAAGATGGAATCGGGCGTGTTGCAGGTTCACAAGCAGCCCACCCGCATCGACGAGCTGGCGTTGAAGGTGATGGCCGAGCTGCACTCGTTGTCTGAGCGCAAAGGTGCCCCGATCGAGACCTCGATGGACGAAAATCTCAGCGCCTATGTCGACCAGGTGCTGCTGACCCGCCTGGTGCAGAACCTGCTCGACAACGCTCTGCGCTACGGCCGCTCGAATCAGCCTATCCAGTTTGCGGCCGGGCTCGAGAATGGAACCTTGCAGATCTCGGTGGCCAACGTCTGTGACCGCCTGTCCGAATACGACCTGCTCCGCATCTTCGACAAATTCGCCCAGGCAGAGCTGAGCGAGAGCGGCAAGCGGCAGGGATCGGGGCTCGGGCTGCCATTCTGCAAGATGGTCGCCGAGGCACACGGCGGCAGCCTGGAGGCGACCTCTCCGATCCCTGGCAAACAGGATGGGATCGTCTTCCAGCTCGAGATTCCAGCCGGACCCGGGGCCGATTGATGCGCGTAGCGCTACTCGAACACCACGGTTCCCCCTCAGCATTGCGCGTCAAGAAGAGACCCGATCTCGGGGTGCCCGGGCCGGGCCGCCTGCTTGTCGAGGTCGAGGCTGCGGGCGTCTGCATCGCTGATGTGCTCCTGCGCATGGGCCTGGAACAACAGGCGCCGGGGTTGCCACTGACACTCGGGCAGGAGGTGTGCGGACGCGTGCTCGCCATCGGCGACGGCGTGCGCGGCGTGACGGTCGGCGAGCGCATCTGCGGACTGACGCGGAACGGTGGCTACGCCGAGCAGTGCCATCTCGAGGCGGCACTCTGTTTCAAGGTAGCGGTCGATCTCGCGCCGAGCACAGTTGTCGCACTGCCCTACGACTATTGCACCGCTTGGCTGTGCCTGCATCGCCTGTTGCGCCTGCAACCAGGAGAGACCTTGTTGGTCGTCGGGGCCGACGACGGGCCCGGACGCGCGGCTGTCGAGCTGGCGGCAGGTGCCGGAGCGATCGTTTATGCCCTGGGGAGGGAACGGGACGAGCTGCGCGCCCTCGGAGCCCAAGAAGTCCTGGCTCCCGAAGGGGCTGCGGAGACCCTGCGTGACTGGACTGCGGAACGCGGGCTCGACGCGATCTTCGACACGGATTGCGGAGAGGCCGGGGTCGCCTTGGCGACTGTACTCGCGCCGCTAGGACGTATCGTGCAGACCGGCTTCCGCTGCCTGCTTGACCGCCATCGCAGCTTTCTGCGGGCGTTGTACAAAGTCGCCACCATGCCTCAGTACAGCGGCCTGGCGCTCGCCAACCACTGCCGCAGCGTGGCAGGTTTCTCGCTAAGCGGCCTCTGGGAGCGCCCCGATTTGATCCAGCAGGCCTTCAGCCAACTCGACCTGGCAAAACTCCAGTTGAAGGTCGACCGCGTCTACCCGCTCGACGAAGTTGCGGCGGCTCACGGACGCTTCCAGGATGGTGCCCATCGCGGCAAGATCGTGCTGGAACCGCGCCGCGCCTGACACCGAGGCAGCATTTTTTCCTTGAAGGGGCGGGTCGCTTGCTTAAGATGCGATCCTCCACGGCGTTTGCCGTGACGCGAATACCCAGCGGAGTCACCATGAAGACGAAGATCCATCCCAAACTCCACGAATGTGAAGTCAGCTGCCGTTGCGGCAACAAGTTCACCACCCGTAGCACCCTGAAGAGCCTGACTCTCGCGATCTGCTCCGAGTGCCACCCCTTCTACACGGGCAAGTCGAAGTTCGTCGATGCGGCGGGCCAGGTCGATAAGTTCATGAAGAAGTTCCAGTGGAGCGAGAAGCAGGCCGAAGAAGGCACGCAGAAGCAGCCGGTCGGCCTGACCAAGAAACAGATTCTCGCGCAGGTCCGCAAAGAGAAAGCCGCCGAGAAGGCGCGCGAGCGGCGCCTGATCCAGGCCGAAGAGGCTTCCCGTCTCGCACGCGAGGCCGAAGACCAGCAGTCCAGCAAGCAAAACGAAGCCAAGAGGGGTGCCTCGCAGGCCCGCGGCCGCCGGGGTCCTGGGGGTCCTGCTGGCGGCGAGAAGACTCCCACCGGCGCCTAACGAGCGAGCGTCTGCGCATCGGTTGAGGCTTGCCCAGGCAGGCTTCAGCCGATTGCTGCATCGTGGGCCCCCGCCCCCAAACAAGAATGACACCCCCTGACAGAGAGCTGAGAGTGGCACAAGGCACCGATTTGCGCGAGCTGCTGGAATCGAGAGCGGCACGCTTCCACGAGATCGAGACGCTGCTGCTCGATCCTGAGGTGATGCGCGACGGCGTGCGCTATTCCGGCCTGGCCCGCGAACGGGGGGCGCTGATGAAGGTCGTCGGCCAGTACGAAAAGGTCAAGGAGCTGCAGCGCAACATCCGTGACAACCAGGAGATGGCTGACGGCGATGATGCCGAGCTCGCCGAGCTGGCTCTGGAAGAGATTCCCGATCTGCAGGCCCAACTCAATGCCAGCACCGAGCAGCTGCAAGAGCTGCTCGTCGCAGTCAGCGACGATGACAGCAAGAACGCCATCCTCGAAATCCGCGCGGGCACAGGCGGCGATGAGGCCAGCCTGTTCTCCGCCGACCTGTTCAAGATGTATTCCCGCTACGCCGACCGCCGTAAATGGAAGCTCGAGGTGATCTCTACGAGTCACTCCGAAGTGGGGGGCTTCAAGGAAGTCATCTTTTGCGTGTCGGGCGAGAATGCATTCCGCGATTTGAAATTCGAAGGCGGTGGCCACCGCGTGCAACGCGTGCCGGAGACCGAATCCCAGGGACGCATCCACACTTCGGCCTGCACAGTCGCGGTGCTGCCCGAACAAGAAGAGATCGACGTCGTCATCAACCCCGAAGAGCTGCGCATCGACACCATGTGCTCGAGCGGCCCGGGGGGCCAGCATGTCAACCGCACCGAGTCTGCCGTGCGCATCACCCACCTGCCCAGCAACATTGTCGTCGTCTGCCAGGACGAAAAGTCGCAGCGACGCAACCGCGAACGCGCCATGCGCGTGTTGCGCACCCGTCTGCAGGCCGCGCATGACGAAGAGACCCGACGCGAGCGGGGCGATATGCGGCGCTCGATGATCGGTAGCGGCGACCGCTCAGAACGCATCCGCACCTACAACTTCCCGCAGAACCGCCTGACCGACCACCGAGTGGGCTTGACCCTGTACAGCCTCGACAAGATCGTGCTCGGAGACCTCGACGTCGTCGTGAACAAGCTGCGTGACTGGGAATCGGCCACCCTGCTCGAAGACATGGGCTTCAAGCCTGGCTGGCTGGAGGGATGACGCGGGTATGAAGACAGTGCGTTCCATTCTGCGCTGGACTCGCGAGCTCTTTGGAGAGCGGAGCATCGAGGCGCCCAGTCTCTCGGCCGAGTTGCTGCTCGCCGAGGTGTTGGGCTGCCAACGGCTCGACCTCTACCTCGATATCGACAGGCCTCTGAGCGTCGCCGAGCGCGACCGGCTGCGAGGTCTGGTCAAGCGCAGAGCCCGCGCCGAACCTGTGGCCTACATTCTCGGCTACAAAGACTTCTTCGGGTTGCGTTTCGAGGTCAATCCCAACGTTCTGGTTCCCCGGCCCGACAGCGAGCTGCTGGTCGAGCTGGCGAAGAACCTGCCCACGACCCCGCGCCGCATCCTCGACCTCGGCACAGGCAGCGGTGCGCTGGCCATCGCACTGGCCAAACAACTTCCCGACGCCCAGGTGCTAGCCCTCGACATCAGCCCGGAAGCCCTGTCTGTGGCCGGGCGCAACGCTGCCCGCCACAGCGTGGCCGATCGCGTGCAGCTGCTAGAAGGTCCGTGGGAAGCGGCGGAGGATCACGGTCCCTTTGAGTTGGTTGTCAGCAATCCTCCCTACATCGAGCGCGGTGAGGTGCTCGGTCAGGGAGTCGCCGAGTTCGAGCCGGCCCTCGCGCTGTTCAGCACTGGCGCTGGGGCGCTCGACGATACCAGGCGGGTGCTGCGCACTGCGGGCAGAGTCCTCACGCCAGACGGCAGCGTGTTGGTCGAAGTGGGAGCCGGGCGGGCTGAGGCGGTTCGCGCCCACGCAGCCGAGCTGGGCTTCGCTGAGCTGCAGACACACAAAGACCTGGCCGGAGTGCCCCGAGCGGTTTCGGGGATGTGGTTGGAAGCCGCCGAGCTGCAGACCATACCAGGGTTCCCGGGGAGGCGCGCGGAGCATGTTTGAGTCTCTATCCGAAGGGATGGCCAACGCCTTCCGCAAGCTGACCGGGCGCAAGCGCCTGACTGAAGAGAGCATCGAAGAGGGTCTGCGCGACGTGCGCAAAGCGCTGCTCGAGGCCGACGTCAACCTGTCGGTGGTCAAGAGCTTCATCAAGACGGTCAAAGAAAAGGCCGTGGGCGAAGAGCTGGTCAAGGGAGTGCGGCCGGGACAGCAGGTGGTCAAGGTCGTTCACGACGAGTTGATCGCGCTGATGGGGCCGGTCGAGCACGAGCTGCAGCCCGCCAGCAAGGGACCGACCATCGTGATGATGGCTGGGCTGCAGGGAGCCGGAAAGACCACCACGTGCGGCAAGCTCGCGCTCTTTCTCAAGACCAAGAAGAAGCGCAACCCGATGCTGGTGGCTGCCGACCTGCAGCGCCCGGCCGCCGTCGAGCAGCTCAAGATCCTCGGCGAGCAGATCGGGGTGCCGGTCTTCGCTGAGACCAACAATCCGGTGAAAGTCTGCCAGAAGGGTATCGCTCAGGCCACCAAAGACGGCCACGACGTGGTGATCCTCGATACGGCCGGACGCCTGCACATCGACAAAGAGCTGATGGGCGAGCTGAAACAGATCGTCAAGAAGTGCAAGCCGCAGAACATCTTCCTGGTCTGTGACTCGATGACCGGCCAGGACGCAGTCAACTCGGCCAAGCAGTTCAACGACATGCTCGAGCTCGACGGTCTGATCCTGACGAAGATCGACGGCGACACCCGGGGGGGTGCAGCGCTCTCGATCAAAGCGGTGACCGGCAAGCCGATCAAGTACCTCGGCACAGGCGAGAAGCTCGACGCGATCGAAGAATTCCATCCCGACAGGTTGACCTCACGCATCTTGGGAATGGGCGATGTCGTCGGTCTTGTCGAGAAAGCTCAGGAGGTGATGGACGCCGGCGAGGCGATGAGCCTGCAGAAAAAGATGCTCGAGGACAAATGGAACCTCGATGATTTCTTGACGCAGCTACGTTCCATCAAGAAAATGGGCTCCCTAAAAAGCCTCTTGGGTATGATCCCCGGCGTCGGGGGTATGCTCAAAGGGCAGGACATCGATGATGGCGAGATCGGCCAGGTCGAAGCCATGATTTGTTCGATGACCAAAGAGGAGCGAAAGAAGCCAGACCTGATCGACTTTTCCCGCCGCCGACGTATTGCGCAGGGTTCCGGTCGCAACCCGGCCGATGTCCAGGGATTGCTCAAGCAGTTCCAGCAGATGCGCAAGATGATGCGTGATTTCTCGCGGATGGGTCCTGGAGGTCTGGGCAGCATGGTCAAGGGTGGCGGCATGGCGCAAATGGCACAGCACGTCATGTCCACGGGCCAGTTGCCGAAGCTGAATGTTCCCAAAGCAGCCAAAGGTCAGGCCGGACCGAGCCGTTCCGCGATCAAAGAGCGGCGCCGCAAGGAAAAAGCCCGCAAGAAGAAGAAGTTTCGCAGAAGATAAGAGCCCGTGCTTTCGAGCCGGGACAAGGAGCTGTCCTCGATGTCCGTTCGCATTCGCCTGAAAAGGATGGGTCGCACCAACCACGCGACCTTCCGCATTGTCGCCATCGAAGGTACTCAGAGGCGGGATGGCCGCATCCTTGAGAACCTTGGCTGGTACGACCCCCATGTAGTCGACGCCGACAAGAAGCACTCGGTCAAGGTCGAGCGCGCCAAGCACTGGATCTCCGTGGGTGGTGTCGTGTCGAATACCGTCGATTCGATCTTTGCCAAGCATGGTCTTGAAACCAACGCCCAGCGCGCCCACCAGCGTCGACTGAAGCGGATGGCCAAGCGCAAGGCCCGCAAGGCCCGGCAGGCAAAGGCGAGCGGCGGGAAGAAGAAGACGGCCAAGAAGTAGCGACGAGCGTGCGCTTCCAGGTCCTGACGCTGTTTCCCGATCTGGTCCGCGGCTATGCCGCAGACGCCCTGCTCGCCCGTGCGCTGAGGCGCAAGGTGATCGAGCTCGACGTGCTGGACATACGCGACTTCTCGGAGCACCCGCAGCGCAAAGTCGACGCTCGCCCCTACGGGGGTGGGCCAGGCATGGTGCTGGCTTGCGGGCCGATCCATCGGGCCATCGAGGCCGCCGAAGCCAAGGCGCCAGGGACTGGTGGCCGGCGGGTCTTTCTCTCTCCCCAGGGGCGTTTGCTCGACGGAGAGTTGGTCCGCGAGCTGGCGGCTGAAGAACGGCTGCTGCTGTTGTGTGGACGCTACGAGGGTGTCGACGCGCGGGTCCTGGAGGCCTGGGAATTCGAAGAGGTCTCGGTGGGAGGCTTTGTGTTGGCGGGCGGTGAGCTGCCAGCCCTGGTGACGATCGAAGCGGTGACACGGTGGCTGCCCGGTGCACTCGGCCATCCGGACAGTGTGCGGCGCGACGCGCTCAGCGCGGGACGCCTGGGCTTCAAGCAGTACACACGCCCGCCGATCTGGCGGGACAGAAAGGTGCCTGGCCTCCTACGGCAGGGAGACCACAGACAGGTGGCGCAATGGCGCCGGCAACAAGCTGAGACCCGTACGCGGAACGCGCGCGGCCAGAGAACGGAAACAGCGGACGGAAGCACAGATCCGCAAGGGAGCCCTGAGGCATGAACATCCTGGAAGAGGTTACGCAAGCGCAACTGAGGAAGAAGATTCCCGACTTCAGCGTCGGGGACACGGTGGATGTCTATTGTGAGATCAAGGAAGGCGCCAAGAGCCGCATCCAGATCTTCAATGGCACCGTGATTGCCCGCAAGCACGGCGGCGTCCAAGAGACCTTCACCGTGCGGCGGATCGTCATGGATCAGGGTGTCGAGCGCACCTTCCCGTTGCACAGCCCCTTCGTGCGCGACGTGCGGATCCGGCGCTACGGCAAGGTTCGGCGGGCCAAATTGTACTACCTGCGCGACCGGGTCGGTAAGGACACCAAGACCAAGGAATTCAAGGGCAAGTTCGCACCGATCTACAAAGATCCGCCGCCCACCATCGAGTCGGACCAGAAGAAAGACAAGAAGAGGAAGAAGAAGAAGAAGGGCAAGGGCAAGAAGAAGTAGCGTGCCTCCGCACTCGGGCGCCTGGGCAGAAGACCTGGTCGCCCGCTACCTGTCTTCGAGAGGTGCCGAGATCCTCGCCCGCAACTGGCGTTGCCGGGAAGGCGAGCTCGACATCGTCGCCCGCCACACGGGCATTCTGCTATTCGTCGAAGTGCGCTCCCGCCGCAATGAAAGCTTCGGCTCCCCCCTGAGTACGATCACTGCACGCAAACGACGCCGACTGGCGGCCGCCGCGGCCCGTTTTCTGGCCGAGTTGCCCGAGCCAGAAGATTGCCGCTTTGATGCTGCGGGCATCACGGGTGATCCCGAGAGCTACTCCCTCTCATATATCGAGGGGGCGTTCGACGCCTAGTGCCTCCCAGAGCTCAGGGGCGCGTGGAGAGAACGGTCTCGAGGGAAGTCGCCGGATGTTGTGCGGCGCCTCTGCCGAGCCAGATTCCAGCATCCGCTGTAGCGGCTGTCTGTGACTGCCGGAAATACCGATCTGTGGGATCAGGCCAGAGTTCTTTGGGACTGCCCGAGAAACAGCTGCCGGCTCTCATAGAGGCTGTCTCACGGAATGCTTGGAGGCGTGGGATTGATTCCTGATGACAATCTAAGGCACCTGCGACTCGGGGGGAAAAACCGAATTTTCTTCTTGTAGGGGAGGGGTTTACGCCTCCTCGCTGACTCGGACGCTTCGCTTGCGGGCGGGGGTAAACCCCGCCCCTACATGACAGGCCAAAGCAATTCAATGGCGAAACAGCGTCCCCTGAGACAGCCTCTCACCGAGCGCCGCTACAGCGGCTGTGACGATTCCCCCGGCTACACCACCGCGCTCCCCGGGTTGAGAGGCGAAATCCCGATCGGGGCCGAGGGTGGCGGCGGCTCTTCCTCCGGTTCCTGGGGCACTTCCTTGAGAAGCACGCACTCGCACGGTCCCTCGCCCGCGTACAGCTCGGATTCGGGCTGTAGGGCCACCAGGGCCGGAGCCTCGTGGTCCTGACTGTCGATCTGGATCGCGCCGAGAAAGACGTAGGCCCAGGCATGCCCGCGGTTCGGGCGGCGCTCGCCTGGTGACAGCAACAGGTGCAATCCCTGGTCGATCCAACGAAGCCGTTGCTTCTGACTCAGGCTGCTGTGCTCCGCCAGTCCACGCACGAAATTGTCGAACTGACGCCTGGCGACTTCATCCCAGATCTGGCTCTTGAATTTCGGGTGCTCTTGCATCAAGCGCGCGAAGGAGTTCCGCGTGATCCGTCCGATGACCACGGGAGTGACCGCCGTCACCGTCGCATTGCGCGGCGCGCCGGTCAACAACGCCATCTCTCCAACGATGTCCCCAGTACCCAGAACACCCAGGGTTGTCTTGAGCGCGCCGACCTTGCGCGTGATGACGACTGCCCCACGCTCGATCACGAACATACTGTCTCCAAGCTCTCCTTCTTTGCAGAGGTCGTCTCCGGGCGCCAGCAGCTCCTCACGGGTGAGCTCAGCTACGAGCTGAATGGCCTCATCGTCGAGGTCTTTGAACAGCGGCGCATTGCGACACAGCTCGGCTGTATCGGGCAGCGCCATCTCCGGCGCGCGGCTCTCGAGCTTGTGCATGCGCCAATCGACCTGGTCGAGTGCGGCACGGGCCGAGCTCTGCTCCATGACGCCTTTGTGCAGCAGCTCGGCATACCCCGCTTTTTCGATGTTCAGGCCGATCCGCAACGCCAGGCGCGTCTCGATCTCCTCGACCACCTCGGGCAGACTCAGCCGCAACTCCTCCAGGCGCTTCCGACTCTCGAGCAGATAGCTGAGATAGGTCTGGCGGATCTTCTTGCGGGCCAGTTCGTCGATGTCGCCGAGCTCATCCAGCGCCCCCATGACCTTCTCGGCTGCCAGCTGCCCTCCGCGCGCGAGGTCATAGAGCAGGGTGAGACGGCGCATCTGCATACGGCCCACACTCAAGCCGAACCGCTTCGCCCAGCGTGCCACACTCGCCCGCAGACCCAGGTGCGCAGGCCAGCGTGATGCTGGAGGCTCGAACCGCCCCTCGCCCAAGCAGTCCAGTTGCAAGTCGATTTCATGCTGCATGGCCCTGAGGGCGTCGGCTCCGATCGTCCCCTTGCTGAAGGCATCCCAATGAGCTTCACGCTCGATTCCCAGAGCTTGATGCCAATAGCCGACGGCATGGCTTTCCTGATCGACGGACTCGAGGGCCTCTTTGGTAGCCTCAATGTCGTGGGCGAGCCGCTCAGTCCGCTCTTCAAGAGCCTCTTCTACCTTCTTCCAACGCAGCATCTTGAGGCTCTTGTTCTGGGACATCGACTTCAGCTGACCACGGACCCGCTGCAAGACCGCGGCGCGCGCCGTCTTATCAGCCAGCTGATCTGGTAACGGGGGCTGGTCGAACCCCAGCTTCCGGAGCAACAGGCCCGTGGTCGAGCCGTTGATCAGCAGGGTGAGGAACACCACCCCACCTGTCACAACCAGGACCTGGCGGCGTAGCTCCGCCGGAATCTCGGGGATCTGGCTGACCATCAGCGCCAAGGCCAGCGACACGGCGCCACGAAGCCCTCCCCAGGCCATCAGCGAAGCCGCCCCCAGCGAAATCGGATCGGCCAGTTTGTTCATCAGGGGTCGGAACGCGAAGATCACCAGCCCGCGGATGACCATGATTCCGACGTAGGTGGCGACGATCAGCAGCAGGTCGTCGAACATCGCCCCCTGCACCTGCTGGGCGATCAGCACACCGACGAGAAAGAAGATCAGGGTGTTGGCCAGGTACGACAGCATCTCCCAGAATTGATGCAGGAAGTGGTGCACCTCGGGACTGACGCTCGCCCTGCCGGGTCCGCTCATCCAGAGCCCCGCGGTCACCACCGCCATCACTCCCGAAACATGCAGGCCCCCCTCGGCCACGATCATCGCGACATAGGCCAGCACCAACGTCAAGGTGATCTCGACCAGGGGGTTGTTGAAGGTACGCGACAGCCAGGCCGAAACACCCACGCCCAAGCCCAGCCCGACTCCGACACCTCCTGCCACGACCCACACGAACTTCAACACCGGTCCGTGAATGCTCAGACTGGCCGTCCCGCTCAGGACGCCGATCAGCACAGTGAACATCACGATGGCGGTGCCGTCATTCAGCAGAGACTCGCCCTCGATCAACGTTCCCAGACGTTTGGGCGCCCCCGCCTCACGCAGGATGGCGACGACCGCCACAGGGTCGGTCGCGCTGATCAAGGCCCCGAAGACGAAGGCGGCCGGAAATCCCCAATCCCAGCTGCCATGGGTCAAGCCCACCATCAACAGCGCTGTCAAGGCGGTGCACGCGATCAGTGCGGGCAGCGCCAACACGGCGATGGCACCGAAGTTGCGCGCGAAGGAGTGCACCTCCATCGAGTATGCCGACTCGAACACCAACGCGGGCAAGAAGACCAGCAGAATCAGGGCCGGTGACAACGCGGTTCCACTGCCCAGCTCGTCGAGCATCGCGCCCATGCTGCCGCTCATCTCCAGCGAGCGCAGCAAGAAGCCGCCTACCGCCCCGACCAGGAAGACAGCCAGAGTGTAGGGAACACGCAAGCGCCGGGCGACCTGGCGCAGAAGGGCCCCGACCGCCAACATCATGCAGACCAGCACGACGGTCAGGAATTCTGGGCTTTCGTGCATCCCCCCCCCTGAAGGTCCATGACCCGCCAAACAGACCCTGCCAACAGGGTGCGTTTTCCCCAGCGGAATGGCTATCGAACCCTGTACGTCACAGATTTTCAGTCTACGCGATCGGGGAACCTGCTGTTGGGAGAGTGTCGAAGGATCGGCCTGGTCAGGCCGATCGTCAGTGTTCGCTGTGTGATCCTCCTCTCGGGTCGGAACCAGACTCCCGCCAGCTGAAGCGGGCGCTCTGGATCAGCTCGAGCTGGCCACGCCGCACCAACTCACGCACGCAGCGCACAACTGTCTGCGCGGACAGTCCGAGCTCCACGCCCAGCTCGCGGCTGCTGAGGGGACCACTGCCACGCGCGCGCAAGGCCTCAGCAACGCTGTCGAGCGCAGCACCGTTCGGTCCCGCCTCCACCGGGTACCAGCGGCTGCCGCGCAGCGCTTCAGGCAGGAAATGCTGCTCTGCCCCGGGATGCGCATGGCTGTTGAGATAGCCGTCCGGTGCGCCTGAGGAGCGCAAGAAGTCCGGCACCGGGTAGTCGCCGCCCGCGCGCAGGGTCTCGAGGACCGCGCTCAAAGCGCGGTAGGAAGCGTCGCTCTTGGGGGCACGAGCGATGTAGACGACCGCTTGTGCCAAGGGAATACGCGCCTCGGGCATACCCAAACGCTCGACGGCCTGCCAGGCCGCGAGCGCTTGCTGCAACGCTTGAGGATCGGCGATGCCTACATCTTCGGCCGCACACACTGTCAATCTTCGGCAGACGAAATGCGGATCCTCGCCCGCAACCAACATCTTGCCGAGGTAGTACAGGGACGCATCGACATCGGAACCGCGGAGACTCTTCTGGAATGCGGAAGCACAATCGTAGTGGGAGCTCTGACGATCATAGTTGCAGGCCGCTGCAGGCAACAAGCGCAAGACCTGTTCGTGTGCGACGATCCCGTCGACGGCCAGCCCCGCCGCGATCTCCAGTCCGCCAAGGGCCTTGCGCAGGTCTCCGCCGGCACGTGCGGCCAGGGCCTGCAGCGCCTCTGCTTCGAACGTGATCTCAGGGTAGCACTGCGCCGCGACCTCCGCGATCCGCGCGCGGATCGCGACAACTTCGAGGGGGCGCAGCTCGAAGAGCTGGCAGCGCGACCGGAGGGCCGGGTTGACGCGGAAAGAAGGATTCTCTGTAGTCGCACCGATGAGCGTCAGGCTACCCGATTCCACGAAGGGCAGGACGGCGTCCTGCTGCCCTTTGTTGAAGCGGTGGATTTCGTCGACGAAGAGCACGGTGCGACGCCCTCGGCCGGCCAGTTCGTCTTCAGCCTGCTGGGCCGCCGTGCGTAGCGCTGCGACGCCGACGGCTACCGCGCTGAGCTCGACAAAGCGTGCTTCACAGTGGCGGGCCAGCAGGCGCGCGAGCGTGGTTTTGCCGACTCCGGGGGGACCCCACAACAGCATCGACGGCAGGAACCCGCCAGCAATCAGCTGCCGTAGCGGCCCGAGCAGATGCTCCTGGCCGACCAGCCCCTCGAGGCTGTCAGGGCGCATACGGTCGGCCAGAGGCCGAGGTCTGCGCTGCTCCCGAACGCTCTCGAACAGGTCCATGGCTCACTCTCCTGCCGGTCGGCGGCTCTATGGTATGATCTGTGGGTGGCGGCTGCATCACTGCGTACCTTCCATCTCGCCGCGGCTGGCTGAATCACGCTGGCGAGCTTGCGCAGTGCGCGTCCCGCCGCACAGGGCTGGTCGCCAACCTGGAGTATCCCCATCAGCCACGGAGGGTGTGCAATGCGCGCTGAAGAAGAGGAGCGCCTGCGGAAGTTGGTCGCCGCCGGGGAACAAGTGAATGCGGAGCGACTCTACCAGGAGCTGACAGGCGACCCTTCCGAAAGTGGCTTGCGCCAGGCTCTGGCCGTCAGTGACGTCCGCCGTCTACTTGCTTCGGGACAGCGTATCGAAGCCATCAAGATCTACCGCGAGGCGTTCGCTTGCAGTCTGATCGAAGCCCAGAAGGAAGTCCAGGCGCTGGCAGGCAAGCGACCCACGCCACCGAGCCCGGCCCATCCGCTGACGAGCGGCAAAGGAATGCCCCTTGTGATTCTTGTGGCATGCCTTGCCTTGATGATCATCGCAGCGCTGGCTCTCCGCCTGTTCGTGCCGGACGAGGGAGATGACACGGCCCCCATCCCGCCGCCGGTTCAGTCCGAGCAAGCGGAATAGTGGTCGCTATTCCTCAGCTCTCCTCGGACTTCTTTTTGTCCTCGAAGCTCAGCACGTCCCCGATCCGGAAGCCGCGGCTGGCCGGATTCGGAGCCTGCCGCGGGCCGTGGCTGCCACGGTCAGAAGACGATCCACGTCCCCCACCGCTCCGCGGCCGTCCTTTTCCCCCGCCCGGAGACGAGCGCCCGGGCCCACTGCGCCCACCGGTCGCTGAGCGCCCTCCGGGACCTCCCCGAGCCCCCGGCGTGCGCGGACTGCTGCCCGTGCCCGCTCGCGACTGATTCCCACGCCCCGGTCCACCACGGCCCGGTCCACCGCGACCTGGTCCACCACGACCCTGTCCGCCGCTGGGAGCACCGGCCCGCATGTGTCCAGAGTCGCTGGCCGAAGCCCTATCCCCGCGCTGCCCGCCTGAAGCATCGCCGCCCAGAGCACGCACGCTCAAGCCGATGCGTCGGTTCTTCTTGTCAACGCTGATGACCTTTGACTTGACGCGGTCACCGACCCGAATCACCTCGCTCGGATGCTTGACGAAACTGTCCGCCATCTCCGAGATGTGGATCAGCCCGTCCTGGTGGACACCGATGTCCACGAAGGCACCGAAGTCCGTAACGTTGGTGACGGTCCCTTCGAGCACCATATCGACTTCAAGGTCCTCGAGCTCGACAACATCTTCCCGGTACACGATCGGCTCTACCGCGTCGCGTGGATCGGAGCGCGGAGAACGCATGGTGGCCATCATCGCGTCGATGGTGTGTAGCCCGAACCGCTCTGAGACAAAGCGCGTTTTCTCGATACGGGCCACTTCGCTCGGATCGGTCAGTACGTTGGCCACCGTCCGCCCGATCGACACGCACATCTGTTCGACGATGCGGTAGCACTCGGGGTGGATGTCCGTATTGTCCAGTGGATCGGGTCCATCCGGGATCCGGACAAAACCCGCCAGCTGCTCGTACGCCTTCGGTCCGAGCTTCTCGACCTCAAAAAGGTCGGTCCGTTTCTGCAGGGGGCCCTTCTCCTTGCGGTATTGCATCAGGTTCTCGAGCAAGGTGTCGTCGACCCCCGACAAGTGCTCGAGTAATGCCTTGGAGGCACGATTGATCTCAACGCCCACGCTGTGAACAACCGAGACCACCTCCTCGTAGAGGGCCTGCCCGAGCGTCTTCTGGTTGACGTCGTGCTGGTACTGACCGACCCCAAGAAAGCGCGGCTCGACCTTGACCAGCTCGGAGAGCGGATCTTGCAAGCGGCGGGCGATCGAGATCGCTGCCCGCGTGGCGACATCCAGCTCGGGGAATTCGGATTTGCCAAGCTCAGAAGCCGCATAGACGACAGCGCCCGATTCGTTGACCACCGCCCTGCGGGCCTTGAGCTCGCCGCTCGCCTGCTTGATGACGCCTGCCAGGAAACGGTCTGCCGTGCGCGATGCAGAGCCGTTGCCGATCGCCACGATATCGACTCGATAGTCTTCGAGGAAATTGAGGAATGCGCGCGTGGCGCCCGCTCGATCTCCCTTGGGCTCATAGGGATACAGCGTGCGGCTGCCGATGAACTCACCCTTGGGATCTACGACCGCCAGCCGGATGCTGTTCTTGGTACCTGGGTCGACTCCGGCCACGACCTTGTCGCGCGTCGGAGGCTGAAGCAACAGATGGCCGAGGTTCGAGCAGAAGGTCTCGATCGACCGGTTTTCGGCCTCGTCGCGCAGGTTCCGCCGCACCTCTTTGGAAACAGTCGGCAGAAAGCGCTCGATCATCTCCTGTATGCAGTCACGTAGCAGCTCAGTCCAAATGGAACCGCCCTTCTTGAGGACCTTGCCTTCTACAGCCGGCAGGACCGAAGGAGGAGCCTCGATCTTGACCTCAAGCACCCGTTCACGCACACCGCGCTCGACGGCCAGCAGTCTGTGCGGAGGCACACGACGCACAGCTTCGCGGTACGTGTAGAAGGACTTGTACTTGGTCTCAGCTTCTTCTTTACCTGGACGCGGCCCTGCAACGAGGATACCGCGCGTATACACCTGGTGACGGAGCTCGCGGCGCAAGTCGGGATCGAGGGAGAGCTTGTCGATCACGATGGCGCGCGCGCCGTCTAGCACCGCCTGCACGTCACTGACCGCTTCTGACAGGAAGGCTCCGGCGATCTCCTCGATCTCACCCTCTGTCTCGCCTTGCTCGAGGATCTTCTGCGCCAGCGGCTCAAGCCCTTGCTCCCGAGCTTTGTAGGCCTTCGAGCCCTTCGAACGCCGCCTTGAGCGGATCGCATACTGGGCATCCTCGAGGACGCGCGGATCCACCGTCTTGGAGACCAATCCGGCGAGCCCTGAGTCAGGACACTCCGCCTCCAGCCGGGCCAGGATCTCGTTGCGGCGGATGATCAGGGCAGCCAACTCCGCGATCCGGTCCCGGACCTTGCGCAGGCGGGGCTCATCGAGGCCACCTACTCTTTCGGACCGGTACTTGGCGATGAAGGAAATCGTGTAATCCGCGTCGAGCAGTGCCAGCACGTTGCTGGCGGACTGCTTGTTCAGCCGGAACCGCTGCGCGAGATGCTCGCTGATCTCGGCGCGCATCGCATCGTCGATCTCAGGTTTCGCTTCGAACCAGGAGCCAGCCACAGGCTTCTGGGTGATGATCTCCTTGCGCGCTCTGCGGCGACGCGGACGACGTCCACCCTCTTCTGCGCTCTTCTTCTTACGTCGACGCCTCTTCTTCTTGGGAGCCGCATCCTCCGCGCCTGCTTGCGCGGCATCGTCCTGCGTGGCGCCTTCCGCACCCGCCTGAGCTTTTTCCCCTGCAGGAGCTTCCCCTGCAGGAGCCTCCCCTGCGGGCCCGGCTGTCACGCCGCTCGGCGCAGCCGCCGCGTCCTTGTCTGCCCGCGGCAGTTCTTCGGCAACAGTCATGGCTGCGGCGGCCGGCGCTTGCGCAGCGACAGCCCGGGCCTCAGCGGGCACGTCAGGCGTCGTCGCCAGAGCCGCTTCAGTGGCAGCCGCCGGGATGCTAGCCGGTTCCGCGTTGGTTGTGGGCTGAACCTCGGCCGCCGGAGTCTCGGCCGCCGGAGCCTCGGCCGCCGGAGTCGCTGCCGCCGGAGCCTCGGCCGCCGAAGTCGCTGCCGCCGGAGTCGCTGCGACCGCAAGCGCTGGTTCCGCAGCTGCAGGTGCCGCCGCAGCCTCCTCGGACGGCGCTAACGCCGCAGGCCGTGCCTCCGGTCCGGGTGCGGGCTCCGCCTCCGTCACGCTGGCCGGTCTTTGGCCGCCGGAGTCGTCTACCGTCACACCGTTGCTCTCACTGGCAGTCAATGAACACCCATCCTCAAAAAATCTCGCCACCCCAGGCTCAACGCGCCTAGCGTTCAGCCCAGGAAGCGACCGTCCAGGGCCCGTCTCTCAACGAGCCAGAACGTTGGAGTCTTACTTCAAGCGTTACCGTCGCCGGATACGGCGTCCCGGTTCCGCTCTTTCCCACAGCCTCGACATGCCAGACGCCATCCTTGCGGTGCGCCTCGGCGGTTGCCGACGCAGAATCTGTGCGGTACGTGACCTCGGCAAGCTCCGAAGCTGCTTCCGCTGCGGTGTCGACCTGGACACGGAGTTTCTCTACCACGGCATCCGCCGCAGCGTGCGCCTTGACCTGATTGTCCTGCCAGAGCAGATAACGCAGGTGGGCCAAGGTCGTATCGAAGTGGACGGCGGAAGCGCCGGCAATCAAGACAGATAGGAACAGCACGACTGTAAACATGGTCGCTCCGCGACGGGCTTTCATGCTCACAATCCTCCCGCCGTGCGCGGCGCCGACCAACCTGCGATGCCTAGCCTGCGCTCCAGACGACCCACGCGTGCCCGAACGGTTCCGTCAAAGCGGACGCCGCCGTCGCTGGTCGCGAAGGCCCAGCTCTCGAGCCCAGCCGTCACGAGCCTGCCATCGCGTCGCAACTCACCCTTGCTGAAGCTCCACACTGTCGGCTCGCCCTCGGCCAGGGTCAGAACCAGGCGGTCCTCAGCGAGCTGCTCTACGCGCAGTGCACTGCGAATGTCCAGCCGAAGACGGGACTCGAAGGCGACGGCGCGCTGGTGCGCATCGATCTGAGCCTGCTGCACCCAGAGAGTCGTACGGATCGACTGCTCTGCAGAACCAACCATGACCAGCAACGTCGTCAGCAAACCGATGTAGGCGATCAGCTCGAGCAGAGTGAATCCACGTCTCATCGGGTTCTTCTCAACGTATCCGCGCGGACATGCAACCATCGACCGCCTTCTGACGGCCAAAATACCATGACGGCCAGCTCATCCAAACCTTCATCGTGCGGTCTTTTGTAAATCCTGACCGCATCGACGCTGACCACCCCGGCTGGCAGCGTGAGCGGCCCCGACCAGATCGGCTGCCAGTCGCCCCCCAACTCATGGTCGCGAGCCTCGAGCGCGAGCCCGGTGCGCTCTTCGACGAGACCCGCACGCACACGCTCGAGCTGGGTCGAAAGCTCACTGAGTGCTGCACGCTTGCAGGCGGCGAAATGCAAGCTGCGCGACTTTTGCGCCGAAATCGCGAAATAGCCCGCGACGAAGATCGTGAAGATCGTGATCGACGCCACATACTCCGCAAGTGCCACGCCTCGAATCCGAGTACGCATATCAGTCCTTCCCGAAGTCGTGCAAGGGCACGTTGCGGAACACCTCTTCGATGGTGGTGTCTCCGTCGATCACGCGCACCATGGCATCGGCTTGCAGCGTTCGCATTCCCTGCCTGACGCAATAGTCGCGCAGCTCGGAAGTCGCCGCCTTCTTCAGAATCAATGAGCGCAGCCCATCGTCGAAAATCAGGAACTCGACCACGGGGCGGCGCCCACTGTAACCCGTCCCCCGGCACTCGTCACAACCCTTACCCTCATAGAAGGTCGTGACCTCCCGCTTCAGCAAGCGTTTGACGTAGGCTTGCTGCACGGCATCGGCGGGCACCTCCTGCTTGCAGCTTTCACAGATCGTCCGCACCAAACGCTGCGCCACCACACCGGAGATCGCTGACGCCACGATGAAGGGCTCCATGCCCATATTGAGCAGGCGCGTGATCACCTCGCAGCTGGAGCCCGCGTGGATGGTGGTCAACACCATATGTCCCGTCAACCCGGCTCGCAGAGCCACTTCACAGGTCTCGTGGTCGCGGATCTCGCCGACCATGATCACTTCGGGATCCTGGCGTAGAATCGCCCGCAGGCCCGCACTGAAATCGAGTCCCTGCTGGCGGTTGACGGGCATCTGGCAGAAGGTATCAAACTCATACTCGACGGGATCTTCAAGCGTGATCAGGCTCGCAAAACGGTCGAGCTTGCGTTGGATTCGCTTCATGCTCGCGTACAAGGTCGTGGTCTTGCCGCTGCCGCTGGGGCCGGTCATGATGACCATGCCGCGCAGGCTGAACAGCAGCTTCTCATAGGCCTGGATCAGCTCGTCGGTGTAGCCGAGGCCCTCGAATTCCAGCAGCTCTTCAGTGGCCGAGAACAGCCGAAGCACGACTTTTTCCCCGGTGATCGTCGGGATGATCGAGACCCGCAGGTCGTGTTTCTGACTCTCGCGCTCCAGGCTGATGCGTCCCTCCTGGGTGATCATCTTCTGGTGCGAGATCAGGTTGGCCATCACTTTGATACGCGAAACGATCTGGTCATGCAGGCCCGATGGCAGGGCGGTCAACTCACTGAAGATGCCATCGATGCGGTAGCGCACACGAATGCCGCGTTTGGTGGGCTCGATATGGACATCGCTGGTGTGACTCGCCACCGAGCCATACAGCATCGAGTCGACCAACTCACTGATCAGGAAGTCACCGCTCGCGAGCATGTCCTGGATCTTGCTGTCGACATGCGAAATCGCCGTGTGCGCACTCATCGATATTCCCACGGGCTACATCGAGCCCTTACTGAGCGCCTCGAACATCGGCAGGTAGAAGGAGGCCGCCACAAAACCGACCACGACACACAGGAAGAGCATGATGAAGGGCCCCATCAGCTTGGAGATCCGGGTGGCAACCGAGTTGATCTGGCGCTCCAGATCGTCGCTGACTTCGCCGAGGGCCTGCTCGACGATACCCTTCTCTTCAGCGATCTGCAGCTTCCAGACAATCGTGTCCGGGAACACGTTCGGCTTGTCTCCCCCCAGATATTTGCCGAAACTCTCGCCTTGCTCGACGCCCTCGGTGATCTGGGTCAGCTTGTCCCTGACGACGTTCTGCCCGATGATGTTGCCCGCCAGGCGCAAGGACTGCACCATCGAAACGCCGTTCGACAAGAGATCCCGCAGCGTCCTGCAGACCTTCAGCAGAGTCGCCTTGTGGAAGAGTGGTCCGAAGATCGGCAGCCGGAACATCACCTGGTCGTACGCCTCGCGCTGAGACCTGAGGAAGCGCAGCAAACCCCACCCCAACGCAACCACAACGACCAGGATCAGCGGTGCAAAGACCGGATGGTGCAGAATGTCCGACAGTGAATAGATCAGCCGCGCGACCCAGGGCACATCCGGCACGACCGGAGATCCCACCGGCCCCGCGGCCTGCAGCGTCGGGTCAAAGATCTCGCGCAGAGTCGGCACGGCAGCGAAAATGAACAGCAACAGAAAGCCGAAGGTGACCCCCGTCATGACCAGCGGGTAGGTCAACGAGTCGACGATCTTGTCCCGGACCCTGAGCATGGTTTCGGAGTACGCGGCCAGCTCGTCGAGGATCACTGCCAGGTTGCCCGTCGACTCTCCAGCCTTCAAGATCTCAAGGTAGACCCTTGAAAACGAAGCTGGGTAGCGCGCCAGGGCATCATGCAGCGTCTTGCCCTCATCGAGGTCGTTGCGGATCTGATTGATCATGCGCGAGAAGTTGGCATCGGTGACTTCGCGGGCGAGGATCGTGAGCCCCTTGCTCAAGGGCATGTTGAGCCGCGCCATCGAGGCGATCTGCCGATTCAGGAACAGGACCTGCTCGCCGGTGATCTTCGTGCTACTGGCGCGGGTGTCGGCCGCCGGTGATGCCATCAGAGAAGCACTCCGTTGCTTGAGGACCGACGAACCCGCCAGTCACGCGACTCTATCGGGAGAAGTAGAATTCTGAGGATGGACTATAGCCGCGCCCCACAGAGCCTGCAACAGCAATCTCCGCTTGCCGGACTGCCTCGAAGAGTGCTGCCAGGCCGCATCGCAACCAGCTGTGGGGAACAGCCAGGGTGCTAATTCCACGTTGACAGGGCGGGTGGGTGATCCCTCGGCAGACCAAGAGTGAAGCTCGTGACCGCAGAGCGAGTTCCATGCCGAGAGCCGGACAGCCAGCAGAGTGCGGGGAAAATTGTGAAGCGATGTCAACGCGCCGCCGCCGTGGTGCCTGGCGAAGCGATTTTCGTCGCAGACTGCTAGAGTAGAGTCTGGCGGTCTCCGGGGTGCGGCCGGTTGGCTATCCGGCGGGCAACAACCGGTGTGGGAGCTCGACGCCCAACACTCTTGAGGAATGCCTCTCGGCGAGGGGTGCGGTGAAAGTGGATAAGCGAAGAAGCGAGATCCGGTCATGCGGGAACGTCCCGGCCTACTCGACACCGCTGGCGAGACCGACCTCCGCGGATGAACCGGGTTTCCCTGAGAGACCCCTGCCAGGGCCCTGCTCTAGACCGACGCTACAGCGGCTGCAAGCCGCGTCCGCAGCGGTTCCTCCCCCTGTAGCGGCGCTCTGTGAGCGCCGGAAGCCGCGTCCGCAGCGGGTGCCCCGAAGATCTGGGGGGACTCTATGCGGGTCGGTGTTCCCGTCGGTCATAGCCCGACGCTACAGCGGCTGCAAGCCGCGTCCGCAGCGGTTCCTCCCCCTGTAGCGGCGCTCTGTGAGCGCCGGAAGCC